>NZ_LMUU01000276.1:80626-93079 GCF_009765775.1 Beijerinckia sp. L45
CGTTATCCGGGAGATGTCGTATTGAAGGTCAGTCGAGAACAGGTCGCTGCGAACCGCCGGCGTATACTGGATGCCGCGAGACGCTTGTTTCGCGAGCGTGGCATCGTGGGCGTGAGCGTTGCAGAGGTGATGCAGGCGGCAAAGCTTACGCACGGCGCGTTCTATGGCTATTTCGGCTCGAAGGACGATCTGCTGGCACAGGCGTTCGACGATGCTGACCAATCGACCGGCACCACCTGGGACGACAAGGCGCGGCGTGCCTACCTCGACCGCTATTTGAGCGATGCCCACCGTGACGATCCAGGTGACGGCTGCGTCTTCGCCGCGCTGTCGCACGATGCAGCCACAGGCGCGCCGCGACTTCGCGGCGTTATGACAAGCCGTTTGGAGAGGTTCGTTGCCGCGCTGAGCTTCGCGGCAGACGGAACGGATGCCGCAACGCGTCGGCGGAATGCCGCGGCCGACGTTGCGACCATCGTCGGCGCCGTCGTTCTAGCCCGTCTCGCAGACGAACCTGCCCTGTCGGACGAAATTCTTGCCGCTGCCCGGACCCGGCTCCTCGCGACGGGCGATCCTGAATAAGGCTTCAACCGGACTTGCCGGCCAGGTCACCTCCCCGGGTCATTCGTCGTTGTAGACCGCCTTGCGCTTCTCGGCGTGGGAGCGGATGCCTTCCTGGAAGTCCTTCGTCCTGTAGAGCGCAGCTCGTTGAGCGGGCAGGGCGGCGAAGGCTTCGTCCTCACCCTTGTCTATGGCGAGATGGGCGGACGCGAGCGTCGCCTTCACGGACTTCGGCGCGCAAGCCGCGATCTTCATCGCGATGTCGATTCCGATCTGCAATGCCGCTTCTGGAGTTGCTCCGACCTCCTGGAAAAGACCCATCCGCCGAGCATCCTCCGCGCTCCAAGGGTCACCGGTCAGGAGGTAACGCATCGCCTGCGCCCAGCCTGCTTCCCGCACGAATCTGATCGTCCCGCCGCTACCCGGCATACGCGCTTGGGCATTCTCGGTCTGCGCGAACCGCGCGTCGGCGGACGCGATGCGGACGTCGCAGGCGATGCAGAGCTCATGGCCGATGTTGAAGGCGTTGCCATGAGCGACGACGACGACAGGTTTCGAGATCCTGGGCTTCGACTTTCCCCACGGGTCGATCGTGTGCGGCTTGACGATCCGGTCGTCACCGGAATTGATGACGGCGGCGAAAGCGGCGACGTCGATGCCCTCGCAGAAGTTTACGCCGCGACCGAACAGCACGGCGGCCCTGAGAGACGGATCGTGCTCGTATTCGTAGTAGGCGCGCGACAGCGCGAGATGGGTCGATGGATCGATTCTGTTGCCCTCGCTTGGCCGGTCCAAGCCGATCATGACGATCTGGCCGCGTCGCTCGACGGTCACCGTCGACCCTGTTCCGCTCGGGACGTCCCGCATCGCGAAGCTTTCCCCCGCCGACCCACGGCCGGTCTCCGCATGGTCGGCCGCCTCCAAGTCGGGGACGGTCGCGAGGCTGACCGATGCCGCCGCGAGAAGGGCACTGCGACGCGAGAGCTTTGGTGAACGTAAGTCCATTTTTTCTAAACTCCAATGGGAGGCCGGTGCGTTGGGCCTCGGAGAATGTGGTCGCATTGTTGTTGCGACTCGGTATCGGTTCCGTCGGTCCCTGCGCAAGCGCGCAGTAGAGACGTACGTCCTTTAGCGCTCCGTCTCCGTCGATGATGACGATCGGACATCGGGTCAAGACCGCAAACGGCGTCCATACGGTCTACATTCGCTCCACCGCTACGTGCCAGATTTGCAAAAGGGGCGTATGCCCTTTATTAACTCAAATCGCCGGCTTTGAAGCCTGATGAGATATTCGAGCCGTTTGTCGGATTAAGGAGCAGCCATTGAGCCGGGCGTCCCGCGCAGTCGCCGAACATGATGAGGGCGCCACACCCTCCGAGGGATTCGTTGGCTCACGAATTGGATCTGCTGGAAACGCGCTCGTACTCCTTTGCGTTTCGATCCCGTCCTTCATGATAAATCTAGACTCGAACATCGTCGCGGTTTCGCTTCCGTCGATAGCGCGTTCCCTCAAGGCCGACTTCGCCGGAATCGAATGGGTGATAAGCGCCTACACGCTCACGTTCGCGTCGCTCGTGCTGCCCGCCGGTGCCTTGGCCGATCGATATGGCCGTAAACGGATGCTTGTTATCGGATTGGGCATCTTCACTTTCGCTTCGGTGGTTTGCGGCGCGGCGCCAAACGTCGGTGTCCTCAACGCGGCCCGCGCCGTTCAAGGCGTAGGCGCCGCCATTCAGCTTAGCGCCGCGCTGGCGACCCTTTCGCACGTGTTCCGCGGGCCGGCCCGCGCCCGCGCCTTCGCCTTCTGGGGATCGGTGATCGGCATCGCTATTTCCCTCGGTCCAATCGCAGGCGGTGTGATCACGCAGGTCGCCGGTTGGGAGTGGGCGTTCTATGTAAACGTGCCCGTGGGCGCGGTGATGATCGCGATGACCCTCTATGCGGTTGAAGAGTCCTGCGACCCGGATGCGAAGCGGATGGACATCCTGGGCTTTATAACCTTCAGTGCCGCCCTGTCGCTCATAACCTTGGCGCTCATATCCGGAAACCGCCACGGTTGGACCAGCGGGGACGTTCTTCTGGAAGCCGGATCATCCGTCATGCTGTTCGCTGGCTTTCTTGCGGCGGAATCCATGCAGGAGCGACCGATGCTCGATTTGGCGCTGTTCCGCCGCCGGACCTACCTTGGGGCGAACATCGCGGCGCTTGCGTTCGCAATGGCGCTTCTGACGATGCTGACTTACCTTCCGATTTACTTTCAGAGCGGGCTCGGCTACGGGCCGCAGGCGGCCGGGCTCTTGATGCTCCCCATGGCGGTCCCCCTGTTTCTCGTACCCCGTATCGTGGCTGCGGCCCTCACGCATCGTCTCAGTGGCAGGGCCCTCCTGACGATGGGCCTTGGCCTAGTCGCACTCGGTTTGCTTTGGATGGCTTTCGAGGCGAACCGATTCGATTACCGCGCCATGCTTGGAGGCATGCTGATCGCCGGCACCGGCGCTGGGATACTCAATGGCGAGACCGCAAAGGTAGGTATGACGGTCGTTACGCCGGAGCGCGCAGGCATGGCCTCCGGGGTCGCCGGGACGGTGCGGTTCAGTGGGATCGTCATCGGGTTCGCGGCACTGGGGGCGATCCTCTTCAGCCGAGTTTCAGCCTCCGTATTCGGAGCGCTCCGCGATGCGCCCCAGGTCGCACGCCTCAGCCTGGTAAGACGCGTGATGGCCGGGGATCTTACCGGCGCTTACGACGGCGTCGCGCCGAACGCGGTGCTTCACGACCTCGCCTCAAGGAGCTTCGGTGCGGGATACCAGGCCATCCTGCTCGTCGCTTCTGCGATCGCCGCGATTGCCGCGATCCTGAGCTGGCTGCTCGTTGGATCAGCTGAGACCGCGCCCGTACAGCGATTCATACGTGATTCGATGCCCGAGCAGATGCCTGTGGAATGAACCGCATGACACCGGATGCGGGTATTCGTCATTACAGCGGAAGGGTCGGGTAGGCCATGATCGGCCAGCACCGCGTGGGGGACGCCTTTATGGTGGTAGCCGGATCTTTGCACGGTTCGACGCCGCCGTCCGCGTCGGATACGTATAAACGCCTCTACGGCCTGAAGGAGATCGACGATGCCGAAATCCGGATTGATCGAAGTCGATGAAAGCACGTGCAACGCCACGGCAATGCGCAAAGCATCCAGACGTCTTTCATCGATGTATGACGAGGCGCTCATGCCCTGCGGATTGAAGTCGACCCAGCATGCGATCCTGTCCGAGTTGATCCGCCGGCGCCGCCATCCTCCAACCATGCGAGAACTTGCTGACGCCTTGATCATGGACCGATCGGGCCTGGGCCATAACCTCCGGCCCCTCGAAAGGAGCGGCTTCATCGACCTAAGGACCAGTCACGAGGACCGCCGTAGGCGCCACGTGGTCTTGACGCCTGTCGGAATATGCAAGTTCGATGAGGCCAAGAGGCTTTGGAGTGCAGCCCAGCGACGCTTCGACCGAGCTTTCGGGAAAGACAAGGCAGCGGACTTGCGATCGACCCTCCTTCAGATAGCCAAGGACGAACGTCTCGGCGTCGGAATAAGGTAGAGTAGGCGCTTTTTTAGAGGCTCCATCGAAAGCTTGGTGCGTGGCTTCCCAAGAGTCATTCAACGGCTTTAGGACAAACCGTCCGTCAAAATGAGTGACCCCCCGTTTCACCATCCGAGCCGACCGAGAAGTGACCGGAGGCCGCTACGCGACGGGCTTAGATGGGCGGCAGAATTACGCCCACAGAAGCTTTGTGTCGCTCGCTATGGCAAATCGCGGATTGAAGGCGCAGCTCCGCCGTTAGTAGAACCGTCCAAAGCATCTCGATAAATTTATGGGCCTGCAATATCCCGGTCTGTTTTAGATACCGGTGGCGAGTGTTACGGATGAACGCCATGGAAGCTCTAGGTACCTGTGGCAATGCGTCCCTTCGGAAGGCAACCCGACGCGTCGGTCAGCTCTTCGACGACGCCATGAGGGCTGGCGGTCTCCGGGCCACGCAGCAACACCTTCTTGCGCAGGTGTCCGCCATGCAGGCGCCGACAATGAAGAAGCTCGCCTCTGCGCTTGTCATGGACCTCTCAGCGCTTGGACATACGCTACAGCCACTCCTGCGCGACGGTTACGTGCCTCTTTCGGTCAACAAGGACGACCGCCGCAGCAAACTCGTCATGATAACGGATCTCGGACGGTTGAAGCTTGAAAGCTCCACGGTCCTCTGGAGGGACGCGCATTCGAGATTCGAGGCTGCATTGGGCAAGGAAAGAGCGGAGCAGCTCCTCGAGATCCTGGACGCGGTGGCTTCACCTTCGTTCTCCACCGCCTTTCGGAATTTCGAAGTGTTGCGTAACGCAGAGAAGTCGCAACGTGGGGTCGAGACGGCGTCACGTCCGCGAAGATCACGACCAGCCCTTCAAGCGTCCATCGCGCGTCCGCCAAAGTAAAGTCCGACGATACATCGTCCCGGCAGCCTTCGTATCCCAGCTTCAGCGCAGCTGCCGAAATCTGGCGACGTCGGCGGGGCCGATCGGTCGGCCTGCGGTGCCGAACCGCGCCGTGACGTAATTGGCGAGATCGGCAACCTCAAGATCCGTGTAGGCCGGTCCGAACGCCGGCATGTAGGCCTGGGTCTTGCCGACCAGATCGTGGTTGCCGGTGAGGATCATCTGCACGACGTTGACGGCGCTCGGATCGTTGACGGCGCGGGCGCCGGTGAGCGTCGCGTTGGCGGTCAGAGCGCCGCTGCCGGTCCAGTCGTGGCAGCTGGCGCAAGCGCCGGCGAACAGCGCCTTGCCATGCGGATTGCCGTCCGGCCCCTTGGCGGCGCTAGCGGGCGCCGGGCCGGCGAGTGTCGCAGGCAGCGCCGGATCGGCGATCGGCGGCACGGTGCGGAGGTAGGCGACCACCGCCTTGACGTCGCCCGGCGTCAGGTGGGCCAGGCTCATGTCGACGGCCTCGCGCATCGGCCCGGCCGGCGAGCCGCGCCCGGCGGCATGTCCGTTGGTAAGATACGAGGCGAGCTGCGCCTCGCTCCAGCTGCCGATGCCGGTCGGCTTGTCGCTCGAGATGTTGTAGGCGCGCCAACCATCGGCGACGGCGCCGGCGAACTTCTTGCGATTGTCGATGGCCTGGAACAGATTGCGCGGCGAGTGGCATTCGCCGCAATGCCCGGCTGCCTCGACGAGATAGGCGCCACGGTTCCACTCCGGCGCGCGATCGGCGACCGGCTCGAAGCGGGTATCGGCGTCGAACATCGCCGACCAGACCGTCATCAGCAGGCGCTGGTTGAACGGGAACACCAGCGTGTTCTCCGGCGCCACGGCATGGATCGGTTTCACGCTGAAGAGGTAGGCCTTGATCGCCAGCACGTCGTCGTCGGTCAGCAGCGTGTAGGCGGCATAGGGGAACGCCGGATAGAGCGGCTTGCCGCCGCGCCCCACGCCCTTATGTACGGCGCGCAGGAATTCGGCATCGCTCCAGGCGCCGATTCCGGTTGCCTGGTCGGGCGTGATGTTCGGCGAGAACAGCGTGCCGAAGGGCAGTTTGAACGCTCGCCCGCCAGCGAAGGGAACACCGCCGTCCGTGGTGTGGCAGGCCTGGCAGTCGGCGGCGCGTGTCAGATATTCGCCGCGCATGACAAGGTCCGCGTGGGCGAGGTCCGGCGGTGCGCCGGTCACGGACGGGCCGGTGTAGGCGGCGAGCGTGACCCGCGGGCCCTTGGCGAAGTGAATGGGATCGCGGCCAAGCACCGTCCAGGCAATGAAGCCAATGCCGACAACGGCGACGAGACAGGCCAGCCCCATTAGGATCTTGATCGTCCTCATGCCGACCTCTTTTTCGCCAGGAGGGTCGGGTCGATCGGCATGCGCTGGATCTGCACGCCGGTCGCGGCATAGATCGCGTTGGCGACCGCCGGCATCGCCGCCACGGTCCCCGGCTCGCCAATGCCGCCGGGCGCTTCGTTGCTCGGCACCAGATGCACCGCGATGGTCGGCACCTCGTTGATGCGCAGCATGCGGTAATCGTGGAAATTGCTTTGCTGCACGCGCCCGCGCTCGATCGTGATCTCGCCGTGCGACGCTGCGGTGAGGCCGAAGATCAGCCCACCCTGAATCTGCGCAACCACCGTGTCGGGGTTGATGATCGTTCCGCAATCGACGGCGCTGGTGATGTGCTTCACCGTAACGACGCCGTCGTCCGCGACCGCGACCTCCGCGATCGTGGCGACGAAGCTGCCCATGACGAACTGAAACGCGATGCCGCGGCCTGTGCGATCCGCCAGCGCGCCGCCCCAGCCGGCCTTTTGCGCAGCGAGATCGAGCGTCGCAAGGCCGCGCGGGTTCTTCGCCAGCAGCCCCCGGCGGAAGGTCAGCGGATCGCTTCCTGCCTGCCGCGCCAGCTTGTCGATAAAACTTTCCGCCGCGAAGATCGTGCTGTTGGGCCCGACGCCGCGCCAGAACGCAGTCGGCACCCCGGCCATCTCGTGGCGGACGTAGTCCACGCGAAGGTGGGGAATGTCGTAGGGAAGATCGATGGCCCCATCGACGGCGTCGACGTCGATGCCGTTCTTGAACGCCGGCGGCAGATAGCGCGCGATGATGGCTGGGCCGACGACGCGGTGCGTCCAGGCGACGAGCTTGCCGTTCTCCACCCGCCCGCCCATCACGTTGCGATAGACCGGCCGGTACATGTCGTGCTGGATATCCTCTTCCCGCGTCCAAACGACCTTCACCGGCCCGTCGACGTGCTGGGCGATGCGCACGGCAACGCCGACGCCGTCCTCTTCCAGCCGGCGGCCGAAGCCGCCGCCGATGAGGTGGTTGTGGATCGTGATCTTTTCGGGCGGCAGACCGGTGATGGCGGCCGCAATTCGCTGCGCCTTGGTCATCACCTGGATGCCGACCCAGATTTCGCAACTGTCCGGCGTCACGTGCACCGTGCAGTTCATCGGCTCCATCGTGGCGTGGGCGAGAAGCGGCAGTTCGTAGCTGGCCGTAATGACGCCATCGCCCTTCAGCGCGGCGTCGACATCGCCGATCTTCTGCGCCGTCACCCCGTCCGCTTCCGAGGCCTTGCCGATCGCACCCCAGAGATCGACCGAGCTGAGTGCGGCATGCGGCCCGTCGTTCCACTGGATGTCGAGCGCGGCCAGCCCGAGCTTTGCCGCCCACATATGATCGGCAACAACCGCCACCAGCGTGTCGAGCTTCACCACCTGACGTACGCCCGGCACGGCAAGCGCAGCCTTCTCGTCGCAGGCCCCCAGCGTCCCGCCGAACACCGGACAGGACGCGAGCGTCGCGAAGCGGACGCCGTCAGGCAGCGCGTCGATCCCGAACACCGCCTTGCCGTTGACCTTGTCCGGTGTGTCGAGGCGCTTTGCCGGCGTGCCGATCAGCTTGAAGGTTTTGGGGTCTTTCAGCACCGGGCTTTCCGGCCGTGGCACTACGCTGGCGGCATCGACCAGCGCGCCATAGCCGAGCCTGCTGCCGCTGGCGTCATGGATGACCGCTCCGGCCTCGGTCCGGCAGGCGGCAGCGTCGACGCCCCAGGTCTGGGCTGCCGCGGTGACCAGCATCGCGCGGGCGGCGGCGGCGGTCTTGCGCATCGGCATGAACAGCGCCCGGACAGACGTCGATCCGCCGGTCATCTGAATGTAGAAGATCGGGTTGCCGTAGAGCTTGTCGTTGGGCGGCGCCTCCTCCGTCGTCACCTGGCTCAGCGGCACATCGAGCTCTTCGGCAAGGATCATAGGAATGGCTGTGTGGATGCCCTGGCCCATCTCCACCTGGCTCATGATCAGCGTCACGCGATCGTCGCGGCCGATGCGGATGAAGGCGTCCGGCGCGAAGACGCCGCTGGCGCTTGCGGTCTGCGCCTTCGCGGCGCGCGGCAGCGAAAACCCGAGCAGCAGGCCACCGCCGGCGACCGAGGCGCCTTGCAAGACAGCACGGCGCGATGGCGCGGCGTGATCGGACAGCCGGCTCATGATTGCGCCGCTTGCTTGATGGCCTCGCGGATGCGGATGTAGGTGCCGCAGCGGCAGATGTTGCCGGCCATCGCCGCGTCGATGTCGGCATCCGCGGGCTTCGGGACCGCCTTCAGCAGCGCCGTCGCCGACATGATCTGCCCGGACTGGCAGTAGCCGCATTGCACGACTTCGGCCTTGAGCCAGGCCTTCTGGATGCGCGCGCCCTCCGGCGTTGCGCCGATGGCCTCGATCGTCGTCACCGCCTGATCGCCGAGCGATCCGACCGGCAGCATGCAGGAGCGGGCCGGCTTGCCGTCGAGCTGCACCGTGCAGGCGCCGCATTGCGCGATGCCGCACCCGAATTTCGTGCCGGTCATCTTGAGCACGTCTCGCAGCACCCAGAGCAGCGGCATGTCCGCGGGAACGTCGAGCTGATGCGTATCGCCGTTGATGTGCAGGGTCTGCATGCAACCTCCGAAATCAAGTTCCTCACAGCCGCCAAAGGAAATTTGGCGCCCATCAAAGCGGTCTTGAATCAACCGGGCCTGATCGCGACTTGCGAGTCGAGTAAAGACCCCGGCTTGATACCGGTCAACATCATATGATGAACGTAATCGGATTGCTACTCTCAATATGGCCTGCTGCTATCAGACGCTGCATAATCCGGTCGGCAGAATCCGACGATGCAGTGCAGATCGATAGGTGCGTTACGTACGAGATAGCATGTCGCCGCAGCGTTGTTCCTATGCAGAGCAACGGGGCTCCTGCAGATGTCCGATTTGTGATCACACCGGAGTCGAAGCAGGTAGGACGTCTGCATGGGTTATGGATTATCCAGCTACCAGCCGTGCATCTTAGCGTTTGATGCATGGTTAGAGCCGCCAAATCCCCCAGCTTGGCGGCTCGCCTCCCTCGCGTACAAGGGCACGACCTCCAGAATCGGCCTCCATTCAGGAAGGGCGACACTCCCGACTGGATTCGTTCCTACCGTTCGCGACCTTGCTAGAGAACGGCAGAGACCGTTGGCCGGCCTGCGCGGAACCAAGCAGGGAGCTCGACGACGGAAGCGCCGTAGGCAAGGTGACTGGTCCGTTTATAGCTAGGTTTAATACAGAGAAAATGTGGCTCGGCTCGATGTAGCACTGATTTCGCCGAGAGCTCTTTATCCCGCCGATTACATACTCCTGACTGGGCGAGACCGCCTTTCCTGCCCTCCTTTCCAGGCTAATCGAACACATCTCGTTCGTTGTTCTCGGCATGCCAAAGCGCTTCTCGCAATTCCGAAACGACAGCACGCGCTCTTCTCTCGTCAGATGTTGTAGGTTGATGATGTCGCAAGACCACCTTAGCGGCTTCGTACCGCTGATCGGTCTCGGATTTGACCGGAGCCCAGATGATCTGGATGGCTTCTGCGTAAGTCATCGCAGCCCGCAGATAACGCTTCGTCGATCGCAGGCTTTCATTTCGTGAAGCGCGAAGATAGAGCAGCGTCATGCCGGATCGAACAACTTTTTGTGTTGTTTAGAGGCCTCGGTGTAACCTCAAATCGGCATCACTCCGACAATAGTCGTTCCACGGTTCTTAAGTTTAAAGCCATCGGGACTAAGCGCCCCGGGCAAGCTGCAAGAGCTGACGATCGGATGCCATTCGTAGCTTCAAGACCTTGCATGACACCGTCCCAATGATGTTGATGAGGGCGTCATCTCAGAGAATGATAGTCCAAGTTGATTGTTCGAAGGATGCGGGCCGCGTTTTCTCTGATGAGAGGGCCCGCATTCTGCACCGGCGCGCGGTCACTCCTCTTTGTAGCCGAGCATCTGGTTGTTACCGGTAGCACCGTAGTACTTGAACGGTAGGAACTTGCCCGACATCGTCATTTGAACGCGATCGCCCTTGGGATCTGGCAGGCGGACCATGTCGAGTTCGAAATCGATCGCCGACATGATGCCGTCGCCGAACTCCTCCTGGATCAACTCCTTCCAGGCGGCCCCGTTGATCATGACGAGCTCGTAGAAGCGGTATATCAGCGGGTCGGTCGGCGGCATCGTTGAGCCACGCATCGGGGCTTCGTTGAGCAGCCGCTTCTCGGACTCGGTGAGGCCGAACAGTTCGCCGGCCTTCTCGCATTGCGGCTTGGTCAGCTTCATCTGTCCCAGGCACGCTCCGACGATGAGGACCTCGGACATGCCGCCGATCTCCTCGACGATGTGCTTCCAGGTCCAACCCTTCTCACGCTTGATGTCGAGGAGCTTCTCGGTAAGATCTTGGCGTTTCATTTAGTCTCCGTTGGTTGCGTACGCGCGACATCGCGCGATTCCTGATGGAATAGGGTATAGCGGCTCATGCTCGTCCGAGGCTCCGGCACAGCACGTAGGCCGCGACGACGAGGATGAGGCCGGAGAACAGCGTCTTGAGCGTTCCTTTGTCCGCCGACATGCGGCCTGCGATCGCGCAGCCGGCGTGCCCGCCCGCAACGCCCCCGACGATGAACAAGACGGCGAGCGGCCAATTGATCAGGCCCGAGAGCGCATAGCTCAGCGTCGTCGTCAGGCCGAAAGCGCAGACGGCGACCAGGGACGAGCCGACGGCGTTGAGCGTCGTCATGCCTGTAGAAGCGACGAGGCCCGGAACTATGAGGAATCCGCCGCCGATGCCGAAGAACCCAGACACGACTCCCGTCATCGCGCCGTAGCCGAAGACCTTCGGCAGTTTGTCCCGCGTGCACGCCGCGCCTGCATCGCCGCAATTGGCCCGCGACCGGAACACCAGGATGCCGACGACGACCATTAGCAGGGCGAACAGCGCGAGCAGCTTTTGACCGTCGAGCGCCTTGCCCAGCGTCGAGCCGAGAGCGGCGCCAGCGACGCCGGCGGCGCTAAAGAGGCCGGCGCAATGCCATCTGACGTTACCGCATCGGGCATGGGCGTGCAGCGCCGTCGCCGCGCTTGCTGCTAATGCCAAGGCGCTCGTCCCGATCGCGACGTGGGCATCGGGAACGCCGACGACGTAGACCATCAGGGGAACCGCGAGGATCGAACCGCCGCCACCGAACAGGCCGAGCGTGCAGCCGACGATCGATCCGGACGCGAGGCCCAGCCCGTAGTGCAGGGCGTCAAGCACGGCCAGCACCATGCGCGCTTGCGGCTTTGATAATCGAAGCGCTCATGGCTGCACCGAACCCGCCAGCGCGTCCAAAGGGAAGATGAGGTGCCGTCGGCCGGCTGCGTCTGGAACGGGCAGCCTCCCGCCCTGGATGTTGACCTGGAGGGCGTGCAGGATCAGCCGCGGCATCGGGAGTGTCGCGTCGCGCTCGCGTCTCCGTTCGACGAACTTTGTGCGGGTCGGCTTGGAGGAGAGATGGATGTTTCGCGCCTTCTGCTCTGCGACCGAACTCTCCCAGCGCGCTTCGCGGCCGCCAGGCCTGTAATCGTGGCCGGTGAAGAGCCGCGTGTCCTCGGGAAGGGAGAGGATCTTACTGATCGAATCGTGCAACCGCTCCGCGCTGCCTCCCGGGAAGTCGGCCCGCGCCGTCCCGCAGTCGGGCATGAACAGCGTGTCGTGGATGAACGCGGCGTCGCCTATGACGTAGGTGATCGACGCAAGGGTATGGCCGGGCGAGAACAGGATGCGCCCTTCTGGTCTGCCCCCTCTGAAGTGGTCCTCCTAGAAGTATGGCATTTTGCCACGAGGAGGATCGATAGATGCCGAAGAAGAGACACAAGCCGGAAGAGATCGTCGCGAAATTACGTCAGGTCGATGTGTTGGTCTCACAAGGTAAGCCCGTTGCTGAGGCCGTCCGCTCGATCGCGGTGACGGAGGTCGCCTGCTATCGGTGGCGTCAGGAGTATGGCGGCCTGAAGGGCGACCAGGTGAAGCGGCTGAAGGATCTCG
>NZ_LMUU01000276.1:93089-105195 GCF_009765775.1 Beijerinckia sp. L45
CGAGGCCGTCCGCTCGATCGCGGTGACGGAGGTCACCTACTATCGATGGCGTCAGGAGTATGGCGGCCTGAAGGGCGACCAGGTGAAGCGGCTGAAGGATCTCGAAGCTGAGAACACCCGGCTGCGACGTGCGGTGTCGGATCTGACGCTTGAGAAGCTGATCCTGAAAGAGGCCGCCTCGGGAACTTCTGAGCCCCGCCCGTCGTCGCGCTTGCATCGATAAGGTCGTCGCCAAGCATGGCGTCTCGGAGCGGTTTGCATGCCGGGTTCTCGGCCAGCATCGCTCCACGCAACGCAAGATCCCGAAGACCCGTGACGACGAGGCGGCACTCACCGCCGACATCGTCGCGCTTGCCCTCCAATACGGCCGCTACGGCTATCGTCGCATCACGGCGATGCTGCGTCGTACCGGTTGGATGGTGAACCGCAAGCGGGTCGCACGGATCTGGCGACGGGAGGGGCTGAAGGTGCCGCAGAAGCAGCCGAAGAAGGGCCGGCTTTGGCTCAACGACGGATTGGCCGGCCCACTCAGTGGGGACCGGCCAATCAGTCCTGCGGGTCCTTATGATCGATATGTCGTGCACGCGCCGGATCATCCTTAAAGTCTGACAAAGCTGAATCGCAGAGGCGGTCCAACTCATCATCGCTGACCATCAGTTTCACGACCGCGTCTCTCGATAGCCCCGTGGCTCGCATCACGTTCTCGAACATCATCTCTTGGCGAGCGTTGTCAGACGCCGTCGCCGGCGATCGGTTGGTATCAGTCATCAGGGTAAGCCCCGGTGGAATGGCCAAGCTAGAAAGCCCCTGGGAGTGCCATCGTTCCGTAACGTAATCTTGCGGTGTAAAGCCCGCTGAACACACAAATCGTCACTCGATGAACCTACTTCGCGCCGCAGCTCGCTCCCTCAGCGCGCGTGCTGTTACCCGCGCCGGCCTCGGGTGATTCACGGGCGCACAGGAGGCGCAGCGAGCGCGTTTAAAGCCGAGATCGGGGAAAGGGTTCTGCGCCTTTCGACTCGTTAAATTGGAGCCGCCCTGTAACGCCAAGAACCATGAAGGTCCCACGATGTCGACGTTGAGGGCGCGAACCAGACACTTCTATAAGCGCTGACTCAGGTCGCTCTCAATTGCATCAGCGAAGGATGCGACTCTCGATCCCAAAATCGGTGGTGCGTTGTTCAAGGCAGGGGCACGAAATAGTGCTGCAAAGCTGGTAACTAGAGCGTCCAAAGCTCGACGCGTATCGGCAGGCGAACAGAGTCCTTCCGACAAACCCTGCAATTGGCCAGAATCAGACATCGTGTGGATCATAGCTCCGACGAGGAAATGGAAGCGCCAGTGCAGGTCCTCTCGATTTAGCTCCGGCAGTAGCCGGGTAAAAGCATCGAGAAACAATTTGTCATTCGCGTCGAAAGCGCCGCTGACAATCTTACGGGTGATCTCGCCTTGCTCGACCGCGAGGCGGGCGCGCAGACGATTGAAGACCTCGTTACGATCGCCTCGGGTCACTTCTAGTGCTGGACGTAGAAAAGCATCGATGACTGCCTCTAACGAGGGCATGCGCTCGGCGAGGGCCGTTTCGAGCAAGATTGCTCGTGCCTCAGTCAAGCCGCGAGAATTACGGGTGAAGACCTCCTCCAGCACCGCGTGCTTAGAGCCGAAATAGTAATGGATTGCAGAAAGGCTAACGCCAGCTGCGTTAGAAAGCTCTCGAAAACTGACACCATCGAGGCCGGCTTCCGCGAACAGGCCTTCCGCGGCGATCAAGATGCGCTCCCTTGCCGAACCGCGCGGGAAGCGCTTCGTCTTTACCTTCGGTACCAAACCCACTTTTCCCTCCGTTTTGCCGTACTGTTTCCTTGCATGTCGCTACCACGCTGCCGATGACGCTAGCCTTTTCACTAACAACCAATATGCACATAAGGCGAGCAGAACGCGACAGAACCAGCAGTTTTTGCGGGCACCGTGAGCATATATTATCCAATTAGAGCCCTGAAGGGAAATGCTATTTGACATTTAGGACGAACGTTCTTTCTAATTGCTTTCAGCGCCGCTCTTGGTGCCGAGACCGCATCGATGTCGTCCGACACCTCCGCCGCTCCTGCCCCTTCAAGAACGCACGGCGTTCCCCTGAAGAAGCCTAGCTTAATCGACAGCGTGGTTCGTGCTTGGTCGACCGAGCTTCAGATCCTGGTGGGGATTGTGGTGCTTGCCCTGGCCTTCGCCTGGATGTTCCCTGACAGTTTCTCGACGTCCGGTACGATGATGAACATGGCCCGAGTCGCCGGCATCCTTCTGGTCGTATCCATCGGACAGTCTTTCGTTTTGATCGTCGGAGGTTTCGACATATCCGTTGGTGCCACGATGGGCCTCGTCAGCATTGTCGTATCGCTGCTGTTGGTTGGTGGGACACCTATCGGCGCGGCGTTGCCCATCGGCTTAGCCGTGGGAGCGATCGTCGGCTTCGTTAATGGCATCGGTGTCGCGTTCTTGCGAATCACGCCCTTTGTTATGACGCTGGGCATGTTGACCTTCGCTAAAGGGCTCGCAGACGAGCTCGGCGACGGGGGTACCATCACCCGGCTGCCGAGTGCCCTAGCCTATTTTGGACGCAGGAACTGGGGCGTCCTCCCTAGTTCTGGCTGCATTGCCGCCATTGTGCTCGCTGTCGCATGGTTCGTGCTCCAACGATGTCGCGCTGGCCTTTACCTTTTCGCCATCGGCGGCAGCCGTGAGACGACACGTGTCGCGGGTGTACGGGTCGCCGCCTACGAGATCATCGCGTACACAATCTGCGGCCTACTCGCCGGCCTTGGCGGTATCATGCTGACTTCGCGCGTTTCGGTTGGCCAGGGCAGCTTAGGTCAAGGGTACGAGCTTCTCTCCATCGCAACCGCCGTTATCGGCGGCGTGGCGATCGGCGGCGGCGTTGGCAGGCTAACCGGCGTCCTGCTCGGTGTGCTGCTCATAACCATTCTGACAACTGGCCTGGATATCGCCGGCGTCAATCCTTTCATCCAGCAGATGATTACGGGAATCGTCCTGATTATCGCTGTGGTGGTGTCTCAAGCGCCTCGGCTGTCGCTGCGCGGGATTGCCAGCCTCCTTCGCAATCCCGCGCACCGCTGATGCGTCACCTTTCTTTTCTTCGTCGCACCTGGAGTTTCTAGTGATCATCGAAAAGGCCGTCTGGGGTGCGCTCACCTCAAGCTTTATCGCGCTCTACGTCGCAAGCCCCGCGCTGGCCGAGGATCTCGGCCTTACCAAAGCGGAGCATACACCCCTCGCATGCGATCAGACCATCTCAGTCAAAACGCTGTCGACCTTTGACGCGCCGAAAGCGAAGAAGCGCTACAAGATCGAGCTCTCGATCCCGTCCTTCGCCAACCCCTACATCCAAGCGGTGGTCTATGGCGCGCAGAAGGCCGCCGCCGATGCGGGTGTCACCCTGACATTTGATGCCGGGCAAGGCTTCATGGACCCGGCCTCACAGATCACGCAGCTCGAGAACGCGCTGACGCGCCATCCCGATGCCGTCCTGATCAATCCCGCTGACCCAGACGCCCTCAGTGCCTCGATCGACGAGGCGATCGCCGACGGCACGATGGTCATGGATCTCGGCACGCTGTCGAACAGCACGAAATCATTCAAACTGGTGCAGGACGATTACGGCCAGGGCGTCATGGCCGCAGACGCGCTCGCCAAGCTACTACCGCGGGGAGGCGCCGGCATTTTGATGGGCGGCCCAGCTAACGCCAGTTGGGCGCGGCGCCGGGTAGCCGGCTTCATCGACGAGATAAAGAAATACCCGTCGCTGAAGATTAGCGCGATGACCAGTGAGGACATCAAACCGGAAGAAGGGCTGCGTAAGTTTGCAAATGCCGCGCAGGCGCATCCCGGCATCGACTGGATCTATTCCGCCGGTTGGTTCCTGCTGCCGCCGACATCGATTCCATCCGAGTACCGCAAGGCGGTCTATGTTGCGGGCGGTTTCGCCAGCGTGACGTCCGACGCGTTGAAGGATGGTAGTGCGGCGGCAATCCTCCCAGACTTTCCAGTCGGCGTCGGTTATTCCGGTGTCGCGCTCGCGGTTGCCAAACTCAATGGTGATAAGGTTGCGCAGCATATCTGCGCCCCCGTCGCCGCGATCACGAAAGCCGATCTTGCCGACCCGATCTGGGAAAAGACCAGCAACACCGCGTCCGGTTGGGTTCCCCCCACCAAATGATCGCGCTTACAGGCACCCTCGGTCCTGCAACTTCAGAGGCGCAACCCTGCGTCCTCGAAGCTTGCGGCATCTCGAAATCGTTCCCCGGTGTGCAAGCGCTAGACGCAGTGGATCTGCGCCTCGAAGCGGGCGCGATACACGCACTGCTCGGAGAAAACGGTGCCGGTAAATCGACTCTGATCAAGATCCTGACCGGAATTCAGCGCGCAGAGGCCGGTCACTTCAGGGCCAATGGGCTGCCGGTCGAGATCGGAAGCCCGGCCTCGGCGGCCCGGCACGGGATCGTACTGGTGCCGCAGGACATTCTCGTCGTTCCGAAATTGTCTATCGGGCGCAACATCCTGCTCGGCTTTGAGGGAGGGCTGTCTCAACGCGGTCGCCTCAGCGTCGACGAACGCACAAAGATCGAGGCGGCCCTCGCGATCGTTGGCGCGGCCTTCGATCCAGAGACCCCAGCGTCGCGCCTCGGCGTTCCGCACCTGCGGCTGGCGCAAATCGCTCGCGCCCTCATCCGAAAAAGCGACGTCCTTGTGCTCGACGAGCCGACCGCCGTGCTGTCAGAGCCTGACGCCAACCATCTTCTGGAACGCCTTGAGCATTTGCGCGACTCCGGTAACTCCATTCTCTACGTGACGCATCGTTTGAGCGAAGTCATGCGCCTCGCCGATCGGATCACCGTACTGCGCGACGGACGCGTCGTCGGCACCTACGAACGCGGTGAGGTCGACAGGGCCGAAATCATGCGCGTGATGGCGAAGGACGTGCCGCGTCCCGCGGCGGCTCACGCCATACCGGCCGCCGCCGTGATGTCTGATGCTGCGCCACGTCTTCGTGTCGAGAACCTCTCGAGTTCGTTTCGGTTTGCCGACGTAAGCCTGGTCGTTCGTCCTGGCACCATCGTCGGTATAGCGGGCGTACAGGGGTCTGGCCACGGGCAGCTTATCCGGGCGATCGCAGGCGTTGACAAGGCGGACACTGGCCGTATCGTCCTAGACGACGTCGAACTTGCTCACGGCGCCGTCGCCAACGCAGTCTCGCGCGGGATGATGATCGTCCCGGCCGACCGCCGCGGCGCCGCAATCGTTGCCAAACGCTCGCTCCGCGAGAACCTGGCGTTAAGCGGCCGCATCCGGCACGCGGCGCGACGTTTCGGTCTGCGTTGGCCAGGCCGCGAGCGCGCGATGATGGCCGGACACATGCGAACGTTCGACATAAGGGCGGTGTCGTCCGAAACACGCATCGGCACGCTGAGCGGCGGTAATCAGCAGAAGGTTGCCCTCGCACGTGTGTTCGAAAGCAACGCACGTGCGTTGCTGGTCGAAGAACCGACGCAGGGCATCGATGTCCGCGCAAAGGCGGAGATCCATGCCTTGTTGCGGAAGCTCGCCCGCGAGCGCGATTGCGCGGTGCTGATTGCGACCTCTGAATTCGAGGAACTCATCGGCCTGGCCGACGAGATCCACGTAATGCGCTCCGGCCGTATCGTTGCGACCATGACGGGTGCCGAGGCTAACTACCACAAGATCCTCGAGAACGCGCTGCCTTAATGGCAGTACCGATTATTTCTCGACCGGTCACAATAGGGAACGAGGCCATTATGTCGATTGCAGCGAAGGACGAAAAGGCGCCGGTCGCAATTTGGCCGGAAGGAACGCCGAAGCCGTTGATGCCGTATTCACCGGCGGTCAAAGCAGGCGGCTGGCTTTTTCTGTCCGGCCACTTGGCGAGCGACTACAAGGCTGGCGGTCTCGCAACAGAAGCCACGCCAAAGAATCCGAACCTTGAGAATGAGTTGGCGCTTCAATCGCGCTACATTCTCGAGAATATGGCTGAGACTGCGAAGGCCGGCGGATGCGACATCGCAAAGGATACAGTGCGTATCTGGCAATGGCTCGTGTCGGAGTACCCAACGAACGAGGAGTTCGCTTCAGGGAATACTTGGCCGCGCATCGAGAGCATTACTCCCTATCTTGACACGCGCAATACCTTCATCAAAGAGCCGCGTCCGGCTTCGACCGCGCTCGGTATGCGAACGCTGCTCGTCAAGGGCACGAAGATCGAAATCGATCTCATTTGCATCGACGATGAAAACGAGAGCATCGGCTATCCCGTGCCGCCTGGTGTCCCAAGCCCACTCGCTGGCTATTCACCGGCGCTGCGCCGTGGCGACTGGATCTTCCTCGCCGGTGATACACCGGCCGATTGGAAGGGCGATTACGGCAGCGACATACATATGGGCGAAGTCGGCGGCGTGTCGCCAGAAGCACGCTTGAACCCCTACTTCTGGTACGGTTCGGCGATTGAGCGGCACACCGATTTCACCTTGATGAAGCTCGCCAAGATCGCTGAGGCTGCCGGCAGTTCGCTAGCGCGCGCGGTGAAGGCCGATGTCTACATCGGGGATCCCGGCGACTACACCGGCATGGACAAGGTATGGAAACGCTGGTTCCCGGACAACCCGCCAGCCCGCTGCGTCATCCCTTATATGGGGATTGGCGGCGGCAAGGGTGCGTTAATCGAGATCGCGCTGACGCTGCTCGCAAACGACTCCGAACTGGAAATCGAGACGATCGCGACTCCTAACGCGCCGGCACCCTTCAGTCATGAGCCGCAAGCGATAAAGGCCGGAAACTTCCTGTTCCTTAGCCAACAGATGGCATGCGACGAGAATGGCTTGCTACCACCAGGGATGTCGCGCAACCCGGCCTATCCATTCTATGGCCAGCCCGCCCGCGACCAGATGCGCTTCATGCTGAAGAACGTCGCGGCGATCTGCGAGGCCGCCGGCACGACGCTCGAAAACGTCGTGCGACGCGTCTGCTTTCATGATGATGGCCAGTGGTTTGCCCAATCGATCGAGGAATGGGCGGCGCATTTCCCAGACGTAAAGCCAGCCTCAACGACGATGGTCCTTGAGGGTCCTCTTGTGGTTCAGGGTGCGCATACGTTGCTAGACCTCATCGCTTACGTGCCTGCCCCCGCTCGCAAGGCGAAGGCCTGACGATGCGCGGCAGCCAACCACAGCACTCAGCGACGAGCGCACCGATGCTGCCGCGTCTCATCTACCTCTTGGCGGGGGCCGGCGCCCTGTCGGCCGCCAACCTGTATTATTCGCAACCGCTGCTGCCCAGCATCGCCGAGAGTCTGCACATCTCGCTCAGCGAAGTTGCCCTTCTGCCGGCGCTGACGCAGATCGGCTTCGCTATTGGCATCGTCGCCTTGCTGCCCTTGGCAGATCTGCTCGAACGGCGGCGCCTGGTCGCCGTCATCTTGGCGTGTTTGTCTATGGCCCTGTTCGTCCATGCCACCGCGCCGAACAAGCCCGTTCTCTTCGCTGCCGCGTTCATGATGGGCATCACTGGCGTCGTACCGCAACTGCTGACGCCATTCGCCGCGATCATCGCGCCGAGGCATATGGCCGGCCGTGCGGTGGGCCTCGTGCTATCCGGTGTTCTGATCGGCGTCCTTGTATCGAAACTCGTCGCTGGAAGCGTCACGGCAACAATCGGCTGGCGCGCGCTGTATATAGGAGCTGCATTTGTAACGTTAGGCCTCGCGGCGTTCATGCGCTTTCAGCTGCCCTTGAGTCGGCCCGACACATCGCTGCGCTACAACGATCTTTTACGTTCTACGCTGGTTCTTGCACGCGAGGAGCCAGACTTACGCAAGCATGCCGTCTATGGTGGTCTTACCTTCGCCGCGTTCATGACGTTCTGGTCGACCTACGCGATCTTCCTGCATGAAAGCTTCGGCTACGGGCCCGCCGCTGCAGGACTGTTCGGCATCGCTGGGCTTGCCGGCAGCGCTGCCGCCTCGCAGGCCGGCATTCAAGTTGACAGGGGCCGCTTTTCCGCGGTCTGTCTTGCCGCGGGCACCCTCATCATCGCCGGCTTCCTAATTCTGTTTTTGGCTCAACAGTCCATCATTGGGCTGATCGCCGGTGTCGTCCTGCTGGATGCCGGAGCTGGTCTAAGTCACGCCGCTAATCAGACGTCCGCCTTCACCCTGCGTCCTAAGGCGCGTGGCCGCATAAACAGCATCTACATGGCGGGCTATTTTCTAGGCGGCGCCGCCGGTACGGCTTGCGCAGCAACAATCTATGCGCAATGGGGCTGGAGCGCCGTCTGCTGGTTCGGCGTCGCATTGGGGGCCGCTATTTTGTTGATAGAGCTCGGTACCATGCATCGCTCAGCAGCAGGACGACAGGCACGACATCCCGCTTTGAACCACCCAGCAGGTAAGGTCGACGTCTTTCGAAACTCTTCTTAAGACAGCGCGTCTATTCTGCAACTGGCCTCACTAGAATGTGCAGATAGGCTAAGTGCGGAGCCTTGACTACAGCTTAGACTTCTCGCCAGGCGATAAAGAAGAAGTAATCAGTTGTCTAAGCGAAGTATTGGATACAGCGTGGTCTGCGATCGGGGTTTGATCGTGATGAAATCGGGGGTACACGAATGATCGACTGCAGGCCGAAGACTGACGACGTAAACCGACCGCGCGCCTATCTCAGCGTCAGCCTGCTGCTGCTCTTGTCGACCACTGCAGCGCTGCCGAGCAGCGAGGCTACGGCGGCCGATATGCAAGCGGCGACGCCCCCGTTGCCGCCGACCTTCACCGCCACCGACGGGTTCGCTCCATTAAAAAGCATCGGCACGGCTTTGGTGGCTGACGGCATCTATCCGCACGCTTTCGTAACAACGGAGTTCTCCGCTAACCCGGCTGGCGGCCGTACGCAGGGCGCCGACATCACCTACCAACTCTATGCCGGGTTTGACATTGATCTTGAAAAGCTAGCTGGCATCAAGGGCGCAGGACTTCACATAAACTTCTCGGACCGTGCAGGACGTGCGCTCGAGAACGATCATCTCGGTTCCTCGTTCGGAACCCAGGAGGTTTTTGGTGGCCAGGTGGCGAGACTTGCCGAGCTGACTTGGGACCAAGCGCTTTTTGATGATCGCGTTGAAGTCCGCGCAGGTCGTTTCACCGAGCTTTCTGGATCTGTGTTCGGAGCGGATGTCCCTGCATACTGCACCTTTGTCGGAGATCACATCTGTGGCGCTCCTTACATTCACGGCTACGATTCGAGCGATCCCGTCTTTCCCGCGGCCACATGGGGCGGCTACACGCAGCTGAACATCACCAAGCAGATTTACGCCCGAGTCGGTTTGAGCGAAGAAGACCGCGCCCAAGCCGAGAACGGCTTCGATCTTTCTGGCAGCAAGGCAACAGGCGTCTTCATCCCAACCGAGGTCGGTTACCGCACGACCGGAGCGTTCCCGGTTTGGTATCGCGTCACCTTCGCACATAGCACGAGTTTCTATTCCGACCCCTTCTTCGATGCTAATGGTAAGTCCGCCCTGGCCACTGGAAATGCGCCGAGGAAGGACCGTGGACGTGATCAGATCTTGGCTGCTGTCGATCAGAAGATCTGGAATCCCGACAATGACCCGACACGTGGAATTACCGCGATAGCCGGTGCCGACTTCGGTTTGCAATCGTCGCTGGATATAGGACGGCAACTCTTTATCGGTTTTGTCGATAATGGACCGTTTAAGTCACGGCCCAATGATACCGTAAGCTTTCTGGTGAACGATCTGCATATGGGCAGCAATCTGACAAACTACTTGAATCAAGCAGGTTTCGCGATGGGAGCTCGTCAAACAGTCAATACCGACCAGATCTCGCTCGAGTTGAACTATGGTTATGATCTCGGCCACGGCGTTCAAATCAAGCCGAATCTTCAATACGGTCTACACCCGGTACAACTTTTCGCTGCATCGACGACTCGGGTGCCGGACTATTTCGCGCTTGGTGTCGAACTGAATATGGATCTTGATGTTATGACCGGCATTCCAGAACGATTTTACAGCCACTAACGGCAACGAAATGAAGGACGTTGAAATATGAGGATCTCACAAGTCGCGATCGCTGCAGCGTCATCGGCGACTATGCTATTTATGAACTCTGCTTCGAGCATCGCGGCGGACGGTATAAACGAGCCCCGTACGGAGCAAGTCAAAACGACGCCCACTACGAAGCCTGTAGATCCGCACGAGAAAAAACGTGACGTCAACGGTGTCGGCGAGCCCGGAGCAGGCTCGCTTAAGGCTCGTGTCAATCAACCGGCAGGCGGTAAATGAACCTCCGTCCGCGTCCAGTTGTCGGTTTTTACCGATGGATGGGTCCACAACGAACCTCGGCAATATGGTATGGAAAAGGACGGCAGTATCCGGTCAATCAGCCGTGGCTTGACCATACTGAAGCTCATAAACAGCAATACCATGCTCACGATGGCCGATATAGCTAGGATATCGGCCATCCCGTACCCGACCGCATGCCGCATTGTAGAAACGTTGATAGACGAAGGTATGGTGCAGCGCGAAGCCCCTCGTAAGGTCTACCGGCCAACGCCGCTCGTGAAACTGCTTAGCTCAGGATACCGTAGGGCGGACCAACTCGCCGACGCGGCACAAAGGCCGATTGCTGAGCTCACCCGAAGGATTCTTTGGCCCGTGTCGGTATGCACAAGGGTAGGCGGCGACATGATGGTCCAGGCTTCGAGCAATCGCTTGTCGCCGAAAGCAGTGGATTACTGCAGCCCTGGACAAATTACACCCATTCTCGAATCTTCCAGTGGCCTGGTCTTTCTGGCATTCTGCGAGGAAGATGAGCGAAATGCGGTACTTCGCCTTCATGATAGTTTGAGTACCTACTCAGTCTCGGGGCAAGGATTTTTGAAGGCCTTAAGTGATATTCGCGAGCGCGGCTTCAGTTTCGCGGAGCGCTTCAAGCAAGGGGTTTCGAGCTCCGTTCTGTCATCGCTATCCGCGCCTATCATGCGAGATGGCTATTGTGAAGCTTCAGCAACAGTCACCTTTTTCGCGTCCGCGTTGACGATGAATGATGCCACCGGGCTTCTCTTGGAAGATCTTTTTCAAACAGCGAAGCTCATCGAGCGCGAGCTTCACGCCACTCGTTGAGGATCAGAGGTAGTATGGCTTTAGCGATATCGCAATCTCAAACGTGCGCTGGACCGAAAAGCCTCCGTAAGACGCTTCTGTTCCGCTTTTCAGTGAAATGCGAAGGAAAGCGGTGATCAATTGACATCAACCATGTGGCAGGCCTCAGGGTGCAGCAACTGCTTGATAAAGTCCCGGCGATGTCCGAAACTTCGGTGGCCGCCTTGAGCAATGCGACGAGTCCTATAAAAACGTGCGGCATGCCCTTCCAGACGTGGACTGCGACGTTGCCGCGCGCCGCCTGCATTTGCTCGGCGTAGCGTAAGAGCCCGACTCGAAATTTACGCCTGAGCGGTCTGCTGCCTCGCGAGCCTTCGCATGAGGAGGAACGCCAGGGCCATTTGCAACCACGCGAGTGCGGACTCGATGGTCGCCTCGAAATCCTTCGACAGCCGACGCGCGCGGTTGATCCAGCCGAGCGTGCGCTCGACGACCCAGCGCTTTGGCAGCACGATGAACCCCTAAATTTGCGTGTCGGTTCGCTTGACGACAGTGATGGAAATCCTGCTCGCCTCGAAGGCGGCGCGTTGCGCTTCATCGCCCTGATAACCGCCATCAACAAAAGACATCTTCACCCACGGGCTCTTTCGATGCACGGCTTTGAGCAGCGGCGCGAGCGCGGCGCGATCCTGCACGCTGGCCGCGGTGATCTGACATTCGATGGGCAGACCGAGTGTATCGACCACGAGATGGCGCTTGCGGCCCTTGATCTTCTTGCCCGCGTCGAAACCACGAGGACCGCCGGCTTCCGTGGTCTTGACCGATTGGCTATCAACGACAACGGCGGTCGGCGCGGCCTCTCGGCCTTCCGCCTCGCGAGCATTCATCACGAGGACATCAACGATCTGCGCCCACA
>NZ_LMUU01000276.1:105205-105505 GCF_009765775.1 Beijerinckia sp. L45
CCTTCCGTGGTCTTGATCGATTGGCTATCAACGACAACGGCGGTCGGCGCGGCTTCTCGGCCTTCCGCCTCGCGAGCATTCATCACGAGGACATCAACGATCTGCGCCCACAGCCCGCTGTCGCGCCAAGCGTAAAATCTGTTCTGGACCGTGGTGAACGGCGGAAAATCCTTCGGCAACAATCGCCAGGGGCAAGCGCAACGAATCATGTAAAAAAACAAGGCGTTGAGAATGATCACGGTGTTGGTTGGCCTTCGCCCACGCCGTTTGGGAGCTGGCAAGAGCGGCGCGATCAACGCC
>NZ_LMUU01000033.1 GCF_009765775.1 Beijerinckia sp. L45
ATAGAGGCATCGATGAAGAACGCAGCGGACGGGATCCTTATGGACTGACCGTTTCGTGGCCGGAATTTGACTCTGATTTGACCTCAGATCAGGTAGGGATACCGCCTGAACTTAAGCATATCAATAAGCGGAGGATCGTTTGTACTTTTGCATAATGGGTCAGCAAGTTAATAGGAGTAGCAAGGATAAAACCTTAGCGAAAGCGACTGAACTAAATATTAATTAGTGTTGGGTTAGTTACTTCTATTAGACCCGAAGCCAGGTGATCTTACCAAGACCAGATTATA
>NZ_LMUU01000261.1 GCF_009765775.1 Beijerinckia sp. L45
ACCGAGTTTACAACTCCCAAACCCAATGTGAACGTTACCAAACTGTTGCCTCGGCGGGGTCACGCCCCGGGTGCGTCGCAGCCCCGGAACCAGGCGCCCGCCGGAGGAACCAACCAAACTCTTTCTGTAGTCCCCTCGCGGACGCTGTTTCTTACAGCTCTGAGCAAAAATTCAAAATGAATCAAAACTTTCAACAACGGATCTC
>NZ_LMUU01000007.1:0-3300 GCF_009765775.1 Beijerinckia sp. L45
CGCCGGCGGCGGCCCGGGCGCGGTGATTGCCGGCAGCCTTCTGGGCGCCGGCGCCGGCGCGCTCATCGGCGCCAACACGCGGCCTGTTCCGCCGCCGCCACCGCCGCCGGGCTATTATCCCCCGCCGCCGCCGCCCCGCTGTGCCCGCCCCGGCTACGATCCCGATGGCCGGCCGGTCTGTTACCGCTACTACGGCTATTGATCGAAGATAGCGTCTGCGTCGACGCGGTCACGCCCTCGCCGAACCACGGCGACCGGCGCGGCCGCGCGATCGACGCGCTGATCCTGCACTATACCGGCATGAGCAGCGGGGAACGGGCGCTGGCCCGCCTTCGCGATCCGGCTTCCGACGTCTCCTGCCACTACTTTGTCTGGGACGACGGACGGATCGCCCAGCTGGTGCCGGAGGCGCGGCGCGCCTGGCACGCCGGCCGCTCTTTTTGGGCCGGCGAAACCGACATGAACGCCGTGTCCATCGGCGTCGAGATCGTCAACCAGGGCCACGATGGCGGCTGCCCGCCCTACCCCGAGGCGCAGATCGCCGCGGTGATCACGCTCTGCCAGGACATTTTTACGCGCCATGCCATACCCGCCGCGCGCGTCCTGGCGCATTCCGACATCGCACCCGGCCGCAAGATCGACCCCGGCGAGTGGTTTCCGTGGGAGCGGCTAGCAGCTGCCGGCGTCGGCCTGTGGGTCGAGCCGGCCCCGATCGTCGACGGCCCGGTGCTACGGCTGGGCGACGCGGGCGATGCGGTGACGGCGCTGCAGGGGGCGTTGGCGAGGATAGGCTATGACGTGCCGGTGAGCGGGCTCTACTGCGATGCCACGGCAACGGTCGTATCGGCGTTCCAGCGCCATTGGCGACCGGCGCGGGTCGATGGCGTGGCGGATGAATCGACAAGGCGCGTGCTAGAGCAGTTGACGTCTGTCTGACTTCTCAGCAATAATACGCGGGGCGTAACGCGCCCATTCGTCATGATCCAGACCTTTGCGGACTCGAGGTGCGAGCAATTCTTTCGCCACGGGCGCACGCCGGCTCGATGGCGCAGTTTCAGCAAGGCTGCAACTCGGAAGCTGGATATGCTCGACGGCGCGGTAAAGCTCGACGATCTTCGATCGCCGCCGGGCAACCGGTTGGAAGCTTTGAAAGGTGACCGAGCGGGCCAGTTCAGCATCCGCATCAACGATCAATGGCGCGTCTGCTTTCGTTGGACCGACAGCGGGCCTGCCGACGTCGCCATCATCGACTATCACTGAGAGGATTTTCGCGATGCCTCGCTTGAAGACCCACCCGGGCGAAATTCTGCAGGAAGAATTTTTGTTGCCGCTTAAGGTCAGCGCCCGTGCACTTGCGGGCGACCTCGGCGTGCCGCCCAATCGCATCACCGAAATTATCCGCGGCGAACGCGCGGTGTCCGCCGATACGGCGATCCGCCTCGGTCTTCACTTCAACACGACGAGCCAGTTCTGGCTGAACCTCCAGATCGCGTATGATCTGTCCAAGGCCGAGCGCGACGGCGATTATGCCGGCGTGAAGACGCGGAAGATCGAGACGGCGGCTTGAATGGTGGTGACACGACGCGCGATCCGGGCGGCTTATATCTTAGTCGCCACTTTACTGCTTTCACCGAGCGCCCAAGGATACACCTTCGCCGAACTGTCGCGAATATGGTGGGAGCCGCACGGTTACGCGGAGATCGTGATCAGTGCGCTACGCAAGCGATATCCAGGTGTGACCGCCATGCGCGTGAGCGAAATTTTGTCCCAAACGGACCACACGATCTGTATGAAAATCGCGTTTTCGCCGGATTGGCAGCACGAGCAGGCGATTTGCCTCTCCCCTTATAGCGGCAGCACGTTCTAGGAGGCGTCGAGCATTAGACGCATCGCCATTGTTGTTGCGCGAAGCAGCATTTAAGAGGCCGCAAGCACAGATCCCAAAGATTGGGCCGACGGGTCGGAAGGGCCGCTTAAGCCGCAACGCCCGGCCCGGCAAAGCCTTTGCCCAGCCGCTCGGTTGCGCTCAGGATTTCGATGCCGACGATCGTGCCCTCCGCGTCGTAGTCGACCACGAGATCGGGCGCGACCTCTTCGGATTCGACGACGGCGCTGTGCGCGAACCGAACGAACAGCCGCGACGTCTGGATCATAAGAGCTTTCAAAGGCGGCGGCTCCGATCGACATGCGGTAAAGCGCTATTCCGCCGCCTGCGCCTGACGCAACGCGATCGGATCGTAGTTGAGGATCGGTGCCAGCCAGCGCTCGGCTTCCGCAACATCCATGCCCTTGCGCTTGGCGTAATCCTCGACCTGATCGCGCTCGATCTTGGCGACGCCGAAATAGGCGGCTTCCGGATGCGCGAAGTAGATGCCGCTGACCGACGAGCCCGGCCACATCGCAAAGCTCTCGGTCAGCGTGACGCCCACACGCTTCTCGGCTTCGAGCAGCCTGAACAGGGTCGCCTTTTCCGTGTGGTCGGGCTGCGAGGGGTAGCCCGGCGCGGGACGAATGCCGCGGTATTCCTCGGCCTGCAAATCCTGCGGCGAGGCGGCTTCGCCGGTCTCGTAGGCCCAGAACTCGCGGCGCACGCGCTCGTGCATCCGCTCGGCGAAAGCCTCGGCGATGCGGTCGGCGAGTGCCTTGACCATGATCGAAGAGTAGTCGTCGTTGGCGCGGGCAAAACGCTGGGCGATCTTGTCCTCGTTGGCGCCGGCGGTGACGACGAAGGCGCCGATGTAATCGGCCTTTCCACTATCCTTCGGCGCAACGTAGTCCGACAGCGCCACATTCGGCCGTCCGTCGCGCTTCACAAGCTGCTGACGCAGCGTATGCAACGTCGCGAGTTCGGTGGTGCGTGACTCGCCTGTATAGAGCTTGATGTCGTCGCCGGTGGCGTTTGCCGGCCAGAAGCCGACGACCCCTTTGGGGTCAAACCAGCGCTCGGCCACGATCTTGGCCAGCATCGCTTGGGCGTCGTCGAACAAGGCCCGCGCCGCCTCGCCCTTCTCCGGATCGTCGAGGACTTGCGGATAGCGCCCCCTGATCTCCCAGGTCTGAAAGAACGGCGTCCAGTCGATATACGGCACCAGCTCGGAAATATCGGCGTTGGTCAGCACCCGCGTGCCGGTGAACAAAGGCTTCGGCGGCTCGTAGCCGGCCCAATCGATCTTTGGGGCATTGGCGCGGGCCTTCGCCAGCGGCAGGCGCAGCTTGTCGCGCTCGCCCCGCGCATGGGTTTCCGCGACCTTGGTGTATTCCGCCTTGATGCTCTCGATGTAGGCGGCACGGGTGTCCGGC
>NZ_LMUU01000007.1:3378-8107 GCF_009765775.1 Beijerinckia sp. L45
GCGCCGCCGATCAGCAGCGGGATGGAAAAACCTTCGCGCTCCATCTCCGCGGCGACGAAAGACATCTCTTCCAGCGACGGCGTGATCAGGCCGGACAGGCCGATCGCATCGACGTTTTCCGCGCGGGCGGTATCGAGAATCTTCTTGGCCGGAACCATCACACCGAGATCGATGATCTCGTAGTTGTTGCAGGCCAGCACGACGCCGACGATGTTCTTGCCGATGTCGTGGACATCGCCCTTCACCGTCGCCATCAGGATCTTGCCGGCGCCCTTGCGTCCCGTCGCGCCGCTGAGGCGCTTTTCCTCTTCCATGAAGGGCTCGAGATAGGCCACCGCCTTCTTCATCACACGCGCGGATTTCACCACCTGCGGCAGGAACATCTTTCCCGACCCGAAGAGGTCGCCGACAACGTTCATGCCGTCCATCAGCGGGCCTTCGATCACGTCGAGCGTCCGCGTTGAGCGCGCGCGGGCTTCCTCCGTGTCCTCGTCGATATATTCGGTGATGCCGTTGACCAACGCGTGTTCCAGCCGCTTGTTGACCGGCTCGGCACGCCACTTCAGGTCTTTTTCCGCGCGCTCGCCGCCTTTGCCCTTAAAACTTTCGGCAAGTGCCAGCAGACGATCGGTGGCGTCGGGGCGACGGTTGAGCACGACGTCCTCGCAGGCGTCACGCAGTTCCTTGTCGATGTCTTCGTAGACGGCGAGCTGGCCGGCGTTGACGATGCCCATGTCCATGCCGGCGGCGATGGCGTGGTACAGGAACACCGAATGCATCGCCTCGCGCACGCGCTCGTTGCCACGAAACGAGAAGGAGAGGTTCGAGACGCCACCAGAGATATGGACCAGCGGCATGCGCCTGCGGATTTCGCGGGTCGCCTCGATGAAGTCGACGCCGTAGTTGTTGTGCTCTTCGATGCCCGTCGCGACGGCAAAGATGTTGGGATCGAAGATGATGTCCTGCGGCGGGAGGCCGACCTGTTCGGTCAGGATCTTGTAGGCGCGCGAAGAAATCTCGACCTTGCGCTCCTTGGTGTCGGCCTGGCCCTGCTCGTCGAAGGCCATCACCACCACCGCGGCGCCGTACCGGCGCACGATCCTGGCGTCATGGATGAACTTTTCTTCGCCCTCCTTCATGGAGATCGAGTTGACGATCGACTTGCCCTGCACGCACTTCAGGCCGGCTTCGATGATCTGGAATTTCGAGGAATCGATCATCACGGGAACGCGGGCGATGTCGGGCTCGGCGGCGATCAGATTGAGGTAGTCGACCATCGCCTTCTCAGAGTCGAGCAGGCCCTCATCCATGTTGATGTCGATGATCTGGGCGCCGTTGGCGACCTGATCGCGCGCGACGTCGAGTGCGGCGGAGAGATCGCCTTCCTTGATCAGCTTGCGGAATTTGGCCGAACCCGTGACGTTGGTTCGCTCGCCAACGTTCACGAACTTGATGTCCGGCGTCAGCACGAAGGGCTCGAGGCCCGACAGCCGTAGCATCGGTGTGATCTCGGGCACGACGCGCGGCTTGATGCCTTCGATCGCCTTGGCGATGGCATGGATATGCGGCGGCGTGGTGCCGCAGCAGCCGCCCAAAATGTTGACGAGGCCGCTTTCCGCGAACTCCTTCACCAGCCCGGCCATGTATTCCGGGCTTTCGTCGTAGAGGCCAAATTCGTTGGGCAGGCCGGCGTTGGGATAGGCGCAGATCATCGCGTCGGAGACGCGCGACAGCTCGGCCAGATGCGCGCGCATTTCGCGAGCGCCGAGCGCACAATTGAGGCCGATGGAGAACGGCGTGGCATGCTGCATCGAATGCCAGAAGGCGGTCGGCGTCTGGCCCGACAGCGTACGCCCGGAAAGGTCGGTGATGGTGCCCGAAATCATCACCGGCAGCGTCTGGCCGATTTCCTGGAACACGGTTTCGACGCCGGCATAGGCGGCCTTGGCGTTCAGCGTGTCGAAGATCGTCTCGATGATGAGGATCTCGGCCCCGCCTTCGATCAGCGCGCGCGCCGCTTCGACATAGGCATCATGCAACTGGTCGAACGTGACGGCGCGGAAGCCGGGATCGTTGACGTCGGGCGAGATCGAGGCGGTGCGGCTGGTCGGCCCGAGCGCGCCGACGACGAAACGCCGACGGCCGTCCTTGGCTTCGGCCTTCTTCGTCGCTTCGCGGCAGAGCCGCGCGGCCTCGCGATTGAGCTCCGGCACCAGCCGCTCCATGCCGTAATCGGCCTGCGAGATCGACGTGGAGTTGAAGGTGTTGGTGGCGATCAGATCGGCGCCGGCCAGGCAATAGGCGAGGTGGATGTCCTCGATCGCCTTGGGCTGGGTCAGCGTCAGCAGATCGTTGTTGCCGCGCAGGTCGCTCAGCCAGTCGGAAAACCGTTCGCCGCGAAACTGTTCTTCGGTGAAACGATAACCCTGGATCATCGTGCCCATCGCGCCGTCGAGCACGAGGATGCGCTCCTTGGCGGCTTTGGTCAGCGCGTCGCGGATTTCGGCACCGTTCACCGTGAAGTGTGACATCAGGCGGCTTTCTGTTCGCTGGTCTTGGGACGCATGCCGAGAAGATGGCAGATCGCGTAGACGAGGTCGGCGCGGTTCATCGTGTAGAAATGGAAGTCGCAGATGCCGCGGTCGACGAGGTCGAGCACCTGTTCCGCCGCAACGGTCGCGGCGACGAGACGCCGCGTCGCCGGATCATTGTCGAGACCTTCGAAACGATCGGCAAGCCACTGCGGCACCGACGCTCCCGCGCTCTTGGCGAAATTCGCGGTCTGCTTGAAACTTTGCACCGGCACGATACCGGGGATGACGGGAATGGTGATGCCGCGCGCACGCACCTTGTCCATAAAACGCAGGTAGATTTCGTTGTCGAAGAAGAACTGCGTCATCGCCCGTGTCGCGCCCGCGTCGATCTTGGCTTTCAACACGTCGATGTCGGCATCGATGGACGTGCTTTCCGGATGGCCTTCGGGATAGGCCGAGACGGTGACCTCGAAGTCGCCGACGCGCTTCAGACCGGCCACGAGATCGGCAGATGTTTTGTAACCATCGGCCTGCGCTTCGTACTTGGTGCCGGGGCCGGTCTGCGGATCGCCGCGCAGCGCGACGATATGGCGGACGCCGGCTTCCCAATAGGCGCGAGCGACCTCGTCGACCTCCGCCTTGCTGGCGGCGACGCAGGTGAGATGCGCGGCGGGGCGGATGCTGGTCTCGCGGATAATTCGCGACACCGTGGTGTGGGTGCGCTCGCGCGTCGCGCCACCGGCCCCGTAGGTCACCGAGACGAAGTCGGGATTGAGCGGCGCGAGGCGATTGATCGACTCCCACAGCGTCGCCTCCATCTCGTCCGTCTTCGGCGGGAAGAACTCGAACGAGACATTGAAGCGCGAGGACGCGTCGCCGGCGGGTCGCGGCATTCTGGAGACTTGCTGGTGCATTAGGCCATTTCCCTAACATCGAGCGGCAGGGCGTCGCTGACGACGCGCCGGTCTCGTGCCATCCAAAGTGATACGGTCAGTTTGCCGCCATCAAGGCGGTCCGGCGCGAGCTCGCGCGCCAAGGTCACGTCGAGGCCGGCATCGGCCATGAAGCCGGCGATCTCGTCCTGGGAAAAGCCGAGCCGGCGGTGCGCATGGTCGGTACGCAAGCTCTCTTCCAGATGCGGCGCGAAGTCGACGACGAGAAGGCGCCCGCCCGGCCGCAAGGTGCGCGCGGCTTCGCGGAGCGCGCGCGAGGGATCGTCAAGATAATGCAGCACCTGATGCAGGATGACGAGATCGAAGCCGTTGCGCTCGACGGGAAGCGCGAACATGTCGCCCTGACGGAGTTGCACATTGCGCAGACCGGCGCGATCGAGGCGGTCGCGCGCGACGCTGAGCATCTGCGGCGACTGGTCGATGCCGAGCGCCCGGCCGGCCTGCGGCGCGACGAGTTCGAGCATGCGGCCGGTCCCGGTGCCGATATCGAGCACCGCGTCGATCGGCCCGGCGCCGATGGCATCGCGGATAGCGCTGTCCACCCGGTCCTCGGCGACATGCATGGCGCGGACCTTGTCCCAAGTGCCGGCGTGGGTGGCGAAGTAGCGAGCGGCCTGGCCCGCGCGAGTCTCGCGGACTTCCTGAAGGCGGGCACGATCGGCCAGAAGGATCGGGTCGTCCGCGGCGATCGAGGACACGATCTTGCTGGTCATCGCGGCACCCGGACCGGATTGTGCGGCGAAGAGAAACACCCAGGATCCCTCACGGTGGCGCTCGATCAAACCGGCCTCGACGAGGAGTTTGAGGTGGCGCGAGATCCGCGGCTGCGACTGGCCGAGGATCGCCACGAGTTCGCTCACCGTCAGCTCGGCATCACACAGGATCGCGAGCAGCCGGAGGCGCGTCGCCTCACCGGCGGCGGCGAGCCCGGTCAAAACCTGATTGAAGGGAGCACGATCCAAGCCAGCAAACCTCTTTGTTCAGATTAGATATAAACATATCTTTATGTCTGTAAAGCAAAAAGAGGCGCGGCCGGGTGTTTTCGTCGCGGACGGCTGAGCCTCCCGCGACGAATGATACCTTTGGCTTATGTCTTTTGGAATGAGCGTGACGCAGACATGTATGCGTCTTTTTCCGCCCCCCGGCATTCCAGCTCCGTCCATCACACATCGGAGGTCGAATGAAAAACCTGTCAACGTCCCGTTTCGCCATCGCTGCCGGATTCTGCGCCGGCTTGCTTCT
>NZ_LMUU01000023.1 GCF_009765775.1 Beijerinckia sp. L45
GCTGCGTTCTTCATCGATGCCGCGATGTTCATAAAATCGCTTGTCCTCGGCCGCGAGGAAGGCGCGCTGAACGTGTTCGGGGATCTCGCTCAGCGGAACCGGGACGCGGCGGTTATTCGGCTCGTAAAGCTCCGCGAAATTCTCGCCCTTCACATCGAGGATCGCGGTCGCGCCGGGAAGCCGGTGATCCTTCCGCTGGTTCTGTGCT
>NZ_LMUU01000260.1 GCF_009765775.1 Beijerinckia sp. L45
CCGCAGGCTTGGCCTTCTGGAACCGGTCCATGCAGGCAGGTCCATTCGTGGCGTGAGCTGTGATGACAGAACGGTGATAACGCTATTCTGTAGTGATGAGTAATTAATGATGCATTTGTGATCGCCTTGTGCGATGGACATCGGTTGGTTGGTTGGCTGGTCATTTTTCCCTCCTCGCTACACCTTTCTTTGTCTTGACATGCCTTTTTACGTCTTACGTCTTTCTTAAAATTCTCACTTCAAACCCTCTCTTGTTCTTTCTTTCCCTGCTTTTATTACCCTCACACGCTCACT
>NZ_LMUU01000229.1 GCF_009765775.1 Beijerinckia sp. L45
GACGCGGAAGAGGAGGAGCAATGTGTCTACAGCGCGTGCAATCTAAGATCAGTGTCCATGCGATCGCCCCGCGCGAATTTGTATAGGAGGGACGAGTGGAGGCAATGCGATGCTGTGCTGCGTGCTGCGTGGGGTGAGGTATAGTGCAAAGAGGACAGTAGCAGAAACGAGTAAGTTAATGCGATGGGAGTGTGGGCTCTATGACAGTGAATGGAGAAGGGGGAATGGGCAAACAAGC
>NZ_LMUU01000016.1 GCF_009765775.1 Beijerinckia sp. L45
CACACCGATCATTTTGGGAAAAAGTGTGGATAAGAGGAATCCCACCAAAATATACGATTATTAAGGTTTGCAACTGGGGCTGCTGCGTGCATCACACGTGCACGAAACTTCGCGCCAGTACGGTGGCACCCAGAAGTACACAATGGCAGAAATTGGAAACCATCACGCTGGTGCGGACACTCACCGTCACGGTTTCCGCTTGGGTCAGCGCTCGTGAAGATTCGCGAATGTATTCAATATAGTGCCCCGAAGGCCAGGCCTGTGG
>NZ_LMUU01000034.1 GCF_009765775.1 Beijerinckia sp. L45
ATTGGTACCGTGCCCGTAGGACGTGTCGAAACCGGTATTATCAAGGCTGGAATGGTTGTCACCTTCGCGCCATCAAACGTTACCACCGAAGTCAAGTCCGTCGAGATGCATCACGAACAACTCGAACAAGGTTCTCCTGGTGACAACGTCGGCTTCAACGTCAAGTATGTTCAATACCACTTCACTTTTTTCTTCTTTCTGATGTGTCCCATTAGAAAC
>NZ_LMUU01000035.1 GCF_009765775.1 Beijerinckia sp. L45
GACCTGATGGGGACGATGTTCACCGAGGTCGACCTGGCGCAGCAGCAGCGGTTGAAATGCGCCTTCGATCCCGAGCATCGGCTGAATCCGGGAAAAGTGTTCCCGACGCTGCATCGCTGCGCCGAACTCGGCAAGATGCACGTCCATGCCGGGAAAGTGCCGTTCCCCGAACTGCCGCGCTTCTGATCCCATGGACCTGTATCAACCGCGGACTGAAGAAGACGTGCTGGCCGTCGTGCAGGCGGCGATGAGCGCCGAGACGGCGCTGGAAATCGTCGGGCACGGCTCGAAGCGCGGGCTCGGCCATGCCGTCGATGCCACGGCGACGCTCGACGTCGGTGGACTGTCGGGTGTGACCATCTACGAGCCGACCGAGCTGGTGCTGCGGGCGCTGCCGGGCACGCCGATGACCGAGATCGTCGCGTTGCTCGACGCGCAGAACCAGGAGCTCGCCTTCGAGCCGATGGACCCGACAAAGCTGTGGCGCGGCAACCGTTCCGGCACGATCGGCGGCACCGTTGCGGTGAACGCCGGCGGTCCGCGCCGGATCAAGGCCGGCGCCGCGCGTGACCATGTGCTGGGCTTTCGCGCCGTCAGCGGCCGCGGCGACATTTTTAAGTCCGGTGGTCGCGTGGTCAAGAACGTCACCGGCTACGACCTCTCCAAGCTGATCGCCGGCTCGCACGGCACCTTGGCCGTGATGACCGAGGTGACGTTGAAAGTTCTGCCCAAGGCGGAGACCGAGCGGACGCTGCTGCTCTATGCCCGGGACGAGGCGACGTGCCTCGCCGCCCTGCGCGAATCGAGCGGCCTATCGCAGGAAGTGTCGAGCTTCGCCTGCCTTCCCGATGGCTGCTGGATCGACCTGCCACCTGGGCCTTGCGCCCTGATGCGGCTGGAAGGGCCGGGCATTTCCGTCGACAAGCGCTTCGAGGATCTCGTCGCGCAGTTCGGCCCGCGCGGCCGCGTCGACGATCTCGGCCACGACGCTTCGGTCCGCACCTGGGCCGCGGTGCGCGATGCGGTGCCCGTCGCCGATGCCGAAGGGCCTGTATGGCGCATTTCGACCGCGCCGAGCGAAGGCGGCCGCGTCGTCGAGGCGTTGCGCGCGGCCGGCGTGCCGCTCACCCGCTGGTACTACGACTGGGCCGGCGGACTGGTCTGGCTGGCGCTGGCCGAAGGCCCGTCGCATGCCGCAGACATCCGGCGCATCCTGGCACCGCACGGCGGCCACGCCACGCTGATGCGCGCAAGCGACTCCCTGCGCGCGACGACAGAAATCTTCCACCCGCAGCTTGCCCCGCTCGCGGCGCTGTCGCGGCGGGTGAAGGCGAGTTTCGATCCACTCAACATCTTGAACCGGGGACGCTTGGGCCTCGAAGCCTGAACGCTCGAGAACAATCATGCAGACCAGTTTCGCGCCCGCCCTGCTCGAACGCCCGGACTTCGCCTCGAGCGAGAAGATCGTGCGCAAATGCGTGCATTGCGGCTTCTGCACCTCGACCTGTCCGACATTTCTCCTGCTCGGCGAGGAGAACGATTCGCCGCGCGGCCGAATCTATCTCATCAAGGACATGCTGGAGAACGATCGCCCGGCCGATGCCGAGACGGTCAAGCACGTCGACCGCTGCCTCTCGTGCCTTTCCTGCATGACGACCTGCCCCTCAGGCGTGAACTATATGCACCTCGTCGATCACGCTCGGGCGCATATCGAAAAAACCTATACGCGGCCGCCGATGGATCGACTGCTGCGAAAAATGCTGGCCGTGGTGCTGCCGCGTCCGGCATTGTTCCGGCTGGCGCTGCAAGGTGCGAAGCTGGCGAAGCCGTTCCGCGCGGCGTTCCCGAAAAAACTTGCGGCGATGGTCGCGATGGCGCCGGCGGTCTTGCCAAAGGCCTCGCCGAGCGATCGCCCCAACGTCTATCCCGCCGAAGGCGTCAGGCGCATGCGCGTCGCGCTGCTCACGGGCTGTGCGCAAAAGGTGCTCGACCCCGCGATCAACGAGGCGACGATCCGGGTGCTGACTCGGCATGGCGCCGAGGTGGTGGTGATCGCCGGCGTCGGCTGCTGCGGCGCGCTGCCCCATCACATGGGCTACGAGAGCGAGGCGCACGGGCTGGCAGCGGGCAACATCAACGCCTTCGTCGCCGAGCGCGATGCCCACGGGCTCGACCACATTGTCATCAACACCTCGGGCTGCGGCACGACGGTGAAGGATTATGGGTTCATGTTCCGCAACGATGCTTTGCTGGCCGCGGCGGCGGCAGCGGTGTCGGGCTTGGCGAAGGACGTCAGCGAGGTGCTGGCGACGCTCGATGTCGCGCCGCGTGGCGCCGCCAAAGGCCTCAAGGTGGCCTACCACTCCGCCTGTTCATTGCAGCATGGGCAAAAGGTCACGCAGACCCCGATGATCCTGCTGGGGCAGGCCGGGTTCGAGGTCGTGCCGGTGCCCGAGGGCCACATCTGCTGCGGCTCGGCCGGCACCTATAACCTGCTGCAGCCGGAGATCGCGGGCCAACTGCGCGATCGCAAGGTGGCGAACATCGAGAAGACCAGGCCCGACGTGATCGCCGCAGGCAACATCGGCTGTATTGTTCAGATTGGCAGTGGCACCGGCCTGCCGATCGTCCATACCGTCCAGCTGATCGATTGGGCGACCGGCGGCCCCATGCCCGCAGCCCTTTCGCAACGAAACGCCATATGATTCAAGGTTGCAGCTGGAAGGATATGCTTGCTTAATACTGTTTTGCGCTCCAGAACGTTACTTTACGGATTAGGTTCCAGACAAAAAAATATTACCGAAACTTCCGGAAGACGGAGAAGATATTTCGTTTTGTTCATTGACGGTTCATCCGATTTTGGACAAAAAGGCGCCGTGTTTCCCGCGATGCGTAGGGCATGGCAGGAGCAAAGGAGCTTAAAATGATCAAGACCGTTCTGCTTGCCACGCTGCTCGCCGCTACCTCGATGACCGTTGTCTCCGCTGCGCGCGCTGACGACCACATGATGATGAAGAAGCACATGATGATGAAGCATCACATGATGATGAAGCACCACATGATGAAGAAGCGCATGATGCATCACGCCATGTGATTTGCCGGATCTTCGGATCCTGCCGCGAGGCCGCCTTCGGGCGGCCTTTTGCGTTTTGATGCCCGGCTCCAGGTAGCGTAAACTGTCGGGCGACCACCATGGGCGTTTCATTGCCCTCGGCGGAAGCCGTCACCCGATCCGGACCGTCACGCAGGTCCGGCGCGACGATTCGACTTCGGGCGGTACGCGGGGCATTGCCGACAAAACTGCACAGCCTTTCCGCTTTACTGAGCTTATTTTGCTAGACCGCCAATACGATGAGCCGTGGGCAGTAGAAAAAGGGGCTTGCGGTTCAAACGGCATAGCGCAGAATGAATTATGGCCAAATCCGCTCTCGCACGTCCTGGGCTTCGCGCACCCGCCGCCGACCCGACCGATCTCACGACCGGTTCGACGGCGCCTGTCGAAAGCCCCCGCACGCTCGAAAGTGCGCTCGGCCTGCAGATCCGGGTTTTGCGTCGGGAGCGGGAATTGTCGGTCGGCGATCTGTCGAACGCCGCCGGTATCTCGATCGGCATGGTTTCGAAAATCGAGAACGGCCAGATTTCGCCGTCGCTCTCCACCATCAACGCGATCGCCCATGCCTTGAACGTGCCGCTGAGCTCGCTCTTCACGGCTTTCGAGGATAAGCGAGACTGCTCCTTCGTCCCGAAAGGGCAGGGCGTGCTGATCGAGCGCCGGGGGACCAAGGTTGGGCACATCTACGAGTTGCTCGGCCATGCGATCGGCGGCGATGTCGTGGTGGAGCCCTACCTCATCACCCTCAACGACGATGCTTCGCCCTACACCGGCTTTCGCCACGCCGGAACCGAGTTCATCTACATGCTGAGCGGCGAGGTCGTGTACCGCCATGCCGACCGCACCTATCACATGAAGCCGGGCGACTCGCTGTTGTTTGACTCCGGCGGCGTCCATGGTCCCGAGACCCTCGTCGTGAAGCCGATGACCTATCTGTCGATCATCATCTATACCCGAAAGACCGGCTGACGCGCCGCGGCATTATCCTCTCAGGAAAGTTTGTTTCTTACCATTGACGCCGCCGCTGACCGTCCGTAAAGCTTTCATGGAGAGCGAAATTGCGGGGAGCCTATGTGCGGCATCGTTGGACTTTTCCTAAAAAATCCGGCCCTTGAGCCGCAGCTTGGCGCTATGCTCGGGCCGATGCTTGCCGCGATGAGCGAGCGCGGCCCCGACAGTGCGGGCTTTGCGGTGTACGGCCGCGACAGCGATGCCGGTGGCGTGAAGCTGACGCTCCGCGGTTCCGACCAGGGCGCCCTCAAGGCCGCCATCGCCACGCTCGAGCAGGCGCTTGGCGAAACTTTTACGTCGACGGCGCGCGATACCCACACCGTGCTCACGGTTCCAGCCTCCCGCGAACGCGCGGTGCGCAGCTGGATCGACGCCAACGCCCCTGGCATCGACGTGGTGAGCGTCGGCAAGCGGATGGAAATCTACAAGGAGGTCGGGCTGCCCGCCCGCGTCGCGCAGCGCTTCGATCTCGCCGGCATGACCGGGACGCACGCGATCGGCCACACCCGCATGGCGACGGAAAGCGCGGTGACCACCAACGGCGCGCATCCGTTCTCCACCGGCAACGATCAGTGCCTTGTGCATAATGGTTCGCTCTCGAACCACAATGGCATGCGCCGCACCCTGGAGCACAAGGGACTGCACTTCGTGACGCAGAACGATACCGAAGTTGCCGCCGGCTATCTGTCCTGGCGGATGAGCGAAGGCGATTCGCTTAAGGCTGCGCTCGAATCGAGCCTCACCGATCTCGACGGCTTCTTCACATTCGTCGTCGGCACCGAGACCGGTTTCGCGGTGGTTCGCGACCCCATCGCCTGCAAGCCGGCCGTGATGGCCGAGACCGACGACTACGTCGCCTTCGGGTCGGAATATCGGGCCCTCGTCGGTCTTCCCGGGATCGAGACGGCGCGCGTCTTCGAGCCCGAGCCGGCCACCGTCTACGCCTGGGAGCGTGCCTGATGCCGAACGTCGACCTCAGGCAGACCGCGCTTCGCGAACTCAACCAGGCCCTGCATCATCTGCGTCCCGATACCAACGAAACGCATTGGCTGATCGCCAATCCTGACGGCCGCCATGCCATCGCCTGCGGGCTCGATGCCGCGATCAGCGTCGAGATCGAGGGCAACGTCGGCTATTATTGCGCCGGCATGAACAAGCTGGCGAATGTCGTGATCAACGGCAATGCCGGCGTCGGCGTCGCCGAGAACATGATGTCGGGCCTCGTGCATGTACGCGGCGACGCCAGCCAGGCGGCCGGCGCCACGGCGCAAGGCGGCATGCTCGTCGTCGAGGGCAATGCCGGCGCGCGCTGCGGCATTTCGATGAAGGGCATCGACATCGTCGTCAAAGGCTCGATCGGCCATATGTCGGCGTTCATGGCGCAGGCGGGAACCCTTACCGTCCTCGGCGACGCCGGCGAAGCGCTCGGCGACTCCCTGTATGAGGCCAAACTGTTCGTCCGCGGCTCGGTGAAGAGCCTCGGCGCTGACTGCGTGGAAAAGCCGATGCGCGACGAACATCGCGAGCTGCTGCACGCCAAGCTCACCGCCGCCGGTCTCAACGGCGAGATCGATATCGGCGAGTTCAAGCGCTACGGCTCGGCCCGCACGCTTTATCATTTTCACGTCGACAACGCCGGAGCCTACTGATGGACGATCACGCCCGGAAGGCCCGGACGTTGCCGCGTTTCTCCGCGACCTTCGATCCCGCGACGATGGCAGAGATCCGCCGCGCGGCGGCGACCGGCATCTACGATATCCGTGGTGCCGGCGCCAAGCGCAAGCTGCCGCATTTCGACGACCTGCTGTTCCTCGGCGCCTCGATCAGCCGTTATCCGCTGGAGGGCTATCGCGAGCGTTGCAGCACCGAGGTCGTGCTTGGCGGGCGTTTCGCCAAGAAGCCGATTACGCTGAAGACGCCGATCACCATCGCCGGCATGAGCTTTGGCTCGCTCTCCGCCAACGCCAAGGAAGCGTTGGGGCGTGGCGCGACGCTCGCCGGCACCTCGACGACGACGGGCGACGGCGGCATGACGCAGGAAGAGCGCGGCCATTCGCAGACGCTGGTCTATCAATATCTGCCGTCGCGCTATGGGATGAATCCCGACGATCTGCGCAAGGCGGACGCGATCGAGATCGTCATCGGCCAGGGCGCCAAGCCCGGCGGTGGCGGCATGCTGCTCGGCCAAAAAATCACCGAGCGCGTCGCCGGCATGCGCTGCCTCCCCCCCGGCATCGACCAGCGCTCGGCCTCGCGGCATCCGGACTGGACGGGGCCGGACGATCTTGAGATCAAGATGGAAGAACTGCGCGAGATCACGGATTGGGAGAAGCCGATCTACGTCAAGGTCGGCGCCAGCCGGCCGTACTATGATACCGCGCTCGCCGCCAAATCCGGCGCCGACGTGGTGGTCATCGACGGCATGCAGGGCGGCACGGCGGCGACGCAGGACGTCTTCATCGAGAACGTCGGGATCCCGACGTTGGCGGCGATCCGTCCCGCGGTGCAGGCGCTGCAGGATCTCGGGCTGCACCGAAAGGTTCAGCTGATCATCTCCGGCGGCATTCGCTCCGGCGCCGATGTCGCCAAGGCGCTGGCGCTCGGCGCGGACGCCGTGGCGATCGGCACCGGCGCGCTCATCGCGCTCGGCGACAACGACCCGATGTGGGAAGACGAATACCAGGCGCTCGGCACCACCGCCGGCGCCTACGACGACTGGCACGAGGGTCGTGACCCTGCGGGGATCACCACGCAGGATCCGGAACTCAGCGCGCGTCTCGATCCCGTCCTGGCCGGGCGGCGCCTGGCAAACTACTTGGCGGTGATGACGCTGGAAGCCCAAACCATCGCCCGCGCCTGCGGAAAATCGCATCTGCACAATCTCGAGCCGGAAGACCTCGTGGCGCTGACCATCGAGGCCGCCGCGATGGCCGGCGTGCCTTTGGCGGGAACGACATGGATCCCGGGCAGAACGGGTTTCTGACACGCCGCGATCGCTTCGGCGGTCGGGACCAAACGACGCGTAGGGGCCGCCGGGTCGGTGGCAGGAGGAAAACAATGTCCGATCTCGAAGCTGTCGCTAAAGAACGCGGCATCAAGTATTTTCTGATCTCCTACACCGATCTGTTCGGCAGCCAGCGCGCCAAGCTGGTGCCGGCCTCGGCGATCAACGCGATGGTCGAGGACGGCGCGGGCTTTGCCGGCTTCGCCACCTGGCTCGACATGAGCCCGGCCGACCCCGACCTTTTCGCGATGGCCGATCCGGCGAGCCTGATCCAGCTGCCGTGGAAGCCGGAGGTTGGCTGGCTCGCCGCCGATCTCTACATGAACGGCAAGCCGGTGGAGCAGGGCCCGCGCAACATCCTGAAGCGCCTCATCGCGGATGCCGCGAGCGAGGGGTTGCAGATGAAGACCGGCGTCGAATGCGAGTTCTTCCTCATCACGCCGAATGGTTCGGCGCCGGCCGATCTGGCCGACAGGCAGATGAAGCCCTGCTACGACCAGTCCGCGCTGATGCGCCGCTACGACGTCGTCGCCGAGATCTGCGACGCGATGCTGACGCTGGGGTGGAAACCCTACCAGAACGATCACGAGGACGCCAACGGCCAGTTCGAGATGAACTGGGCCTATGACGATGCGCTGATCACCGCCGACCGCCACGCCTTCTTCAAATACATGACCCGCTCGATCGCGGAAAAGCACGGCTTTCGCGCCACCTTCATGCCGAAGCCGTTCATGGACCTGACCGGATCCGGCTGCCATGCGCACGTTTCGCTGTGGAAGGACGGCAAGAACGTCTTCGCCGACAAAAGCGACGAGCTCGGCCTGTCGCAGGAGGGCTACCACTTCATCGGCGGCATCATCCATTCCGCCGATGCGCTGGCCGCGATCACCAATCCGACGGTGAACTCCTACAAGCGCATCAACGCGCCGCGCACGACGTCGGGAGCGACCTGGGCGCCGAACTCGGTGACCTATACCGGCAACAACCGCACGCACATGATCCGCATTCCCGACAACGGCCGCTTCGAGTTCCGCCTCGCCGATGGCGCCGCCAACCCGTACCTGCTGCAGGCCGGCATTCTCGCCGCAGGACTCGACGGTCTGCGCAACAAGCGCGATCCCGGCAAACGCCTCGACATCAACATGTACACCGACGGGCACCTCGTCGAAAACGTGAAGAAGCTGCCGCTCAACATGCTCGACGCGATCCGCGCGCTGGACGGCTGCAGCGTCCTCAACGAGGCCTTCGGCAGTTTCGTCCCCTCCTATCTCAAGCTGAAGACCGAGGAATGGAACGCCTATTCGCGCCATCTCACGGAGTGGGAACGCGACAACACGCTCGACTGCTGAACACTCAAGCCCGCGACATGCCTTGGAGGGCCGCACGCGCCCTTCAAGCTGACCATCGCGGGCGAAACGGGAGCGGCGCGTTGCCTCCGGCGCGACGCCGAACGTCCAGGACCTGACATGCGCTATTCCCTTCTTTCCGTTCTGCAGCAGGCCTTCAAGGGCCAGCGCGACTGGACGCCGCAATGGCGCGACGCCGCGCCGAAGGCTTCCTACGACGTCATCATCGTCGGCGGCGGCGGCCACGGGCTGGCGACGGCCTATTACCTCGCCGAACAGCACGGCATCCGCAATGTCGCGGTGCTGGAGCGCAGCCACGTCGGCTCCGGCAACATCGGGCGCAACACGACCATCGTGCGCTCCAACTATCTGCTGCCGGGCAACGTGCCGTTCTACGAAAAGTCGATGCAGCTTTGGGAGCGTCTGGAGCAGGACATCAACTACAACGCCATGGTCAGCCAGCGCGGCGTGCTGAACCTCTACCATACAGATGGCCAGCGCGACGCCTATGCGCGGCGCGGCAACGGGATGCGAATCAACGGGATCGACGCCGAATTGCTCGACCAGGATCAGGTGCGGGCGATGGTGCCGTTCCTCGATTTCGACAATGCCCGCTTTCCGATTCAGGGCGGACTGCTGCAGCGGCGCGGCGGCACCGTGCGTCACGATGCGGTGGCCTGGGGCTATGCGCGGGCGGCGAGCGATCGTGGCGTGGATATCATTCAAAATTGCGCGGTGACCGGCATTCGCCGCGAGAACGGCCGCGTGGTTGGGGTCGACACCACGCGGGGATACATCGGTGCCAAGAAGGTCGGGCTGGCCGTTGCTGGCGCCAGCTCGCAGCTCGCGGCGATGGTCGACATGCGCCTGCCGATCGAAAGCCACGTGCTCACTGCCTTCGTCAGCGAGGGGTTGAAGCCGCTTATCGACACCGTGGTCACGTTCGGCGCCGGCCACTTCTATGTCAGCCAGTCCGACAAGGGCGGCCTCGTCTTCGGCGGCGATATCGACGGCTACAATTCCTACGCCAGCCGCGGCAACCTCGCGACGATCGAGGACGTGATGGAAGGCGGCATGGCGCTGTGGCCGGGACTTGGCCGCCTGCGTGTGCTGCGCCACTGGGGCGGCGTGATGGACATGTCGATGGATGGGTCGCCGATCATCGACAAGACCCATATCGAGGGCCTCTATCTCAACGCCGGCTGGTGCTACGGCGGCTTTAAAGCGACGCCGGCCTCCGGCTTCTGTTTTGCCCACACTATCGCCAATGATGCGCCGCATGCGCTCAACGCCGCCTTCCGTCTCGATCGTTTCGCTACCGGCGCGGTGATCGACGAAAAGGGCGTCGGCGCCCAACCGAACCTGCACTGAGGAGAGAGCACATGCGCATCGACTGCCCATGCTGTGGCCTCCGCGACAACGGCGAATTCACATATCTCGGCGACGCCTCTCCGGCGCGGCCCGACGGCATGGACGCGAGCCCCGCGGCCATGCTGGACTACGTCTATCGCCGCGACAATCCAGCGGGACCGCACCGCGAGCTCTGGTACCACGGTGCCGGCTGCCGCTCCTGGCTCGTCGTCACCCGCGACACCCGCACCCACGACATTGCCGAGGTTGCCTTCGCGCGCGATGCGGCGCGCGCCCGCGACGCTGAAAAGGCCGTCCCATGAGCCTCGCCCTCGATCGCGCCACCAGCGCGGCTGCCCCGGCTACGTCCCCGGCCACGCTGCAGCCGTTCCGCACCGCTGCCGGCGGGCTTATCGACCGATCGCAGCCGCTTCCCTTCACGTTCGACGGGCACGCCTACACCGGCGTCGCCGGCGATACGCTGGCCTCGGCGCTGCTCGCCAACGGCGTGCGTCTTGTCGGCCGTTCTTTCAAATATCACCGGCCGCGCGGCATTCTGTCCGCCGGCTCGGAGGAGCCGAACGCGCTCGTGGAGCTGCGCACCGGGGCGCGGCGCGAGCCGAACACGCGCGCCACCGTCGCGGAGCTCTACGAGGGGCTCGAGACCGCCAGCCAAAACCGCTGGCCATCGTTGCGCTACGATGCCTTGTCGATCAATGCGTTGGCCGCGCCGGTCTTCGCCGCCGGCTTCTATTACAAGACATTCATGTGGCCGGCGTCGTTCTGGGAAAAACTCTACGAGCCGCTGATTCGCCGCGCCGCGGGGCTCGGCCGCGCGGCGGAGGCACCGGACCCCGATCACTATGATCGCATGCATGCGCACTGCGACGTGCTGGTCATCGGCGGTGGTCCGGCTGGCCTTGCCGCCGCGCTCGCTGCGGGCCGCGCCGGCGCGCGGGTGATCCTGGTCGACGAAGAGGCGACGCCGGGGGGCCGGCTTCTGGCGGAGCGCCGCACGATCGGTGCACTAGCCGGCACCACGTGGGCAGGCGACGCCATCGGCGAGCTCCGCGCCATGCCGGACGTGCGCATCCTCAGCCGCACCACGCTGTTCGGCGTCTACGACCACGGACAGTATGGCGCTATCGAGCGCGTCAGCGATCATGTGGCGGTCCCGGAAGAGCACGCGCCGCGCCAGCGCTACTGGCGCATCGCCGCCAAGCGCGCGATCCTCGCGGCCGGCGCAATCGAGCGGCCGCATGTGTTCGGCGGCAACGATCGGCCCGGCGTGATGCTGGCGGGCGCCGTGCGCGCCTACATCAATAAATACGGCGTTTTGCCCGGCCGCGAATTCGCGGTCTTTACGACCAGCGACGACGGATGGCGCACGGTCGCCGATGCCGTGGCCGCTGGCGCTCGTGTGGTGGCCGTCATTGACTCCCGTTTTGAAGTCCGCGCCGGCCTGACGCAGGCGGCCGTCGCGGCCGGGGCGCGGATTATGCTCGGCGCGCAGGTTATCGACACCGCGGGCCGCCCCGAGCTCGCCGCCATCACGGTGATGAGCGACGCCGGCCGCACGGAGACGATCCGCTGCGATTGCCTTGCCATGGCCAATGGTTGGAACCCCATCGTCCACCTCGATTCCCACCTCAGCCGCAAGCCGGTGTGGGATGCGCGCATCAGCGCCTTCGTTCCCGGCGGACTCCCGGGTGGCATGACGGCGGTCGGCGCGGCCAAGGGACAGTTTCTTCTGTCCGACTGTCTCGACGGCGGTGCCCGCGCCGGTGCTGCAGCTGCCGCGGACTGCGGCTTTGCGGCGGTGTCCCCGCCACCATATACGACCGACCCAGAAAGCGATGCCCACGAGCCCCTGTGGCGGGCCAGGGCCGGCAGGGGTAAGGCCTTCGTCGATTTCCAGAACGACGTCGCCGCAACCGATATCGAACTCGCGCATCGCGAAGGATTCCGCGCCGTCGAGCATCTCAAGCGCTATACGACGCTCGGCATGGCGACCGACCAGGGTAAGACGTCCAACATGGCCGGCCTCGGCATCATGGCCGAGCTGACGGGCCAGCCGCTGCCGCAGGTCGGCACCACCGTTTTTCGGCCGCCGTTCACGCCGGTAGCGATCGGGGCGCTGGCCGGGCACCATCGCGGCCAGGACTTTCGCGCGACGCGCCACACCCCGTCGCATGGCTGGGCCGAGGCCAACGGCGCCGTCTTCGTCACTTCGGGCCAGTGGCTGCGCGCTGCCTATTTTCCGCAAACCGGCGAAACCGATTGGCTTGAAACGGTACGCCGCGAGGTCTCGACCGTGCGTAGCGCCGTCGGCATCTGCGACGTATCGACATTCGGCAAGATCGATATCCAAGGGCGCGATGCGATCAAGCTCATCGACAAGGTCTGCGCCAACGCCTTCGCCTCGCTGCCGGTCGGCAAGGCACGCTATGCGATCGTGTTACGCGAAGACGGCTTCGTGATGGATGACGGCACCGTCACGCGGCTCGGCGATACGCATTTCGTCATGACGGCGTCCACCGCCAACGCGGCGCGAGTGATGCAACACCTCGAATATGCGCACCAGTGGCTCTATCCCCATCTCGACGTGCAGATGACGTCGGTGAGCGAGCAATGGGCGCAGTTCGCCATTGCCGGGCCGCATGCTCGCGACACGCTGCGCAGAATTATCGATCCCGCTGTCGACATCAGCAACGAGGCCTTTCCGTTTCTCGCCGCGGCGGCGATCACGGTTGGCGGCGGCATCGCGGCGCGGCTGTTCCGCATCTCGTTCTCCGGAGAACTCGCCTACGAACTGGCTGTGCCGGCCGGCTACGGCGACGCGGCGTGGCGCGCGATTCTCAATGCCGGCGCCTCGTATGGGATCACACCATATGGCACCGAGGCGCTGAGCGTCATGCGCATCGAGAAAGGGCATGTGGCGACGGCTGAGATCAATGGCCAGACCACCGCGCGCGATCTCGGCCTCGGCGGCATGATGGCCAAGAAGAAAGACTTTATTGGCCGCCTGATGAAAGAGCGCCCGGCCTTGATCGAGCCGGAGCGGCCGATCGTCGTCGGCGTCAGGCCGGTCGACCCGAACGATCGGATTCGCGCGGGCAGCCATTTCATCGGCGTCGACGTGACGCCGGGGCCCGAGGCGGACGAAGGCTATCTCACCTCCGTCGCCTTCTCGCCGGTGCTCGGCCAGTGGATCGGGATCGGGCTGCTGAAGAATGGCGCGCAGCGCCATGGCGAACGCGTGCGCGCCTATGATCCCGTGCGCAACGGCGACGTCGTCGTGGAGATCTGCGCGCCGTGCTTTGTCGACCCGAAGGAGGAGAAGCTTCGTGTCTGATTCCGCGCCAACAACATGGCAGCAGCGCAGCGGCTGGGCCGGCGTCACACAGACGGGCCGCTTCGGGCGTGCCGGCGGGGATCCGGGCGTCCGCCTCGATCTGCTCGGACGCCAGGCGCTTGCCACGATCATCGTCCGGCCGGGCGAAGAGGCTGCGCTCGATCGCTTGATGCAGGAGCGTCTGGGCGTCGCGCTTCCAGCAACGGGCCGCGCGGCCTTCGCGAGTGCCGGCAGCCTCGTCTGGTCGGCGCCGGGACAATGGCTGGTCATGGGGCCTGCGGCGTCGGCGCTTGCCGATCTGCCGCAGCGCCTCGCCGGCGTTGCCGCTGTGACCGATCAAAGCGATGGCCGCGCACTGGTTCGTGTCGGTGGTGCCGACGCCCGTGCGCTGCTCGCCAAAGGCGTGTCGATCGACTTGCATCCATCCGTGTTTGCGGCGGGCGCGACGGCCGTCACCAGCGTGGCGCATATCAACATCCAGCTGTGGCAGGTCGACGATGCGCCGACCTACGTGCTGGCGGTCCCGCGCGGCTTCGCCGGCAGTTTTTGGTCCTGGTTGACCGCGGCAGCGGCGGAATATGGTTATGACGTGCAGCAAGTGCCGGCCTGACATCCGTGCGGAACAGGGCCAAACGGTCTTGGGCAAAAGGTGACGGCAAGGGCCAATCGGACCATCGCGCGTTTGCCGGCGACGCGATATAGCAAGCTTGCAGGCGTGGGCTTCAGCCTGGCCATTCGAGGTCGAGGCGCTGATCCTGATATGGTGGCCATCATCTGATCGAGGATTCCGCGGATGACATCGGGAAGCGCGCCCCACAAAACCTTTGATTGGACCGATCCGCTGGATCTGGCGTCGCGCCTCACCGACGACGAACGGATGATCGCCGACGCGGCGCGGTCCTATGCGCGGGACAGGTTGCTGCCGCGGGTGGTCTCGGCCTTTGCCGACGAGCGCTTCGATCGCGAGATTATGAGCGAGATGGGCGAACGCGGGTTTCTCGGCGCGATGCTGCCGGAGGCCTACGGGGGCGCCGGTGCCGGCCATGTCGCCTATGGCCTCATTGCCCGCGAGATCGAGGCGGTCGATTCCGGCTACCGCTCGGCGATGAGCGTCCAGTCTTCTCTCGCGATGTATCCGATCCATGCCTTCGGCTCGGAGACGCAGAAGCGGCGGTTTCTGCCGAAAATGGCGCGCGGGGACCTGATCGGCTGTTTCGGCCTCACGGAAGCGGACGGCGGGTCGGACCCTTCAGCAATGCGCACGCGGGCGCAAAAGGTCGACGGCGGCTACGTGCTCACCGGAGCGAAATACTGGATCACCAATTCGCCGATCTGCGACATTGCCATCGTCTGGGCCAAGCTCGAGGGTGACATCACCGGCTTCATCGTCGAGCGTGGCTTTGCCGGCTTTACCACGCAGGTGATCGGCGACAAATTGAGCCTGCGCGCCTCTGTCACCGGCGACATCGGGCTCGCCGACGTCTTCGTGCCGGACGAGAACCGGCTGCCCGGCGTCCGCGGCCTCCGCGGCCCGTTCTCCTGCCTCAACAAGGCGCGCTACGGCATTGCCTGGGGCGCGCTTGGCGCGGCGGAATTCTGCCTCCATGCCACGCGCGACTATGTGCTGGAGCGGCAATTGTTCGGGCGTCCGCTCGCCGGGCGGCAGCTGGTGCAGAAGAAGCTCGCCGATATGATGACCGACATTTCACTCGGCTATGAGGGCGCGCTGGCGCTCGGGCGGATGCTCGACCAGGGCGCCTTCGTGCCCGAGGCCATCTCCATGCTGAAGCGCAACAACTGCGCCAAGGCCCTGGCGATCGCGCGCGAGGCGCGCGACATGCACGGCGGCGCCGGCATCACCGGCCAGCATCATGTCATGCGTCATACGATGAACCTGGAGACGGTGAACACCTACGAAGGCGCGTCCGATGTCCACGCGTTGATCCTCGGGCGTGCGATCACCGGGCTCTCCGCCTTTTAGTCGATCGTCTCCTCGGCGATCAGCCTTTCGATGCGGCTGGCCAAGACGTCCATCGCAAAGGGCTTGGTCAGGATCTGCATGCCCGGCTCGAGCTGGCCGTTCTTGATCACGGTGGTTTCGGCGTAGCCGGTGATGAACAACACCTTCAGCGTCGGCCGCACCACGCGCCCGGCATCGGCGAGCTGGCGCCCGTTCATCCCGCCGGGCAGGCCGACGTCGGTGACGAGCATGTCGACATGGGCGTCGGAGCGCAGCACGGCGAGGCCGGCGAGCCCGTCCGCGGCTTCGATGGCGGTATAGCCGAGGTCTTCCAGCACCTCCGTGATCAGCGTCCGCACGCTTGGCTCGTCGTCGACGACCAGCACCGTGCCGCCGCGTTCACCCGTCGAGGCTTCTGCCGGATGATCCCGCTCCTCCGCCTCACCGGCATGACCCTCATGGCGGGGCAGGTAGATGAGCATCGTCGTCCCGCGGCCGGGTTCGGAGTCGATCCGCACCTGTCCGCCCGATTGCCGTGCGAAGCCGTAGATCATCGACAGGCCGAGCCCTGTTCCTTGGCCGAGCGGCTTGGTGGTGAAGAACGGGTCGAAGGCGCGCTTGATGACGTCGGGCGTCATGCCCGTTCCGGTGTCGGCGACGCTGAGGCAGAGGTACTGGCCGGGCGGCAGCTCGCGCTGGCGTGCGGCGCGCCCTTCCAAGGGGACGTTCGCCGTCTCGATGGTCAGGCGCCCGCCATCCGGCATCGCGTCACGCGCGTTGATGCAGAGGTTGAGCAGCGCGTTCTCGAGCTGATTGGGATCGACGAGCGTGGTCCAGAGATCGGTGGCGCGGACGACCGCGATGTCGATCGAGGGACCGACGGTACGGCGGACCATCTCCTCCATCTCCGTCACCAGGCGATTGATGTCGGTCGGCTTGGGGTCGAGCGTCTGCCTGCGGGAGAAGGCGAGCAGCCGGTGGGTCAGCGCCGCGGCGCGCTTGGCGGCGCCTTGAGCCGCGGTAATGTAGCGGTCGATATCGCTGATGCGGCCCTTGGCGACCTTCGATTGCAGGAGGTCGAGATTGCCGGTGATGCCGGTGAGCAGATTGTTGAAATCATGCGCGAGGCCGCCGGTAAGCTGGCCCACGGCCTCCATCTTCTGCGCCTGCCGCAGCTGGTCTTCCGCCGTGCGAAGGGCGGCGACCTGTTCGCGTTCGGCCGTCGTATGCCGTCCGCTGGCGTAGACTTTGCCGTCCTCGAATGCGGCGGTCCAGGCAAACCATCGATAGGTCCCGTCCTTGTGCAGCAGGCGGTAGTCGAAAGCTTCGACAAGCGGCTTCTCGAAAATCGTCTTGAAGGCGGCGACGGTCGCATCCACGTCGTCGGGATGCGCCAGCGTCTTGAACGGGTGGCCGACGAGGTCGGCAGGCTCCCAACCGAGCAATTCCGTCACCGCCGCGTTGACCGCGGTCAGCACGCCGTCCATCTCGACGACGACAAGCAGGTCCTTCGACAGCCGCCAGGCGCGGTCGCGCTCCCGGGTCCGCTCGTCGACCTGCCGCTCGAGGGTCTTGTTGAGGTGTTCGAGGCGCGCTTCCGCCACTTTGCGGTCATGGATCTCGATCGCGATGCCGATCCAGCTTCGGACGCTGCCGTCGTCGTTGCGGATCGGAATGCCGCGCGCCAGAAACCAGCGGTAGGCGCCGTCGCTGGCGCGGCAGAACGGGATCTCGATCTCGTAGGACGAGGCCGTGGCAACCGCTTGCTGCCAGGTCTTGAAAACGGATTCACGGAAGTCCGGCCGGATCACGCTGACCCAACCATTGCCGCTTGTGTCCCCGATGGTCAGCCCGGTGTAGTCGTACCAATACGGATTGCAGTAGGTGATGGCGGCCTGCGCATCGCCGAACCACACCATCTGCGGGCTGACTTCGGTCAACGAACGCAGCTGCAGCGCGCTTTCCTCAAGCTTTTCGGCGCCGATCCGCTGCTGGGTGCGATCGCGCAGGATCTTGAGATAGCCGATGTGCTCCTCGGCATCGGACAGCAGCGGCATCATTTCGCCATTGGCCCAGAACACCGAGCCGTCCTTGCGGCGGTGCCATCGTTCGTCCCAGCCACGGCCCGTCTCGCGCGCCGCCTTCATTTCCCGCTCGGGCACGCCGTCGGCGTCATCCTCGATGGTGAAGAACAGCCGGGCCGGCTTGCCGCAGATCTCGTCTTCGCGCCAGCCGAGGATCTGTTCGGCGCCTTCGCTCCAACTGGTGACCAAGCCTTCACGGTCCATGGTGATGATGGCGTAATCGGCAGCGCTGGTGACGATCTGCCGGTGAAGCGCGTCGTCCTCGCGCTGTTTCCGCAGCGCTCTGCGTAACTCCATCTGCGTCATCACTTGGCGCGCCAGGATTTTCAGGGTCGTGGCCTGATCGGCCGTCAGTCCCCCCGGTCGCGGCACGGAGTCGATGACACAAACCGCACCAAGGATTTCGCCGTCCGGCGTCTCGATGGGAGCGCCGGCGTAGAATCGAATATGCGGTTCGCCGGTCACCAGCGGGTTGCTTCGCGTGCGCGCATCCGCCGTCAGATCGGGAATGACGAGGATGCCGCGTTCGACCAGGACATGGGAGCAGACGGACTGGTCCAGCGGGGTCTCGCACGCGGAAAACCCGAGCCGCGCCTTGAACCATTGGCGGTCCGCGGCGACGAAGCTGACGAGTGCGACGGGCGTCGCGCAGACCTGAGACGCCAGCTGCACGACGTCGTCGAAGCCGGTTTCTGCAATTGTATCAAGGATGTCGTATCGTTCCAGCGCCGCGAGGCGGAACGTCTCGTCGCGGGATAGCACAGGGTCAATCGCTGTCGTCATGGTCTTCTTTACCGATCCCGTCGACGACGACCAAGCATTTCATCATTGTTTAAAGCGGGGGTCCGCTTGCGCGGCCTATCGGCGAGGACGATCCAGGCGGGCGCATGGTCGCTCGCCCCGTCGACGCCCCGTACGGCCTTGTCGACGCCAGCGTCGGCGAGCCGAAGCGCGAGGTCGGCGCTCAGCAGCAGGTGATCCAGCCGGAGCCCGGCGTCGCGACCCCAGCGCTGGCGCTTATAATCCCAGAACGTGTAGCACGGCGTATCGGGGTGCCGCGTGCGGATGGCGTCGGTCCAGCCCTGGTCCACAAGCCGGCGAAAGGCGGCGCGGCTTTCCGGCTGGAGCAACGCGTCTTCGCTCCAGGATGTCGTGGGATAGATGTCGACGGCCGTCGGCACGACGTTGTAATCGCCGGCAAGCACCGCCGGGACACCCGCTGCCTTGAGGCTGGCGGCATGAGCGATGAGGCGATCAAACCAGGCGAGCTTGTAGTCGAATTTAGGTCCCGGGCGCGGATTGCCGTTGGGCAGGTAGAGCGAGGCGATCAGCACGCCGCCGACGGCCGCCTCGATGTAGCGGCTTTGCGTATCGTCCGGGTCGCCCGGAAGCGCGTTTCGGGTAAGGACAGGCTCGGCGCCCTTGGCCAGAATGGCGACGCCGTTCCAGGTTTTCTGGCCGGCCCACACGGCGCCATAGCCGGCCTGCTGGATGGCCGAAAGCGGGAACTTGGCGCCCGCTGCCTTGAGCTCCTGAAGACAGACGACATCCGGCGCCGCGGCGGCGAGCCACGCCAGCAGGTTCGGCAGCCGACGGTTGATGTTGTTGATGTTGAAGGTCGCGATTTTCATGGACGGCTCGATCGAGAGCGCATGAGCCCGGAGGCCGGTCGGCGTTGCAGGTGACGCTTCGCCGAGGGGGCAATGGCCGGGCGCGGCAACGGTTCAAATGCCGCGCCGCTTGATACGGGCGCCCCGGCAGTGGCATGGATCATGCGGAAGCACCTTGGCCCTCAATGCAGGCGCCGGTGCTCGGAAAAGGGACGATGGTCGGCCGGCAAAGAATTGATCGCGTTAGGCGCGAGTACAATCAGTGGGTGGCGAACGAGACGCTGGAAGACTTCGCGCTGCGCTTCACCGCGAAGAGCGCGCGGCGCTGGTCCTCGACCAAGGTCGGCAACACGGCGCTCGGCGCGATCTCGTTCCTCGCTCTCGAGGCGATCGGCGGCTCGATCACGCTGAACTACGGCTACATCAACGCCACGGCAGCCATCGTCGCGGTCGCCATCGTCATCTTCCTGACCGCCGTGCCGATCTGCTTCTCCGCCGCCAAATATGGCGTCGACATCGATCTGCTGACGCGCGGCGCGGGCTTCGGCTACATCGGTTCGACGATCACCTCGCTGATCTACGCCTCGTTCACCTTCATCTTCTTCGCCATCGAATCCGTCATTCTCGCTATGGCGCTAGAACTCTGCCTCGGGATCCCGCGTCCGATCGGCTATCTCATCAGCGCTCTGGCGGTGATCCCGCTGGTCACCTACGGCATCGCCGCGATCAGCCGGTTCCAGGTTTGGACGCAGCCGATCTGGATCGCAATGAACGTCGTGCCGATCGTGGTCATCGCGATGCGCGATCCACAGGCCTGGACCGAATGGCAGGCTTTCGCCGGCGACCAGAACGTCGACGGCGGCTTCCACCTCGCGATGTTCGGTGCGGCCGCCTCCGTCACCATCGCGCTCATCGTCCAGGTCGGCGAGCAGGTCGATTTTCTGCGCTTCCTGCCGGATCGGCGCAACAAGCGGAAGATGTGGTGGGTGGCGCTGCTGTCGGCCGGCCCCGGCTGGATCGTCGTCGGTGCGCTCAAATTGTTCGCCGGCTCGTTCCTGGCCGTCGTCGCCCTGCGCGCCGGCGTCCCGCGCGCCGCCGCGGGCGATCCGCCACAGATGTATGCGATTGCGTTCCAGACCTTCGCTTCGCCGCCCATCGCCCTGGCCCTGACGTGCGTGTTCGTGGTCGTCTGCCAGCTCAAGATCAACGTTACCAACGCCTATGCCGGGTCGATTGCCTGGTCGAATTTCTTTTCGCGTCTCACGCATTCCCACCCGGGTCGCGTCGTGTGGCTGATCTTCAACGTCCTCGTCGCGCTGCTGGTGATGGAGCTCGGCGTGTACCGGGCGCTGGAGCAGACGCTCGCCATCTATTCGAGCGTGGCGGTCGCCTGGGTCGGCGCGATCGTCGCCGATCTCGTCATCAACAAGCCGCTCGGCCTCAGCCCGCCGACGATCGAGTTCCGGCGCGCGCATTTGTACGACATCAACCCCGTCGGCGTCGGCGCCATGGCGATCGCGACGATGGTGTCGGGTCTCGCGCTGTTCGACGTGTTCGGCGCCACGGCGCGGGCCTTGACGCCGTTCCTGTCGCTTGGCGTCTCGATGGCCTGCGTGCCGCTCATCGCCTTGCTGACCGGCAGCAAATTCTATCTGGCGCGCCAGCCCGAGACGAATTGGCAGGGCGCGACGGTGGTACGCTGCTGCATCTGCGAACATTCCTTCGAGCCCGAAGACATGGCGTCCTGCCCGGCCTATGCCGGGCCGATCTGCTCCTTGTGCTGCTCGCTCGATGCGCGCTGCCACGACATGTGCAAGCCTCACGCGCGCCTCCACGATCAGCTCGCTGCGGGGCTGACGGCCGCCGTGCCGCGAGCGCTGCAGCGCTTCGTCGTCCCGCATGTCGTCGAATATATCCTCGCCTTCCTGGTTTCGATCGTCCTGATCGTTCTTACCCTGGGCATGATCGGCCTGCAGATGGCGGCGGATCACCGCATCGACGGCACCGTCGTCTCGGAAACCCTGTGGAAGGTGTTCTTCTCGCTGCTGATCGTCGTGGCGGTGGTGAGCTGGCTGTTCGGCCTCGTCCAGGTCAGCCGCCGCGCCGCGCAGAACGAGACGCTGCGGCAGACGCAATTGCTGATGGACGAAATCGACGCCCATGAGCGCACGGATGCCGCGCTGAAGCGCGCCAAGGAAGTTGCCGAAGCCGCCAACTTCGCCAAGAGCCGCTATGTCGTCGGCCTGAGTCACGAGCTTCGCACGCCGTTGAATACGATCATGGGGTATGCGCAGCTCCTGGAACGCGACCAGGCGATGCTGCCGAAGCCGCGGCGGCAGATTGCGGTCATGCGGCGCAGCGCCAACCATCTCTCCGGTCTGATCGATGGTTTGCTCGACATCTCCAAGATCGAGGCGGGCCGCCTCGATCTGTCCCGCGACGAAGTCTCGGTCCGCGATTTTTTGACGCAACTTGTCGACATGTTCGCGGTGCAGGCTGCGGCCAAGGGCATCGAATTCACCTTCCGGATGTCGCCCGACCTGCCGGCGACGGTCGCGATGGACGAAAAGCGGTTGCGGCAGATCCTGATCAACCTTCTGTCCAACGCCATCAAGTTCACCCAGATCGGCCGCGTGTCGCTCGACATCGCCTATCGCAACGAGGTTGCCGAATTCGTGATCCGGGATACCGGCCCCGGCATCCCCGCCGCCGATCGCGAGCGCATCTTCGAACCGTTCGAGCGGCTGAAGGTAATCGGCGCGCCCGAAGCGGGAACTGGGTTGGGCCTGACCATCTGCCGGCTGCTTTCGGGCGTGATGGGCGGCGACATCAAGGTCGCCAGCGAGCCGGGCGTCGGCAGCGCCTTTACGCTGAAGCTGTTTCTGCCGCGGATTAACGATCCGAAGCGTATGGCGAGCGGCGGCGGCCTCGTCGACGGGCCTTTGGGGCGAGGCCGAACCATTCTCATCATCGATGACGATCCGGCGCATCGCGACATGGTGCAGGAAGCCCTGGCGCCGCTCGAATTCGCCATCCTTTGCGCCGCCGACGGCGCCGCTGGCCTCGAAATTGCCGACGCAATCCAGCCGGACCTGTTTTTGCTGGACATCGAGATGCCCGGAGACGATGGATGGCAAATTGCCGAGAAGCTCCGGGCTCGAGGCCACAGCCAGGCTAAGATCGTGATGCTTTCGGCAAGCGCGATGGAAGAATACCGCAGTGCGATCGCGCTGCCGTTTCACGACGACTTCATCATGAAGCCGGTCGATATCACCCGCCTGACGGAAACCGTGGTTTCGCTCCTTGGGCTTCAAACCAGCGGCGAAAGCATCGTCGTTCCCATCGCGCGCCCGATCGACGAGATGGTGCTGGCTTTGCCGGACCCGCAATATCTCCGCGACCTCGTGCGCCATTGCGAGATCGGCTACGTCAGAGGTTTGCGCGCCACCTTGTCGGAGATCAGCGCGACCGACGACGCCGCACGGCCCTTCGTTGCCTATATGCTCGGATTCGTCGATGATCTCGACATGCGCGGGCTAATGGCCGCGCTCGAACGCCTGGGCACGCCGGCATGAAGCGCGAGCGCGGCGAAGACATCGTTCTGGTCGTCGACGACTCACCGGATACGGTTCGACTGCTGACCGATGTGCTCGACGATGCCGGGATGACCGTGATGGTCGCGCTCGACGGCGCCGCCGCGATCAAGATCGCGATGCGTCTGCGGCCGGACATCGTGCTGATGGATGCCGTCATGCCGGGCATGGACGGTTTTGAGACCTGCCGCCAGTTGAAGCAGCTCGCCGGCTTCGACAACGTGCCGGTGCTGTTCATGACCGGGCTCACCGAGCCGGAGCACAGCGTCCGCGGATTCCAGGCGGGCGGGGCGGATTACGTCACCAAGCCGATCGTTATCGAGGCGATGCTCGCGCGCATGGGCGTCCACCTGACCAATGCGCGAAAGATCCAGAGCGCGCGGATGGCGCTCGACGCCGCCGACCGTTTTCTCGTGGCGACCGATCGCAACGGTGAAATCCGCTGGTTCACGCCGCAAGCCTATCGGCTGCTCGAGCAGCGGTTCGCCAGCGGCGAGCCCAACGAACTGCGCCTGCCGGACGGCGTGCTGAGCTGGGTGCGTGCGCGCCTCGAAACCGGCCAAAGCACCGCCGCGCAGCCGGGTGGCGACCTCGATTTTTCGCAAGACGGCGCGCAGACGCGGATCAGTTTTCTCGGCGAGACCGAGCGCGGCGAGATCCTGCTGCGTATCGCGGACGCTTCGGCGCAGGATCCGCTCGCGATGATCAAACTGCGCTACGGGCTGACTCAACGCGAGGCGGAAGTGCTCTCGTGGATCGCGCGCGGAAAATCCAACCGCGACATCGCGGCGATCCTGTCGCTTAGCCCACGCACCGTCGACAAGCACCTCGAGATCATCTTCAACAAGCTGCAGGTCGAAAACCGTACCGCCGCCGCCGCGCTGATTCTGCGATCGGGCGCGTCGTAGCACAGGTTCTGAAAATTGGTGACCTTCGGGTTTGGCCTCATTTTGAACTTAGGGCCTGGCGGCCTAGCTCGGTCCATTCACCGACATTTGTGTTGAGTCTTTGCATGAGGCCATAGGCCTCAAGCACACAGAGCGCGTCCTCTGCCGCGCTAAAGCCGCCAGCATACAAACCATCGCCATCAGATTTCCGAAGAAATCTTGCGGCTGACCGAGCTAACGTTTCGATTAGCTTGCGGTCTCCCTTGGCATCACTGAAGCCACTAGCAACGAAAACTTCGAGATCCTGTCCTGTGTATTGGAAGGCCATTCCTTTGATCGCGTCTAATAATCTTAGTTTGCGATTCTCCATCTAAGTCTTTCGCTTCTCGCTTAATGTCAGGCAAAACCGGTTTTTTCGTCAGCTCGCTATGCTCGCATCCAGCTGCGCATAGCTTGGCGGCGTTGCGCCGAGCGGCTTGCCGCGCTTGATCACGATGCGGTCGGCATGGTGCCGGGTCACCATCTGGTTCAGGGTTTTGCATCCCAGGATGATGAGGTCGGCAGGGCCCCCGACACGGATCGTCCCGGTATCTTTGAGACGCATCGCGGCCGCCGGCACCGGCCCCGCGAGGCCCGGTGCGAGGTCCAGCGGGTGGTCGAAATGCAGGATGCGGATCGCTTGGCGCAGCGTGTCCAGCATGTCGTGGTCGCCATAGGCGTAAAAGGCGTCCCGGCAATTGTCGCCGGCCACCGCGACCGCAATGCCGGCGGCGATGAGCTCGTGCACCGGGGCGACGCCGCGCCAGCGCGGGGTGCGACCGGCGCCGCGATCCTGCAGATACATGTTCACCGTCGGCAGGGTGACGATGCTGATGCCGGCCGCCGCCACCAGCGCGATGGTGGCGGCGGCTTGCGCCGGCGGTTGCACCGCCAGACTGCAGCAATGGCCGCAGGTCACCCGGCCCTCGTAGCCGTGGCGCAGCGTGGCGCGCGCCACCGCGTCGAGCGCGGCAGCGGCCGGGTCGCCAGTCTCGTCGACGTGCAGGTCGATGTCGAGATCGCGCTCGGCGGCGAGGGCGAACAGCCGGTCGAGGAGGCCGTCGATATTTTCCATCGGCTCGCCGTGCAAGCCGCCGCTGGCGCGGGTCACCCCGCCGATGAGGCCGCCGGAGGTTGCGACGATATCGGCAAGACGGCGGGCGTGGTCGGTGGCGTAGACGTCGATCGGGACGAGGCCGACCGCCTGCAGGGCGATCCGGCCGGCCCACGCGTCCCGGAGCTCGCGGAACACGCCCCAGCTCGTCGCCGCCTGATCGCGGTGCGGCCCGTCGTCGTTGGAATCGAGGTGGGTGCGGATGGCGCCGACGCCATGCGCCTCGGCGCAGGCCAGGCCGAACGTCATGCGGCGGCGCAGATCGGCTTCGTCCCAGAAGCCGATCCGATCGGCCATCGTGGCGTCCCGCGCGCTGACGAAGCTGCCGTCGGGGTTCGGGGTCCGGGCGACGGTATGGCCCTTGTCGAGATGGGTATGCATGTCGACCAGCGTCGGCCAGACCTGGCGTCCGCCGAGGTCCAGGGCGCCTTCGGGCGGCGTCGAGTCGGCGGCGGCGATGCGGGTGACCCGTCCGTCGGCGATGGACATGTCGACCAGCACGCACCCGTCGCCGTCGCGGTCGGCATCGGGCGGCGCGCCATCGGCGAGGAAGATGGCGGGCACGCGCGCGCGATGAAGTGCGTAGTCGCGCGAGGCCGGGATGGTCAGAGGGGAAGTCGTCATGAAGGCTGCTGGTCCGAGGTTCGGCGCAATGATCGCATGTCCCAACGGCAGGTCAAAGGCGCCGCGGCACCCGATCGCGCGATCGCCTTAACCAAGCGCTTACCAAGCCTGCGGCAGGGTGCGCCTCCACTCATGAAGGAGACACCATGTCTGATTCCGTTGGCATCGCGGGCGACCGCATCCGCTCGTTCGTCGAGAGGATCGAGCACCTCGAAGAGGAGCTGCAGGCGCTGAACGAAGGCAAGAAGGAGGTGTTCGCCGAGGCCAAGGGCGAGGGGTTCGACGTCAAGATCCTGAAGGAGATCATCAAGATCCGGAAGCAGGACAAAGACGAGCGCGATGAGCACGAAACGCTGCTCGACGTCTATATGCAGGCGATGGATCACGCCGAGCCGGAGACAGCCAAGGCGGCTTAGCACGCGATTCGATGCTCCTGGCGCGTGGCCACTGGCCCCGCGCTAGGAGCCAAGCCGTCGGGGGGAGGCCGGCCTCGCGACAGGCGGAACGAAACTGCCGTCGAACCGGAAGCGCGGTGCGCCGCTTCCCTTGGGCTCGAAAACCCCGATGATGGCGGCCCGGAGCAGCGCCGTGTTGAACGGTTTTAGGATATAGTCGGTCGCGCCCGCGTCGCGCGCTGCGGCGACGTACTGCGGCCGCGACTCGATCGTCGCCATGATGAACGGCACATCCGTGTAGTGCGGATCGGCGCGAACGCGCTGCAGCAGTTGGAACCCGGTGACCGGCTCCATATGCCAGTCGGAGATGATCAGGTCGTAGCGCTGCGTTTGCAGCTTCTCGAGCGCCTCGGCGCCGTTCAGGGCCCCGTCGACGTTTTCATAGCCGATGCGTCGCAAGTCGTCGCGTATGATGCGAACGACGAGCGCATAGTCGTCGACGACGAGAATGGGCATGCGTCTTGTGGGGGCCATGCGAATGAGTCTTCGGCCGAGTGAATTGGCTAAAAAAAGGTTTTGTTCTTATGACGTCGAGCAGAGCGGACAATCGTTACCATCGGCTGAATAGCAATAGGATATGACGATCAGGTAACGCCAACGTTAAAGAGAGATGCATAGGCACAGTATATACTATCGTCGATACTGGCTGCGGCAGCGTGGCCGCATTCGGAGTGCCGGTGGCGGGACGGCAATCGTCGGTCGTGGTGCCTCGACGCCGCGGCGGTGCGCGCCAAAAACGTTAAGGCCGACTCAGGACTGCGCCCACGCGACGCGGCGTGGCGTCCATATCCCACAGCAGGGCTGCCATGGACCTTTCTTTGCAAACGAACTTCTCTTTGCAAACGAACTTCTTCGAATTGTTGTCGTCGAGCTATGCCCGTTTGACGCAGCGCCGCCTGCTGCCTGACGAGATTCCGCGCGAATACGGGGCGGCGTGGCTCTATCACAAGGCACCCTTCTGCGTTCTGGCGCATAACCGGGACCCCGATCCCCGCTTCATCTATGCCAACAAGGCCGCGCAGGATTGCTTCGAATATACCTGGGACGAAGTGACGGCGCTGCCGTCGCGCTTGTCCGCGGAGGCGGTTAACCGGGAGGAACGGCAGCGCCTGCTGGAGAAGGTTGTGGCGCAGGGTTACGCGACGGACTATCGGGGTCTGCGGATCGCCAAGTCGGGCCGACGGTTCTGGATCGAAAATGGCACGGTGTGGCAACTCATCGATGACGCCGGCTTGCTGCACGGCCAGGCCGCCATATTTTCATCCTGGCGCGACGCGTGACGGCGAGCAGGCGCGTTGACATTGCCGGCGGCGTGTTGCCCTTGACCGGCGCCATGAAAAACCGGATGCGAATGATCCATGACATCGGACGTGCCGTTTCGTTGTGCGCGACCTTGATGGTCTCGCCCGTGCCCGCCCTGGCCGCCGAAACCCTGCCGGCCTGGACCGACGATTTTACATCGCGGATCAAAGCGCTTGCGCTCCTGCAGACCTTGAACGCCGACTTGTTGAGCCACGACAGTGCAACTCTGACGCTCGACCGGTGGTGCGAAAAACACCGGCTGGCGTCGCCCGCGCTTATCGTCGCCGAACTGGTCCATGAGGTCGACAAGGCGCCGACCACCGAGCAACGCCACGTGCTCGGCGTCGGCGACAGCGAGCCGGTCAAATATCGCCGCGTCCGGCTGCGCTGCGGGTCGCGTGTGCTGTCGGAGGCCGACAACTGGTATGTTCCCGCGCGGCTCACGCCGGACATGAACCGCGTGCTGACGACCACCGATACCGCCTTCGGCCGCGCCGTGCAGGCGTTGCACTTCCAGCGCCATACCCTGTCGGTGGCCTTGCTGTGGTCGCCGCTGCCGGAGGGATGGGAGATGGATGGGGCGGCGAAGACCAAGGGCGCCGGTCCCCTGCATATCCCGTCGCAACTCCTCGAGCATCGAGCCGTGCTCATGCTGCCGGACGGCACGCCGTTCAGCACGGTGGTCGAGACCTATACCGACGCGGTCCTGGCGTTCCCGCAGCCGTAGCGCTTGCCGCTTTGGTGGAATCACCAAAGCGATAAGAAATCGCTTTCTTCTCAAAAAGTTAAAGTATTTTCTCATTCACAGAAGTCGGCGACTTTTGTGGAAAATGCTCTACGGCTTGCGGAACCGTAGCACGAAATTGTCGGCCTCGCCGATCGCGGCGTAGCGGTCGTGGTCCTGCGCGCCGAGCTTGAAGTCGGGCGGAAGGGTCCACACGCCGGCCGGCCAGTTCGCGGTGTCCTTGAGGTTGGCGCCGATCTCGGAACTGCCGTCGAGCACGAAACCGGCCGCGGTGGCCAGCGCGATAGCGGCATCCTGGCGGACATAGCCGTCCTTCGCCAGCGGATCCTGCGGCGTGTCGCGGTTGCCCCGATGATCCTCGATCCCGAGCATGCCGCCGGGCTTCAGCGCCTGGAAGAAGGCCGCGAACATCTGCGGGGCGTAACCGCCCGCCATCCAGTTGTGCAGGTTCCGGAAGGTGAGGATCAAGTCGGTGCTGCCGGGCGGGGCGATAGCGAAATGGTTTTGGCCGGCGAGGCCGAGCGCGATGCCCTCATAATGCGCCGGATCGGCCGCGAGCTTGCGCCCGATCGTCGTGGCGGCGAGCGCGGCCGGCGAGACGTCGCCGCTCTTCGGTGGCTCGAGCGCCACCTCGTAGTGGCCGCTCTGGCGCAGCACGGGTGCCAGAATCTCAGTCCAGTAGCCGCCGCCGGGCCAGATCTCGACGACGCTCATCGTCGGACGCAGGCCGAAGAAGGCGAGCTCTTCGCCGGGGTGCCGCGCCGGGTCGCGCGCCACGAAGGCCGGGCTGCGCTGGGGGCTGGCGATCGCGGCGGCGAGCGAGGTGTCCGTCTCGGCGGCATGGGCGGCGCAGCATGCGGCGAGACCGAGGGTTAGCACCGCGGCATGGATCTGCCGTGTCATGGTTTGCCGCATAGACGTGATGCTCCGGGTAAGGCCGCTGCGGTTTATAGGCACAATCGCGAGCCGGATCATGACAAAAGGTGAGGGCCGGCCTATCTCGGTCATGACAGATCCGCGTTCGGCGCGCTCGCGCTGCCTCTGCGGCACCATAGTTGTGCTGGCAGGGTCGACGTTTTGCTGCCATCGGCCCTCGAAGCCGCCGTCCTGAAAGCTCCCATGTCGTCGCTGAAGCGTTTCTTTGCCTATTATCGTCCACACCGCGGCCTGTTCATCCTCGATTTCTCCTGTGCCGTCGCCTCGGGCCTGCTCGAGCTCGGCTTTCCCATCGCGGTAAAAATCTTCATCGACCGGCTGCTGCCGACCGGCGAATGGGGGCTCATCGCCTTCGCCTCGGCCGGGCTCTTCGCGATCTACGTGCTCAACACCGGGCTGATGGCGATCGTGACCTACTGGGGTCACATGCTCGGCATCAACATCGAGACGGAGATGCGGCGCAAAGCCTTCGACCATCTGCAGAAGCTGTCCTTCGGCTTCTTCGACAATCAGAAGACCGGCCATCTCGTCGCCCACCTGACCAAGGATCTCGAAGAGATCGGTGAAGTCGCGCATCACGGGCCGGAAGACCTGTTCATCGCCATCATGACGCTGATCGGCGCCTTTGCGCTGATGGCGGCGGTCAAGCCGGAGCTCGCGCTGATCACCGCGCTGGTGGTGCCGCTGATGGCTTGGCTGACGACGCGCTACGGTGGTCGGATGACGCAGAACTGGCGGACGCTTTATGGCCGCGTCGGCGCCTTCAACGCGCGCATCGAGGAGAACGTCGGCGGCATCCGAGTCGTGCAGGCTTTTGCCAACGAGGATCACGAGCGCCGGCTCTTCGCCAAGGACAACCACAGCTATCGCAAGACGAAGCTCGAGGCCTATCGCATCATGGCCGCCTCGACCTCGCTCAGCTATTTCAGCATGCGGCTGATCCAGATGATCGTGCTTGTCGCCGGAAGTTACTTCGTTCTGAAAGGCGACCTCACCGCCGGCGGCTTCGTCGCCTTCCTGCTGCTGGTCGGCGTGTTCTTCCGGCCGATCGAGAAGATCAACTCCGTCATCGAGAGCTATCCCAAGGGCATCGCCGGCTTCAAGCGCTACACCGCATTCCTCGACACGCGGCCGGATATCGCCGATGCGCCAAGCGCCAAGACGGTACCGGCGCTCAAGGGCGACATCCGCTACGCCGACGTCGACTTCGGCTACACGGCGGATCGCCCGATCCTGCGCGACCTCGATCTCACCATCCGCGCCGGGGAGACGGTGGCCTTCGTCGGGGCGTCTGGTGGCGGCAAGACGACGATCTGCTCGCTGCTGCCGCGTTTCTACGAGATCACGCAAGGCGCGATCAGCATCGACGGCATCGATATCCGCGCCATGACTCTGGCGTCACTGCGCGGCCAGATCGGTATCGTGCAGCAGGATGTGTTTCTGTTCGCCGGGACGATCCGCGAGAATATCGCCTACGGCCGGCTCGAAGCCAGTGAAGCCGAGATTCTGGACGCCGCGCGGCGTGCTCGTCTCGACGACGTCATCGCCGGCCTGCCGGCCGGCATCGACACGATCATCGGCGAGCGCGGCGTGAAACTCTCGGGTGGCCAGAAGCAGCGACTGGCGATCGCCCGGATGTTTTTGAAAAACCCGCCGATCCTCATCCTCGACGAGGCGACATCGGCGCTCGACACCGAGACGGAGCGCGCCATCCAGCAGGCGCTCGCCGATCTCTCTCGCGGGCGCACGACGCTGGTGATCGCGCATCGGTTGGCGACCATCACCAATGCCGACCGCATCGTGGTAGTCGAGCGCGGCCGCATCGTCGAGCAGGGGCGGCACGGGGAGCTTCTGGCGCGGCCTGGCGTCTATCGCCGCTTGAGCGAGGCGCAGTTCGGTGCCATGGCATCGTAACGCTCGTCGATCAATCGGGACACGCAGTATGAATGTCGCCCTCCGTGAAGCGCCGGCCGTGGCGCGCAACCGCGAGCCGATCCTCGCCGCACTGCGCGGCCTGCTGCCGAAGCCGGCCGTCGTCCTGGAGATCGCCAGCGGCACCGGCGAGCATGCCCTGTGGTTCAGCAGCCAGATGCCGGACGTGACGTGGCAGCCGACCGACCGCGACGAGGATGCCCTGGCGAGCATCGCGGCGTGGCGCGCGACGAGCGATGTCGTCAATCTGCTGGCGCCGCTGCCGCTCGATGCGAGCGCGCCGGAGACCTGGCCGTCGTTGCGCGTCGATGCGGTGGTGGCGATCAACATGATCCACATCGCGCCGTGGGGCGCGACCGAAGGCCTGATGGCCGGCGCGGCGCGAATGCTGGCGCCCGGCGGGCTGCTGTTTCTCTACGGCCCGTTTCGCGAGGGCGACGTTATCGCGCCGAGCAACGCGGCGTTTGACGCAGATCTGAAGGTGCGCAATCCGGACTGGGGCGTGCGCGATCTTGCCGTGGTGACGGATCTCGCGCGGGCGAAGGGGTTTGAGATGGCGAAGCAGATTAGTATGCCGGCCAACAATCTGAGTGTGGTGTTCCGCAAGGGGTGAAGGGCGCCGCTTCGGAAAGCGCCGCTCTGCTACGCCGTCATCGCGAGCGACGCGAAGCAACCCAGGGACAGGTCGTCCGCCGTCGAAGACGCAGCGGCCCCTGGGTTGCTTCGCCTTCGGCTCGCAATGACGAACCTCTTACGTCCGCCAGGGATGCGCGGGCAGGGTGCTCACGCCCAGCACGTCGACGCCGGCTTGGGCCACGGCGTGATCGTTCTCGACAGACGAGCCGCTGACGCCGATCGCGCCGACCAGCACGCCGTCTTCATCGACGATCGGAAGACCGCCGGGAAAGGTGATCAGGCCGCCGTTAGAATGCTCGATGCCGAACAGCGGGCCGCCAGGCTGCGAGAGCTTTCCGATCTCGCCGGTCGGCATGCCGAAGAACACGGCGGTCTTGGCTTTCTTGGTGGCGATGTCGATCGAGCCGACCCAGGCGTCGTCCATGCGCACGAAGGCTTTGAGGTCGGCGCCGCTGTCGACGACGGCGATGCACATCTGGGTGCCCAACTCCAGGGCCTTGGCCCGCGCCGCGCGCACCGCCGCTTCCGCCTTCTCGATCGTCACATGCATGCCGAACTCTCCCAAATATCGAAAGCCGCGCCTTATGGCGCGTGCGGCGTCCTTGATAGCGCATCAACGCGAATTTGAAATGGCAAAGCCGCGACAGACGCTCAGTCCACGACGACATCGGGGTCACTCGAAACGTGCAAGACAGTATCGGCGACCGCGATAGGAGAGCGTGGTCTTGGAGAAAGGCGAGACTTTGTCGCACAATTGAATTGCGATAAGCGTTCGAAGATTCCGGACAAATCGAAACCGTTTGTTTCGTTCCGTCATCTTGTTTTGTTCGCCCAGCCGTAAACAATGGCGGTGCCGGGGCAGAGACTGCCCTTTGTGCCCTCAGCAAGGAGTCGGTTGATGAGTCTGTTCACCACCAAGGACGGCACAACGCTTTTTTATAACGACTGGGGTACAGGCCAGCCGGTCGTCTTCAGCCATGGCTGGCCGCTGAGCGCCGATGCGTTCGAGGACCAGATGTTCTTTCTGGCGTCGCACGGCTATCGCTGCATCGCGCATGACCGGCGTGGCCATGGCCGGTCGAGCCAGCCGTGGACCGGCAACGATCTCGATACCTACGCCGACGATCTTGCCGAACTCGTCGCCGCGCTGGACCTGAAGGACGCCATTCACATCGGGCATTCCACGGGCGGTGGCGAAGTCGCACGCTACATCGGCCGGCACGGCACGTCGCGCGTCGCCAAGGCCGTGCTGATCGGCGCCATCCCGCCGTTGATGCTGAAGACCGAGGCCAATCCCGGCGGCCTGCCGATCGACGTGTTCGACGGTCTGCGTGCGGGGGTGCAGGCGGATCGCTCGCAACTCTTCAAGGATCTCAGCATGCCCTTCTACAGCAACAACCGCGAGGGCGCGAAAGTCTCGCAGGGCGTTCGCGACTCGTTCTGGATGCAGGGCATGCTGGCGGGCTTTCCCGCCTCGTACTTCTGCATCAAGGCCTTTTCGGAAACCGACTGTACGGAAGACCTGAAGAAATTCGACGTGCCGACGTTGATCCTGCACGGCGACGACGACCAGATCGTGCCGATCGGCGCCTCCGCGATGCTGTCGTCCAAACTGGTCAAGGACGCGGTGCTGAAGATTTATCCCGGCGCGCCGCACGGGATGTGCACGACGCACAAGGACAAGGTCAACGAGGACCTTCTGGCGTTCATCAAGGGATGAAACGCTTTGCGTCCGTTGCCGCCGCTGCGATGATTGTCGCAGCGGTTCGCCTGATCGACGCCGCGCCAGTCTCGGCACAGCAGATGAATCACCAACCTGGATCGACCGCCATGACGGACACGGGATTGAAGACGGTGCCGAGCCACCACGGCCCGAAGGCGACGATGGATCGGCTGGTCGCCGCCGTAACCGCCAAAGGCATGACCGTGCTGGCACGGATCGATCACGCCGCTGCGGCCGAACACGTCGGGCTGGCGCTGCGGCCGACGGAAGTCCTGATCTTCGGCGCTCCCAAGGCAGGGACGCCGCTGATGCAGGCGGTGCAGACGATGGGCCTCGACCTGCCGTTGAAGGCGCTGGTGTGGGAGGACGCGGCCGGGAAAACCTGGATCACCTACAATGATCCGGACTGGCTGGCGCGGCGCCATGGGGTGACGGGGGAGGAGAAGGTGGTAGCCGCGATGGCGGCAGCGCTTGCCGCGGTGACGGCGGAAGCGGGGGATTAGGTAGTTTTGAAGCGCATCATTCCGGCGTTGTCATTGCAACCCTAAGGCGGAGCAACCCAAGGGCCGCTACGCTTTGTCGACAGCGTCCGGGCTGCCCCTGGTTTGTTTCGCTTCGCTCGCAATGATGGTTCCCGAACCTCTATGCCTCCGTCATCGCCCGGAACCGCGCAACGGCGGCTTCCGCCAGCATGTCGGGATCGATCGAGCCGTCCACAGCCCGCGCATAGCCAGACCGCGCCACCAGCATCATCGCCGTGACAAGCTGTTCGCGGCCCTTTTCGCCGAGTTGCTCGCGGCCCCCGAGCGCTCGGACGGCCTTGAGAGAGGCCAGTCGCAACGCGGCGGCTTCGTTCGGCTGGAGAACGCGCGGAAAATCGTAATGCGTCACACGCGGCTCCTTCGCGCTCCCTGGTCCCGCGACTCGGTGCTATCGATCAAGGCCCGGTTCCGGGCCGCGCGCAACTCCGCCTTATGATCGCATTGCGGCATGTGCATGTAGAGGGGCATGTGGCTCAAGCATCCCGAGGCTAGGGCCTTCAGCCACTCAGCGTCCGCAACTCGCCCCGTGCGAGGCCCCACAGCGTGCGGGCGAACAACGCGCCGATGACGATCGTCGCCAGCGCCAGCAGCAGCACCGCGATCGCGTCGAACACCCACGTCTGCCGCGCGGACGCGTAGCGCAGCCCGGCGATCGCCGCCGCGGCGAGGGGAAAGCTGACAGCCCACCAGGACACCCGGAACGGGCAGCAGCCGACGAGATAGCGCAGGCGGCTTATCAGCACGGCGAGCATGAACAAGGTCAGCATGTAGAGGCACGAGGCGAACAGATCGATGCGGCCCGCCGTCGCCACATAGGTCGAGAAGCCGACGGCAAAGGGCGCGACCAGGATCAGCAGCGATGGCAGCAAAGCATCCGGGATCGGTGGCTCAAAGACGAGGCGCGAAAAAATCAGCGTGAACAGCGGGACCGCGAAGAACAGGCCGAGCGCGGTCCCGAGGATCATGACGTCATATAATCCGGGTAGGCCGAGCGTCGGCACCGCCAGCGGCACGTCGAGCATCCCGACCACCGGAATGACCCAGGCGGGCGTCGCATGTGCGACCTGCTGTCGGTCGCTCATCCAGCGGCTGACGACGAACCAGGCGAAAACCACCATGCCGACGGCGCCGACGCCCCACATGATTTGGGCGAGCAGCAGCGCCACCGGCGCCAACAGGATCGGCAGCAGCAACAGGCTGATGAGGAAGGTGCCGAACAGGTTGCCGGCGATCGGGTGCTTGAACTCGGCGCGCACGGCATCGAAGGCGGTTGCCATCTTCACGGCATAAGCGAGCGTAAGCGCGACGAAGGTGACGACGGCGAGCCCGCCGATCGCGTCGGCGATCCAGACCGGGGTGCCGAACAGCGCATGCGCCAACCGCCAGGCGACGCTCAAGCCCGTAAGACCCATTACCGAGCCGAAAAACCCGACCGGGAGATAGTCGAGCTGTCGCCACCGGGTCGGAGCGCCATGTGCTGCGGTGTCCATGCTCCGTTTCCCCGGTGAAAGCGGTATTCTGCGTCGGAACGGCGGGCGCTGCGAGCGCCGGCCGCCGGATCAACCGGCGATCACGGCTCCAGTTCGGAATCCCAGTACAGGTAATCCATCCAGCTTTCGTGCAGGTAGTTCGGCGGAAACAGCCGACCGTTGCGATGCAGATCGTTGATCGTCGGCGCGAACGGCTTCATCGCCGGATGCATGTTGGCCTCGGCGCACAGCCGGTCGCTCTTGCGCAGATTGCAAGGCGAGCAGGCCGCCACGACGTTCTCCCAAGTGGTCATCCCGCCCTTCGAGCGCGGCAGGACATGGTCGAAGGTCAGGTCGTCGCGCAGCCCGCAATACTGGCAAGTGAAGCGGTCGCGGAGGAAGACGTTGAATCGGGTGAAGGCGGGATGCCGGGACGGCTTGATATAGGTCTTGAGGGACACCACCGATGGCAGTTGCATCTCGAAGTTCGGACTGCGGACGAAGCGTTCGTAGTTCGACACGATGTTAACGCGGTCGAGAAACACCGCCTTGATCGCGTCCTGCCAGGACCAGAGAGAGAGGGGATAATAGCTCAGCGGTCGGAAGTCCGCGTTCAGCACTAGGGCTGGGCAGGCCTCCGGCGACACCATCGACTGGAAGTGCATCGTCAAACCGGGCACCTCACTTAAGTAAGCCTCAACATGATGAGGCGGACCGAGCGCGTGCGCACACTGTATAGCTTCCGTGACGTCCTTGTGAAGGCCCTCTGTGACGCAGGCTAGGTCCGGCGGAATTTCGATGTCGCGGCGACCCAGGCGCAGGTCCGGGCCTCGGGATCGGCGTTGAGCGTGATGTCGGTGACGACCGCCGCGACATCGGCGCCCGCCTCGAGCACACCGGGCGCGCGCTCCAACGACACCCCCCCGATTCCGACCAGGGGGATGGTGCCGAGCTTCCGCTTCCACACGCCGAGTTTGTCCAGCCCCTGCGGCGCAAACGGCATTTTCTTCAAAATGGTCGGATAAACCGGCCCGAGTGCGACGTAATCCGGCTTTGTCGCGAGGGCGCGCTCCAGTTCGTCCTCGTCGTGCGTCGAGACGCCGAGTTTTATGCCGGCGCGGCGGATGGCCGGGAGATCGGCCTCGTCGAGGTCTTCCTGGCCGAGGTGGACGTAATCGCAGCGCAGTTCGATGGCGGCCTGCCAATAATCGTTGACGACGAGCTGCGCGCCGGCCGCATCACAAAGACGTTTCGCGCCGGCGATTTCCCGGTGGACAACGTCGGCGGACTGATCCTTGACCCGCAATTGCACGAGTTTGACGCCATGCGGCAGCAGACGCGCGATCCAGGCGGCCGAATCGACGATGAGATAAAAAGGATCAAGCACGCGCGACGCCGGTGAAGGCGCGGCCGATGACCGGGGTCGAGGGCGCGGCCATGTCGCGCGGCTCCATCGGCCCGGCGCGATAGCCGAGGCGACCGGCGTCGAGCGCCAGCGCAAAAGCTTTCGCCATCGCGACGGGATCGCCGGCCTTGGCGATGGCGGTGTTGAGCAGGATGGCGTCGTAGCCGAGCTCCATCGCCGCCGCGGCATGCGACGGCGTGCCGATGCCGGCATCGACGACCAGCGGCACGCCGGGGAAGTGCGCGCGCATCGCCTTCAGGCCATAGGGGTTATTGAGCCCACGCCCGGTGCCGATCGGCGCACCCCAGGGCATCAGCACCTCGCAGCCGGCCGCGAGCAGCTTTTCCGCCACCACCAGATCCTCGGTCGTGTAGGGAAACACGTTGAAGCCGTCGCGCGACAGGATGCGGGCCGCCTCCACCAGCCCGAAGACGTCGGGTTGCAGCGTGTCGTCCTCGCCGATGACCTCCAGTTTGATCCATGGCGTGCCGAAGACGTCCCGCGCCATTTCCGCCGTGGTGACCGCTTCTTTCACGGTTCGGCAGCCCGCGGTGTTGGGCAGGACGCGGACGCCGAGGTTGCGGATCAGCGACCAAAAGCTCTCGCCGGCGCGTCCGGCGCCGGATTCGCGCCGCAGCGACACGGTGACCACTTCGGCCCCCGACGCGCGGATGGCGTCCGCCAGAATCGCGGGGGAGGGGTAGAGCGCGGTGCCGACCAGCAGGCGCGACGTCAGGGTCTCGCCATAGAATGATAGGGTGTCAGTCATTTCAGCCGCCTTGTCGGGGCACGAGGATTTCCACGGCATCGCCGTCCTTCAAGGCCGTCGTCTTGCGATCGGTGGCGCGGACGAAGGCCTGGTTGAGGGCGGTGGCGACGGTGGCGTCGCCGTAGTCGAGCTCGGCCAACAGCGTGGCGAGCGTCGCGGCCTGCACCTCATGCGCTTTGCCGTTGACGCTGATCTGCATCGGAAACCTCCGGAAAATGGGCGCCGTCGAGAACCATGCGGCGGGCACGGCTGGCGAGCGCCGGGGCGAGAAGAAAGCCGTGGCGGAACAGGCCGTTGACGAACAGCCGGCGGCCCTCGCGGCGGATTCGCGGCAGGTTGTCGGGGAAGGCCGGGCGCAGGTCGCAGCCCATCTCGACGATCTCCGCCTCGCCGAAGGCGGGGTGCACGGTATAGGCCGCGCCGAGCAGGTCGAGCATCGCGCGGGCCGTGACGCGGCCGCGCTCCTCGTTCTCGACCATCGTCGCCCCGACCATGAAGCGCCCGTCGGCGCGCGGCACGATGTAGACGGGCGTGCGCGGATGCAGCAGCTGAATGGGGCGGGAGAAGCTGATGTCGCGCGTTTGCAGGATCAGCATCTCGCCCTTGACGCCGCGCAGATCCGGCAGACGGTCCTTGGCGGCGAAGCCGCGGCAATCGATCGTCCAATCGGCGTCGATGTCGCCGGCTCCTTTGTCATCGGCGTCGGTGTCGAAGCGGAAGGTGGCGAGGCCGCTGTCGCGCAGCAGGCGCTCCAGCGCCACGACGGCCTCGCGGGGATCGAGGTGCGCCTCGTCCTTGAAGTACAACGCGCGGCCGAAACGGCCGGCGAGGTCCGGTTCGAGCGCACCGATGGCCTCAGTGTCGAGGGCCTCGAAATGGCTGGTGCGGCGGCCGAATCGGGTGAGCTCGGGCAAGTCGCGCGCGGGCGCCACCAGCAGGCTGCCGTTGCGGGAGGCGACGGGGACGACGTCGCGCCAGTACGCGAGCGCCTCGAAGCCCAGGTCGACGACCACGGGCTCGGACGATTCCGCCTCGCACCACGGCGCCAGCATGCCGCCGGCATAGAAGGAGCAGCCGCGGCCACTGGCGGCGCGCCGCTCGGTCACGACGACATTGCAGCCGGCGCGGACGAACTCGTAGGCGACGGTCAGGCCGGCCACGCCGGCGCCGATGACGCTGATCCGCATGCGTTTCGCCTTCAATCGGGCGATCCAGAGCTGGGAGTCGAGAATGAGGGACGGTCGCGCCGTCTGCCATCCCTACGCCAGGTCGAACTGGATCAGGTTCAAAGGGTCGCTGGGCCACCTGATGGTGATGCCAGCCTCTCAGCCCCCTGTCGGGGATCCCCTCGGCTATCGTCCCTTAAGTGTGGGTTCGCAGGGCGGGTTCGTCAAGCGGCGTTCGTTTTGGCAATCTCAACGAGGATCGGCTCGATGCCTAAGATCTGCGAAACTTGATCGAGGCGTCTTCGCGAGAACACCCAGGCCTGTCCACCGCTTTTAAGTGAGGTCCACTTGCCACCTGCCTCTTTTAAATTATCTTTGTATTTGAGGGTGTTGCCGCGGACGAAAAACGATCGATCAGTGTAAGCTTCTAGCTGAAGATTTTCGTTTCGATTTGATTTATTTTTAGTTGGCTCTTGCTGAGGCGGATCTTGACGAGTTGAAGCTCTAGCAGCTTCAACGGTTCGCTTATCGATGATAGGACCAACGGACATATCTCGCATAACAATAGTTAAATGGCGCGACAGCTTTTCTTTGAGTTCCGAGATCGACGTGTAATCTTCCTGAATACCTTTATCCCTGATTGATTGCTTGAAAGTCTTAAGCTTCTGATACTGATCAAGATCGGTGCTGTCGATATCCACTTTTACTTTGGAATAATAAAGCATGACCGGTTTTTTATTGCTTAAGAAAAATTTTACTTCTTCTACTGTTCCGCTTTCTTCGAGCCCTGTCGGTGAGCCCAAACGGGTCCAGAATGCGCCAATAAGGATGTCGCAGCCTCTCACAATTTGATGGTTTATCAGCCCTTGCGGTCTGTCGCCCATCGATGGGGCCATGTGCGTTTCCCACATAACCGGGAGCAGTATTTTCCCTTGGTCGCGCGAATGCAGCGAATTCCACTCATGCAGGCTCTGCGCGATAGCTATCCGCTCTTCTGGAACGTCAGAGGGTGAAGCAATCAAAACATGAAAAACGTTCGCTGAAAAAGGCATTGATTTTCACCGGCTCATTAAGAGTTTTGTTTTTACAAAGACACTCTAAATCACCGCGCCATCTTAGTTGCAAGCAAGTGTCACTTAGCTTGCGACGACTTGATATCCAGCAGCGGTGTGCCGGCGATGCAATCCAGGCCACGCACCAGCAGCACCGACCCCTGCCGCTCCACCAGAGCGACGATAGAGGAGGCGATCGGGTTGGGCCGCGTCGGCGCGCGCAGCGAAAACGTGCCGGTCGGCTCGGGGCGCGCGCGCGGGCTGAGCAGCACGAGGTCGCGTCGCGCCTGAAACATCCAGTAGAGAATCTGCAGATGGCTGTGCCGCTCGATGCCGGTCAGCGCGTCGCCCCACAGGTCGTCGACGATCACCTTGCACACGGGACCGGCGACGGGATCGCCGTGGTGCGGACATTCGTTGCGCGTCGTCCATGGGGTTTCGATCCGGCCGATGAAGCGGAGCACGGCATCGCTCGGCGCCGGCGCCTCGACGGCGCTCTCGCCCGGCCGCAGGTCGTCTCTTGGGTCCGACACGGGATCTCCTCATCAGGCTTGCGTCGCCGGCCTGTTCATGATGCTCAACGCGCTCATCACGGTGGCGACCGCCACCTCTACCGAAAGGTGGCACACCTGTCGCGGGATCACGCCGCCTTCATCCGCGCGAACACCCAGCTGCTCGCCGTGCCCTTCGTGCCGGAGATCCGCCTGCATCTCGCCGATGAGGCGATGGCACTTTGGGAAATGACCGAGGCCGACCTCGGCCGCCTGAACCTGCCGCCGCCGTTCTGGGCTTTTGCCTGGGCCGGCGGACAGGCGCTTGCCCGCTTCGTCCTCGACCAGCCCGCATGGGTCGAAGGCCAGCACGTGCTCGATTTCGCCTCGGGCTCGGGACTTTGCGCAATCGCCGCGGCCCAGGCCGGGGCAGC
>NZ_LMUU01000003.1 GCF_009765775.1 Beijerinckia sp. L45
TTATTGATATGCTTAAGTTCAGCGGGTAGTCCTACCTGATTTGAGGTCAATTTGGTCAAGAAAAGGATAGAATAGACTTCTATTGTATTGTGAGCGAGCCGCTACAAAAAAAACCCACCAAGCAGACAAGGCACAGACAAGTTATCAATGCCAAAAAAAGCTTTCGGGGGAATAAGAGAGCCTCTTCGCTAATAAATTTCAGAGGAGCCGACCTTGTCAAGGCCGGCACACTCCAAATCCAAGCCTGAACCACAATTCAGGTTTGAGAATTAAATGACAC
>NZ_LMUU01000036.1 GCF_009765775.1 Beijerinckia sp. L45
TCGGGGTGGCCGGCGCAGCCGGGGCCGGCGCCGGAGCGGCCGTCGGGGTCGCCGGGGTCGTCGTCGTGCCCGCCTTCTCCGCCTTGGCTTCGGCCGCGCACTGCTTGTAATACTGGTTATAGGTCTGGCCGTTCAGCGTGTTCGCTGCTTTCGCCGCCTGATATTTCTCGCTGCATTCTTTTTGCACGGCCGATTTGGCCTGGGCGCCGCTGGACAGGCCCAACGCCGCGACGAGGGCAGTCATGGCGCAGAGGGAATGCATGGTTCGGATCGACATCAGGGGCTCCTCCCGGGGCGCGCGGGACTCGTCTGCAGCGCGCGGGAAGCCTCACGCAAAAGCCTCGAGGCGTCAAACGCGGATTGTCTCGTCTTTGGTCGATGCATCGACCGGCCTCCCGTCCCATCTCAAGCTGGTCGACAGGTGAACCAAGCACCGGCTCGGCTGTTTCAAGAGCGGTATTCTTCCCGGCATTCCAATGGCGTGACCAACTCCAAGGACGACCATGAGCGACACAAGCAGCCTTCATCTTCCCGTCGCCAGCAGCGCCATGATCCAGACCGACAGCTCCAAGCTGTTCCCCGACGACCGCCGCGCCCTCGAACAGGCGGTCCGCGCCCTGGAACACACCAATCTTGCGACGCGTCTCGCGACGCTTGTCGGGCGACAGCTCGGATCGCTGAGCCGTTTTCTTCCGATGGGCGTATCGGGCCTCGTGAACCGTGCCGCGGAGAAGGCGATCGGCGCGGCCCTGTCGGTCGCGCTTGGCAGCTTGCAAAAGCAGAAGAAGCCGATGCGCAACAGCCGCCTTGTGCATCGCGCGATGGCGGCGGCGTCCGGCGCCGCTGGCGGTCTGTTCGGATTGTCGAGCCTGGCCGTCGAGCTACCGGTCTCCACCGTCATTATTTTGCGCGCGATCGCCGATATCGCCCGGGACGAAGGCGAAGATTTGACCGACCCGGCGGTCGCGCTCGCCTGCCTCGAGGTTTTCGCGCTCGGCGCCCACGAGGCGGGTGATGATTTCACCGACAGCGGCTATTTCGCGACGCGCGGCCTGCTTGCCAAAACGGTCAGCGAGGCCAGTCGGTATGCCGTGCAACGCGGGGCCGCCGATGGCGCCGCCCCGGCCATGATTCGTTTGGTGAGCCAGATCGGCGCTCGGTTCGGGATCGTCGTTTCGGAGAAGCTTGCGGCGCAAGCCGTGCCGATCGTGGGAGCGGCCGGAGGCGCGGCGGTCAACTACGCGTTCGTCGAGCACTTTCAATCGATCGCCTTCGGCCATTTCACGGTGCGTCGCCTCGAAAAGGTCTACGGCACGGATGTGGTCCAGGCAGAATACCGCAAGCTTCATAGCGAATACATGCTGACGGCCGCCGCTTGACGGCAATGCGGGCTCTCGGAGAGGGCTTGGCGCGCTGTCACAGAAATGTCTAACATCACAGTGAACCAAGCCTTGACAACCGCGTTTCTCTACCGAAGAGGGGAACAGCACATGGTCGAGAGCAAAGGTTTTTCGCGCGTCTGTCTGATCAGCGGGTCGGTTTTGACCCTGTTCGCTTCGATCTCCCTTCCGAGCACAGCACAGGCCGGCTTTTTCGATCAGTTGTTCGGCGGTTCGCAGCCCAGCCAGCCGGAATATAATCAGGCGCCGCCGCAGCAGCAGCTCGATACGCAGCCTGAGCCATTCGTGCTGCAGCAGCGGCGCATTGTGAAGCGCGTTGTCGCCGACGATAAGCCTGTGCTCCAAAAGACCACCGATCTCCTCCACGACAAGACGTTGCGTCCCGGCGATGCCGTGATGATGAAGACCGGCATCCACGTGTACACCGGTCGTGAAACATCGACCCATCGGTCTGCAGATTTCTCGCCTCTCGATCAGGCCTCGCGGTTGAAGCCGAACAAGCGAATCGCCCTGGCGTCGATGGACGGCACGCGGAACGACCCGCTTGCTAAGGGCTCCGCGCCCGACACGCTGTCGTCCGGTCGTTCGGCTGCCGTAGGGACGCCGGTCGTGGCCGGCGTGAAATTTACGGACCAACGGGGCAAGACGATCCGCTACGTCGGACCTTAGTCGCCTCTAATCGTCGTGCTGAAGCGCGGCGATCGTGGCCGACGCGAGCGGCCGGGTAATCCGTCGCCCCGCAGACAGGGCAGCCTCGTCGACGGCCTGAACGAAACGCGTTACTGCCTCGAGTGATTGCTCAAGGTGAAGCGTAGCGTAAGCCACGACATCCTCCTCAATCCGGATCTGGCGGTCGGCAAACAGCTTGACGAGCACGGCGCGGACAAGCTCAGGACTGGGCCGCCCGATCCGGCTCAACGTCGCAAGACGAAGCCGCGACAAAAGATCGGCCGTCTGGATGGCCCAATGGTCGGGATTGGCGCGCGCCGTCAGCAGCAGCCATCCGCCAGCATCCCTCATCAGATTGATCAAGTGGAAAAGGCTGGCGTCGGACCGCTTCGTTCGATCGCAATCCTCCAGGAGGAGGGCTGCGGTTCCGGCTAGGGCTTGCGGATCGATTGCCTCGTCTCTCTGGACGATCCTAGCCCCGACGTGCTGCGCCCAGATAGCGGCAAGGTGACTTTTGCCGGAGCCGGGCGGTCCTGTCAGGACCAGCATGTGAGATGGCCAGTCGGGCCAGCGATCGATCAGCCGAAACGAGTCTTCATTGGACGGGGAGACGAGGAAATCCTCAAGATCGAAGGCCGGCGCGCGACCGAGATCCAAATTAAGCTGACGTGTCGGCCCAGAATTACGGTGTCTTTCCACCTCAAGCTGCGCCGCGCTCGCCCGGCACATCGGCGACCAGGACGGGAACGGGAACCGCATCGCCGGAATAGAACGGACTTTCGCGGTAGCGCTTGGTGGCAAACCGCAGCAACACGCCCGCTGCAGCCGCCACCGGCACTGCGATGATCAGGCCGGTAAAGCCGAACACGCTGCCGAAGGCGAGAAGTGCGAAGATGAGCCACACCGGATGCAGCCCCACCTTGTCGCCAACAAGTTTTGGCGACAGCACATTGCCTTCGAGAAACTGCCCGACCAGCACGATGCCGAGCGCCATGGCCGGAAGGTGCCAATTCGGCCAGCCCTGCACGACCGCGATGAGAAGCGACACGACCAGAACAAGCAGCGACCCGATATAGGGGATGAAGCTCAGAAGGCCGCCGGTCAGCCCGATCAGCAGGCCGAAGTTCAGGCCGATGATCGAGAGGCCGAGCCCGTACCAGACGGCGAGGAACAGGCAGACCAGCGACTGGCCGCGCAAGAATCCCGAGAGGGCAAGATCGATTTCATGCGCCAGCCCCCAGATCGTCTTGCGGTGGCGCGGCGGCACGAGGCCATCGATCGTCGTGACCATCCGCGGCCAGTCGACCAGAAGGTAGAACGCGACCACCGGCGTGATGACGAACCACGAGAGGATGTCGAGGATCGCGCCGCTTTGCGACAGAATGGAATTGGCGAAGCCGGCGAGCCATTGTGTGGCCTTGTTGGCGATCTCGCCGACCTGCCCCTTGAGGTCGGCCCCACTCGAGCTGTCCAGACCGAACTTCTGCATGATCGTGCCGATGAAGCCGTGCGTCAGCTCCCCGTTGGCGGACGTCAGAAGCCCTTCCGCGCGCGTGACGAGATCGGGCACGGCCTTGATGAAGCCGGCGAGCTGGCGCCCCAGCATCGGAAAGATAAGAACGGCGATCACGCAGAGAACGATGATCGATCCCAGCAGGATGATGGTTGTCGCCCAGGTACGACTGAGGCCGAGGCGCTGCATGCGGCCGACCACCGGGTCGAGAAGATAACCGAGCACCAGCGCGACCACGAACGGCGGAAGCACGGCACTGAATAGCCAGAGCAGGAAGGCGAAGGTCGCGAACGTCGCCAGCCAGAACCCGGTTTGCCAGCCGACCCCGACCGAACGGCCCCGCACGAATGTTCGCTTCATGTCGTGTCCTCGAGAGCTGAGTGCCGTATCCACCCCAGGAGATAGGCAGCCATGGCGAACAGCGTCAACGCCGCCGCGGCACAAATGCGGACCCGACCGCGCGCAGCCGATGCTTACCCACAGCTCCACACCAAAGATATTTCTGCGTTATGAGAAGGTTACAGCGATCTTCTGGACCTGTGGATGATCGAAGCGTTGGCGTTGCGGGCCGCCGTTTCGTCGCGTCTGTCGCCCGGCGCCGCGATCGAGCTTGCGTGCCCGGGACAGGACGCTTAAGGCGCATGGCAATCAGCCGTACGCGCGCGACGGCACCATTCCCTGATCCGCCCTCGGCTGCGAGGCGCCGGCCAAATTGCGAAACGAACGATGGGCGACAACGCGAAGACCGGGCTGACCTACGCCGATGCTGGCGTCGATATCGATGCCGGCAACGACCTCGTCCAGAGGATCAAGCCGCTCGTTCGCGCGACGCGGCGACCCGGCGCCGACGCCGAAATCGGTGGGTTCGGTGGCTTGTTCGACCTCAAGGCCGCCGGCTTCAGGGATCCGATTCTCGTCGCCGCCAATGACGGCGTCGGCTCCAAGGTGAAGATCGCCATCGAGACTGGGCGCCACGCCACGATCGGCATCGATCTCGTTGCGATGTGCGTGAACGATCTCATCGTTCAGGGCGCGGAACCGCTGTTTTTCCTCGATTATTTTGCCAGTGGCCGGCTCGACACCGACGTCGGTGTGGCGCTCGTCGAGGGCATTGCCGCCGGGTGCCGCGAGGCCGGCGCGGCACTGATCGGCGGCGAGACGGCGGAAATGCCCGGCCTCTACGCCGGCAAGGATTATGATCTCGCCGGATTCTCCGTCGGCGCCGCCGAGCGCGACGCGCTGCTGCCCCGCGGTGTTGCGGCCGGCGACGTCATCCTGGGTCTGCGCGCCTCCGGCGTTCATTCCAACGGCTACTCGCTGGTGCGCCGGATCGTCGCCGATGCCGGCCTCGAATGGACGGCGCCGGCGCCCTTCGCGCCAGAGATGGATTTGGCCGATGCCCTGCTCGTGCCGACCCGCATCTACGTGAAGACAGTGCTCCGCGTTCTCCGCGAGCAGACCGGACTCAAAGCGCTGGCCCACATCACCGGCGGCGGCTTCCCCGAAAACATCCCGCGCGTGCTGCCGAAAGGCTGCGCGGCGGCCATCGATCTTGGCGCGGTGCCGGTGCTGCCCGTGTTCCGCTGGCTCGCCAAGCAAGGCGGGGTTGCCGAGGCCGAAATGCTCCGGACCTTCAACTGCGGCATCGGCATGATCCTGGTCGTCGCGGCCGAGAGTGCCGAGGCCATCGAAGCGACGTTGCGCGACGCGGGCGAAGCCCCGGTGCACCTCGGCGCGATCGTGACGAGCGAGGGCCCGACGACGATCTTCTCGGGACGCCTCGATCTGTGAGCCCGCGCCGCAAGCGCACCGCGATCCTGATTTCCGGCGGCGGCTCCAACATGCGCGCGCTGATCGAAGCCGCGCGGGATCCAGCCTATCCCGCAGAGATTACGCTCGTCATATCTAACCGACCCGATGCCGGTGGTTTGGTCTATGCCAAAGCCGCCGGCATCGCGGCGTCCGTGGTGGACCATAAGATCTACGCTGGTCGGGAAGAGTTCGAGCGCTCGATGCAGGCGCTGCTCGAAATTCACCGCATCGAGCTCGTCTGCATGGCCGGCTTTCTCAGGATGGTAACGCCCTGGTTCATCGGGCAATGGGCCGGCCGTCTGCTCAACATCCACCCTGCCCTGTTGCCGGCTTTTCGCGGGCTCCACACGCATGAGCGCGCCTTGGCCGAGGGTGTAAAAATTCACGGCTGCACCGTCCACTTCGTCGTGCCGGCGATGGACGAGGGCCCGATCGTCGCGCAGGCCGCCGTCCCCGTGCTCGACAGCGACACGCCGGAAAGCCTCGGCCGCCGGGTGCTTGCACAGGAGCACATCATCTATCCCGCGGCGTTGGCCCGGGTCGCCGGGAATTGCGTGACGATCCAAGGCAATCGCACGTTCGATGTCGATCCCGCTGCGACGCCGAACCCGATGGTGATGCCGCCAATCGTGCCCAGCGACGCCTAATCCACGCAATCGTTGCCGTTTCGTCATATTTTAGTCTTCAAGGTTGAGACGAAGCTTGATCCCAGGCGTTGACTTGCCGACACGCGGTTGTGCCGTGTCGACGAGGGAGCTTCCCAATGCCGCTAATCCTTTTGATTATCGTTCTTGTTCTTCTGCTCGGAGGCGGTGGCTACGGCTACTCCAGCGGTGGTCTGGGAACGGGCGGCCTCGGCGGCATCGGTGGCCTGCTGATCCTGATCCTTGTGGTCTACTTCTTCTTCGGCCGCGGCGGCCGCGGGGTCTAAAAATCGACGCGCGCACGTCCAGGTTGGCGGCCCCTCGACATGGGCCGCCAACTCGCGTCAGGCTCGTCTCAAATAGTCTTTTGCCGCGGAAAACCACTCGGCTTGTTGCTTGCGTGCGAAGGCGGGTGCCCGTGTCAAGTTGGCAACCACGTCGTTCGCAATCTGGTAGGCTTCCTCTTTTCGGCCGATCTGATCGAGAAGCCGCATCTGTCGGATCCGCGGTTCCGGGCCGGGATAGTAGCGCGACAGGCCAGCATATTCTCCAAGCGCTTCGTCGAGCCGCCCGAGATTTTCGAGCGCACGCGCATAGAGCAGGTGGCCGTCCTGCGAGCGATAGGCAGGCCAATGCTGCTTGAGCGTATCCAGTGTCGTCAAAGCCTCGGCGGCCTTGCCAAGAGCGAACTGCGCCTTTGCCTTCCCAAGATAATAGACGGGTTCGTCCCCTTGCGGACTGGCGATAATGCCGTCGTAGAGCACCAAGGCTTCGTCGAACCGACGGAGGGCGAGACATTCATCGGCGAGAGCGAGGCGATTGCCGATCGTGTTGCTGGCGTCGAGGGCGTCGACCAGCGACCGATAGCGCCGGGTCGGATCGATCGCGCGGGTCAATTGGCCCTGGGTCTTGCGGACACCGGGCGCCCGGCGCCACTCCGGCAGAACCTCGAAGATGAGGTAGGCGGCAACGCCAAAGCCCGGCAAAAAGAACATGACATAGGCCCAGGGCCAGAACCGTCCGCTGCGCGCGGCGTGGATGATAAACCAACGTTCAAAAGAAACAGAATCGTGCCGAGAGCAGGCATAGGACACCCGATTTCATAAGGTTTTCAATGATGCTCGCCACAGTTTCTATCATGAACGGAGCGGCGCCGTCGTGTCGGGCCAACTGCTGTCGCAATCAAAAAAGGCGCGTCCAAAGACGCGCCTCCTCATCATGATCCTGCAAATTAGAGCGTCGCGTCAGCCGACGATCTCATTGCCGGCGAACCACTGGCCGATCTCGATCTTCGCGGTGTCGACGGCGTCCGAGCCGTGCGCCGAATTCTCGCCGACCGACAGCGCGTGCTCCTTGCGGATCGTGCCGGACTCGGCCTTCGACGGATCGGTGGCACCGAGGACGTCGCGGTAGGTCTTGATGGCGTTCTCGCCTTCGAGGACCTGCACGACCACCGGGCCGGCAATCATCGACTCGACGAGTTCGCCGAAAAACGGGCGCGCCTTGTGGACGGCATAGAAGGTTTCCGCCTGCTCGCGGGTCATCTTTACCCGCTTTTGCGCGACGATGCGCAGGCCGGCCTTCTCGATCAGCGCATTGATCGCACCGGTGAGGTTGCGGCGCGTCGCGTCGGGCTTGAGGATAGAGAAGGTGTGTTCGATCGCCATGAGCGCTAGGTCCTGCGGTAAATCTGGGAAGTGCCGCGCTTGTACCGATGCGAGGGGAAATGGGCAAGGCGGCGTCTAATCGATCGGCGCCACCGCGTAAGGATTGCTGCCCTTGGCCTGGCGCACCAGGACCGGCGTGTCGCCCGCACGCACCAACAGCCAGGTCAGGAGGGTCGCGACTGCAGCCATGATCGCGGCAACGAAGAGGATGCCCTGATAGCCGGCGCCAAATCCGTTCAAGGCAAGCGCATGCAGCGCCGCCCGCGGTGTTGCGCCGTCTACCCGGCCCGACAGATCCCCCGCCGCGACGCTGCGGATCAACGCGACCCGCTGCGACAGAAGATCGGGCGGCAGCCCGGCCGAGACCGTCGCCGTCACCCGGCCGAAGAGGACGGCGCCGAGCGCGGCAAAGCCGATGACGATTCCGCTGAAGCGCAGGGTGCCGGAGACTCCCGACGCCATGCCCGCCCGCTCCGGCGGGATGACGCTCATGCCGACTTTGGCGATCTCGCCGTTGAGAATGCCGGCCCCAGCGCCGGCGACCAGCATTCCGCCGAGCATGGCGGCATAGCTGAAGAGCGGCGCGACGAGCGCCATCCATAACAGCCCTGCCCCGATCAACGCCAAGCCGGCGGTGAGCAGCTGCCGCCCGGTGAAACGAAACGAGAGATGCGCGGCGACCAGACGCGGGACGAGAAACAGCGGCACCGCCATCGGCAGCATGAGAAGACCGGCGCCCTCCGGCCGATAACCCAGGCCATTCTGAAAATAGATCGGCAGATAGGTCAGCAGCGTCAGGAACGCCGCGGCAAAGGTAACCGACGCGACGCTGGCGCCGATATAGGTCGGCCGTCGAAACACCTTGAGATCGAGCATCGGACGCTGCTGCACCAACTCTGCGACGATAAACACGGCGAACAGCGACGCGGCGGCGCCCGCCTCGACTAGGATCGGAGGGCTGGTCCAGCCTTCTGTATTGCCGGAGATAAGCGCCAGCGTGGTCAGAAACAAAAAACTGCTGAAACTGACGAAGCCCAACACATCGACCCGCGTCGCGTCGGGATCGCGGGACTCTTCGAGGGCATAGGCCGTGATCGCGATCATCACAGCCCCCACAGGAATGTTGACGTAGAACGCCCACTCCCAGCCGAAATGCTGAGTGATGAAGCCGCCCGCGACAGGCCCCAAAGCGATCGCGATACCGATCACGGATCCCCAGAAGGCAAAGGCGCGGGCCCGCGCCGGGCCGCGAAATGAATGAGACAGCGTCGCCAGCGCGGCGCTCAGCTGCAGTGCGGCTCCGACGCCCTGCAACGCCCGGGCGCCGTTGAGCACCGTGACATTCGGTGCCGCGCCGCAGAGCAACGAAGCGACCGTAAAGATGGCGAGCCCGATCATCAGCAAGCGTTTGCGACCATAGCGGTCGGCGAGCGCGCCAGCCGGCATCAACAAAGAGGCGAAGATGAGCGTATAGGCGCTGATAACCCACTCGATAGCGGCGAATTGCGCTTTCAGAGACTCGGCAATCGACGACAGCGAAACCGCGACGATGTTGGTGTCGAGATTGATCATGAAGGACGGGATCGAAACGCAGAGAAGGATCAGCATGACCCGCGTTTTTTCGGCGGATCTCGTGTCGACACCCGTGGGCCTCCCGACCGATCCGGCGGTTGTTTTATCGTCGAGCAGAGCATCGCGCTCGTTCATGACACACCTCGTCGCAGCCATATCCGCGTCACGCCCATATAAGGGCAATTACCCACTTATCCATGGCCATGGTGTTGTGTCGTTGGTCGCAGCTTGAAAAAAAGGACGGCTGCCTTCCAGCAGCCGCCCCAGATGAGAGTCGCTCGCGAGAGGCCGTAGCGTCTCGCAAGCTGATTGCAGATTACTCGGCCGCCTGATGGAAGGAATCGGACTCCTTGGCGCCGGCTGCGCGGGCGGCGCGAACGCCGGCTGCATAGTCCGGATGGACCTTGTGGAAATGCGCAAGCTGACGCTCCGCGATGTCTTCCGGAATGCCGGCCATCGCATCCGCAATGTTGCCAAACAGCCGGCTCTTCTGGCCCTCGTCGAAGAGGTTGAACAGCGCCGTCACCTGGCTGTAATCGTCGTTGCCGTCGCGGTGGTTGTAATGCGCGGCGTCCCCGATGATGCGCAGCGGCGGCTCGGCGACCGACGGATCTTCCTTCGGGCCGTCGACCGAATTCGGCTCGTAATAGGCGTCCGGGTTGGTCGGGTTCGGGCGGAAGTTCAGCGCGCCGTCCTTGTGATAGGTATTGACCGCGACGATCGGGCGGTTGACCGGCAGAGCCTCGTAATGCGTGCCGATGCGATAGCGATGCGCGTCGGCGTAGGAGAACACGCGGGCCTGCAGCATCTTGTCCGGCGAGAAGCCGATGCCGGGCACGACGTTCGACGGTGAGAAGGCGGCCTGCTCGATCTCGTTGAAGTAGTTTTCCGGATTGCGGTTCAGCTCGAGAATGCCGACGTCGATCATCGGATATTCAGAATGCGGCCACACCTTGGTGAGGTCGAACGGGTTGTAGGTCGTCTTCTCCGCGTCGAGCTCGGGCATTACCTGAATCTGCATCTTCCACTTCGGGAATTCGCCCTTCTCGATGCCGCCGAACAGCGCTTCCTGATAGCTCTCGCGGGTCTTGGCGATCACGTCGTTGCCCTGGGCATTCGTATAATACGTATGGCCCTGCATAGTCTTGAAGTGGAACTTCACCCAGTGGCGGACGCCGTCCTTGTTCCAGAAGGAGAAGGTGTGCGAGCCGTAGCCGTTCATGAACATCGGCGCGGTCGGCAGACCGCGATCGGACATCAGGATGGTGACCTGATGCAGGCTCTCAGGCGAGAGCGACCAGAAATCCCACATCGCGGTGGGCGAGCGCATGTTGGTCTTGGGGTGGCGCTTCTGCGTGTGGATGAAGTCCGGGAACTTCATCGGGTCGCGGACGAAGAATACCGGCGTGTTGTTGCCGACGAGATCCCAGTTGCCCTGCTTGGTGTAAAATTTCAGCGCGAAGCCGCGGACGTCGCGTTCGGCATCGGCGGCGCCGGCTTCGCCAGCCACCGTCGAGAAGCGAGCGAGCATCTCGGTCTTGGTGCCGGGCTCGAACACTTTCGCCAGCGTGTATTGCGAAATGTCGTTGGTGATGGTCAGCGTGCCGAACGCGCCCCAGCCCTTGGCATGAACGACACGCTCCGGAATACGCTCGCGGTTCTGATGGGCCAGCTTTTCCAGCAGAATGTAATCTTCGAGAAGAACCGGGCCGCGCGGACCCGCGGTCAGTGAGTTCTGATTGTCGACAACCGGCTTACCGGCTGTCGTGGTGAGGATCTCGGCCATCGGAATTTCCTAAGTGGTGGAAGACTGGAATAGCTTTAAAGACGGGAGAGCCATAGATCAAATCGATTGTATCTATGATATCGATCGGGTGGGCCGATGGCTCTAGGAACTTCTCAGGCATGAATCTTCGCGATCTCCGCTACATCGTCGCGGTCGCAGACCACGCGCATTTCGGGCGCGCGGCGGTCGCCTGTGCGGTCAGCCAACCGACGCTCAGCGGCCAGATTCTCAAGCTTGAAAAAGAGCTTGGCGTCGAGTTGTTTGAACGCGTCGGCAAGACCATCCGCCTGACGAATGCCGGCGTCCCGGTGCTGGAACATGCCCGCCGTGCCGTAACAGCCGCCGACGACGTCCTGGCTGCCGCGGCTGTGCACCGGGACCCGAAGGCGGCGCCGCTTCGGCTGGGCATCATTCCTACGCTGGCACCCTACCTCATGCCGATCGTCTTGCCCGTCGTCCGCGAGCGCCTGCAAGGCCTTCATCTGACCTTGGTCGAGGATCTGACCAGCCGCCTGACCGATCCGATCCTGCAGGGCGACCTCGATGCGGCCCTGATCGCGTCGGAGCCGAACGAGGCAGGCCTGCGCGACGACGTGCTGTTCGACGAGCCGTTTTGGCTGGTCATGCCGAAGGATCATCTTTTGGCGCGTCAGACGACGATCGCGGCCGCCGACATCGATGCCACCGCTCTTCTCCTGCTCCGCGACGGCCATTGTCTGCGTGATCAGGCACTTGCGCTTTGCGAACGCCAGGATCTCGGCGGCCGCGCGATGGCCGACATGCGCGCCACCAGCCTCGATACCCTGATCCACATGGTCGATGCCGGCTATGGTCTGACCCTGATGCCGCATCTTGCGATCGCCCGCGATGTTCCGCTTCCGAAAAACCTCGTCGCACGCCGACTTGCAGGCCCGCAGACGTCACGCGGAATCAGAATGGTGTCGCGCCCGGGAAGCGCACGCCGTGTGACGATCGACAGGCTTGCCGGTCTGGTGCGCGACTGCGTCGCAGATGTTATGGATCGATAGTGATTTGCACAAAAGGTGCGCAGACAAAGCATGGCTAAGAGCGCGCCACTGCGAAGACGCGTCACCGAACAGGCAGCTACCCGCAATCGCAGGCGTAGACCGTTCGATTGATCTGCGTCTTCGTAGGCGCGATCCTTGCTTTGAGAACAGGCTTGTGCCTCTATTGGGAGACAGTGGAGACATCATGGTAGCCAAGACGCCGTCTGTCGGTCCGGCCTTCTGCAGCAACAGCGTTTTGCGTAAAGCAACACGCCGCCTTGGCCAGCTTTTCGACGACGTGATCGAGCCGAGCGGTCTCAAAGCCACGCAACATGGCCTCCTCGCCCATATCAAGATGCTCAACGCCCCAACGATCAAGGAACTCGCCGACAACCTGGTGATGGATCTGTCGGCGCTCGGGCATACGCTGAAACCCCTGGAGCGCGACGGCTATGTCGCGCTGGTGCGCGATGAACGCGATCGCCGCGCCAAGCGCGTGACCCTGACGCGGATCGGTGAAGCGAAACTGGAAGAGATGACCAAGCTCTGGCGAACCGCGCAGGTCCGCTTCGAGGCCGCGTTCGGCCAGCGCAAGGCCGAGAAACTGCGGAAGGCGCTCAGTCTTCTGGCTTCGGAAGATTTTAGCGAAGCCTTCCTGACGGCGACGAAGGTCCGGCGCCCCGATCGCGGCGCCTAGGCGCCTGAACCCCGAGAAATCCATGACCGATAACAAGCGTGTGGTCCTGGCCTCGCGGCCGAACCCGAATGTCAGCCTCGACAATTTCCGTCTGGAAACAGCGGCCCTGACGCCGCTCGGCGACGGTGAGGTGCGGGTCCGCAACCACTATCTCTCGCTCGATCCCTACATGCGCGGCCGGATGAGCGATGCCAAAAACTACGCCGCTCCTCAAGCGCTCGACGCGGTGATGATCGGCGGCACCGTCGGCGACGTCGTGGAATCCCGGAACCCGGCCTGGACCGTCGGCGACAAGGTCGTGGGGATCGGTGGCTGGCAGGAGTTTACGACATCCGCGGGCGCGGACATGCGGAAGATTCAAGGCACGGCGATCCCCTTGTCGGCCTATCTCGGCAGCGTCGGCATGCCCGGCGTCACAGCCTGGTACGGCCTCAATCGAATCTGTAAGGTGACAGCCGGCGAGACGATCGTCGTCAGTGCCGCCAGCGGCGCGGTCGGCAGCGTCGTCGGCCAGCTCGCGAAGATGAAGGGCGCGCGTGTCGTGGGCATCGCCGGTGGACCTGAGAAATGCGCCTACGTCACAGAGACGCTCGGCTTCGATGCCTGCGTCGACTACAAGGCCGGCGCGCTCGACAGCGACCTCGAGGCGGCGACGCCTAAGGGCATCGATGCCTATTTCGAGAACGTCGGCGGCGAGGCGACGAAGGTGGTGATCCAGCGGATCAACGCGTTCGGCCGTATCGCCGTCTGCGGCCTGATCTCGATCTACGACAATACCGCCCCGACAGCGATCGATTTCCGCCGCGTGCTCATCCAGCGCCTCACCATCGAAGGCTTCATCGTCTCCGAGCACATGGAGGTCTGGCCCGAGGCACTCAAGGAACTCGGCGCCCTCGTCGCGACCGGTAAACTGCAGTTCCGCGAAAGCATCGCCGATGGTCTGGCATCGGCGCCGGAAGCGTTCCTCGGCCTGTTGAAAGGCAAAAACTTCGGCAAGCAGTTGGTCAAACTGATCTAGCGGACAGGCTCCTTTCGCACTGCACACTCTTGCCTTCCCGATCTGCTCGGGCGACAAGCGGGCGTGCTCCACATCAATGACATAACGCTCCGCCTCGGGCCGCGCGTCCTGTTCGACAAGGCCAGTGCCGCCCTCCCCGAGGGTGCGCGCATCGGCTTCGTCGGCCGCAACGGGACCGGCAAGACCACCCTTTTCAAGATGATCGCCGACGAGCTGTCGCCGGACACGGGCTCGCTGACGCTGCCGAAGCAGATGCGGCTCGGCCGTGTCGAGCAGGAGGCCCCCGGCGGTCCCGGCACGCTGATCGACTTCGTGCTCGCCGCCGACGTCGAGCGGACGACCCTGTTGGAAGAGTCGGAGACCGCGACCGACCCGCAGCGCATCGCCGACATCCACACGCGCCTGATCGACATGAACGCCCATGCCGCCCCGGCCCGCGCCGCCCGTATTCTCGCCGGCCTCGGCTTCGACGTCGTGGCGCAGTCCCGCTCGCTGAGCGAGTTCTCCGGCGGTTGGCGCATGCGCGTCGCGCTGGCGGCCGTGCTGTTCTCCGAGCCGGACCTGCTGCTCCTCGACGAGCCGACCAACTATCTCGATCTCGAAGGCACGCTCTGGCTGATCGATTATCTCCAGCGCTATCCCGCGACCATCTTCGTCATCAGCCATGATCGCGACATGCTGGACGCCGTGTGCGACCACATCCTGCATCTCAACCATTCCAAGCTGACGCTGTGGACCGGCAACTACACAAGCTTCGAGAAGCAGCGCCGCGAGCAGCAGGCGATCGAGGCCAAGCACAAGAAGAAGCAGGACGAACAGCGCAAGCATCTGCAAGGCTTCGTCGACCGCTTCAGGGCTTCCGCCACAAAGGCCGCCCAGGCGCAGTCGCGCATCAAAATGCTGGCCCGGATGGAGCCCATATCGGCGATGATGGACGGTGGCGTGCTGCCCTTCCACCTGCCCTCGCCGGAAAAGCCGCTGAAGCCGCCGATCATTGCGATGGACCACGCCAGCGTCGGCTACGACGGCAAGGCGATCCTCAAAAACCTCAATCTCGTCATCGCCGACGACGACCGCATCGGCCTGCTTGGCTCGAACGGCAACGGCAAATCGACCTTCGCCAAGCTCGTCGCCGGCCGGCTCAGCGCGATGGAGGGCACCGTCAAGCGCTCCGGCAAGATGGAAGTCGGCTTCTTCGCCCAGCATCAGGTCGACGATCTCGACGAGCGCGCGACGCCCTACCAGTGCATCCAGCCGCTGATGAAGGGCGCCAGCGAGGCGCAGATCCGCGGCAAGTGCGCCCAGCTCGGCTTTCCCAACGTCAAAGCCGACACCAAGGTGGCGATGCTCTCGGGCGGCGAAAAGGCGCGCCTGCTGATGGGGCTCTCGACCTTCAACGGCCCGCACCTGCTGATCCTCGACGAACCGACCAACCATCTCGACATCGACAGCCGTGCCGCCCTCATCGAGGCGATCAACGAGTACACCGGTGCAGTGATCCTGGTATCGCATGATCGCTATCTGCTCGACGCCTGCGCCGACCGCCTCTGGCAGGTCGCCGATGGCAGCGTGACGCCCTACGAGGGCGACATGGACGACTACAAGGCTATGATCCTCAGCGCGACGAGCGACAGCAAGCCCAAGAAGAAGGCGCAGCAGAAAGCCGAAACTGCGCAAGCCAACGTCGTGCAACTGGCCGCCGTGGCGGCCAAGCCAGCGCCACCGCGGTCGGTCATCCCCGTGAAGAAGCGGCTTGCCGCCGTCGAGGAAAAGATCGCGCAGTTCCAGGGTTTCATCGCCCGTATCGACAAGGCGCTGTCCGATCGTGACGCCTTCATCAGCCAGCCGACGCGGGCGGCCCAGCTTGCCAAGCAGCGGGTCGACCTCGCCAAAGCTCTGGCGGTGGCCGAGGACGACTGGCTTATGCTGAGCGCCGAGCAGGACGCCGCACAGTGATACGCGCCGGGCGCCGACCGTTCGTGCTTTCGGCATGGGCGGTCGGCGTATGGGACCGGCCATGAGCGAGCGGGCCCAAAGCGATGCTCGCGCAGACTCCGCGGCATGGCGTTGGCCTGCCCTTGCCGCTCTCGCCTGCCTCGTCGTCGCCCTGGCCGCGGCGGCCCTCGCCGCTGGGCCCTACCTCTTCAATGGCGCATCGTTGCGGAGTGAAATTGCGGAGCAGGTTCGCACCACGACTGGGCTGATGCTCAAGGCCGATGGTCCCGTGCGGTTCAAGCTGCTGCCGCAACCCCACGTCGAGATGCTGGACCTCCACTTCAGCGATACCTCGGGTGCGCTCAAGATCGAGGCTACCGCGCTGGAAGGCGAGGTCCGCTTCCTGCCGCTCCTCGTAGGACGGCTCGAGATCGCCTCGGCGACGCTCGATCACCCCATGCTCAATATTGACCTGGACGGCAACGCGATGCCGACCGACAGCACGATCGGCCGCGCGATCAAGGCCGATGGCGCAAGTCAGCCCGCGGGGACCGGCCGCCTTGGCGTGGTCACCCTGGTCGAGGGAACGGCGGCGCTGAAAAGCAAGGCACGGGCGGGACCGACGCTGATCGAGGCGATCAACGTCACCGTGGACTGGCGCAATCTCGATGCGCCGGCGAGCGTCACCGGCACCGTCCGTTTCAAGGGCGTGGCCGCCGACGTCGCGGCATGGCTGGGACAGCCGTCCAGCCTGCTTCGCGGCGACCATTCGGCGATCGCGCTCCGCATCCATTCGGCGCCCCTCGACGTCTCGGCGAACGGCGACCTGACGACTGCGCCTGGCCTCAGTTTCCACGGCCGGCTGTCTGCCGGCGCGCCGAAATTGGCGGACGCCCTTGCTTTGGGCGCCTATAGCGCGACCCTTCCGGCGCCGTTCGCCAATGTGGCCCTGACCGGCGACGCGACGATCGGCGGCGGCGCCCTGGATCTTCCCAACGTCCGCCTGCGCCTCGACGGCAACGATTACGAGGGGACACTGGCCTATCAGGCACCGAACGGCCGGGCGGCGCTCGCCGGAACGCTGGCAACCGAACAGTTGTCGCTCGCGCCATTTCTGAACGCGGCGCCGCCGATGCTCGATGCCGACCGGCACTGGTCCACCGAAAGGCCCGGACTCGATCACAGCGACCACATCGATCTCGATCTGCGGATCTCCGCCACGCATCTCCGCCTGCCGCCCTTCGTCATCGACGACGCCGCCCTGGCCGTCATGACGCGCGACAACCGGACGGAGGTCGCGCTCGTCGAAGGCAAGGCCTACGGCGGCACGCTCAAGGGCCGTGCCTCGATCGGCGTCAACGATACAGGTTTAAGCCTTCGCGCGACCGGGTCGCTCAACGATGCCGATGCCAGCGCGCTCACCTGGGACGGTTTCGGACGGCAACTCGCGGCGGGGTCGCTGTCGATCTCGACCAATCTCGAAAGTGCCGGTCAGACCCCCAGGGCCCTAATGAAAGGCCTACACGGCTGGGCCAAGGGCCGGGCCAGCGATGGCGAATTTTCGGGCGTCGATTTCGGCCACGGCCTGCGCGAGCTGGCGCGGCAACGATTCGAAGCCGTCCTTCCCGCGCTCCGCAACGGGCGAACACCCTTCGACACCCTGCTGTTCGGCCTGCAGATCGCCGACGGCGTTGCAACGATCGACGATGGTCTTTTGAAAGGGCCGGATGCGACGCTTAGTGTCGATGGCAAGGCGGACATCGGGCAACGCGCCCTCGACCTTCACGCCATAGCCTCGACATCCACCGGGGATCCAGCCGCGACGACGCCGAAGTTGCGCTTCGAAATCGGCGGCACGTTCGATCATCCGACCTTCGCGCCCGTGTTCGGGGGCGGTTTGCCGCCGGCAGGCGAGCCGCCGGCAAACCCTTAAGTCATTGGGCGGCGGCGCGTTCGGCCGCGCGCAACGTGTTGGCCATCAACATGGCGATCGTCATCGGGCCGACGCCACCGGGCACGGGCGTGATCGCGGCGGCGTTCACCGCGCAACCCGCATAATCGACGTCGCCGACCAGCTTGGTCTTCGGCTTACCCGCGGCATTGAGGCCTTCGCCGGGAACGCGATTGATGCCGACATCGATCACGATCGCACCCGGCTTGATCCACTCGCCCTTGATCATTTCGGGACGGCCGACGGCGGCGACGACGAAATCGGCTTTCTGCACCGTCGCCTTAAGGTCTTTCGTGCGAGAGTGGGCGATGGTCACCGTCATGTTCTTCGACAGCAGCAGCTGCACCATCGGTTTGCCGACGATGTTGGAGCGACCGACGACCACGGCCTCCATGCCGTCGAGTTTGACGCCCAGAGCGGCAGCGGTCTTCTCGATGAGAACCAAGCTGCCCGCAGGGGTGCAGGGCACGAGGGCACGCGTGACGTCGCCGACTCCAAGCAGGCCGACGTTGACGGGATGAAAGCCGTCGACGTCTTTTGACGGTGACACAGCTTCGAGCACCTTGGTCGAGTCGATGCCGTCCGGCAGCGGCAGTTGGACCAGAATGCCGTGGATCTGCGGATCGGCGTTCAGCTCGGCGATGAGCTTGAGCAGCTCAGCTTCGGTGGTCGTCGCTTCGAGGTCGTGTTGCACGGAGTGGAAGCCGCAGGATTTGGCGGCCTTGCCCTTAGCGCCGACATAGACTTGGCTCGCGGGGTTTTCACCGACGAGTACGACGGCGAGGCCGGGAGTCGTGCCGCGCGCGACGAGCGCCTTGGCGCGCTCCGCCACTTCTTCCAAAACTTGAAGCGAGGCGATCTTGCCGTCGATGATCCGGCCCCCGTGCTCGGAGGAGCGAATGACGTCCGCGTGCGCGGGCTGATCGGACAGGCCAAGAGTCATTGTGACAACCTCTTCCAGGGTTTGAGCGTCAAAGTCGCGCTTTCTGTCAGGTTTCCCCAGGACTGTCGCTGAAAAATTGTTGAGCGGATGCAGCATAAAAGTTAGGGGCGGGAAGCGGGCCTCTGTCGATCGTCGACATCGTTGCCAGATGCGGTGACCGAAATGACCGATGACAAAACTGCGACCATCCACGACCCGGGTCAGCCGATCTTGGACGTGATCGAGCGCGGTTTGGCCGACACGCGGGCCAGCCGCGTCTTCCCGCGTGAAACCATGACTGCAGCTTTGCAGGCGCTGCTTGGCCGGGGCAAGACCGATGGCGGTGCGGCACCGGCGACCGCCGGCGAGCGGCCGGTGGTGTGGGCCCTGACAGCTCGCGACACGGTTTTAGAGATCGTCCGCACGATCGCCGAAACAGATGCAGCCGCCGGGGCCCACCTCGCCGAGCGGTTCGATCAGGCCGGCAAGCAGCTCGCGATCGCGGCTCACGGCCGTCCCGGTCGGCTCGCCTTCACCTACGAGACGGCGCAGGCCGTCCCGCCTTACACGCTGGCCTTCGAAATCGTCACCTGGCAGAAGGCCGGCGACGTGATCGCTATCCTGGCCGTCGTCGCGGATGCGGACACGCCCATTGGTTTCGAGGCCCCCATCGTCTGGTGAGCTTCAGCCTGGCGTGAAGGCATAGGTCGCCGCGTGGCGGCGCGTCGTGCCGGCTTCGAGCTGGATCATCGACGGCTTTTTCCAAAGATCCCCGTCGCTGTCCTCCATATCGCCATGTCCCGTCCAGGCTTCGATCGAGAGAAACCGGCCGCCCGGCCGCGCCCAAAGGGCGATATGGGGAAAATCCTCCAGAGTTACCGTGATCGCGGCATCGTCCCGATGAGCAAATCGCAGACTCCGGCTTTTGGCTTCGAGAAAGCACAGCGCCTCGCGAGCGAACAGCGCCTCTGATAGCGCGAGCCTGGGGCCGTCGATCGGCACGCGGCGCCGCTGCCGTGTGAACAAGCCGTCAGGCGCGATCATCGGGACCGTCGAGGCCTCGGACTCCGCAAAGTCGATCGCGTAATCCTCGGGCGTTCCTCCAGCGAATGGCCAGCAGAAGCCGGGATGCAGGCCGCAGGCATAGGGCATCGCGCCGGTCCCCGTATTGTGGATCGTAAGCTCCGTGCGCAGCGCATCGGCGGTCAGGCGGAAGGTCACCGCAAGCGAGAAGTCGAACGGGAAGACGGTCCGGCTTTCGTCCGAGGCGTCGAGCATCAGGCAGGCCCAGTCCGCCTCCTGCGCCGCGATCCTGAAACGCATTGCGCGGGCAAAACCGTGCAGGCCCAGCGGATAGCTCTGCCCGTCGACGCGAACGCTGCCGTCACGCGTCCACCCCACCACCGGAAACAGGATCGGCGCCGTGTCGGCCCAAACCGCCGGATCCGGCGACCAGATCAACGCACGACCCGCGACCGACCAGGCCCGAAGTTCGGCTCCATGCAGGGCGATGTCGGCGACCGCTTCGCCACTCCGCAAACGAATCGTGTGGCTCAAAGCGGCGCCGTCAGCAGCGGCATCACCGGCACGTAGACCGACAGGGCCTGTCGGCGCTGGGTGAACCGCGCGGGGGTCTGGGTCACAAGCTCGCCGTCAGCATTCACGGGTCGCGGCCTGCGTGTGATGACCTCGAAACTGGCACCACGGGCCGTGCGCACCTCGTCGACCGCGCCGTGGCCGCCTTTTTTGAAGGTTCGGATCATCAGGGCCATCCGCCAGACCTGCGAGAATTCCAGCGAATAAAGATCGAGGTGTCCGTCGTCGATCTGCGCGTCGGTGGCGACGATGTTGCCGCCCCCATAGAACCGGCCGTTGCCGACCGTGATCTGCATGGTGCGAACCATGGTTTTCTGCTCGCCGATCAGCAGGGTCGCATGGAACGGCCGCGCTTGCATCAGCAGGCGGCTGGCGCTGATGGCATAGCTGAGGCGGCCGAAGCGCCGTTTGCTGTCAGTGGTCAGATGCTGTGCCAGATCGGCCGCCAGCCCGACGCTCGCCACGTTGAAGAACGGGTGGCCGTTGACCTCGCCGATGTCGATTTTTCGCGTCTTGCCGCTGCAGATCGCCTCTGCGGCGGCCCCGACATCAAGCGGTAAGCCGATCGAACGCGCAAAGTCATTGGCCGTCCCGAGAGGCAGAACACCGAATGGCAGCCCCGTCGCCAGAAGCCCTGGACAAGCGGCATTGAGGGTACCGTCACCGCCGCCGACGATGACGCAATCGACCATGTTACGATGGGCAAGAATGCAGTTGGCGATATCGGCGCTACGATCGCACACGCTTTCGGCGAGCACGATGCCGCCGGATTGCAGACGATCGAGAGCTGCGTTGATCGCCTGCTGGCCATTCCGGCTCGCCGGATTGACGATCAAAAGCGCTCGCCGCTGCTGAGGTGACTCCGCCAATCCGCATCCTCTTCGGCTCGCAACAAGGTGATCAGGTGCCGACTTAGCGACATCTCGCTCAAATTCGCCTCGTCTCAAAGGAGAAAGTGGCCAAGGCGGCCCGCCCGGAGCGGCACCGCGATGCGCAATAGGATCGCGGGCTACCTAGCCACACCAATCGCGATAGCAGCCCCTCCTCCTCCCGAGGCCTAGCCTGCCACCGCAGCTCAAGCTATGGTTACTCGACAGGGCTGATCCCCTCAGCCTTTCCAGAGCGCCAGGACAGCCCCTATCTCATGACTCATGCGAACAACGTGTGCATGCGGCGCATTCTCTGCGTGTTCCCGCATTACGAACCGTCTTTTGGGACCTTCGAACACGCTTACGCCCTGCTGGACAAGACCAAAGCCTTCATGCCCCCGCAGGGGCTTCTGGTCATCGCCTCGATATTGCCTGAACATTGGGAAGCCCGTTTCGTCGACGAAAACATGGGCCCGGCCACGGCTGAAGATTTCCTCTGGGCCGATGCCGTCTTCGTCAGCGGCATGCACATCCAACGTCGGCAGATCGACGACATCAATCGCCGCGCCCACAACTTCGACAAGCCGACCGTTCTCGGCGGCCCGTCCGTGTCGGCCTGCCCGGAAAACTACCCCGCCTTCGATTATCTCCATGTCGGCGAGCTCGGCGACGCGACGGACGACCTGATCGCCATCCTCGGCGACTCCGTCGCCCGCCCGGATCGGCAGCTCCTACTCAGGACCAAGGTCCGGCGCGAGCTCAGCCAGTTCCCGATCCCGGCCTACGAGCTCGCCGAGATCGACCGTTATATGCTGGGCACCATACAATTTTCGAGCGGCTGCCCCTACAAGTGCGAGTTCTGCGACATTCCCGGCCTCTACGGCCGTGTGCCGCGTCTGAAGACGCCAGCCCAGATCACCGCAGAGCTCGACAAGCTGCTGGCCTTCGGCGTCAACGGCTCGGTCTACTTCGTCGACGACAACATCATCGGCAACCGCAAGGCGATCCGCGAGCTGCTGCCGCATCTCGTCGAATGGCAGAAGAAGAACGGGTTCGCGATCTCCTTTGCCTGCGAAGCGACGCTCAACATCGCCCGTTCGCCCGAAGTGCTCGCCCTGATGCGCGAAGCCGGCTTCGAGGCGATCTTCTGCGGCATCGAGACGCCGGAGGAGGATGCCCTGACCGCGATGGACAAGGGCCACAACATGGTCATGCCCATCCTCGACGCCGTGAAGATCATCAACGACCACGGCATGCAGGTCGTCTCCGGGATCATTCTGGGCCTGGATTCCGACACGCCGGAGTCGGGCGGCAAGGTGCTCAACTTCATCGAGCAGTCGAAGATTCCGATGCTCACCATCAACCTGCTGCAAGCCCTGCCCCAGACGCCGCTGTGGGACCGCCTGGCAAAGGCCGGCCGGCTCGACGATCAGGAGGATCGCGAGTCGAACGTGCACTTCCTGATGCCTTACGACGAGGTGCTGGCGATGTGGCGCCAGTGTATGGAACGCGCCTACCAGCCGGCCACCGTCCTCGACCGCTACGCCCATCAGACCCGAGTCACCTGGCCGAACAGACTGCCGCGCCCCAACAGCAAACAGCGCACCAGCTGGAAGAACATCAAGAAGGGCCTGACGATTCTCAGCCGCCTGGTCTGGTTCGTCGGCATCAGGGGCGATTATCGCGTAGCGTTCTGGAAATTCGCGATTCCGTTGATCGCACGTGGCGAAATGGAAGCGTTGCTGACTTACGCGATCCCGGCGCACCATCTGATCATGTTCGCGCGCGATGCCTGCTCAGGAAAGGGAAACGCGTCCCATTATTCGGCAAAGCTGAGATCGGCCGAGCCGGCCCTGATGAATGCCGCAGAGTAAATCCGGCATTCTTTTTACCATCACCGACATGATCAGGAGCCGGCTTTGTCCGGCTCCTTTTTTGATGTCAGCGGCCATGCCTGGACGTCACCCCCGCCTGCTGCCCGCAGAGCCGACCATCCCTAACGTTCCGGACCTCGCGAGCACCCCATTATTCTTGTCAAGCCATGGCCTAAGCCACCTTTCGTCGGTCCGTCTTGCTGGCAAAACCAGTAAAACCAAGCCTCCCATTTTGTAAAAGGATGAAGTTGCCGTAAACTTTGATTCGTTTAGTTGAATCCAGGTGCTCGCATCAATCGTCAGACAGAAACCGCGGGCTAAACAAGGCCGGATGCCAATGCACGACGGCTCGATCAAGAACGTCGACAAGCTTTGGGCGCTCGCGTCCAAGGAGGCCTTGGACCGTCTGACGGATGCCGCTTGCCGGACATTGGGCGCGTCGGCGGCAATGATCTCCTCCTTCACGCCGGAGGAGCAGCACATCCACAGCGCCGCCGGCCAAACGGGCCTCCCAGAGAACAAGCACCGCATTGATTTACAGTATTCGATGTGTCGTTACGTCATTGAAAGCAACGCGTCGCTTCTTGCGAATGCTGTTCACAAGCACCCTCTGCTTCACCAGGTGCAGCAGGTCGGGGCGGCCCCGATCGAAGCCTATATCGGCGTTCCAATCCGCAATGCGCGTGGCACAGCCGTCGGCACGCTCTGCGTCTATGACCATCGGCAACGCGATTGGGGCGATACCGAGATTGGTCTGCTGACCGAACTTGCACAATCGGGGATTGCGCAGATCGAGCGGACGGCGGAGATCGCCTCGCGGCGGGAGGCTGAAGCGGCGCTGTCGGACAGCGAAGCCCGATTTGCCGCGATGGCCAAAACCCTGCCCGGCCTCATCTTCGAACGCCGAAAGACCGGCCCGGCAACGTGGCACTACACGTTCTTCGGCTCGTCACGAGACCATCTGGCCGGGGTCCGCGATCGCGCAAGCGGCGCGAATGGTCCACTCGAATTCATCCATGCCGAAGACCGGGACCGTGTGCGCAACGCCTTGCAGCGTTCGACCATCGCCGAAACCGATCTTGATCTGACGTTTCGCGTCGCGACGCCAGGCGACACGGTCCGATGGCTGCGCAGCCAGTCTGTCGTCCGGCATGATTCCGCGGGCACGGCGATCTGGGACGGCTTGTGCTTCGACATCAGCGACCTCGTGGCGGCCCGCGAGGCCGCCGAGGCTGCACGCGTCGCCAATGACATGCTGCTCGTCGACGTCAATCACGAGCTCCGCACGCCATTGCAGGCCATCCTCGGCTTTGCCGATCTCCTGCAGACGGAGACGCGCCCCGCGGTCGTCCAGACCCATGCCGCGACGATCCGCGACGCCGCACAGTCTCTCCTGTCGATCGTCAATCAACTCCTCGATCTTGCCAGCACCCGGGAGGGCACGGCGCCGATGATCGATCGTCAGCCCACCGACATCAAGGCGCTGGCCGAATCCTGTCACGGCATGATCGCTCCGTTGACGGCAGCCAAGGGCATCGCTTCTCGACTGGTGGTGGATTCGGATGTGCCGAGTTTGATTTTGGCCGACGGGCCGAAGATCCAGCAGGTGCTGGTCAATCTGCTCAACAATGCAATCAAGTTCACCGAGACAGGCACCGTGATGCTCCATGTTTCCGTGGCCGCAAGCCGTGTTCATTTCACCGTCTCCGATACCGGAATCGGGATTGCCGACGACAAGATCGACCTGCTGTTCCAGCGCTTTTCCCGCATCGAGCCGCTCGCCCGGTCGACGCGCGGAACCGGCCTCGGCCTCGCCATCGCCAAGCGCCTTGTCGAATCGATGGATGGAACGATCGGCGTCACCAGCAACCCGGCTCAGGGCACGACCTTCTGGTTTGAGGTGGGCATGGAGACCGTCGTCAGCGAGCCGCCTCTCGCTGCTGTTGCCAGCGAGCCGGCGAAGCGGATCACGAGCGGCGCCAGAATCCTGATCGCAGACGATCTCGACCTCAATCGCAAGCTGATCGCGGACATGCTGTCGCTTGAAGGGCATGAGGTGGATTGCGTATGCGACGGCGCGGCGGCGGTGAAGGCCGTGTCGGCACAAAGCTACGACCTGGTTCTTATGGACATGATCATGCCGGTGATGGACGGCATCGCCGCCACCAGGGCGATTCGCGCCCTGCCCTCGCCCGCCTGCGATGTCCCGATCATCGCTCTGACCGCGCATTCCTTCAAGGAACAGCTCGACAGCTGCCTCGCGGCCGGCATGGACGCTACGCTGACGAAACCGATGTCACTTGATGTGTTGAGTGCGACCGTCAGGAGTTGGACCCAGGGACGGTCCCAGGCGGCCTGATGCGCCGACATCCTACGAGATGATTCACTAAAGTAGACGCCCGAACATCCAACCCGATCCGGGCGTCGGAACCGGTGCAAAACGATTGGCTCCCTGAGCAGGACTCGAACCTGCGACAAGTCGATTAACAGTCGACTGCTCTACCAGCTGAGCTATCAGGGAATGCACGTTGGCGTGGGGGCCGTATAGCAAGCTTGTTCGCGAATGCAAAGCCGCGATTTCACTTGGCGCTGTTTCCCCGCTCATAACCCTGCCGACCCCACAAAATGCCACGACGCTGTTGCGGTATGATGACGACCTTTGCTATAGGCGAGCGGTGCTGGGCCGCCGCCGGCACATATGAGGCCTCGTGGCGGAGTGGTTACGCAGAGGACTGCAAATCCTTGCACCCCGGTTCGATTCCGGGCGAGGCCTCCATCGGTTCCTTCGACATTTGATTCTGTTAGAAAAAACGGCTGAATTGCCCACGGTTGGCAGCGTTTTTCAGCGGATGATGAACATCTCTTCCACGTAACCTTTGCGCAACCAATAGGGATGGCGATGAACGGTTGGCGGCAGAAGCGATGCGACCGTAAAGGGGTTGGCTTCGTGGTTGATCGATAGCAAGAGCGGCGACACCCTCCGAATATATTCGACGTAGGTTTTGGCCTGCTCGACGGCCATTTCGCTCAGCGAGTCGGCATTTAGGACCATATCGTACGGACCCTCTGGCAAGCTATCTGTCGCGAACAATTGTACCTTTTGCCCGGCATCCGCCTCTCCAGCCAGTCGCACATTGCCTTCCCCGATTGCCGCTCCGAGAAACAGCGCCTGACACACCATCGTCAGCGGGATGTCGACGATGGAATATGATGTAGCGCCAAGGGCGAGCGCGTAGAACGCGGTCCGGCCTACGCCGGCGCCGATTTCGAGCACGGTGCTGCCCCCAAGCGCTCGAACCCGATGGGCTTGGTACAGCGCCTGAATTGTTCTTTGATCGAGTAGACCCCGCTTCGTCGAAATGCCGCACGTGCCGCGGAAGGGGGCGGCGAATTTTGCATCGGCCGACAAGCCGATCGCTTTGCAGATCCGGTCAACTTCATGGTCAACGTTGGCGGCGCGCGGCGGCGTCTCGTTTTTTAGAAAATCGCTGGTGTCGGGATTGAAGGTCCTGCGGCATCCCAGCGCCTCGGAAAGCCTGACAAGCTTATCAAAGTCGTTTGCTTGGCCGAATTGCATCATGTCCGACGTGAAGGACTCGTCCAGGCCAAAAAGAAGGTAGGTCGACCCGGGATCCTGAAGCAGGACTTCAGCACGGTCGTCGTCCGCCAGAAGCGCTTCGTGGAGGGGGCGGCGCAAGTTATCGATCCACGACCACATCGATTGCTCGCTGATGACCGTCTTCTCATAGTTGCGGCGATATGAGCGCTTGATCCTCTCTATGAAGTCGCGCGGCGGCTTATAGCTCTCCGCTACTTTGATTTGCTCGACTTCAAAATTCGGGTCGTAAAAGCAAACGTCTTTTATCCTTTGGCAGCTCTTCGCCAGCTGCTCTGATGCCGGATCGTTCTTCTTTGCGCTTTGCTGAATGCTGAGAAAAAATCTGACAACATTTCGTCTACTTTCAATCACGCCGTCACGCGCAGTGCCGTCCAAATCGCGACTTTAAACAAGCTGTAACCTAGCAGCTTTTAATAAGCTCTAGCCTAGCCGAAAGACGCGGCACCGTGCGACAACCAAAATGCGACCGCGATTGTTGCGCGGCTAGCCGGTGACGCATCCGGTTTGATGCCCGTTTTGAAGCGCCGGCGACCGTCGTCGTCACGCCGCGCCGAATCGATCACGAAGATCCGAGAGCCGCCGGGACGAAGGAAGGCCAAGCTCTGCCTTTGCTTGACTGGGGCGGCCAAAATGGGGGTATTGCCCAAAGGCTCCGAGGGGACCGGAAGAGAAGCCCCCCGCCCTTCCGCTAAGCCTCTCATTGAGCTTAGCGATTAAGCTCCAGGCAAGGTCTGCAGTTCGGCGATCTTACAGAATCGGGTAAGCTCACGACCGACATAGGCGCTCGCCTCGCTCTCCATACACCGTTAGGATCAGTGTCCATGGCCTTCAGATCAAGACAACGCCCACGGTCCCGCGGCTGGTTCTTCCGCACGAAGCAGCCGCATCATTTTACCTTTTTGATCGCTCTCGCCCTTGCGCTGCTCGGCATCGTCGGCACCCGCATTCACATCGACTACGTCTCGACAAACGCATTTTGGGTGGTTGTCGCGGCCTACGTCGTCCTTGCCCTGGGAACGGTGATCGACGGACTGTAAGGCCGCCGCGCCGTCAGCGTCCGAGAACCTGTTCGATCTTCGCTTTCAGGTCGTGCAGCTTGAACGGCTTGACGATAAAGCCTTCAGCGCCGTCGACCCGCGCCGTGGCCTGATGGCCCCAGCTGCGTTCCGACGTCGCGAAGATGAAGCGGTTAAAACCTGGTTTCTGCAGGCGTTTGACCTGCTGCAACAGCTCGATGCCGGTCATCGGCTCCATGTTCCAGTCCGAGATGATCAACGTGTAACTGCGGCCGAGAATCATCGCCAAGGCGGACTTCCCGTCAGCGGCCTCGTCGATGTTGGTGAAACCAAGCTGGGTCAACATCGTCGTGAGAATGGTTCGCATCGTCGCCGAGTCGTCCACGACGAGAATGTTTACCGCGTGCGGTGATCGCATATATGTCTACCGGTGTTCGTGTTTCAGCAAGGACTACCGGTCGCAGCGCAATGAAACCAGAGAGTTATCCAGGCCTACACTAGCGTGAGAACGCGGTTTATTTGCGCCTGATCTGCATTCCGCTACGATCCGATTGTGGCATCTGCATCATTTCGGCGATCGGCCCTGCATATACCACCTGAAAGGCGAAGGACATCGCCCGCAAGCGCGCGTCGCATGCGCAACCGCACCGACCGACTGGCGCCTCGGCCATCGAGCGCTTACCTCCAAGCAGGATCATGGGCTCTCATTGAGTCCACAGGTTGCACTCAGGAACCGTAACGCATGCCCTTGCTCGTCACATTCTTCGTCGCCGCGGCTGCCGCGTGGACGGTTTTTTCGCTCTACCTTTCGACGCGCCAGATCGCCCATGTGCGTCGCCATGCGGACGCGGTGCCGACCGACTTTGCGGTCGACGTCAGCCTCGCCGATCACCGCAAGGCCGCGGACTACACCGTTGCGCGCGAGACGCTCTCGCGGATCGAGACCGTCGTGGACTTCGTCCTGTCCCTGGCTTGGGTGCTCGGAGGCATCAGTCTCCTGTACGGAGCGCTCGCGTCCGTTCTTGCGCCGTCGCTCTGGCGCAGTGTCGCCTTTCTCATCGGGACAGGCGTTGTCGGCACGCTGATCGGATTGCCTTTCTCCCTCTACAAGGCTTTCGTGCTGGAGGAGCGGTTTGGCTTCAACCGGACGACGCCGCAGCAATTCCTTGCCGATCGCCTCAAAGGCTGGGCGATCTCGCTGGTCGTTTCGATCCCGCTGCTCCTCGCCGTTTTGTGGGTGATGCGCGATCTCGCCGGCTTTTGGTGGCTATGGGCGTGGTTCGGAGTCCTGGTCCTTATGGTGGCCGCGCCGACGGTCTACGTCCGCGTCATCGCGCCCCGTTTCAACCGCTTCACGCCGCTCGCCGACGTCCCGCTCCGGAGCCGGATCGAGGCCCTGCTGGCGCGCTCCGGGTTTCGCTCGTCAGGGCTTTTCACGATGGATGCATCCAAGCGTTCCTCGCACGGCAATGCCTTCTTCATCGGCTTCGGCAAGGCCAAGCGCATCGTCCTGTTCGATACGCTGCTGGAGCGCAGCCAGCCCGAGGAGATAGAGGCTGTCGTCGCGCACGAACTCGGCCACTTCAAGCATCGGCACGTGATCTTTGGGCTGGTCCGCGGGGCGCTGATGGCGTTCGTCGCGCTCGCCGGGTTCGGCTGGCTGTGCAAACAGCCTTGGCTGCTGCCGTCCTTCGGCGTGCCTTATCAAGACGACGCGCTGGGGCTGTTCGTCTGCATGATGCTGTTCTCGACGATCGGGCCGCTGATGGCGCCGCTGAGCAACTGGCTGTCGCGGCGCAACGAGTTCCAGGCCGACGACTATGCCCGCCGCAGCGTTGGCGCAGCACCGATGGTGAGTGCGCTGACGCGGCTCGCTCGTGACAATGCCTCCACCCTGACCCCGGACCCGGTTTATGCCTTGGTGCATTACTCCCACCCGCCGGTGCCCTTACGGATCCGCCACCTTCGCGAGAGCGAGGAAAACGCGCCCTGGCTGGCGCCGGCGGCCGCTTAAGACGCGGTCTCGGCATCGCGCGGCCATCGCTTGATGGCGGCATGGCCGCTCGCGGTCAGCGCATAGATGCCGCGGTCGGTGGGTTCGAACCAGCCGTAGACGTTGCGCAGCAGGATTTTGGGCGCGTCGGGGGCCGCGGCTTTGAGATCACGCGGGCGAAGCGGCCCTGTCGCAAGAGCGAAGGCGCAGATCAGCGCCTGTTGCCGATAGGCCGTCATGATCGGCGCGCGCGATCCGCCACCCAGGGCGGGGTCGCCTTTGCGACGCCGATGTTCATTGAGGAGCCGCGCGCGCCGCTTGGGATTTTTCCGCGGCGTCGGAGCGTCAGGACTGACCAGGATCGCCACGGCGCCGGCATCCGAGACGCCGAGCATGCCGAACCCGAGACGCCGGCACAAATTGCGGAAGCGGGCGTCACTTTCCCGGCCTTTGCCGCGTGCCGAAAGCCGCGCCGCCAGCCAGACTTCGTCGCAGGCCGTCGCCCGATCGACCGCCTGGAGCACGAGTTCGAGATTAAAGCTGAGCTTCAGCTCGCCAATGACGACGATCGGCGGATCATCTCCCTTCAGCGCCAGAAGATCGCATCCGCCGATCTCCCCCTTGACCGTGAAACCGCGCCCTTCGAGGAACGCCTTGACCGGCGCGTAGAGGGACGTCTCCATAGTATCATTCCATTGAGCGACGCCGCATCACGCGCCATAAAGCCTTCCGCTTGCCTTGGCATGCGGGATATAGACCCGCAAATAGCATCTTTTGTTTAAGCCAAGGCCGCGTTGCGGCATCAAAAACAATAGAGTTGGATCAAAAAGTTTTATCCCCAGAAATAGTGTGGCCGTGATTTGCGCGATAAACAGTGGAAAACAGATTGCCCAGCCCGCTGCCCCCCGGACGAAAGGCAGATGGATGTTTGACAACAACCATGAAATTCACGATTGATATTCATTGCGTAGGCGAAGATTAAGCCGTACATAGTTTTTAATCAAACGTTTGCGCCTGGCTCCGGAGCGTCGTTTGACGCCGCATGATCAACATGCCGGTGAATGTCAGGTTGGGGGGAATTCCATGGTCGCTCGAACACGCAAGCAAATCGAACCTGTCGAGTCCGTCGCGGAGCCGGCGGAAAGCAACGCCGACGTCAAGCTCGGCTTTCTCGGCGACTTCATCGGCTTCCATCTCCGGCTTGCCCAAGATGCGTCTTATCGCACATTTGCGCGCTATGCCGACAAGGATCTGATGAAGCCGGGCCGTTTTCCGGCACTGGCCATCATCCACCTCAATCCCGGCATTTCGCAGAGCGCGCTAGGCCGCGCGATCGCCCGCGACAAGTCCACCGTCAGTCCGCTGATCAAGGACCTGCAGAAAAGCGGTTACATCGCCCGCAAAGCGTCCGTGCTCGATCGTCGTAGCGTGACCCTGACGCTGACCAAGAAGGGCGAGCGGACCCTGGAAAAGCTGATGGTTCGCGCCAACGAGCACGAACAGGAGCTCGATCGCATCGCTGGCACTTCCAAAGGTCGTCTCATTGCGCTGCTCGATAAAATCACGGTCGGGATCGCCTGACGCGCTCGAAAAAAGCTGCGGCGGTATTTCCTTCTAAGCCCCATGTGGACGAGCCATCCACATGGGCGCGATGTTATGCTGTGCGTTTACGACTGATCGCGCATGGCCTTGGTGATCAGTCCGACGTTATTGCGGAACATGTCGGCATAGGTTGCCGCCGGGCCGTCGGGCTTCGATAGCGATTCGACATAGAGCTCGCCGCCCGGCTTGGCTCCGGTGGCGCGAGCGATCTGCTCGATGAGCCTGGGGTCATTCGAATTCTCAAAGAAGTAGGTTTTGATCCCCTCCTTCGTGATCTGTGTAATCAACGCCGCGACCGTCGCCGCCGACGGTTCCTGCTCCGTCGAAATGCGAAGCGGGGCCAGGATCTCAACATCATAGGCCTTGGCGAAATAGCCGAGCGCATCATGCGTCGTGAGGATCTTCCGTCGCTGCTGCGGGACGGCCGCGAGACTGCTGCGCGCGTCCGCGTCGAGCGCGGCAAGCTTGGCCTCATAAGCTACGGCGTTTTTCTCGAAGACGTCCTTGTCCTCGGGGTCGGCTGCCGCGAGGGCCTTGGCGATATCGCGAACATAGATCACGCCGTTGGCAGCACTGTTCCAGGCGTGGGGATCGATGACCGTCTTTCCGTCATCTTCCATCTTCAGCGGCGCGACGCCCTGCGACGCGACGACAGGCGTGCCTTTGTAACCCGATGCCGCAATCAGCCGATCCATCCAGCCTTCGAGGCCGAGGCCGTTGACGAAGACCACGTCGGCCGCTTTCAACGCGCGGGCATCGTCCGGGGTCGGCTCATAAGTATGCGGATCACCGTTCGGCCCGACCAGAGAGCGCACATCGACCTTGTCGCCGCCGACATTGCGAACCATGTCGGCAAGGATCGTAAAGCTCGCAACCGCCTTTAGCGATTTGGCTTCGGCGGGCGCTGTCATGGCGGCGCAGCCCGCCACAGCGAGCGTCAGAGCAAACGTCATCTTCATGGGAGCATCCTCTTTGCAAAGTGGCGTCTGGGAAGGAGGCGACGAAAGGCGCCGGACGGCGCGGCCAGCAGCGACAGGACGTAGAGGCCCCCCGCCACGAGAATAATGGTCGGCCCGGACGCCAGACCCTGGTGATAGCTGATGACGAGGCCGGCGTAGCCGGAGATGCAGGCGGTCGCGATCGAGACCGCAAAGAGTGCCGGCATGCCGCGGACCCAGAGCTGCGCCACCGCCGCCGGCAGCATCATCAGGCCGACCGCCATCAGCGTGCCCAACGCCTGAAAGCCGGCGACCAGGTTCAGCACGACAAGCAGAAGAAACAGCAGGTGGTAGAGATGGCCGCGGCCGGACACGGCGCGCAGAAAACCGGGGTCGAAGCACTCGGCGATCAGCGGACGGTAGATCACCGCCAGCGTCAGAAGCGTGACCGACGTAATCGCGCCGACGAGGATCAGCGCGGCATTGTCGATGGCCAGGATACTGCCGAAAAGCACATGCAGAAGGTCGACGCTCGAACCGCGCAGCGAGACGATCAGCACGCCGAGCGCCAACGACGTGAGATAAAAACTGGCAAAACTTGCGTCTTCGCGAAGACTGGTCGAGCGGCTGACGAGCCCCGACAGCAGCGCGACCGCGAGGCCGGCGACGACGCCGCCGATCCCCATCGCCGGCAACGAGAGGCCGGAGACGAGAAACCCGACCGCCGCGCCTGGCAGCACGGCGTGGCTCATCGCGTCGCCGACGAGGCTCATCCGTCGCAGCATCAGGAGTATCCCGATCGGCCCCGACCCCAGCGCCAGCGCGAAACACGCGATCAGCGCGCGGCGCATGAAGCCGAAGTCGGCGAACGGCGCGACGAGAAGCGCGTGGAGGCTCATGCGACGTGCCTGTGGCCGTCGTCGCAGAATTCCGGCGCCTCGTCCCAGTTCTCCGACATCGCCCGGGCGCGAAGAAGATTTTCCGGACTCATCGCGCTTGCCGTATCGCCCCAAGCGATCAGCTCGCGGGCAATCAGCAGGGTCTGTGGGAAATGGGCGCGCACCTGATCGAAGTCGTGCAGGACGGCGATGACGGTCCGCGACTGCGTGTGCCAGAGATCGATGAGGCGCAGCAGATCATCGGTGGTTCGCGTATCGATCGCGGCGAAAGGCTCGTCGAGCAGGATGACTTCGGCATCCTGCAGCAGAAGCCGGGCGAACAGCACGCGGCGGAATTGTCCGGACGACAACGACCCGATCGGGCGCGCCCCAAATCCTTCGAGGCCGACCGTCGCCAAAGCGTCCCGGCCCCGTTCGCGCATCGCGCGGCTGACCTGGCCGAACGCCCCGCCCTGCCGCCAGGCGCCGAGCAGAACGATGTCCGCGACGCTGAGAGGAAACGTGCGATCGATCTCCGCGACCTGCGGGAGATAGCCGACCGAAGCCAGCGCCAGACCGCCTCGATCGATGGCGCCGGAGGCAATCGCCTTTTCGCCGATCAGAGCCTTCAACAAGGTCGACTTGCCGGCACCGTTCGGCCCGACGATGGCGGTCATGCTGCCCGGCGCAAAGGTGCCGCTGACATGATGCACGGCGGCATGACGGTCGTAGGCGACCGTCAGGTTTTTGAGACTGATCGGTGCGGCGCTCATGGTTTGGCCACCGCCCACCAGATTGCCAGCCAGAGCGTCACCAGCAAACCCGCCACGCCGGCAACCCGGATAAGGGCGGACTGTGCCATGAGGGAGAGGGACAGTGGTTCAAGGCGGGGGGCCGGGACGTGTTCATGCATGGCGATGAACTATTATGTTATAACATCCAAGTCAACGCAGCGGGGCTGCGCTGAGGGCCGCTGTTGCCATTCCGACGGTCCGATGAAACAAGGAGCCACGGCGGCCTCTTGGCGAAACAGGTAGACGCACAGCACTTAAAATGCTGAGCCCACAAGGCGTCCGGGTTCGAGTCCCGGAGAGGCCACCAACCCGGCCTAGTCCGCCAACATTCGCACCTCGGGCCGGTCGACGAACGTCGTGCCGTCGGCCCACTGCACGAGCAAAGCAGGGACGCGCTCGGCCGGCACGGGACGGCTGAAATAATAGCCTTGCGCCTCGCTGCACCCTTCCCAGAACAGGAAGTCGAGCTGAGCCTGGCTCTCAACCCCCTCGGCGGTCACCCGCATGCCCAGGCTTTTGCACAGGCCGATGATGGCCCCGACGATGACGCTGGAATCCGCCTTGGAATCAAGGTCGCGGATGAAGCTCTGGTCGATCTTCACCTTGTCGAACGGGAAGCTCCGGAGGTAGCTCAGCGATGAATAGCCGGTGCCGAAATCGTCCATCGAGATCTTGACGCCGAGCGCGCGGATCGTCTGCAGCGTCTCCATCGTCGATCCGGTATTCGCGAGGATGACGGACTCGGTGATCTCGAGATCGAGGCGGCTCGGCTCAAGACCGGATTGCGCGAGGGCCCCGACGACGGCGCCCGCCAACTGGCCGGTTCGGAACTGCGCGGGCGACACGTTGACCGCGATCCGGATGTCCTCGGGCCAGGTCTGCGCCTCCCGGCACGCCTGGTTCAAAACCCACTCGCCGAGCTGCGTGATCAGGCCGATCTCTTCGGCGATCGGAATGAATTCGGACGGCGAAATCATGCCGCGAACGGGGTGGTTCCAGCGCAGCAGCGCCTCGAACCCGCCGATCTCGTTTCGTTTGAAGTCGAACAAGGGTTGATAATAGAGTTCGAACCAGCCTTCGGCGAGCGCTTCGCGCAGATCGAGTTCGAGCGCGCGGCGCGCCTGCAGCCGGGCGTCCATCTCCATCTCGAAGAAACGCCAGGTGTCGCGCCCGTCCGCCTTGGCCTTGTACAGCGCGACGTCGGCGTTCTTCAGCAGCTTGCCGTAGGACGTGCCGTCCCCGGGCGCCATCGAAATCCCGATGCTCACGCCGATCGTGACGCGGTGCCCTTCGATCTCGAACGGCATCTTCATCGTGTCGACGATGCGCCGAGCCAGAATGGTCGCATCGTCGGGGCTGCGCAGGCCGCTTTGCACGATGGCGAATTCATCGCCGCCAAGACGCGCCACGGTATCGACCTCGCGGATGCAGGCCGAGAGCCGTTCCGCCACCACGCGCAGCAGCGCATCGCCGATCGGATGACCCAAGGTATCATTGACCTGCTTGAAGTGATCGAGGTCGAGCATCAGCAAGGCGAACATGTCGCCACGGCCGCTGGCGCCGAGCGCCAGCTCGGCCCGCTCGGCGAACATCAGGCGGTTGGGCAGGCCCGTCAGGGCATCATGCCGCGCCATGTAGACGATCTTCGCCTCGCTCTGCAGGCGCTCCGTCACATCCTCGTAGGTCTCGACCCATCCGCCCTCGTGCAGCGGCTGATGGGCGAGCGCGACGACGCGATCGTCGGCGAGGTCGAGAATGTTGGTGGCCGGCTGCCGATGTCCGATCCGCGTCAGGACGTCGCTCAGACGCTGATCCGCTCGAGTCGTGTAGTTGCCGACGGCGACGCTCAGAGCGATGACCTCTTCGAGAGGCATCCCGACGACGATGCGGGCGGACGGCAGGCGGAAGATCTCGCAGAAGCGGCGGTTGAACACCTGGAGGCGGTTGTCCGCATCATAGAGACAAAGGCCCTGGGACATGTTGGCAAGCGCGACGTCGAACCGCTGATTGGTCCCCGTAAGCGCGGCTTCCTGTTCCTTGAGAACCGTGATGTCGCTGAAAACGATAATGACGCCACCTTCCTGAGTGGCGTTCTGGCTGACCCGCAGCCATCGACCGTCCGGGAGGCGCGTCTCGCGGGTCGCCGGCAGCTCGACGGTGCGCGCTCCCGGTGGCCCCAGACGCGTCCAGATGGTCGTCATCAGATCCCGCGCGGAACCGCCGACTTTCAGACGCCCGAGGATGCCGGCGAGAAACTCACCGGCCTGAGCATTGGCCAGGACGATCTTTGAATCGGCATCGATGACGATGATGCCTTCCCGAGAACTTTCTAGCGCATCGGCAAGCCGGGATTGCGCGGACCGCCGTTGCGCGACCTCGCTCTGGATGCTCGCGCGGATATTTTCGCGCATCACTTCCATGGCGGAAAGAAGCGCGCCGATTTCGTCGTCGCCGCCTTTCGGGATGATGACGTCGAGATGGCCGCCGGCGATCCGCTTTGCGATCTCGGACGCCTTAGCGATCGGACCCAAAATGGTTCGCGCCAGAAGCCACGCGGCCAGGCCCGAGAGAACGACGGCAAGGAGCGTTGCCAGCAAGTTGACCCGAATGTCGAGGGCAACTGCGGCCTGGGCGCTCTGACGATAAGAAAAACCATCGCCCGCCGTATAGTTGATGAGCAGGTCGATCTGCTGTTCGACTACAGAGGCAAAATGATCGAGTGAGCGCCATGCCTCGTTGGGGTTCGTCCCTTCGATCAGCCGTCCGCGCATGGTGCTCCAAGCGGCGACGGCCCGTTGCACATGAGCGCCGGCCGCCGAGGCGCGGTCCGACTGCGAGCGTTCCATGGCGATCGAAAGATCGTCGTTCAGGCTTTTCTCGAGTTCCGTCATCTTGGCGTCGAGCATGACCCGCGTGGCGTGATCGGAGGTCAACAACTGACGCGCGAATGCGGCCTGGATCGCGTTGAAATCGGCGGAGGCGGCGCGCGCGTAGTTGATCGCCATCAACGACTTGTCGAAGGTCTTGGACACTAGGCCGCCAGCGCGCCGAATATCATAGGCTGCGTAGAGGCCAAGAACGCTGGTGATCAGGGTCATGACGAGGAACGCGAACAGGATCCGGCTCCGGATCGTTTTGACCGAAGAACCAGACCGTGCCGGCATCTGGCGATGCGGCATCGCACGTGTGACCTGCAGGACAGACATTCTTCAATTCCACCGTCTTAGGTCAGATTAGAGAGACTCTGGTTAAGCCATCGCTAACAATGACAGGGTTGCCAGACCTTAACGACTGATTAAGCGCGCCCTCTTATGTTCTGATTTCAGACGGACTTCGTGAATATGCTACCGCGGCAACGGCTCAATTCAGGATGGCTCGATGCAATTCCCTGCGCTCCGCCGGTCAAAGTTTCGGTCGTACAAGCGGTGCGGAGCAGCGCTGCTTCTGACGCTGGTCGGCGCGACGACAGGATTGGCGCTCGCCGCGCCTGGCGGAATCGTGGTGTCCCAAAAGGGACGCGCTTTTCAGCCTGGCGAGTTGTCGCTCAAGCGCGGCGACACGGTGAGCATCGTCAATGACGACGGCGACCTTCTTCATCACGCCTATGTCGACTCGGAAACATTCAGCTTCGATTCGGGCGATCAGGAACCCGGAAGCAAGACGGACGTCGTCTTCTCGGTCGCCGGCGAGTTCAAGGTCCTGTGCGGCATTCATCCCAAGATGAAACTGCTCGTTCACGTCAAATAGGCAGTCGTCGCCGGCGCACGATCAGGATGGTTCGATGAAAGTACACTCCGGAAGGCATAAGCGTTCCGGAGCATGCTTTGTGTTCGGCTTCAGCTTCCCGCAGGCGTTCGCCAAGAGCATTTCCACAAAAATTGCAGGCTTTCGTGATGGAGAAAGCGCTCTGACTTTTCGATAGGAGAGCGATTTCTGATCGCTTTGGAGTGTCCACCAAAGCGATAGCGCTTTAGGTCAGGGTGGTCCCAAACAGCACGGAGTGGCCGACGTAATAGAGGGCGAGGAACGCCGCCAGGGCGCCTCCATATTGCAACGGAAGCAGAACCATCTTGCGCGCCAACCGCGGCGCTTCCTTGGCCTGGTCGCCGATCACGACGAGCAGCACGGCGATGATCGGGGCGTGACCGATCGCGTCGACCTTGCCGAATTCGGCGATCGCGCTGATGAACGTCGCGGCCAGCATGACGGCTGCGAAGCGTCGAACCAGCGGCGTCCAGATCAAAGCAAACGACATGGTGAATTCGACCACGCCGGCTGCGCGCATGAAGAACGCCGGATCGTATCCCATCGCCATCTCGGGATGCGTGGTGAAGAGCGGATAGCTCCAGTCCGGATAGGCCCATTTCTCGACGGAGGCCCACATCAAGGTGATCGCCGTCGCCCAGCGCAAAACGTCGATGGGGCGAACGCCGAAGAGATCCCGCTGCAAACCGACCAGCGCAAGGTAGCCGGCGATCCCGAGGAAGATCGGATAATCCATCAGATGGAAGATGCCGTAGTTCGCAACGGCCATGCCGAACAGGACGACGATGCCCAGAGCGGTAAGCGGCATCGTGCGACGCGACAGCAAGCACGCGGCCATGGCCAGCTGCATCCAGGGAATGAATGGCGATGTCGTGGTCAGTTCGGGCGTCAGCAGAATGCCCCCCAGCGTCCATAGCGCCACAAGGAAGAAGCCGACGGTCGCGCGCATGATGATTTCCGCGTTGACCATCAATGCGCCGGTGACGCGATCGAGCGAGCGGATCAGCGCATCGCCGACGAACGTCCTGTCGATGAGGCAGCCGAGCAGGAGTACAAAGATTGCAAAGCCGGTCAGAAGCTCGAAATCCTGACACAGGACGTTCTCGAGGCCGACGGGCTGTCCGGCGACGTTAAAAGCGCAAAACCATTTGACGTGTGCCTCGGCACCCGTGGAAATCAAAAAACCGGCCGCTGCGATGCTGGCCGAGACAATATAAGAAACGCGACGAGAAACCCCGAACACACTCATTTGAGCCCCGCGAAACTGGCGCGCTCCCCAGCACGCCGCCCGATCTCCAATATACGCAATTTTAATCTTATTAGAAGTGAGAATCTTCATATTAGTTAACAGCCAAAGCGCATTTCATTAACCTTGTGGCAAGTTTTGTCGGCCGAAAGCATCACTGCTGTCGTAGCGACCGTTATGTTATGAAGTCTTCAACATCGGGGAGAAACAGTGGGGTTGCGGCACCCGAACACCAATGGCTGAGACGTCGCGTCTGTATATTTTCGAACGACGCACCTTGCCGGACGTTCTGCGCAGTCAAGAAGCCGAGTGGAGATCGTGTAATATGATTCTTATTCTCAGCGCGGTCAGCCTGGCAGCCGGAACGACGCTCAGTTGCGTCCTGGAACGCTTCCCGACGCAGAAGATCGCGATGGAACGCTGCAGCGGGCTGATGGTCGTGACCGGTCTCGCCCTGATCGGCGGGGGGCTGCCGCTGTTTCGATAAGCTTTGAAACCAATCGACCTTGATTCAGACGCAGGTGACGCTCTGGATTGTCCTACGAGCGGACCAGCCGCCCCCAAGATGCCATCAGTTTTCGCGCACAACTGCCGCCGGTGCTTTCGCCGCCAGTTCGCCTTCGTCGCTGAGCGTCCCGAGAAACGCGATCAGGTCGGCCTTCTCGGTCTCCGTGAGGCCTAGCGGCTTGATCAGTTCCGACCGACTCGGGCGGTCGATGCCGCCTTTGTTGTAGAGATCGACAACCGCCTGCAACGTCGCCAGAGATCCGTCGTGCATGTAGGGACCGCGTCGGCTCACGTCGCGGAGGGTCGGCGTCTTGAAAGCATACTTGAGCTTCACGGAGCTGGGGAAATAGCGACCGCGCCCGATTTCCTCGCCGCTTGCAACGCCGATATCGTGAAACGATCCGTCGGTGAACGCCCAGCCACTATGGCATTGCGAACAGTTCGCCCGACCGTTGAACAGGGCAAATCCTCGCTTGGCGGGCTCGTCGATCGCGGCTTCGTCCCCTTCGACCCAGCGGTCGAAAGGCGCGACGCCTGAGACGATGGAGCGTTCAAAAGTGGCGAGCGCCATTTCGATGTTGCGCCGATTGATCTGTTTGTCAGGAAAAGCGGCGCTAAAAAGCACTGCGTAGGTTGGCAACGTCGACAGACGCTCGATCAGCAGCCCCTCGGTCATGTGCACGTTGGACGGTGCGAGGATCGGCCCGAAAGTGACCGACTCGATGTCGCGAAACTTCCCATCCCAACCGAGGCGCGGCAACCACGCGATATCGTCGAGGGTCGGCGTGCGGAGCTTCATGATGGAAGCCCCCTCCCCCTGGGCGATCGGCAATCCATCGCTCCAGGATCGGCTAGGAGGATGGCACGAGGCACATGAGCGCGTCTGCGAAAAGGAAATGCGCGTGTCGTAAAACAAGGACCGCCCGAGGGTCGCTTTTGCCGCGCTGTAGGGATTTGAATCCGGGTAAGGGGTTTCGGTCGGCCGCCGGTACTCGCCCCGTCCCGCTCCCGAAGCATTCGAGCCCGCTGGCGATCGACCGGTACCCGCCATGATGAAGGCGGATGCCAGCGCCAGAAAGACGAACAAGGGAAATTTCCAAGCCATTCGGGTCATCGCGATTTACAATGCCGGAAAACGGTTTCTTTTTAGTTTCGCAGAAAGACGCAAGGCTAAAAAAGACTTTGTGAAGAATAGTCTCTTCACCAAGCCTAGCTCGGTCGCAACTTGCAGCACCTATACTAGGTTGCAGGCCCCAGAGGGTTGCGCGAGTTGCTATACATCGCTGTCGTAACGGCAGGCTGCAAAGCTCAAAGCTCGGGCTTGCGGCCTGGGAGGATCGGCGTCTGGAAACTCAGGCCGAGATCCCAGGGAAAGTAGATCCACGTATCCTGCGAAACTTCGGTGACGAACGTATCGACCAGCGGACGCCCCAGAGGTTTTGCGTAGACGGTTGCAAAATGGGCTTTCGGCAGCATGGTCCGCATCACGCGCGCGGTCTGCCCGGTATCGACGAGGTCGTCGATGACCAGGACGCCCGCGCCGCCATCGGCCTTGAAGTCCGGCCGCATGTCCTTGAGGACTTCGACCTGCCCCTGCTCCTGCTCACCATGATAGCTCGCAAGGGAGATGGTTTCGATCACCCGGATCGTCAGCTCGCGCGCGACGATCGCCGCCGGCACGAGGCCGCCGCGCGTGATCGTCACCATAGCGGTGAATGGCCCTAGGTCGCTTAGGCGCCAGGCGAGCGCCCGACAATCGCGATGGAATTGGTCCCAGGAGACGGGAAAGGCACGCGCGCTCGGCTCCATGGCTATCTCCGTTGCTCCAACCCGGCGATCATGGCGCCGACCCGCGCCGCCGCATCGCCGACCGCACCGGCATCCTTGCCGCGCACGACGATCTCGTTGTGGAACGCGCCGTCGCGAAACGACGGGTAAGACCCGATGGCGAGGCCAGGAAAGTCCGTGGCGATCTCGCCGAGGGCAGCGGCATAGGCGCCCTCTGGAAGCGTCCCTGCAGCGACGGATTGCGCAACCGTCTGCGTGCCACCCGCGAGGAGCGGGGTCACGGCATCCAGCATGGCGTTCATGACCGCGGGAACGCCGGCCATGACGATCACGTTCTCGATCCAGAATCCCGGCGCCTTCGAGACACTGTTCTCGACAAGCGCGGCGCCGTGCGGAATGCGGGCCATCCGGCGCCGTGCGGCGTTCAGGTCTTCGGGCTTGATCCGCTGCAACAGCAGTGCGATGGCGCGCGGATCTTCGGATATCGCGACGCCGAAGGCCTTGGCCACCGCGTCGGCCGTTATGTCGTCGTGGGTCGGCCCGATGCCGCCGGTCGTGAAGACATAGGTGAAGCGCGCGCGCAGGGCGTTCAGCGCGGCGACGATCGCGTCTTCATCGTCCGCGACGATGCGGACTTCACGGAGATCGATGCCGAGTTCGCTGCAACGCTCGGCTATGGCGCCGATATTGCGGTCCTTCGTGCGCCCGGAGAGAATCTCGTCGCCGATGACGAGAACGGCTGCCGTGACGATGTCGTGGGTCATTCGCCCTCCAACTCGCGCGTTCCCAACTCGCCCGACGCGTGCTGCAGACCGTTGCGGAGCTTGGCGACCTGTTCGGCGAGCATGCCGATTTCATCGCCGGGCACGCCGATCAAGCACTGCAGATCCTTGGGGACGGCCGCAGCTTTCGCCTCCAGAGCCTGCCCGGCCGGCGTCAACATGATACTCACCTGCCGCTCGTCGTTGGCGTCCCGGATGCGGCGGACGTAGCCGATGCCTTCGAGCCGCTTCAGCAATGGCGTGAGCGTGCCGGAATCGAGGAAAAGGCGGGCCCCGATCTCTTTCACGCGCATGCCATCTCTTTCCCACAGCACCAGAAGTACCAGATACTGCGGGTATGTGAGGCCCAGCGGCTCGAGCAGTGTCCGGTAGGCGCGGGTGAAAGCATGCGACGCAGAGTAGACCGCGAAGCAAAGCTGTTTCTCGAGGATGACGGTTTCGGCTTGGCTCATCCTGTCTCCATACGTGCTTTTCTCCGGGCCGGCAATTTTAATTGCACACGATTTAATGTTGTGCTACCAAGTAGTTGCGGACGGCGTATTGTCCGCACACCATCCACGCTAAGGAGATGTGATGAAAGCGCTTTATACCGCCCACGCAAGTTCGACCGGCGGCCGCGAAGGCCATGGGGCAACGTCCGACGGCAAGGTCGACGTCGTCTTGTCGACGCCAAAGGAGCTTGGCGGCGGCGGCGGATCGGGCACCAACCCGGAGCAGCTTTTCGCAGTCGGCTACTCCGCCTGTTTCCTCGGCGCGATGAAATTCGTTGCGGGCCAGGAGAAGATTAAGGTTCCTGAAGATGCCAAGGTCGACGCGGCTGTGGGCATAGGCCCTCGCGACGACGGCAAAGGCTTCGGCATCGTCGTCGAACTGACCATCCATATTCCCGGCATGGATCATGCCGCCGCAGAGCAGCTAGTGCACAAAGCCGATATCGTGTGCCCCTACTCGCATTCGCTCCGCGGCAACGTCGACGTCACGCTGACGGTCGCCTAGACATTTTTTCGGCCGATCCAGGAATGCGCGCTCGGCAACGGGCGCGCTTTTCGTTTGCGCGGTTTGCGCTTACACAACCGGCTCGGTTTTCCTCTTCAGAGTCGGCATTCATGACGATCAGCGACGCGCAGACCCTCGAAATGGTCGAAGCCCGGCAAGCGACGACCCCGACCCTGCGTCCGACGGTCCCGGCCCTGGAAGAGATCCTGTTCCAGCCGATTCCGCTGCTCGACCACGGCTTCATCCGCGTCATCGACTATATGGGCGATGACGCCGCCGTGGTGCAGGCGGCGCGCGTGTCCTATGGCCGCGGCACCAAAAAGGTCAGCGAGGACCGCGGCCTGATCAACTATCTCATGCGCCATTGGCACACCACGCCGTTCGAGATGGCCGAGATCAAAGTCCACGTCAAACTGCCGATTTTCGTCGCGCGGCAGTGGATTCGGCACCGCACCGCCAGCATCAACGAATATTCCGCGCGCTACTCCGTTCTCGATCGCGAGTTCTATCTGCCCGAGCAAGCGCAGCTCAAGGCGCAGTCGTCCAGCAACCGGCAGGGCCGCGGCGAAGGCCTCGAGGCCGACGAAGCCCGGCAGGTGCTCGACATCCTGCGTGGCGACGCGGAGCGGACCTATGCGAACTACAGCTGGATGTTGAACGAGGACGCAGCCGGTGCTCAGGTCGATACCAGCCGCGACGGCCTCGCACGCGAACTCGCCCGCATCAACCTGACCCTCGGCACCTATACCCAGTGGTACTGGAAGACCAACCTGCACAACCTCATGGGCTTTCTCCGGCTGCGCGCCGATGCCCATGCGCAATATGAGATCCGCGTCTACGCCGACGTCTTGGTCGACGTGATGAAGCGTTGGGTGCCGCTGACGCACGAGGCGTTTCTCGAGCATCGCCTGGGCGCGGTGACGCTGTCGAAGACGGCCCTCGAGGCGGTGCGGCGC
>NZ_LMUU01000037.1 GCF_009765775.1 Beijerinckia sp. L45
CTTCCTGGCCGCTCCGGCCGCGAGATCGTCCATCGGCTTCCTCCCTTGTATGAACCTACGTCTCTGTCGGCGGCCTTTTCCAGCTCATCCGATCAGACCTTGAATTGCGCCTGCCAAGCCTCTTCTTCTCCCGGCGGCGGCAGGCGTAGTCCACCCTCCATGACGTTCTCGAAGGACGTCTCGATGATCCCGATCATGACGCCTGTGACCCTGCTCAGAAGGTTTGTATAGTCCGTCATCATCCCAAAACGGACTTCGGCCGAGCGGCCGGCCGCATCCGGATGTGGAGGCGGATCGCCGACGACAGGCGACCGTTCTGAAATACGTTCTCTTGCAGGACCTCGTCAAACTGGACCTGGACGAAGAGGGCTAGGCCGCCGGTCGCCTCGCAATGGATGCGGGTGATCTCGTCAACGATCTCCTGCTTCATGTCGGACGTGATCAATCCGACGGGGGCGATGCAGTGATAGAACGGCATGATGGGTTCTCACAAAAAGGGACCTGGATTTGCGAACTATGCGGCCGCGTTCTCATCCGGCGACCAGTCTGCGACCCACTTACCGTCTCGGTAGATCTCCGCGCCGACGTGCGGCGTGAACTCCACCAGCACCCAGCGGCGAGGAACTTCCAGGACCGCTGAACACGCATCGACGATACCGTCGGCGAGTTTCAATCTGAAGTCGTCGGGACGTCCGGCGCGAAATTCGACGAGCACCATGACGATAGGTTCTAGGCCGTCGGGACCGAGGTGGAAAAGGTTGTCCTCACCGAGCTCGGCGATGCCGATGTTCGGTCGCCAGCTCTGGGTCTTCATGATGTCGGCGTAGAGATGACAGAGGCGGGTCCCAAGCTCGCGCTTCTTAGCGGGCGGGTATCGGCCGGGCAGATCGAGATGCAGATAAGGCATGATGTCTTCCATGAAGAATGGACATATCATTCCCATTATTTATTTGACCGGTCAACTATCTGGTGGACGTATGCGCTTGTGGGTGGCCATGATGCTTGGGAGCCCGCCACGAACGGCTTCTCCGGAGGCGGTTGCGGAGCATCGAAAGGCTACGATTATGCCTAGCGAGCCCAGCCCACGCGCTCCGGCTCAGGCCTCGTCGTGACCATGTCAGATCGCGCCTTTTTCCCCGGCGCACAAAAGTCCTGACGTTCGCAACATATATAGGGCCGTCCGACTCACTTGCATTATGAAAGTTAATTTGATAAGTTGGCGACATGAAACATAAGACCTTCGAGAACATGCAGTGCCCCCTCGCCCGCGGCCTCGAGCGCGTTGGCGACTGGTGGAACATCCTCATCCTCCGCGACGCGTTTTACGGCCTGAAGCGCTTCGACGAGTTCCAGGAGAGCCTCGGGATAGCGACGAGCACCCTGACGAGGCGTCTCGACGACATGGTTGCGTCTGGCATGTTGGAGAGGCGGCTCTATTGCGAGAGGCCACCGCGTCACGAATACGTGGTGACCGACCTTGCCCGGGACTTTCGGCCCGTCATGTTGGCGATGCTCGCGTGGGGCAACAGGCACTTCGCTCCGGAGGGGCGAAGCGTGGAACTCACGGATGCGGACACCGGCGTCGCGCTTGATCCCATCGTCGTCGACCGCACGACCGGTCGTCCCCTCACCAGAGTGAAGGTCGTTGCCGGTCCCGCCGCGGGTGATGCGCTGCGCCGCCGGTTCGCCCGCATGGACAGGGTCGCATGAGCACCGTCGTCGTCGATGGCTCGGCGCCGGCCAGGGCCCGTCCGCTAGGCCGCGTGATCAAGCGCGGCGTGATATTTATCATCGCCATCGGCGTCATTGTATACGCCGCCGACTTCGGTCGCAGATGGTGGACGGTCGGCCGCTTCATCGAGAGCACGGACGACGCCTACGTCGGCGGCGACGTAACCGCTATCTCGCCGCACGTCGCCGGCTTCGTCGCGGGCGTCGCGGTAACCGACAATCAGCGCGTCTCCGCTGGCGAGCTCCTGTTGCGGCTCGACAACCGCGACATGGTCGCAGCGCTTGATCATTCGAAGGCAATCGAGCGCGAACGGCGCGCCACTCTGCTCGGCTTCGAGGCCCGCAAGCTCCTGCAGACTTCCATCATTGCCGGCGCGGACGCCGATCTCGACGCGAAGGGGGCCCAATCGATCTTCGCCTTGAAGGACGCGGACCGGTACAACAGCTTGGCGAACACGACCGCTGTGACGCGTCAGGAGACGGAGCGCGCACTGTCGCTTGGCAAGGCAGCCAAGGCAGTCGTAGCTTCCGCGCAGGCGTCCCTAGACGGCGCCAAGCAGCAGCTAGCCGTCCTGGAGGCGCAGATCGACGAGGCCAAAGCCGAAGTGGCTCAAGCCGAGGCCGATGTGCGCACGGCCGAGCTCAACGTGAGCTACACGGAGCTGCGCGCACCCGTCGACGGCTACGTCGGCAACCGCGCCGCCCGCGTCGGCATGTATTCGACCATCGGCACGTACATGCTCAGCGTCGTGCCGGCCCGTGGCCTCTGGGTCGATGCCAACTTCAAGGAGGATCAGCTCGCCCACATGCGGCTCGGCGACGCCGCGACCATCATTGCCGACGTCGCCCCTGATCTTGAGATCCACGGCCACATCGTCAGTCTCGCCCCCGGCACCGGCGCCATCTTCAGCGTCATCCCGCCCGAGAACGCGACCGGCAACTTCACCAAGATCGTGCAGCGCGTTCCCGTGCGTATCGCTCTCGACGCCGACGACGGAGCGCTGGGGCGTCTCCGTCCCGGACTCTCCACGACGGTCAGCATCGATACGCGGCGCGCGCCATGAGCGCCGCGAGCGACGCGCCGCAGCCGAGCGTGCTGCGCTCCCTGCTGCCGTTCGTCGTGATGTGCTTCGGCATGTTCATCGCACTCCTCGACATCCAGATCGTCGCCTCGTCCCTGCAGGACATCGGCGGCGGACTTTCCGCCTCGCAGGACGACATCAGCTGGGTCCAGACGGCCTATCTCATCGCCGAGATTGTCATGATCCCGCTCTCGGGCTGGCTCACCCGCGTGTTCTCCACGCGTTGGCTGTTCACCATTTCGGCGGCGGGGTTCACGATCGCCAGCATGCTCTGCGGCCTCGCCTGGAACATCGAGAGCATGATCGTCTTCCGCGCGCTGCAAGGCATGCTCGGCGCCTCCATGATCCCGACCGTGTTCACCTCGTCGTTCCACTTCTTCAAAGGGCCGGCGCGCATGTATGCCGCAGCGGTCATCGGTACGATCGCCTCGGTCGCCCCGACGCTCGGGCCCGTGATCGGCGGCTACATCACCGACACGCTCGACTGGCACTGGCTGTTCTTCGTCAACGTCGTGCCGGGCCTTGCCATCACGATCCTCGTCCCTCTCCTCGTGCGCATCGACGAGCCGGACGTAAAGCTGTTGCGTGGCGCCGACTACCTCGGCATCGCCCTCATGGCGGTGTTCCTCTCCACGCTCGAATACGTGTTGGAGGAGGGCACGCGCTGGAACTGGTTCGACGATGCGACGATCCGCGACTGCGCCTGGATCTCGGGTGTCGCTGGCATCCTCTTCATCACCCGCAGCCTGACCTTTTCGAACCCTGTCGTCGATCTTCGCGCGTTCGGCAACCGCAACTTCGCGATTGGCTGCATCCTATCCTTCATCACCGGCATCGGCATCTTCGCGACGATCTACCTGACGCCGCTGTTCCTCGGCTACGTCCGCGGCTACTCGGCCTGGCAGACGGGCACGGCCATCTTTTCGACCGGCGCCGCTTCGCTCGCCGGCGTCCCCCTGTACATCATTATGGCCAAGCGCTTCGACACCCGCTGGCTAATGATGGGTGGCCTGGCGATGTTCGGAACCGCGATGTTCACTTATAGTTGGATCACCCACGACTGGGGCGGTGATCAGCTGCTGCTGCCACAGATCCTGCGCGGCCTTCCGCAAGTCTTCGCCGTCGCTCCAAGCGTCACCCTTGGCCTCGGCAGCCTTTCCCCCGAGCGTCTGAAGTACGCCAGCGGTCTCTTCAACATGATGCGCAACCTCGGCGGTGCGGTCGGCATTGCGGCCTGCAGCGCCATCCTCAACAGCCGCACCAATTTCCACTTCGTCATGATCGCCTCGAACATGACGCCGGCGAACGGCCCGACGTCACGCTTTCTCGCGTCCACCCAGCACCGCTTCGCCGCGATGCCGGGCGCGCTCGACAACGGCCACGCGGCGGCGCTTAAGCAGCTTTTCGGGCTCGCGTTCCGCGAGGCTCGAACGCTCGCGTACGCCGACGCGTTCGACGCGATCATGGCCGCCTTCGTGGTTGCGACTCTGCTCGTGCCCTTCATGCGCGGCGTGAAGCCTTCGCCAGCGGTCGCCGCAGCGAGCCATTGAGGAAAGGGGATTGGGACCGCTCGCGTCGGTACCCGTCCCGACGCTTACCATAGGTCTGCATTTGCGGACGGCGACTTATCGACGGCGGTATGCAAAGTGGTTCTGACCGCCGATTTCCATGGGAACGAACATGATCAAGAACCTCTTCATCTCAGCGCGAGCGCCTGACCATGGCGCAAAATCCGACGACGCCAGGTCGCCGGGCTTCCGGCCCGCAAGGGCCTACGTCTCCTTCCGGAAGACCAACGTTCGAACCGGAAGGCTGACCTATGCCGACGGCTCTCGAGAGATGCAGGTCCATGAAGCTCAGTGACAGCCTGGAAATGCCACGCATGGCCTCGAAGCGATGTCATCGTCCGAATGGAAGCACCGGGGCCTTTTGGCACGCGTCGATTTTCCGTACGCGATCGGTATCATTATCTGCACCACTTCGCCGCCACGCGGCGGACGGGCGCGCGGTGAAGGAGGGCGGCGGTTTGGTTGGTTATAGGACGATGAGGACGCCCGTCATCCTTCTCGCTACCGCGTTGGTGACGACGACGCTTGCCGGATGCGAGGGCTTGGGAAGCGTCGGTCCCGATTTCGTCGGGCCGAAGTCCTTGCTGCCCGCGACGTCGTTCCTTGATACAGGCAAGCGCGTCGTCTCGCCGATCGCTATCACGAATGCCACGGTCAACGCGTCAAGCGACACCGAATGGTGGCGCCTCTTCCACGATCCCACCCTGACGTCGCTGGAGGCCCGCGTCGCTGGTCAGAACCTCGATGTGCGCACCGCGACGCTGCGGCTCGCGGAGAGTCGCGCCCAACGCGGCATCACCGCCGCGGCGGAACTGCCCACCCTGAACGGTTCCGGCCAGTACCAGCGTGAGAAGCTCAGCCAGAACAGCTATCTCAGCCTGCTCCCGGCCAGCCTCGGCGGCGCATCGGCCTTCGCCCAGCCGATCAGCAACTACTCGGTCGGCTTCGATGCGTCGTGGGAGCTCGACCTCTGGGGTCACGTGCGGCGCCAGGTCGAGGCCGCCGATGCGGATCTCGACGCTTCGGCGGAGCAGCGCCGCGACGCCCTCGTCTCCTCGTTGGCCGAAGTGGCGCGGGATTACGTCCGGCTCCGTGGGACGCAGGAGCTGATCCGAATCGCCAAGGACAATCTGCAGGTCAACAACGAGATCCTCGGCGTGACGAAGGTGCGGCAGCAGCAAGGCTTGACGACGGGCCTCGACACCGAGAGCGCCGCGGCTCAAGTCGCCTCCATCCAGGCGCAGCTTCCGCAGCTCGATCAGCAGCAGTCTCAGCAGATCAACGCGATCAGCCTACTGCTCGACGAGCCACCGCTCGGGCTGAGCGCCGAGCTGATGCCCGTCAGGCGGATCCCGCCGAACCCGCCGAGGGTGCCGGTCGGCATCCCGTCCGAGCTGGCGCGCCGCCGTCCGGACATCCGTATGGCCGAGGCGCAACTGCACGCGGCGACCGCGGACATCGGCGTGGCGGTCGCGGAGTTTTATCCGACCGTCCGTCTCAATGGCACGCCGACCTTGCAGGCCCTTGATGCCAAGAACATCTTCAAGGGTTCCTCGCTGCAGTATGTGATCGGACCGAGCGTGACGCTTCCGATCTTCGAGGGGGGGCGCCTCAAGTCGACGCTGGTCCTGCGCGAGCATCAGCAGCAGGAGGCCGCGATCAGCTACCACAAGACCGTGCTCCAGGCTTGGCACGACGTCGTCAACGCGATGACCTCCTATCGCACGGAGCAGGAACGTCGCGACCGCCTCAAGGATCAGGTCGAACATGCGCGGACGGCGCTCGGTCTTGCCCGGAACCGCTACGGCCAGGGCGTCGCGGAGTTCACGACGGTGCTCGACGATGCGCGCACCATGCTAGAGGCCGAGCAGCAGCTGGCGCAGAGCACGGCCGACGTATCGATCGATCTCATCGCCTTGTACAAGGCGCTCGGCGGCGGTTGGGAGATGACCTATCCGGATCTGAAAGCCGCGCCGGTCTTCGTCGCCGAGCGATGAGGATTCGCGCCATGTCGTGGCTTCCCGTAGTTGACCGACAGCCACATGAGGCGCGTGGCTCCATCGAAGTCCCGGATCGAAGCCGGCCAAGAGCGGCCGGATTCGAGGTTCTGAAGGGAAAGAGCCGGATCGACCAGCTCATGCTGTTGGCGTACTTCCGCCTCGAAGTGCACGCTCGTCCGATGCTGCGTGCATCCGCTGCCCCTATGCGGCCTGGCTGGTCTTGTCCCTGACCGACTTGCCGTTGATGCCCCAACCGCCCTCGACCGTCTCGCTGAGCGTGATCCAGGTCCGATCGAAGAGGTTCGGGTCGCCCGTCGTGTCGACGACGATCTGCGTGGCTTCGGCGATGAAGCCGCGCATCCGAAGCGTATCGAGACCACCGGGGTGATAGGTCGCGTGCACTCTCACGACCCTGGCCTGGCCCTGCGCGATGGTGTGAACCGACGTTATGGGCAGGCGATGGATGTACGCGGTGGAGATGCGCTGCACGAATTCCGGAGCGGGATCCCCGAAGCCCTCGTGCCGCACGAGGCAGGTGATTAGGCGCTTCGCGAGCTCCTGCTCCTTCTCGACAGAAATTATGCCTTCCGGAAGGTAGAGGTCGATGATGGGCATGGAACGTCTCCTATGATATTATGACGGACTTAATAGTGGATTATGACGGTTGTCATAGTCAAGGAGGAGGCATGGTAGCCAGGGCGAGGGAGCGGATGGTGGCGGGCGCCGCGGAGCTGCTTGCGCGAACGGGTGTCCAAGGGGCCACCTTCAGCGAGATCATCACCGCGACCGGTGCGCCCCGAGGCTCGATCTATCACCACTTTCCCGGCGGCAAGGACGAATTGCTGAAGGCGGCGATAGATCATCTCGCGTCCGAGGCCCTCAGACCGTTGGAAGGCCTTGAGGGATCGCCTGCTGAGGATGTCGCTCGGGCGTTCTTGGATCAGTGGCGCTCCATCCTGTTGCGGTCCCAGCTGCAGTCGGGCTGCGCGATCCTGGCCGTCACGGTGAGCAGCGGCTCGCCGGCGTTGATCGCCCAGGCGGCGGCGGCCTTCGCGAGCTGGCGGCGGCGGATGGCGATATTGTTGGAACTTGGCGGACTGAAGCGATCGCAGGCTGAGGGCTTCGCGGCCATGCTGATCGCTTCCACGCAAGGGGCCATGGTGTTCAGCCGCGCGGAGCGGAGCCTGGAACCCTTCGAGACGGTTTGCGTCCAGTTGCTTGAACAACTCGGGACGCTTCTTTCAAGGATTGAGCCCATGTGAGCGAAACTGAAGGCGATCAGGTCCGGCCGATGCCTCCCGCGCCCGCGGCTCCGGAGCAATGTGCTCCGACGACTTTGCTGCCCGCGCTTCCTTGGTTTCGGGCGACCCTTGCATGCTTCGCCCACGGCATCCGCCGCCGCAGGTCGCACCAAATGTGACTTGCATAACGAAAGTTACGTCTTTAGTTTCGAGTTCTGGCCTTGCGGCCCTTCTTGGGTCGTGAACGGAGGACGCGACGCAAATGGACAAGGTCATACCTCGCGGTACCATTGAAGATCGCCGGATCGGAAACGGCGAAGACCTCTCACCTGAGGGTTTCGCGGCCTTGTCGGGCCTTGACTGGCTTCGCGGTTTATTGGACGGCCGCTATGCGCCGCCGCCATTCAGCGTGATTGCGGACGTAGAACCGCTTTCGGTTGAGAAGGGCAGGATCGTTTTCGCCGGCACCCCGGCCAGCCGCTTCTACAATCCGATGGGGATCGTCCATGGCGGATGGATGGGACTGCTGCTCGACACCGCGATGGCCTGCTCCGTTCACTCCGCGCTTCCAGCCGGCAAGGCTTACGCCACCTTGGAGATGAAGATCGTCTTCGTGCGGGCCGTTCGCGAAGATAGCGGCCCCCTCACCGCGGAAGGCAACCTGCTGCACATAGGCAGCAGGACGGCCAGCGCAGAAGGCAAGATCTATGACAGCAAGAGACGTTTGGTAGCACACGGTTCGGAGACGTGCATGATCTGGGATGTGCGCGACCGGTCTTGACCGTCGACGTGCCTTGGGAGGTTGGGGTCTGTCTTTAGACTTGAGGCGGCATGGACCAAATGCAGGGCGTGCTGGAACGGTGGATTACGGATGAATGAAGTCGAGAAATTCGATGAATGTAGCAATGGAGCGTTGAGAAAGGCGACCCGGCACGTCGGGCTGCTCTTCGACGACACCATAAGGGTCTGCGGTCTTCGGGCTTCCCAGCGAATCCTCCTCGATCAGGTCGCGGTTTTGCAGCATCCGACGATTAAGCAGCTCGCCACCGCGCTGGTCATGGACCGTTCGGCGCTCGGCCACACGTTGCAGCCCCTCGTGCGCACCGGTCTCGTGCGTCTCGCGGTGCACGAGACCGATCGTCGGAGCAAGCGCGTCTCGTTGACGAGCCTGGGAAAGGCGAAGCTCGAGGGTTCCAGGACCCTCTGGGGCGTTGCGCAGTCGCGATTCGTTGTCGCGCTGGGTAAGGAGAAGGCGCAGCAACTCCGCGATATCCTAGACGTGGTCGCGTCACCCTCGTTCGCTGACGCTTTCCGCGGATTCCGGCCCGACTAGAGCATCGGACCCCAACGCCAATTGTCAAACTTTCGCTTTTTTGGCTGCCTCCTCGCTATTCGAGTTGAACCACGGGCGCGAACTGTTCCTTGGATCTGCGTAAACGTGTCTTCGGGTTCGCAGTAGGGTTGCAGCCTGTCAACGGCAGCCCGCGCGCAGACGAACTCTCGATCGGTAACCAAGGTGCCGGCTCTCGGCTTCCTTCGTGCCCGCGATCAGTACAGCACGTCGGTCAAGCGCGGGCCGCGTGGACTATGCGGTCGCGGAATCTGAGACCTCTGGCGCAAACGACCCGAGTGTAAGGTTGATCGGAGTTGCACCAACCTCGGAGAAATTTCCTGCAATCGGGAACGAGATCCACCGCGCTCGCTCGCGCGGACATGCGCGAGCAACCTCCGCTGTTCAGGAAACATCAGCCACATTTACATATGCGCCATGGTCCCCTTGTAGCAGATAATCGACAAGGCCTTCGGCGAAGTCTGCATCTGCAGGGGCGCCAAACAGTGCCCGCATGTACAGTGGCGCCAGGAGATGATCTGTAACTTCAAGCGGATTTAGATTGACTTCGCCGCGCATCCGAGCGCGCTCCAGCATCGCGTCGATCTGTTGGAGACGGGTCCTCAGGGCTCGAGCACGGCCGACGGCTTCCTTATCAGAGCGCGGCACCGCTCCGACGTAGACCCGGAAAAATATCGATTTTTGTGGATCGGATAGGGTCGCTGCAATAGTTCGCGCCCAAGCGCGCAGATCTTCGCGGAGCGAGCCGGTGTCTGGGAGCGGCGCCTCCCGCGTCAGAGCACCGACAGCAACCTCCGTCAGGAGGCTCCGAGCATCGCCCCAGCGTCGGTAAAGGCTGGTCGCTGCAACGCCGGCTTTTCCAGCAATCTCCACCATCGATATAGCGCCAGGATCCTTCTCTTCCAGCAGCGCTTCGACGGCCGCGAACACGAGCGCGCGGGTCCGGGCTGTTCGGCCACCAGGCCGCGTCTTGCGCATTGATCTTCCTTAATGCTAATTAATTTGCATTAGAGCGGTTTCGAACACAAGGATGGCAGCGCGATCCTTGATATGGAGGAGTATCTTGAAAGACCGGAAATCCTCCTTTAAGGCGATCCATCCTATTTCTCGCAACCTCGGCAAGACACTGCTTTCTAAGGGTGATGCGCAGTTCTGGTTCGAAACGCTACGCATGTTCGGCGCGGAGGAATACGGCGGCGCTTCGTTCGGCGAGGTTCTTGTGACTTGCGCCCAGATCAAAGCCGGCGACTACGATAGTTGGCACGACGGCTGGAATAGCATCGCCGACCGCGTCGCGGCTGCAGGCGACGCACAGCTAGCCAAAGGCCACGAAATCAGCGCACGCGACAGTTATTTGCGCGCCTCGAATTATTATCGCTGCGCCGAGTTTTTCCTGCACGCCAATGCAGAGGATCGGGTCATAGGCGCTTATCACCGGTCAGTGGCCTGCTACAAGGCAGCGGCCAAGCTCTTTGATCCCCCGATCGAACCAGTCGAAATCCCGTATGAGCACACGATTCTGCCTGGATATCTGCACTGGGTCGATACGTCAAAGCAACTACGCCCGCTACTGATCGTGCACACCGGCTTCGACGGCTCGGCCGAGGAGAACCATTGGCTCGGCGGCGTCCGCGCGGCGGTAGAGCGAGGCTACAATGTGCTGAGCTTTGACGGACCCGGACAATTCGGCCCGATTCACCGGGAGGGCCTGACCTTCCGCCCGGACTGGGAGAATGTCGTGACACCCGTGGTCGATTTCGCCCTAACCCAGCGAGGGGTCGATCCAAATCGGATCGCTTTGATGGGGATCAGTATGGGTGGCGAGCTAGCGCCTCGCGCCGCCGCCTTCGAACCACGCCTCGCTGCGCTTATCGCCAACGACGGCCTCTACGACTATGCGGCGCCCTATTTCGCTGCCGCACCTGAAATTCTTCGGCCGGCCCTCTTGGCGGCGGTAAAGGCAGGGCCGTCAACAGTTGTTGACCTGACGATTAAACAAGCAATGAAGATCTCGCCCACGGTGAGGTGGGCTATGATCTACGGCATGTACAGCTTCGGTGCCGCGAGCCCTAGTGCTTACGTTCACGCGGCACTCGACTATACTTTGGCAGACGGCGTTGCCGAACGCATCCGTTGTCCGACCCTGGTTTGCGACGCCGAGGGCGATCTTTTCTTCAAAGGACAGCCACAGCAGCTCTTCGATCACCTGACTTGCAAGAAGACGCTGCTGACCTTCACTGATCAGGAAGGCGCCGGCGCTCATTGTCAGTTCGGCGCGCTACGCTTTGCCTTCGCTCGGATCTTCGATTGGCTCGATGAAACCCTGGAGCTCTGAAGGTTCGTTTATCACCTAAACTCGGCGAAACCGATCTGTTGCTAGGCTTTCTGGATGAAGACGCGACGTGTCTCGCCCGCTGCAATGCTTAGTGGAAGTACGGCTCGATTCGTAACCTGTGAAGCAGCGGTCTTCCGATATGGCAGAGTCCGCTATCTAATGCCTCGACATCGACTGACTCCCAAATCTCGCATTCGATCTTGCGAAGGCGGAGGTTGGCACGTCTATTCCGACTAGCCAAACCTCGCCGGGATCGTCACGCCCATGCGCCTCCACGCGTGGACTCAAGATGGATGGCGCTATCGTCTTCGCTCAAGCCCGGTTCTTGAGGGTTAACTCGTTGACGATCGAGATCAACTCGCTGGTCGTCCAGAGCGCGTTGGCAATGAACCTGAAGTTTACGATGGCAGCCAGGTACCCGTCGCCCTCGGGCAGCTTCGGCCCTGCGGTCGCATCGCGCACCACGACCACCTCGAAGCCCTGCTCGATCAGCTCGCGAAGATGCGACTCGATGCAGAGGTTGGCTGCCATGCCTGCGAGGATGATCTGCGAGACGCCCTGCTTGCGTAGCGAGAGCGCCAGGTCGTTCGTCTCCGGACCGAAGACCTTGTGGGGCGACGCGATGATCGTCTTGCCGTCATAGATGAAATGCTTGAACTCCTGCAGGAAGTCGGCACCCGACCCCTCGAAGTCCTCGAGCGTCAGCGGCCCCTTGCGATCGAACATACCGATCTTGTGCATCAGCTTCTCGAGCGGACCGCCGAACTTCCAGTGGTGATCGCAAGGATAGTAGTAGTGCGGGGAGACCGCGACCGTGATGCCGGCCTCCTTGGCGGCGACGAAGAGGCGACCGATGTTTCCGACGGTATCATGCTCGACGATGCTCGCCCCGAATACCGGCCAGCTCACGCCTTGCGGGCTCAGGAAGTCGATCTGCGGGTCGACGACGACCAGTGCGGCGCGCTTGAGATCCAGCGCGAAGCCCGTCGGTGGCAGCGCTGGATCGATTGGATCCGCGTACTTTCCGTCGATGCCTATTGGGGCATGGGTGTTGGCCGAGCTCGTCATTGAAGTCCTGTCCGGTTTGCTTGATGAGATCGCTGCGGGACGCGTGCTGCATCATGACCACTGTTGGGTAAGAGCCGCGGGGAACCGACGCCGCCGCCGACCACCCTAAAGTGACCAGTCACTTTGTAATGTCAAGCTGATCGCCGTGGGCCGCCATGTTCTTCCGGCAGACATCTTTCGAATGGAGGGAGGCTCGGCGCTGCCCGAGAGCTGATCGCATCCCCGTTCGAGGGCGCCGCCGCAGAAGCTGTTCGTCTCAAGGCATTGTGTCTTAGCTCGACTTTGCGCATTTTGACGAGGGCATGAATCGATTTTCGATCTGGCGGATTCCTGGTGCAGTCTTGAACTGCGCTGGAGGCGACAATCGTGGCTCTTGCCGATCCCCCGACCCGTCTGGCCGTATGGCTTGCCCCTTTCAGCACGGTGTTCACGTCTGTGACCTGGCTTCGCGTGTTGGTGCTGGTGAACGGCGCCATTCTGGCGCCGCATCGGCGAACTGTCAGCGCCGCGCTGCGGGCCATGGGACGCGACAATGACGGCAACTTCGCCCGCTATCACGCGGTGCTCAACCGCGCGCGATGGTCTGCGCTGGCTACATCGCGTATTCTGCTTGATCTGTTGATCGACCGGTTTGCCGGCGATGGTCCCATTGTCATCGGCCTCGACGACACGATCGAGCGGCGGTGGGGCGCCAAGATCAAGGCGCGCGGCATCTATCGGGATCCCGTGCGATCGAGCCATGGTCATTTCGTCAAGGCCAGCGGGTTGCGCTGGCTTTCGGCAATGCTGCTGGTGCCGCTCCCGTGGGCCGGGCGGGTTTGGGCCCTGCCATTTCTCACGATCCTCGTCCCCTCCCAACGATCGGCATCGGACCGTGGCACGAGGCATAAGACGCTGATCGATGGTGCGCGCCAGATGATCCTTCAGATCGCCCGTTGGCTTCCCGATCGCCGCATCGTCGTGGTCACCGACAGCGGCTTTTCCGCGATCGATCTGCTCGATGCGGTTCGCATGCGCGTCTGCATGGTCACGCGTCTTCGGCTCGACGCGCGTCTCTTCGCGCCGGCGCCAAAACGGAAGGCCGGCACGCTCGGCCGACCACGGCGCACTGGCGAGCGCCTGCCGACGCTGGCGCAACGCCTGGCCACCCACCGCACACGATGGCGATCTCTTGTCCTTGCCGACTGGTATGGCGGAACGGAACGCCGGGTCGAGATCGTCACGGGATGCGCGGTCTGGAGCCATCCCGGTCGGCCGATCGTTCCGCTGCGATGGCTGCTCGTGCGCGATCCGACCGGTACGTTCAAACCGCAGGCCTTTGTTTGCACCGCCCTCAGCGCTCCTCCCGTCGACATCCTGTCCTGGTTCGTCCGACGCTGGACGATCGAGGTGACCTTCGCCGAAGCGCGCCGCCATCTCGGGGTCGAAGCGCAGCGGCAATGGTCGGACATGGCGATCGCCCGCACGACCCCCGTGCTTCTCGGCCTCTTCGCGCTCGTCGCGATCTGGGCAGACGACATGCAACGGACGAGATCGATCGTCGTGCGATCCGCGGGTTGGTATCGAAAACAGACCATCACATTCAGCGACGCCCTGGCCGCCGTCCGACGCCAACTTTGGACCGACGACGCTTTATCGACATCGCCGCAAAGCCCAGAGATGATGAAAATACCGCGACACATCTACGAACGCATCACGGACATTGCATGCTACGCGACGTGAAAAGGCGCAAAGTCGAGCTGAGGCTGACTAAGCGAACCGGACCGCGCGTTCCCGCCATCCGCGGCCGGCCGCGACATCAATGGATCACCGTCGTGACGTTCACTGCTTCCTAGATGCAGGCTTCTTCAGCAGGCGCTTCAGCACGAGGGTCTCGAAGCGTTGATAGGGTAGGGCGCTCCTTAGGACCTTCCCGCGCATCGCCGCACCCTCCCACCCATCGATGAGTACGTCCGCAAGGGCCTTCACGTCGGTGCCGGTGGGCAGCTCGCCGTTCCGCCGTGACTCGCGCAGGCAATCGACGAGCGGTTGAGCCCAGCGTCCGAGCAATTCGGTGAGCTTCTCGCGGACGTCGGGACTATTGCTCGACAGTTCCAAGGAAAGGCTGCCCATGAGACATCCGAAGGTGAAACCATGGGTTTCGTGCTCACTGGCCAAGGCGCGGAAGAACGAGGCCACGCGTTCGTAGGTGGAGGCACCGCGATCGGACAGCAGCGGCCCGTGCGCCGCCTCGAGCCGCGACCAGTACTCCTCGAGCACCTCGACCGCGAAGGCATCCTTCGTCGCGAAGTAGTTGTAGAAGGATCCCTTCGGGATGCCAGCGGCGGCGGTGATGTCCTGAACAGCGCAGCTGTTGAAGCCCATGCTTTGCATGGTCTCTAGTCCTGCGACGAGCAGGCGGGCGCGGATGTCGGGGTCGGGTTGACGCGGCATGATTCGAGGTGACTGGTCACCTGCGAAAAGTCAAGGGATCAGGTTGACCTGATCACAGCGTAGATGCGGGAGCGGCGCGCATGAGCGGCCGTAAAACGGATGACACGGCTGCATCTGAAGCGGTTACCACCAGGGACGGGACTCAATCGGTGCCCGCCGATTTATGCGGCTGCCGCCTTGCATGAGGCCAGGCGCATGAGGTCGGAGCAGTTGCACTAAGCGCAGGCCCTCCTCGTTGACTGGCGGTCCCCCGCGCGGCGTTCCGTCCGATAATCTAGGAGTCTTAATTGTTCGGCCGGCATGGGGGATTGTACCTCTATTAGTGAACGCAAGACTGCAAATGGCATGAGCAACCCCGTGATAGGCGTGTCCGCAAAGGAGACGCGTCTGACCGTCTCCGTCTCCGCTAGCGCGACGGCGACGGCTATCGCAGCGGTCATCGTTGTCGCAATGATCGCGCACGCCGACAGCCGCTATAACCGACCACTCCAGATGACCGTGTTCGCGGAGACGTCGCGGCGGTCGGGAGCGACGTCTTCGCC
>NZ_LMUU01000038.1:0-7031 GCF_009765775.1 Beijerinckia sp. L45
CGCCTGGGAACAAACAAGCCGTGGCGCCGACTTTCCGGCGGCGTAGAGCGGCAAGAAGCCGTCATCGCCAGCGGAGCGACGCAACTCAGGAGAGACGCTAATTTGGCAGCTGCCGCCCCTGGGTTGCTCGCCATCGGCTCGCGATGACGGCGCTCCGCGGAGAAGATCAGTCGCCGACCGTGCCACCAAACCCATGCACGGCGGTGATCACATGCTCGACCGTCGGGGGCGCTTCGAAGCAATGGCCGACGGCCTTGCGCCAGACCTGGAACTCCGGCGACTCGCGGAAATCCACCATGTGTGCCTCGACGCTGTCCCACCGCACGAACAGGAGGTAGCGGTTCGGTACTTCGTGCGAGCGCTGCAGCTCCATGCCATGGCACCCCTTGGCGGCCTTGAACGCTGCGACGGCGGAGGTCACGCCCGTTTCGAACGCGGATTCCATGCCGGACTTGATGGTGAGGGTGGCGATTTCGAGGATCATGAGAGCTCCAGCGTGGGTCAGCGTGGGGGACGCTTAGGGTCAACCCGAGCGCCACGCAAGTCGCAGCGGAATGCCCGGGCCGCTCGAAGCCCCGCCATCGGTGATACGCCACCGCGGCTCGCTCGCGGGCAATGTATGCCTCTAAACCATTTGCCGTGCTTCGTGCCGATCGCAGGCTTCGGTTTGCGGCGCGAAGACTACCGTGACCGCACGGTTTCGTGATCAAGGCAGTGGCATATCAAGACTTTAGCAAGGCTCGCGCAAGCCGGGCCTCCGATAAAGGACGCAATGAGACGCGCCACTGGGGAGGCCGCATTGACCAAAATATTATTGCTGACGACATCGCTTTGTTTTCTGCCCGGCATGGCGCTTGCCGCCGACCTGTATCCGCCGGAACAGATGCCGGTTCTGCCGGCGTCGCCGCCCATCCTGTCCTGGGCCGGTTTCTATGCCGGCGGCCAGCTGGGCTATCAGTGGGGTCGATCCACCTTCTCGACGCACGTTCCCGGGGAGGCCTTGACGCTGCAGCAGCCGAGCTACAGCGATGCCGGCGTTCTGGGCGGGGCTCACGTCGGCTATCTCTGGCAGGTCCACCAGTTCGTCTTCGGTCTGGAAGGCGATATCGATGGATCGAATTACAACGGGTCGGCGCAAAGCCTCGGCACCATTCGCGAGTCGACCCACGAGAACGTCATGGGCTCGTTGCGCGCTCGCGCCGGCTACACCTGGAACCGCATCCTGGCTTACGGCACCGGTGGCGTCGCCTTCAGCACGTTCCGCAACACGGGGTCCGTTGCGGGTGTGACCCAGAACGCCGACGACACCATGCGTGTCGGCTGGACGCTCGGCGCCGGCCTCGAATATGCCGTCAACAACGACTGGTCGGTGCGTGCGGAATACCGCTACACCGATACCGGCCATTACTCGGAATTCGCTTTGGGTGCCGACGTAAATCACCACCAGACCGACAGCCGCGTGCAGGCCGGTTTCAGCTACAAGCTCGACGGCTTCCTGGCGCCGCCGACCGTTTACGCACGATACTGAGGGCGACAGTCGCACGCGGCGCTTTCGCGTGATCGATCGCGTTCAATGACGACCTGCAAACTACCGCCAGAAGGTATGGCATTACACCTTCTGCATCGAATGCATCGGCGTTGCGCGCATCATCAATCCAGCGGAATGCTGGCGCGCGTCGAAAGTTTGAACGTCTTCCGGAAGACGCCGGGTTCTGACAGGTTGGTCACCTCGGACATGCCCGTGGCGTCGATGACGATGGGGCCGGTCGTCAGACCGATGTTCAGAGCCGCCGCAGGTTGGCCGTTCATGACGCCCGCGTGCGCGGCCGTCTTGACCTGACCGAGCGCCGTTGGGAAGGCCAGCGACGAGTCGCCCGGCGCGTCTTTCGGCCGAGCCGGCGACGTTGCGGACGACACCTGCGTGACCGGTGCGGACGCATCGTCGGCGATGCCATCGGCTTCCAGGGCAGCGACGGCAAACGTCGGGATCATGTTGGACGGCGCAACTTTGGCCGGCTTCGGCGGGGATGCCGAAGCCGTTCGGAGGAACGCCGCAATCGATTTCGTATCAAACCGTCCGCCCGAAGCAATCTGCGATACCGCCTGCGGCATGGCGCCGTCGCGCGCCGATCCGCGCGACCGCGCTCTCGTCAGGGACGCCGTGACGTGCGCCGCCGACCCGACAAGGGTCGGACGTGGCGCCACTTCCGGTTCATGCCAGGGCTGCGGCGCAACGCCGGAGTGCGCAATCGCCGGGTCGAGGGTCGATCTGGCATCCTGCGCGGATGCCGACGCTTTTGCATGAATTGGCCAGAGCCTGGCCGGGACGGCATATGTTGCAGCTGCGAGGACTGCAACAGCAACGGCCGCGAGCGCGCCACGCGTCGTAGCGCCGGAGGATGCCAGATACGCCTTGTCGACGGCGCAGTTGCTCATAGCAGACATCAGCGGTCTCCTTTTATAGCAAGAGCATTTTGTAGCAACAGCATTCGAAAGCAGAAACGCCTGCAAGGCGAGCATATCGGGAGTGCCGAACGCCGAAACGATCTCAAGCAACATTTCGGGGCAGGGCCCCAAACCCTTACAACGTGCAGTCTATACGCTAACGTCAATACGAATACTTAAGACGCCATTCGCTACACTAGAACCTGACGCTATTAACAAAGAGTTACGCTACACAAAGCATCGTGCTGCAATGCGGTAATCTGATGGCGTGGGGCGTTATCCGGTCTGAGCTCGAGACATGACAGATCTGCGGGCCGGGCCCGGCTCGCGGCCGAACGGGACGTGTCAAGCGCGCCGTCCTTGCCCTTCCCCGCAACCTCCCCTATACACGCGCCTCTTGTGCTCGTTTCCGACACCCCTGGAGGCGTGGGCGCAAGTTTCAACACTTGAAGGAACACCAGATGGCCGAGACGAAGTCTTTGGCGGCCTCGGTGCGCAGTGGGACAGGCAAGGGGGCCGCCCGCAGTGTACGTCGTGAAGGTCGCATACCAGGCGTGATTTACGGGGGCGGCGATGCGCCAACCTCCATCACGCTTTCATTCCGTGACGTCAATAAAGTGATTTACGCGGGTCACTTCCTCACGACGATCTTCGAGATCGACGTCGATGGCGCGAAAGAGCGGGTCATCCCGCGCGACTATCAGCTCGACCCCATCCGGGATCGCCCGCTGCATGTCGACTTTCTCCGTCTCAAGGCCGGCACCCGGCTGCGCGTCGACATCCCCGTGATCATCACCGGCGCCGAAGAGGCCCCGGGCCTCAAGCTCGGCGGCGTGATCAACATCGTGCGCCACTCGATCGACCTGAAGGTTGGCGCCGACAACATCCCGGAAAACGTGACGATCGACATTTCCGGCATGGAAATCGGCGATTCCAAGCACCTCTCCGACGTCAAGCTGCCCGCCGGCGCCCGTCCGGCTCAGCGCGGCCTCGACTACACGATCGTGACCGTCGCACCGCCGCTTGAAGCGGAAGACGAGCCGGAAGCAGCCGTCGCCGCAGCCCCGGACGCCAAGGGTGCCAAGGGTGCCCCGGCCAAGGGCGCGGCGCCTGCCAAGGACGCCAAGGCTCCGGCCGGTGGCAAGGCGGCGCCCGCCGCTCCGGCCGCGAAGAAGAAGTAACGACACTCCCTTCTCCCGCCTCGGCGGGAGAAGGACTCGTTTGACGCCGGCCGGTTCATTGGTAACGTTGCTGAGTTGGCTCGTGTGGGACACCCGGGATGACCGCCGCGGTCGATACCTCGAAATTGGTGCGCGCGCTGCGCGAGGCGACCTTCACCGCCGAACAGGCTGAGGGCCTCGCAGACGCGATCGCCGAGGTGATGCGGGGCGACCTTGCGACGAAGACCGACCTCCGTGAGGAGGGGGCCCACCTCAGGACTGATATTCGCGAGGGAGAATTTGGTCTTAAGGCCGATCTTCGCGAGACCGAAGCGCGTCTTGAGGCCCGACTCCGCGAGGTGGAGGCGGGTCGAAAAGTACAGATCGAGGCGAGCAAGGCCGACGTCATCAAGTGGATGTTCGGCACGATCGGCTTCCAGACCCTCATTATCCTCGGCGCCGTCATCACCCTGGCCCGCCTCGTCGCCAAGTAGGCGTCTCGCTCCCGGAACCCGCCATGCTCCTCTTCGTCGGCCTCGGCAATCCCGGCCGCCAGCACGCCGGGCAGCGCCACAACATCGGCTTCATGGCGCTGGACGCCCTCGCCCGGGCCCACGCCGCGCCGCCATTTCGCTCGAAGTTTCAAGGGCTTGTCAGCGAACTGACGCTCGCCGGCGAGCGCGTCGCCCTGCTCAAGCCCGAGACCTTCATGAACGAGTCCGGCCGCGCCGTGGGCGAGGCGCTGCGCTTCTACAAGCTCGAGCCCAAGGACGTCACGGTGTTCCACGACGAGCTCGACATCGCCGCCGGCACGGTGCGAGTGAAGACCGGCGGCGGCAATGCCGGGCACAACGGCTTGCGCTCGATCACCGCGCTCGTCGGCAACGAGTATCGCCGGGTGCGCCTCGGCATCGGACATCCCGGCCATAAGGATCTTGTCCTGAGCTACGTCCTCGGCCCCTTCGCCAAGAGCGAGCAGGGCTGGCTCGAGGTGATGTGCGAGGCCGTCGCCGATCAGGCGGCGGAGCTGGTCAAGGGTGCAGACGCCGCCTTCCAGAGCAAGGTGCACCTGCGGCTCGAGGCCGCCGGGTTCGCGTAAAAATGTCCGATTGCTGAAACGGCGATCGGCCGCGATCTTGTCGCCACGTCGCATCGGCGTAGAATCATCAAACCCGCGTGCCTGGCACTAGCCTCTGTTGCGGGGTGACCGTTCGCCGACCTCGCAGCCTGCGTTTTTCGGCGAACGCCGACGCCACGGCTCCGGCATTTTCGGCGTTCGCCGACGCCGCAGTCTTGGCCCGGCGGCTACTCCAAAAATGCCGCCAGCATCGTCGTCCGGGCGTCCGTGAGATTTGCCTTCACCCCATCGATCGACGCCCCTGGCACCACCGAGGCCAAGGCGACGAAGGCGTCGCGGTAGGCAAGCCAAGCCTTCTGCGTCGTCTTGATCCCGGCCTTGTCGGTTGTGCCCCAGCTCGCCGTGTCCTTGACCCGCATCACCTTGCCGTAGGCTGCGTTGAGCGCCGCATCCGCCGCCTTGAACTTGGCCGCATCGGCCGTCGGTCCGCGCCCGCCGGCCACCGCCTCCAACGTCTTGACGAAGGCGTCCTGCTGCGTCTCCTGCTCGCCGAGCACGGCGACGACCCGGATGGTGCCGGACTGGTCGACCTCGTTGTCGCCGCGCGCCGCGACGAAGGCGGCTTCCGCCTTGCGCAGCTTGGCCAGCGCCGCCGCCGGTTCCGGCGCGAGCGTCGCCGCGAGCGCGGCCAAGCGTTTCTTCCGCACCACGTCCTGGGCGGCGGCATCGTGCGCTCCGCACTGGTTCAGCAGGATGGTCGAGGTGGCGTCGTCACAGAAGCCGAAGGGCTCCGGCTTGGGCGATGCCTTCATCGCCGCCAGGTGCAGGATCCGCGCGTCGATCTCCGCCGGCGCGCCGTCGAGGAGGCAGGCGTAGGCGCTGGCGATGTCGAGATTGCGGGTCGCACCGCGCCCGTTGGCGTAGATCGTCACCAGCAGCGCGCGCCCGTCGAACGGGTCCGTTTCGTCCTCCGCCTTGGTGGGAATGTGGCTTAGCGCGCAGAGCCGCGCCGCCGCGGGATCGGCGGGATGCTTGATGCCGTAATAGAGGTCTTCGCTGTCGCAGGCCGCCGCGCTCTTCTGGGGCGGCATCGGCAGCTTGAGCGGCTTCAGCGTCTGGCAGATCGCCTTCGAGACAGGATAGTCCGTCTCCGTGGTTTCCGCCCAACTGGCAGCCTGGGCGGTCGTGGCAAGGCAGGCAAAGACCAGGGCAAGACCGACGCGCATAGGGTGTTCCTTCGGGCCGGATCGCCGGCTTCCACGCCAGCCTTAGCGGGAACGCAGCGCCGCCGAAAGCCGCCGTCGCCCCTCAAAATTATCGCGAAGGCCGTGCTCCGGCAGCACGTCGAACAGATCGACGGCGTCACGCGCACCTGGTTCGAACTGAATTCGAACGCGGGATTTGCCGTCAAGACCCTCGTCGTCGAGGTGAATTTCGATACCGATCCCAACGCCAGCGATTTCCGGCAGGACGTGATCGACGCCATCGAAGGCACTGCCAAGGCCGTGTTGGCGTACCAGACGACGCAGGTTATCGACAATCTGAAGATCGTGCCGCGCCGCGGGTGAGGGGCTTCGGTACGAGTCGGTCCTGACAGGGTGAATCGCCCCAAAGACACCCGGCCGACCGCATCGATCAGGACGTCGGCATCATCGGTATTCTCGTCCGATATGACCGCCTCATGCAGCGCCGGCCGTCTGCACGCGGCAGCCTTGGTCCGCGAACCCACTGGTTTGAAATCATACTTACAAAACTATAGATTGTGGACAAAACTATAGATCGCGGAGATCGCCCGCGTCGCCTGCCAGCTTTACCGCTAAGTCGCCCAATCCGCGCCGCGCTAGACACCTTGCTCGCGCGGCGTTTCGGATTGCGCCACCACCGGCTGCTGTTTCGGACGGAGCGGCCAACCGCCGTCCCACGGGGGCAGGAGTTTCCACTCCCGGCTCGGCATGGATCGATACTCTTCGCCGATCCGATAGTGGACCAGATCGTTGCCAGATCCAGAATGGTTGCAAAATATAACGGCTTCGTCTCCAAGCTTCCGCAGCATCGGCTGATAAGTCATATGGTTTCTTTCAGGCGACCATGCGCCTGAAAGGTGAACGCGCAAAAGCGTCTTTAGTTACAAACTTTGAAAAACGCTGCAGTAAGCGCTCTCAAGCAATTCCCCCGGCCTCGCAATTGGATGGGCACCCCACCGTTGATCCCGGTGTCTACGCAACCGTTCCGATGCCGCAAGCGGAACCTAGAACTCGTCCCAGCCGCCATCATCCGCACCGCCGCCGCTCGCCGCCATCCGTGCCGCCGGACGGGCTGCCCGCTGCGGCGCCTTATGCTCGGGACGC
>NZ_LMUU01000038.1:7080-43259 GCF_009765775.1 Beijerinckia sp. L45
GGACGTGCGCCAGGCGCCGGCATACGCGGCTTGGCGAACGCGTGCGGCGCGGCGCGTTCCAGCTCGCGGCGCATCGCGGCGTCCGGCTTGTCGCCACCAACCTGGAATTGTCCGATCAGGCGCGACAGCTGCGCGGTCTCCTGCGACAGTGCGTGGCTCGCTGCAGTCGATTCTTCCACCATGGCCGCGTTCTGTTGCGTCACCTGGTCCATCTGGTTGATGGCGATATTGACCTCTTCGAGGCCGCCCGATTGTTCCTTGGCGCCGGCGGCGATCTCGGCGACGACGCCGTTGATCTCGGCGACTTGGCTCATGATCCGTTCGAGCGATTTGCCGGTTTCGGCAACGAGCTTGACGCCATGCTCGACCTGCGCGCTCGAGGCCGAAATCAGACCCTTGATTTCCTTCGCCGCCTCCGCCGAACGCTGCGCCAGCGCGCGGACTTCCGACGCGACGACCGCGAAACCGCGGCCGGCGTCACCCGCGCGCGCGGCTTCGACACCCGCGTTCAGCGCCAGCAAATTGGTTTGGAACGCAATTTCGTCGATGACGCCGATTATTTGGGTGATCTGCTGCGCGGACTTGGAGATGGCGTCCATCGCGTCCACGGCTTGCCGCACCACGACGGTGCTTTTCTTCGCGTCTTCGTCGGCGGTCGCGACCACTTGGCGCGCATGGTTGGCGCCATGGGCGGACTTCTTCACCGTCGCGGTGATTTCGTCGAGCGCGGCCGCGGTCTCTTCAAGAGACGCCGCCTGCTGCTCGGTGCGGTGCGAGAGGTCGTCGGCGGCGGCCGAAATATCCTGCGTGCCGGACTGGATCGCGCTCGTGCTTTCGGCGATCTGCAGCATCGTCGTGCGCAGATTTTCATGCGCCATGTTGTAATCGACGCGCAGCTTCTCGAAGGCCGGGATGAAGCTGCGATCGATGCGGTAGGCGAGATTGTTGTTTGCGAGCTGCGCCAAACCGACGCCGATCTCGGTCAGATCGGTGATGTCGGTAGCGAACTTCACCACCTTCACCACCCGCTTGCTCATGTCGAAGATCGGATTGTAGGAGGCTTGGATCCAAACCTCCTTGCCGCCCTTGGCGATACGCTTGAACGAGGTGGAGACGTATTCGCCGCCGTTCAGCTTGCGCCAAAAATCCTGGTATTCGATGGACTGGCCGTAGGCCGGCTCGACGAAAAGGCGGTGATGCTGCCCTTTCACCTCTTCGAGGCGATAGCCCATCAGGCTCAGGAAATTCTCGTTGGCGGTGATGACCTCGCCGGTGGGCGTGAATTCGATCATGCCCTGGACCCGCGAGATTGCGTTGAGCTTGCCTTCGAACTCCGCGGTCTGCAGCTTGGCGTCGGTGGTCAGCGTCGCGACCTTGACGACTTTGAGGGTGATTCCCTTGGCATTCTTCACCGGGTTGTAGGACGCCTGGATCCAGATCTCGCGACCGCCTTTGGCGATGCGTTTGTATTCCTGGGCGTCGTATTCGCCGTGGCTTAGTTTGGTCCAGAACGCGCGATATTCGGCGCTCGCCGCATAGTCCGGCGCGACGAACATGCTGTGATGCTGGCCTTGGATCTCCGCGAGCGAATAGCCCACCGCGCCGCAAAAGTTCTCGTTCGCCGTGATGATCTTGCCCGTCGGCTCGAACTCGATGATCGCGAGCGAGCGGCCGAGGGCCTCCAGCACCGCCTTGGCATCCGACCCGGAAGAAGATTTGAACTCGAACATGGCAGGCGGTTCCTCGACAGCTCACCGGTCGGTGGCATTGAACTGAACTTAGGAACGTTGCGTTAAAGAACTCTTTGGGGTGGTTGCATGCGCCACGATATGCTCGTCGAACTTGAAGGCCCCATTTTAATAAAGGGTTGAGCCTGACTCTCGTCGATGGGGTATCGACGGAACAAGCCGAACCGACGTGTCCTCGGTTTGAGGGACAACCGCCAAGTCGCTATAGGTCTTGCCATGCAAACGGTCCTTCCGCTCCCGTGCCAGCGCGCCCTCTTCGAGGTGCCGCCGCACATCAGCTACCTCGATGCCGCAGCGTGGTCCCCGCTCCCGCGCGGCGTCAGCGCGGCCGGCGCCACAGGTCTGCTCGCCAAACGCCAGCCGTGGTTTTACGCGCGCGAGGATGTGGTCGCCTGGACCGCGCGGGCGCGGGCCGGGGCGGCCGCGCTGATCGGCGCGACGACGGACGACATGGCCATCGTCGGCTCGGTCAGCCACGCGATGGCGACGGCGGCGCGCAACATCATCCCCATACCCGGCGGCCGTATCCTGCGCGTTGCCGAGGAATTTCCCTCGCTCTGCTTCGCCTGGGACCGACTGGCCGATGCGCGTGGCCTTGTTGTGGAGGTCGTCGCGCGGCCGGCGGATGGCGACTGGACGGCGGCGCTGCTCGCCGCCATCGCGCGCCCGGGCGCCCCGCCGCTGGCCGTGGCCACGCTGACGCCGCTGCATTGGTCCGATGGCACGCTCATCGATCTAAACCGCATCGCGCCGGCCGTCCACGCGGCGGGCGCGGCCCTGGTGGTGGATGCCACCCAGGCCGTCGGCGCCATGCCGATCGACGTCGGCCGCCTCAAGCCGGATTTTCTCGCTTTTCCCACCTACAAATGGGCGCTCGGGCCCTACAGCCTCGCATTCCTCTACGCCGCGCCGCATCGCCAGGACGGCACGCCGCTCGAGGAGAATGACGGCAACGGGTCCTCGGCCACGGGTGCCCAGCGCTATGACAAGGGCGAGCGGGACGATCCCATGGCCATGCCGATGGCGGCGACCGGCCTGGAGCTGATCGCAGGCTGGGGTGTGCCGGCGGTGGCGGCGCGTCTGCGCGGCCTTACCGACCTGCTGGCCGATGGCGTCACGGCCGTGGGCCTCGCCGTCGCGCCACGCGCCTTGCGCGCGCCGCATATTCTGGGCGTCGCGGTGCCCGGCGGCCTGCCGCCCGACCTTGTCGCGCAGCTGCGCCAGCGCGACGTCTTCGCCAGCGTCCGGCTCGGCGGCCTGCGCCTCAGCCCGCACGTCTGGGTCAACGAGGCGGATATCGCCCGCTGTCTCGACGCCCTGCGTGCCATCCTGTGATCGACGGCTGGACCTTCGCCGCGGCGCCGGCTACCGCATCGGGGATCGCAGAGGAGCAGTCATGGGTCTCTCAACTATCCGGGGCTTGATCGCCGGCGCCGGTTTGCTGCTCGTCACGGGCTGCGCGCGGGATCCCTCGCTCGCCACCGCGTCGCCAGGCCAGCACCCCAAAATCGCGTTCGATGCGGCGCGGGACCGATGCGGCGTCACCGTCGCCGATACGGTCGCGGTGCAGCGGTGCATGCGCGCGCAGGGCTGGATCTACCGCCTGCCCTGGCAGTGACCACGGGTCTGTCCCACCTGTCATCGGATCGCCGCAAAAGACGGGTTGAGTAAAACCATCCCCGCTGCGCCCGAAGCGTCCGTGCCTGTTTTCTGGCAAAAGGTCTACGCGCGCAAAACCCGCACGAGACCGTCTTTTGAGGGCGACCCCCACCTCTTTCACCTTCGTCCTGCTGATGAGCCTGCTCGGCGCGCTGTCCGCCTTCGCCACCGACATGGCGCTGGCCGCCACCGAGCCGATGGCGCGCGAGCTCGGCGTGTCCGCGGGCGGCATCGGCCTCGCGCTATCCGCCTTCATGATCAGCTTCGCGGTGTCGCCTTTGGTCTACGGACCGCTGTCCGATCGCTACGGGCGTCGCCCGGTCGCGCTATTTGCCTGCTGCGTCTACATGATCGGCGGCTTCGGCTGCATCTTTTCCCATAGCCTGCCGGCGCTGCTGGCCTGGCGCTTCGTCCAGGGCATCGGCGGCGGGGCGCGGCCGCTGGCGCTCGCCATCATCGGCGATCATTTCAAAGGCGCCGCGGCGCGCGAAAAAATGTCTTACGTCAGCGCCTTGAGCCTGCTCGCGCCGCTGCTGGCGCCGACCATCGGCGCGCTGCTGCTCGGCCTCGGCAGCTGGCGGCTGATCTACGTGTTCCTCACCGTGACCGGGACGCTGGCGCTGAGCCTGCTCTGGCTGCGGCTCGACGAGTCGCTTCCCATCGAGCGGCGCAGCGCGATGTCGCCGCGCGCCGTCGCCGGGCACTATCTCAGCGTCTTTCGCAATCGCCGCTCGCTCGCCTTCACCGTCGTCGCCATCGCGATGTTCGGCGTCATCTTCGGCTACGTCAGCGGGTCGCCGCTGGTGATGATCGGCGCGTTCAAGCTGACGCCGGCGCAATATGGCCTGACCTTCGCGCTGAACTCCTTCGGCCTCCTCGTCGGCAATCTCGTCAACGCGCGCCTCAACGCCGCCGGCGTCCGGCCTGCGGCCCTGCTGATGACCGGCCTGCTGCTCGTCTGCCTGAACACGCTGGCGCTGCTCGCCATCACCTGGTTCGGCAACGCCGGGATCGCGGCGTTCCTGCCGTTCCTGTTCCTGGCGATGATGGGCTGCGCCATCGCCAACACCAACGCGCTGCAGCTGGCGATCGAACCGCTGCTGCATATCGCCGGCACCGCCAGCGCCGCCGTGGTGTCGGCGCAGCTCGGGTTCGGCGCCCTCGCCGGGTTCCTGGTGGCGGATCTCTACGACGGGCGCAGCGCGCTCTCGACGGTGGCGGTCATGGCCGGCTTCGGGGTGATCGGGCTGGCGGCATTCCTGCTGCGCCCGGCCCTCGTGCCGCAGGGTTCGCGCCCGGCCCCGGACCGTCAGACGGTGTGAGGGGGGCTGCATTTGGAGACGTTCGCCGACACGTCCCGGCGTGGCCTTCAGAGACGCGAGTGATCGGGTCGGCTCTTGAAACGTGTCGGCTCGTTAAAACTCGGCTCAAATCGTAAACAAAACCTTGCCAGGCCGATCCGCCGTTGGACCGATCGCAGGACATCCTTGCCAAGCCATGAAACGGCGTATCGGCCCGAATCGTTAGGCGGATCTTAACCATGTCGCGCGACGGGACCGCGCCGGTAAACCCGACTTAACCAGCTTCTGTAACGCTTCGTTGACTCGATCCTTGAGTATGGCGCGTTCATTCGACGCGTTGGGGGCAGGCTAATGGCACGACAGGCAGCACCGGCAAGCACGACATCCCGCGCGCCGCACCGCGTCCAAAAACTGTCCCTCGCGGCTGTGGTGATCGCCGGCTTCAACAAGGCAGGCCTCAACAACGTCCTGGCGTCGGCGGCCGTCACCCTCGGCGCGCCCGCGGCGGCGGGCGCCTTCGTCTACGAGGTCTCGTCGCTGCGCGGCGCCCAGCTGCAACACGAGGCGACCGACCGCGCCGAGTTCCTGCACATCGCGACGGAGCCGGCGCCGGCGCTGGCCGAGGGCATCACCCCGAGCCTCGCCGCCGCGCCACCGCCGCGCCCGGACTTCGGCCGCAAGCTCGACGGGATGATCGCCAGCCGCACCAAGCTTCTGGATATCTTCGGCGACGAGCCGAGCACCGTCGCCCCGATCTTCGTCCGGATCATCCGGCAGATGCTGAGCGACGACACCGCGACCTTCGCCGCGCTGCCGGCACAGCAGGACGACGCCGGCGCGGAAACGCTGGAGGCCAAGGCGGAGCGCCTGCGCGCGGTCCACGCGCGGCTCGCGCATCTCGTCGGCACCTGAAGGTCCGCGCCCGGGGCGCTGGCGAACCGCGGAACGACAGGCTGCGTCAGCGCCAGCCCGACCGCTCAGACCGAGCCGCCGTTGGCGCGCAGCACCTGGCCGTTGACCCAGCCGCCATCGGGGCCGGCGAGGAAGGCGACGACGGCGGCGATGTCGTCGGGCTGGCCGAGACGGCCGAGCGGAATGGTTTTGGTGATCGTGTCGACCAGCGCCTGGGGCTTGCCGTTCAGGAACAGTTCCGTGGCGACCGGTCCCGGCGCAACGGTGTTCACGGTGATTCTTCGCGAGCCGAGTTCCTTCGCCAGGATATGCGTCATGGCTTCGACGGCCGCCTTGGTCGCGGCATAGACGCCATAGCCTGGCTGGTAGAGCCCGATCACGCTCGACGAAAAACTGACGATGCGGCCGCCGTCGCGCAGCCGACGCGCGCCCTCGCGCATACCGCGGAACACGCCGCCGAGGTTGACGGCGAGATGCGCGTCGAACGTCGCGTCATCCACCTCCGCGATGGGGGCAAGCTTCATGATCCCGGCGTTGTTGACCAGCACGTCGACGCCGCCGAAGGCGTGTTCCGCGGCAGCGAACAATTTCGGCATGGCGGCCGCGACGCCGACGTCGCCTTGAACCGCGAGGGCTGCGCCGCCGGCCGCTTCGATTTCCCGCACGACGGCCTCGGCCGCCTGCTTGCCGCCTGCAAAGTTGACGACGACGTTGAAGCCGTCCTGCGCGAGGCGCTTGGCAATGGCGGCGCCGATCCCCTTGGATGCGCCCGTCACGATGGCCGTCTTTTTATCCGGATTGCTCATTCTCGACTCCTATCGCTGTGACGCGACCTTACAGAACCAGGAAAATCGGATAATCCTCGGCCTCTCGGCATCAGCATTCAGAAAAAGCGAACAATGATGGACCGTCTCGACAGCATGCGGTTGCTTGTGCGCGTCATCGAGCGGCGCAGTTTCAGCGCCGCGGCGCGCGACATCGGCGTCCCGCGCTCGACGGCGACCGAAGCTGTAAAACGGCTGGAGGCGCGGCTCGGCGCGCGCCTGCTGCAGCGCACGACGCGCCACGTGGCGCCGACCCTGGATGGGGACGCCTATTATCGGCGGTGCCTTGCCATCCTGGCCGATGTCGAGGACGCGGAAAGCGCGTTTCGCGATGCCCAGCCGCAAGGGCTGCTGCGCATCGACGTCCACCCGCTGCTGGCGCAGCGGTTTCTGCTGCCGCACCTGCCGGCGTTTTTGGCGCAGCATCCTGGGATCGACCTGCACATCGGCAATGGTGATCGCTTGGTCGACTTGGTCCGCGAGGGCGTGGATTGCGTATTGCGCGCCGGCGAACCGGACGACAGCGGCATGATCATCCGCCGCATCGCGACGCTCGAGGAGGCGACCTGCGCCAGTCCCGCCTATCTGGCCGCGCACGGGACGCCTGCCTCGCCCGACGATCTTGCCGGGCATCGCATGGTCGGGTTCGTGTCGTCGCGCACCGGCGACGTCCTGCCGCTCGAATTCACCGTCGACGGCGGCCTGCGCAAAATCACGCTGCCGAGCCGGATCACCGTCAACGGATCGGGGACGATGGCTGAACTCGCGCGTCTCGGCTTCGGCCTCGTCCAGGCGCCGCGCTACCGGTTCGAGGATGATTTTGCGCGCGGCACGCTCGTCGAAGTTTTGAAGGACTTTCCGCCGTCGCCGACGCCGTTGTCCGCGCTGTACCCGCAGAATCGCCACGTCGCGCCCCGTGTGCGGGCTTTTCTGGACTGGGTGGTCGGGGTTTTTGCGGAGAGCACGCTCGGCGTTCCGGCTCGACCTTGAAACGAGGCCGTCTTTGCGAGCGGAGCGAAGCAGCCCAGAAGCCACCAGACCGCTAGCTACGACACAGCAGCCCCTGGGTTGCTTCGCTTCGCTCGCAATGACGCAGAGATCAGTCGTTCAATTGCCCCTTGGCCTTCGTCACCGCCGCCATGCAGCCAGCCTCGTCGCCCTTGCCCTTGGCCACGCGCGCTTCGTTGATGCTGGCTTTCGCCTGCATCACCCGATCGCCGGAGCCGCCGGCCTGCGCCGCCTGGGTTGTCGCCTGCGTCTCCTTCGCGCCGCCGGCCGGGCCGGCCTGGCCGCTGGTCACCGGCGCAGCGCTGTCGCGCGACGCCATGGCCTCGCTGTTGCGCTTGGCGGCAACGCCCTCGCCGCCGCCCGACGTCGCGACGGCCTTGGTGGCCTGCGCCTGGACCTTTGTGTCCAGCGTCGCCAGTTCGTCGTCGCAGGACGCCCAGGCGGGCGCGGCGGCGAACAGCGCGAACAGGCTTGCCGCAATCGGCATGGTCATTTTCATCATATGATCCTCATCATCTCACAATCCGACGCGCGGGCAGTGCAGACCGCCCGCGCGGATGAACGTCTTAAGCGCTCAGCTGATTGCGGATCGGCAACTGGCGGATGCGCCGTCCGGTTGCCGCGAAGATCGCGTTGATGATGGCCGGCGCCACCGGCGGTACACCGGGTTCGCCGACGCCGCCGAGGACATGCGCATAGTCCGGGTTGGGGATCAGGTGCACATGGATCGCCTTCGGGGCTGCGTCGATCCGGGTGATCTCGTAGCCGTCAAAATTGTTCTGCTGCGCCTTGCCGTCCTTGAAAGTGATTTCGGCGGTCAGGGCCAAGCCCATGCCCATCACCACCGCACCTTCCATCTGCGACCGGATGCGTTCCGGATTGACCTGCGGGCCGCAGTCGATCGCGATATCCACGCGGGGAATCGTGATCGCCCCCTTGTCGTCGACGGCCACTTCGACCGCCACCGCCGTGTAGGTGACGAAGCTGTAGTGCCCGGCGACGCCGAGTCCAGACCCCTTCGGCATCTTGCGGCCCCAGCCGATCCCGTCCGCCGCCGTCTCGATCACCTTGCGCAGGCGCCCGGTGTCGATTGGGTAGAGTTTGGGATCCTCGCCGTGGTTCCACACGTCGCCGATGCTGGTCGGGTCGATCTGGCGCGCCGGCCCGATGACGTCGAGCAGGTAGTCCTTGGGGTCGCGCCCCGCCGCATGCGCCAGCTCGGCCACGAAGGACTGGATGGCGAAGGCATGCGGGATGTTGGACACCGAACGGAACCAGCCGATGCGCACATGCGCCGGCGCCGCCGGATTCTCCATCCGCATGTTGGGGATGGCGAAGGGCGTGTTGACGAGACCCATGCCGAGTTCGAACGGCAGTTCGTTCTCGGCGCCGGCAACGAAGATCGAGCCGATGGTCGGCGCGACGCTGCGATGCAGCCATGCCGTCGGCATGCCCTTGTCATCCACCGTCGCCTCGATGCGTTCCACCGAAACCGTGTGGTAGAAGCCGTGGTGGATGTCGTCTTCCCGCGTCCACTGCAATTTGACGGGCTTGCCATCCATCACCTTGCTGCACAGCGCGGCTTCGACGACGTAATCCGGCTTCGACTTGCGACCGAAACCACCACCCAGAAGGGTGACGTTCACCCTGACCTTGTCCTCGCCGACGCCGAGCGCTTTTGCCGTGTTGGTGCGGGCGGCCTGCGGCGCCTGGACCGAGGTCCAGATCTCGCAATTGCCATCGACGATGCGCGCGACGGCGGCCATCGGCTCCATCGGAGCCTGGACGAGATGCGGGATGTAATATTCCGCGGTGATCTTGTTCTTCGCCTTGGCGAAGACGCCGTCGACATCGCCCTGCGCGCGAACGACCTTGCCGGGCTTGCGCGCGGACGCTTCCAGCTCGGCGCGATAGACCGCCGAGTCGTACTTGGCATTAGGACCATCATCCCATGTGATGGCGAGCTTTTCCCGGCCCTTCATCGCGGCCCAGGTGCTCTTGGCAATGACGGCGATGCCGCCGAGCGGCTGGAACATCACCGGCGCCGACGGCGCGGCGATCTGGATCACCTTGACGACGCCCGGCACCTTCAAGGCTTCGGCAGCATCGAAGCTCTTCACCGTGCCGCCGAACACCGGCGAGCGCGCGATGACGGCGTAGAACATGCCCTCGAAGCGCGTGTCGGCGGCGTAGATCGCCTTGCCCGTGGTGATCGGCACATTGTCGATGATGCCGATCTTGCCTTTGCCGATGTAGCGGAAGTCCTTCTGGTCCTTGAGGGCCACGGTTTCGCGCGCCGGAATCGGCAAGTCCGATGCGGCTTTGGCGAGGGCGCCGTAGCTCAGCGTCTTGCCGGACTTCGTGTGCGTCACGACGCTGTTGAGCGCGGTGATCTCGGAGGCCGGCACGCCCCACTGCTTGGCGGCGGCTTGAATCAACATCATCCGCGCGGCGGCGCCGGCGTGGCGCATGTGCATGAAGAACTGGCGGGTCGAGCGCGAGCCGTCGGTGTCCTGGTTGCCGTACTTCAGCTCATCGGCCTCGGCCTGCCTGACGTGGACCTTGGCCCAGTCGGCTTCGAGCTCGTCGGCGATGATGATCGCCCAGCTGGTGCGCACGCCCTGCCCCATGTCGGAGCGGTGGCAGGTGATGGTGACGGCGCCGTCCTCGGCGATCGCCACGAAGATCTTGGGGCTGTCCTGCCAGCCGTGCGGCATGCCGTCGGCGCCGAAGCCTGCAGCCTGGGCCACGTTCGGCAGGGCGACCGCGAGTACAAGCGCACCGGCGCCGCCCAAAAGACTGCGGCGGCTGAGGTTGACGATCTGGCCGACGTCCGAGGTGTCGGCGGTCATCCCGGAATAGGAATGGTCGTGCGTCATCACAGCGCTCCCTTTTCGGGCGCGGCGGTCATGCCGGCGGCCTGCTTGATGGCGGCGCGGATGCGCGGATAGGTCCCGCAGCGACAGATGTTGCCGCTCATCGCATTGTTGATGTCGTCGTCCGTCGGCTTGGGCGAATCCTTCAGCAGCGACGCGGCCTGCATCATCTGCCCGACCTGACAGTAGCCGCATTGCGCGACGTTGAGGTCGCGCCAGGCGACCTGAACCGGGTGGTTGCCGTCCGGGGAGAGACCCTCGATCGTGGTGATCTGCTGGCCGTCGGCGCTCGACACCGGGGTGATGCAGGCGCGCACGGCCTGGCCGCCGAGGTGGATGGTGCAAGCGCCGCAGAGCGCCGCGCCGCAGCCGAATTTGGTGCCGGTGAGGCCGAGTTCATCCCGCAGGTACCACAGTAGCGGGGTCTCAGGGTCGCCATCGAAACTGCGCATATCGCCGTTTACGGTCGTCTTGATCATGGATCTTGTCTCCAACGGAGCGGCGGGTCCGGCGCGTCTCATACAGACGTGTGCGGGCCGGTCATCGTTGCGGGAGTCGGGCTCCGTTATGGACATAGGCGTAGCATGAGGGGCGTGGCGGGTTCAACCGAGATTGGAATCGGTCCAAAGCAGCGGCCGCAAAGAGTGCAGGCTTTGGCGTGCGACCCTCTGCTCTTACACTTGGAATCGCCGCGGCGCGCTGCGCCGGCAGCTTCAGCGTTGCCGGCATCGTCAGCGCCCCCGCGCATCCCCGCGCCGCCAATTCCCCGACGCTGCCGGCAACGATCGCATGGCGGGGCCGGCCGCCGCCCAGGCCGCCATGGCCTGGGTGCAGCACAGGATCTGTCCGCCGCGATCGGTGAACAGCGCCTCGTGCGGCATGTCCCGCACGACGTGCCGGGGATCCTGACCGAGCACGGCCGCCGCCGTGGCGAAGACAGCGCCGTCTTGGCCGCCGCGATGCAGCAGGCCGGCTGCGCAGATGCCAAGGCATAAAATCCGTTGCCTCGTCGAAGATTTGCCCGAAAATGGAGAAACGACACGGCGCTATGGCTATGATAACTTTAACCTTTGTTGGAGGGGTGTGGATGAAGACAAGTTCGTCCACGGATAGCCCATCGGTCGATCTGTCGATCCTGTTTTCCACGCTGTCCCACCCCTACGTCGCCTTCGAGCGAAACCTTGTCGTTGCTGCCGCGAGCGAGGATTATCTCCGCCAAACCATGACGACGCGAAAAGACGTGATCGGACGGCATCTGCAGGATGCGTTTCCGATGAATCCATCCGGCGGATCCGAAACGTTGGACGCCATGTGTGCCTCGATCGAGGAGGTCTTCGCGAACGGCAAGAAGACCGACCTTCGCAGCCGCCGCTACGATATCCGCCGCCCCGACTTCGACGGCACCTTCGAAGAGCGCTATTGGAACATCCAGAACGTCCCGCTCGTCCTCGACGCCAGCGGTGCGGTGGCGTACGTCGTCCAAAGCATCGAGGATGTCACCGACTCGCAGCTGAAGATCAAAAATGCGGAGGACCGCTTCCGCTCCGCCGAAGAGCGCTTCGAAGCGACGTTCGAACAGAATGCCGTCGGGATCGCCCTGATCGCCCCGGACGGCCATTTTCTCCGGATCAACACCCACTTCGGCGATCTTCTGGGCTACGACCACGACGAGATCCTGGGCAAGACCATCGGGGCGATGACCCACCCTGACGACCTCGAGGCGAGCACGGAGCAGGTCGCTGCCCTGCTGAACGGCGTCGGGCTGCCCTATACGATCGAGAAGCGCTACATCAAGAAGGATGGAACGCCGCTCTGGGTTCGGGTCACCCGCACCCTTGTGCGCGACCTCTCTGGAAAACCCGCCTACTTCGTGGCCGTGGCCGAGGATATCGCCGACCGTAAGGCCGCAGAGGCGGCCTTGATGCAGCGCGAAGCCTATCTCCAGTCCATCCTCGACACCGTCCCTGCGGGCATGATCGTCATCGACCACCAGGGCGTCATCGAGTCCTTCAGTCGCGCGGCCGAGCGGCAGTTCGGCTATGCCGCCGGCGAGGTCGTGGGACGAAACATCAAGATCCTGATGCCGAGCGGCGATCGCGAGCGTCACGACGACTATCTCCAGCATTTCAACAGGACCGGCGAGGCTCGCATCATCGGCAAGGACCGGGTCGTGACCGGCGAACGCAAGGATGGATCGACCTTCTCGCTGAACCTGTCCGTCGGCGAGATCTCACCGGGGTCGCGACGCCACTTCGTCGGCTTCATCCAGGACCTGACAGACCGTCAGGCCGCGGAAGCGAGGATGAGCGAGCTGCAGGCGGAGCTCATCCATGTCTCGCGGTTCACCGCTCTCGGCGAGATGGCATCGACCCTGGCGCATGAACTCAACCAGCCTCTGACCGCGATCACCAATTTTCTGAAAGGCAGTCGGCGCCTGCTGGATCAGGGTGGGGAAGCTCACGGGGCGATGCTGAGCCACGCGGTGGATCAGGCGGCGGACCAGGCCTTGCGGGCGGGACAGATCATTCGACGGTTGCGCGCCTTCGTAGAGCGCGGCGAAAGCGAGCGTCAGCGCGAAAACCTGCCGAAGCTGATCGACGAAGCCAGCGCCCTTGCCCTTCTGGGCGCGAAGGAAGGCGGTGTCCGCGTGTCGTTCGCGCTCGATCCGGCCGCCCAGACGGTGGTCGTTGATCGCATCCAGATCCAGCAGGTCCTCTTCAATCTGATGCGCAACGGCATCGAGGCGATGCAGGACATGCCGATCCGCAACCTTCAGGTTGCGACATCGCTCAAGACGGACGGGATGGTCGACGTCATGGTGTCCGACACCGGCACGGGACTGGCGCCGGACATCGCGTCGAACTTGTTCCGACCCTTCATGACCACCAAGCCCACGGGCATGGGGTTCGGCCTGTCGATCTGCCGAACCATTGTCGAGGCCAACAAGGGGCGGATCTCGGCAGGCCCGAACCCGGGTGGGGGCACGATTTTCCGCTTTACCCTTCCGACGCCGGAGACGGAGGAGTCTGGCCATGTCGGATAAGGCGACCGTGCATATCGTCGACGACGACCTCGCCGTGCGTCAATCGCTTGCGTTCCTGCTGGCGACCGCCGGCATCGGGGTGCGCCTCTACGATTCCGCGTCAGGCTTTCTCAACTGCCTTGCCGGCGCGTCGGCAGGGTGCGTGGTGACGGATGTCCGCATGCCGGAGATCGGCGGCCTCGAGCTTCTGCGCCGGCTGAAGGCCGCCGGCTCGTCCTTGCCGGTCATCGTCATGACCGGCCATGGCGACGTCGCCTTGGCCGTCGAGGCGATGAAGGCCGGTGCGACGGACTTCATCGAAAAGCCGTTCGACGACGAACTCTTTCTTCAGGCAATCCGGTCGACGTTTCAGAACAGAAGCGCCGAGGATTCCGGCGCGCTCGCAACACGCCTGAAGCTGGAAAGCCTGTCGCGGCGCGAGAGACAGGTGCTCGACGGTGTTCTCGCGGGGAAGCAGAACAAGGTCATCGCACACGAGCTCGGACTGAGCCCGCGCACGGTGGAGGTCTATCGCGCAAAGGTCATGGCGAAAACGGAAGCCACCAGTCTTCCCGATCTCGTCAGGGCAGTGCTGAACAGCGGCTACGGATAGATCACCGGGTCCGAAGTTGCGGCAGATCAAGGTTTGCCGCCAGCGAAGGCTTATGTTGGGCAAGCGCCGCACCGGGTCGCGGCCGCGCTGGAGGCTCAGGTGTGGTATCGGTCGTCCTCGTCGAAGACGATAAAGCCGTCAGGGAGGCGCTGCGCTTCTCGCTTGCCATCGAAGGCTTCGACATTCTCGCCTACGATAGCGCGGAGGCCTTTCTGAGGGATGACCACGCGCTCTTGTCGCAATGTCTCGTGGTCGATCAGCAGATGCCCGGGATGACCGGCATCGACCTCGTCGCCGCCTTGCGGAAACGCGAGTGCCTGATCCCGTCGATCCTCATCACCACATGGCCGCGCCAGGCGCTTCGCATGCGCGCCTTTCAGGCCGGATGTCGGGCCATTCTTGAAAAACCGCTCAAAGGCAACGTCCTGTCCGACTGCATCCACGCGGCGATCCGCGAGGCGCGCAGCCGGCCGGCGTAGGCACCTGCACTACGTACAAACCCTATAGGGGACGGCCCCGAATGTCCTGGAGAAGACGCCCGTCGTACCAAGGCTCACGCTGATGTCACAGGGGAGCGCCCAGAATGCATATGGCTTCCGAAATCCACCGAGCGACACCATCGGCGGCTGTGATCGACCGGCACGGTCTGCATTTCGAGCACCCTGCCACGCCTGCGCCGTCGGCCTCAGATATGGGCGCGGTCCGCTCGTTCGCACGGGACCAGCAGATCTTTGGCGACGGCGATCCGGCTGACTTTTTCTACAAGGTCGTCTGCGGCCCCGTCCGCACCTATAAGCTGCTCGTCGACGGGCGCCGGCAGATCGACGCGTTTCATCTGCCGGGCGATGTTTTCGGCCTGGAAGCCGGGATCGTCCATCGCTTCGCTGCCGAAGCGATCCAGGACGTCAAGCTACGCGCCTTCCGCCGCCGCGATCTCGGCACGATGATCGAGACCGACCCCGCGGCGATCAACGCGCTCATGCTGGCCATGGCGAAGGCGCTCGAACGCGCCCAGGACCACATGCTGCTGCTCGGACGCAAGTGCGCGCGCGAAAAGATCGCGACGTTTCTTCTCGGCATGTCCGAACGCATCGCGAACACGCAGACGATCGAACTCCCGATGTCCCGCACCGACATCGCCGACCATCTCGGACTGACGATCGAAACGGTGTCGCGGACGCTGACGCAATTGCATCGCGAGCACGTCATCGACATTCCATGCGGACGCCGCGTGATCGTGCTCCGCAACGCTTCCGCGCTCAGGCAGATGGAGTCCGGCAACAGCGACGAGACCGAAAGTCTTCTCCGGCTCTGTGCCTGAACAGCGGTTTCAAGCTCGTTTGGTCTCAAAGTTTTTGTTGGCGGAGCCATCAGGCAATCCGGCGCGGCTTTAGACCCAGGACTGCGCCCCTCGGTAGCCATGCCGCTGCAGCCGGCTGATCGCCAGATCCAGCGCCGACAGAAACGCCGACCGGTCGCGCGGCGTGAAGGGTTTTGGCCCCCCGGTAACTTCGCCGCTGGAGCGCAACGAGTCCATCAGGTTGCGGGTGGCCAGCGCATCGCCGATCGACTGCGGGGTGAACGCCTTGCCGTAGGGCGCAATGACCGCCGCACCGGTCTTGATGCAGCGCGCGGCGAGCGGCACATCGGCGGTGATCACGATGCCGCCGCTCTTCGCCCGCTCGGCGATCCAGTCGTCGGCGACGTCCGGCCCTTCGGCCACCAGAATGCGCTCGATCGCCGGCGTCTTGGGCACCATCATCGCCGCGTTGGCGACGACGAAAACTTTCACCTTGTAGCGCTGCGCCACCTTGTACACCTCGTCCTTCACCGGGCAGGCGTCGGCGTCGATGAAAATGGTGATGGCGGTGTCGGCCTGGGCTTCATCAGGAAGCATGCAGTTCCACCGCCACGCGGATCAGGTCGCTGGTGCGTTCGACCAGCATTTTCTGCTTGATCGCCGTACACGTGTTGGCGACCGTCTTGTAGGAAATGCCGAGCTGGTCGGCGATATCGGACAGGCCTTTGCCTTTGGCGAGCAGGCGCATGATGTCGAGTTCGCGCGCCGACAGCGCCTTGCCGGATTCGTGGGAGTCGAGCACGTTGAGGGCGAGTTCGGCGGCAAGGTCGCGTTCGACGTAGCGCTCGCCGGCCATCACCTTGCGGATCGCCTCGACCAGTTCGTCGGCACTCGCCCCTTTGCTGACGTAGCCCTTGGCGCCGGCCTGCAGAGCCCGGGCGACATACACGGGTGTCGTGTGCATGGAGAAGATGAGAACGCGGGTGCGGGCGTCTTCGATCAGCAGCCGCTTCAGCAGATCGAGGCCGCCGGCACCGGGCAGGTTGAGATCGAGGATCACCATTTCGGGCTTTTCCGCACGAAAAACGGTGAGCGCTTCCTTGCCGGTGCCGGCTTCCAGCACCACCGCGTCGGCGACGACGGAGAGCAGCCGCCGCACGCCCTCGCGCACCACCGTGTGGTCGTCGACCAGAAGAACTTTCATGCGGAATGTCCCACTTTCTCTTCAAAGAGGCGGAGCATCGGATCGCCCGCAAAAGTCTGCAACCTTTGCGTCCGAGGCTCGATCGCCTTGCATCGTGTCGTCGCGATCGATGCGGATCGGCAGCGCCGCCTCGATGATCACGCCATGCCCTTCGGGCCGGTCGCGGATGGCGAGACGGCCCCCGACGGCCTTGACCCGCTCCTGCATGCTAGCCAGCCCAAAGCCAAGAGGCGTCTGCCCGGGCGCGAAGCCTGTGCCGTCGTCCTCGATCCGGATCGTTAGCATAGTCTCGCTTTGGACGATGCATACGGCAATCGTCGTGGGATCAGCGTGGCGAATGGCATTGCTGAGACTTTCCTGGACCACCCTGAAGGCCACCGCATCGAGCGGTGGGTCGACCGGGTCGTCGGTCAGGTCCATGGTGAAGGTGATCGCCGGGCGACGCAGGCGCCAGAAGGCGACGAGATTGTCGATCGCGCCGGCAAGTCCGAGGTCGATGAGCGTTTCCGGCGCCAGGCGGCGCAGCACGCCCTTCAGATGTTTCTGCATGTGACGCACGGACTCGGCGATGGCGTCCGCGCGGGGCGCGACCTCCAGGATCCTCTCGGCCGCCAGATACTGTCGGATCATCGCCGCGTCGGCACCGACGGAGAACAGGAAGGGCGCGACATCGTCATGGAGGTCGCGGGCAAGTTCGGCGCGTTCCTCTTCCTGAAGATTGAGGATCTGCTCGTGGAGGTCGCGGTTCTGCGCCCGCATCGCCGCGAGCCGTTCGGCCATGGTGTCGAATCCGTCGCGCAGCGGCTGCAGCTCGCGGTACATCGTGGGGGACAGCCTCGTGGCGTAATCGCCTTCGCCGATCCGCGACAGCGCCGTGAGCACATCGCGCAATGGCTGTAACGCACCGCGGATAGTCCAGAAGGCCAGGGCCAGCACCATGCTGAAGAACAACACCATGATGGTGGCGGTGAGCAGCACGTCGCTCCAGGCCTCCGCCACCTCGTTGTGGGGATCGGCCTCGAGCCGCAGGGCGCCGACCGCGTCGAACGGCGCGGCCAGGCGCAGATCCACGCGCGTCGCCGGGCCGGCGACCATCGTCAGGAACCAGGCGGGAGCCGGCTCATCGGGCTGCAGCAGGGTCGATTGCGCGAGGATATGGCCGTCGGGGGCCGTCAGCACCGCCATGATATGACGATCGCCATCGAAATCTTCGACCAGGCGGCGCAGCCGCCGCGCGGGGGCATCCGTGCCGTCGCGGCCGTCGACCGCCTTCGCCGCCGTCTGGGTCCCAACGGCGAGCGCCGCCTGCATCTCGGTGCGCACCTTCGCCACCACGTGCCAATAGGTCAGCGCCGCGCCGAGGGTCAGGCTCAGCAGCAGAACCAGGGTGATCGACAAGGCAAGGCGGCGCTGGATGGACATGCCCCAAGCCTATCGCGCATCTCTGCCGAGGACCAAGAGGTCCGTGCGTCAGGCGCCCGGCGGTCGGCCCTTCGGCGGCGACCCCATCGCCCGGCACTCGCGATTCGTGACGCGCTCCCAGATCGGTCGCTTCGGCGGCGAGCGGGCCGCGTCGGACGTCCGCAGAGTGTAATAATTCGGCATCAGGTCCGTCGGAATGCCGTTGCGAGCGACAGCGTGCGAACCCGCCGAGGCGGCGTCGTCAGCCGACGCCCGAGCGCCACGGCGTGACGATCGGGACAGCGGGAAAGAGTTTGGATAGAGCGGCACTGCAGCGGCCGAACTTTTGTCACGCGACTGGCGAACACGGTTTGGTTACATCACGATAGCTGAGGCGCCCTCAGCCCTCGACGATGCCGGTTTCGCAATCCATCGGACCATCGCGTCGCGACGGTTGTGACGGGAGGAAAGCGCGCCACGACCGGTCACACCGCGGGCAGCGGCTGCTTGCGCCGGTTTGCTAAAGTCCCGCAGGCCGGCTTAACCGGTTGGTGACGGTATAATTGACTGGAATTCAGAAGAAATTAGGCTTCTGCTCCTAGCTTAGTTTCGTTCCAGGCCGCGAAACTTTCGGCGCTGCGCATCCGTAGACTAGGTCGGTTTACGGCGTGCTCGGGCCATTTGGCGATGGCCCGATTGCGAGTTTTTGCGTGGATGGAGCGAGATCCTAATTCATGAGCGGTGTTCATCACGCCAATCACATGTTTCGGCGCTTTCTCGAGCGCATCAGCGATTGCGCGATCTTCGTCCTCAGCCGGGATGGACACGTCGAATCGTGGAACGATGGCGCTCACACGATCATCGGTTACACAGCGGCGGAGATTGTCGGTAAATCGGCGTTAAGCCTACTCGACGCCGAAATGCGCGACGCCGGCCTTTTCCAACAGGCGCTTGCCATGGCCGCGTCCGAGGGCCGCTTCGAGACCGAATTTTGGCAGACTCGGAAAGACGGCAGCCGGTTTTGGGCCGGCATTACCGTCACCGCGATCCTCGACGATGCGGGCCAGACGGCTGGCTTTGGCGTCATGCTGCGGGACCTGACCGAACGGGTCAAAGCCGAGGAACAGAAGGCCGGCGTCATCGCGCTTCTCGAGAAGACCGCCGGCACGGACTTTTTGACCGGTGTCGCCAATCGTCGCGCGCTCGATGCCTATCTCATCACCAGCATCGCCGCGGCGCGCGCCCAAAATCGTTCGCTCGTCGTCGCGATGATCGATCTGGATCACTTCAAAGCCTACAACGACGCCAACGGGCATCAGGCCGGCGACCTCTATCTCAAGGAGGTGATCGTCGTCTGGCGTCACGTGCTGCGCTACGAGAGCCTGCTTGCACGCTACGGCGGCGAGGAATTCACCATCATCATGCCTGACACGACCGTGGACCAGGCGATCGCCGTGATGGACCGCCTCCGCGCGGTGACGCCGGTGCCGATCACCTGTTCGATCGGCATCGCGCAATGGGATGGTGCGGAATCGGCGGATGCGCTGATCGATCGGGCCGATCGCGGCCTCTATGCCGCCAAGGCCGCCGGGCGCAATCGTGTTGCGATCGGCCCCGGCAGCGAGATCGAGGCCGCGCAGGACGACGTCATCCCGCAGGCCCTGCCGGCGCGTCAGGCGGTCGGCGGCTGAGGACGCTTCACTGCGCCCATTGCGCTGCCAGGTCTTGGGGGTCGCCGTCGAACTGGTCACAATAAAGCCGACCGGCTCGATCACCGGCAAGGCCAGGGACGGTGCGCGGCCCGGGACCGCTCTGCCCATCGGTATACTGCCACAACCAATAATGCCGCCAACTGCGTTGGACCGTCGGCTTGTCGCTGTATTGCGCGAGCCAGAGCCGGTGGGCACCGAAGAACGGGTCGTTGGCGACGCCCAGCGCGGCCTTGAGCGCGTCGCCGCTGTAGATGACCGGGCGGCGGCCAAGTACGGCAAAAATCTGCTCGCAAAAGTGCCGTGCACCTTCGAGGGTCATCTGGTTGCCGACCGTCGTCTCGAACTCGAGCGCGACCAGCGTCTGGGCGTCGGGCTGCGCCCACTCCAGGAAATTTCGCATCTGGTCCTCGACGGGCGCGCCGGTGCCGCAATGATAGGCGCCCCATAGAAGGCCCGCGGCCTGCGCCGCCTCGCGGCGTCCGCGATAGGCATCGTCGCGGCCCGACGCGCCGGTGGTCGCCTTGTGGATCACCCCCACCAGGCCGGAGGACCGCGCATCCTCGAAGCAGACCACCCCGCTGCCGTGGCAGAGGTCGACCACGGCCGGCGGCTTTTTGAGCTGGATGATGGGCGCCCCCGAGAGGCTGACAGGCGCGCGGGGCAGCGGAGCGGCGGGCTCGGCGTCGCGAAACAGACCGCAGCCGCCCGCCCAGATGAAGGCATCCTCGGCGGTGCGGTACCAATGGGGGTTGCCCTGCACCGACTCGCCGACCACCACGGAGATGACGGGCACCAGAGTTCCGGCGTTCACTTTGCGGAAGACCGGCGCCTTGGTGTTCGGCACGCCCTGCCGCAGGTTCATCGACACGGTGGTCTCGACCGCGCCCAATAACTGAATTTCGACTGCTTGCCCCATCTCGGCCTCCGAACATCACCGGCGGTCTGGGAGTCCTTGCGCCGTGCGCTCCAGGCTGCTCGCTGCAACCCGGCACAGTCTGCGCGCGCGAATCGCGTTGCGCAACTGGACTAAGTGACGGATGGCGCTCGGCGTTCTCGCCTACTCGCCGGCCAGAACCATGTCGTCGCGGTGGATCAGCTCGGCGCGGCCCGGCGCGCCGAGCACGGCCTCGATCTCGTGCGAGCGGCGGCCGATGATCTGGGCTGCCTTGTCGGCGCTGTAGGCGATCAGCCCGCGGCCGATCTCGCCGGCATCGTCGACGCGGATCAGCACGCAGTCGCCGCGCTTGAACGGGCCCTCGATGCGGCGCACCCCGGCCGGCAGCAGCGAATTGCCGGCCTGGATCGCCCGCGCCGCACCGGCATCGACAGTGACGGTGCCGCGCGGCTCGATCGACCCGGCGATCCATTTTTTGCGCGCGGTCACCGGGTTCGAGGGGGAGAGGAACCAGGTGCAGGGGGCGCCGTCGAGAAGCCGCTGCACGGGATTGATGATGCGGCCGTCGGCGATCAGCATATGCGCGCCGCCGGTCGTCGCGATCTTGCCCGCCTCGACCTTGGTCCGCATCCCGCCACGCGACAGGATCGACGCGGCGCCGCCGGCCATCGCCTCGATCTCGGCGGTGATGCGCGGTACCACCGGGATCAGGGTCGCGTCGGGATCGCTCGCCGGCGGGGCGGTGTAGAGGCCGGCGACGTCGGAGAACAGGATCAGCAGGTCGGCCGAGGCCATCGTCGCCACGCGCGCAGCCAAGCGATCGTTGTCGCCGTAGCGGATCTCTTGGGTCGCGACGCTGTCGTTCTCGTTGATCACCGGCACCGCCTTCATCGCCAGGAGACGCCCGATGGTGGCGCGGGCGTTGAGGTAGCGGCGACGCTCTTCGGTATCGCCGTAGGTCAGCAGGATCTGGCCCGCGGTGATGCCGACGTCGCCCAAGACTTCGGCCCAGGTGCGGGCGAGCGCAATCTGCCCGACGGAGGCCGCCGCCTGGCTATCTTCGAGCTTCAACGCGCCCGGCGGCAGACCGAGCACGCGGCGGCCCAGCGCGATCGAGCCCGAGGAGACGACCAAAACCTCGGCGCCGCGCGTCTGCAGCGCCGCGATGTCCACCGCCAGCGAACTCAGCCAGTCGCGCCGCACGCCGTCGGCGTCGACCAGCAGCGACGAGCCGACCTTGATGACGATGCGATGGAAGTCGACGAGGCGGGGCAGAGGGATCTTAGGGCGCAGAAGGGTGGGATCGGCAATGGACATAAGGACCTTTGTAGCGGAATCCCTTGGCGGAGGCAGCCCTGATATACCTCGCTTTCTCTGTACCCCCGCGTCACTGGCGGCCAAGACAATGGCAAGCCGCTTGCATTTCGTCCGATGGAACGTGCCAAACGCTGTCGCTCGCGTCATTGGTGCGACCGCGCCGCGCAAGAGACAGCGGATCGCGCTAACCCGCCGCTTGGCGACAGCGCTATTCATTCGCGAGCGAACGAAATGCGCGACTCGGCGTTATTGGCGTGAGAAACCGTTCCGCCGCGCGTTACGTCTCGGGCCGTGGTCGCCCGCAACCGCCAGTCGCGCGCTCACAATCCGTAGGCTTCATGAACCTCCGTACGCCTGTCGACCTGACCAATTGCGATCAGGAGCCGATTCATCTGCTTGGCGCGATCCAGCCGACCGGGTTCCTCCTGGCGCTCACCCTCGATTGGATCGTCGCCCGGGCCTCGCTGAACGTCGCGGACTTCCTGGGCGCAACGAACGACAGCCTCATCGGGCGGCACCTGGGCGACATCGTTCTGCCCGAGGCCTTACACGATCTGCGAAATCGCTTGGCGACGCTTCGTGGGCCCACGGCCGTTGCCAAGACCTTCGACATAAAACTGACCGCCCGTGGCGGATTGTTTGACGTCGCTCTTCATAAGTCGTGCGGGCAGATTGTCGTCGAGGCGCAACCGGCGGCTGGCAAGCATCGCGACGCGTCCAGCATGGTCCAGTCCATGATCGCGCGTCTCGACTTGGTGAGCGACGCTTCCGCCTTCTTTAACGAGGGCGCGCGCCAGGTTCGCGCCTTGACGGGCTTCGACCGGGTCATGGTTTACCGATTTTCCGAGAGCGGCTCTGGAGAGGTGGTCGCCGAGAGCTGCAAGTCCGGTATCGGCTCCTTCAAAGGCCTCCATTATCCTGCCAGCGACATTCCGGTTCAGGCGCGTGCGCTTTACAAGCGAAACCTGCTTCGCGTCATTGCGGACGTAAACGCCACGCCGGTTGCGATACAGCCGGAGCGCGACGAGATGGGCATGCCGCTCGACCTCTCGCAGTCGATCCTGCGATCCGTGTCGCCAATCCACATCGAGTATCTGAAGAACATGGGCGTCCGCGCCTCCATGTCGATCTCGATCGTCGTCGATGGCGAACTTTGGGGGCTTTTCGCATGCCATCACTACGCGCCCAAGACGCCGAGCTTCGAAGTCCGCTCCATCTGCGAGCTGTTCTCGCAGATGTACTCCATGCGCCTGGAAAGCCGCGAGCGTAAGGAACTGATGGAATTCGAGCGGCGCGCGCGCGACATTTCGGACCAGCTCTTGAGCGCCGTCGCCACCAACGAAACGCTGCTCAACGACCCTGAATGGCTTGCCAGCATTCTGACCCATGCAATCCCCGCCGAAGGCGTCGGGGTCTGGATCAACGGCGACTATGCCTTCTCAGGCGTGAGGCCTTCCACCGAAGCCTTTACCCGCATCGTCCGAGCGCTTAACAGCACCGCGGCGAACCGGGTTTTCGCCACGGATTACATCGGCTCACTCATTCCGGGAGCTGAAGCCTACGCCGACAGGGCCGCCGGCATGCTGGCGATCCCGATTTCGCGGTCGCCGCGCGACTACGTCATCCTGTTCCGGGAAGAACTGGTCCGCTCCGTCCGCTGGGCCGGCGATCCCCACAAGCCGGTCGACTATGGCCCCAACGGGCCGCGCCTCACACCGCGCGAAAGCTTTGCCGAATGGCAGCAACTCGTCAAAGGTCGAAGTAAACCTTTCACGCCCTCAGAAATGCGCGTGGCGGAGACGCTTCGCGCGACCCTCATCGAGGTGGTCTTGCGTCTTGCCGGCGAGGCCAGCGCTGAACGCGACCGTGCGGCCCGCAGGCAGGAGCTGCTGATCGCCGAGCTGAACCATCGGGTTCGAAACATTTTGGGGGTCATCAGGGGGCTCATTCGGCAGGCCAAGCCGTCGAGCGACAAAATCGAAGACTTCGTGACACTCGTTGACGGTCGTATCCACTCTTTGGCAAGGGCACACAACCAAATCACCGACGATCACTGGGGACCCGCGCCCATTCGAGCCCTGATCGACGCCGAGGCGCGGGCGTTCCTGGGCAACGACGCAGGCGTTCACGTCTCGGGAGAGCCGGTGCTGCTGAACCCGCAAGCCTACTCGACGATGGCTCTCGTGCTCCACGAGCTGGTCACGAACTCCACGAAATACGGCAGCCTCTCCAACGGCGGCCACGTCGATGTGTCGTGGTATCGCGACGAAGCAGGCGAGCTTGACTTCGCCTGGCAGGAGCGGGAGGGCCCGCCGGTTGTGCCACCGACGCGCAAAGGGTTCGGAACAACGATCATCAATCGGTCCGTCCCATACGACTTGGGCGGCAAGGCCCACGTCGATTACGCGCCCGGGGGCCTGCGTGCGACCTTCCAAATTCCGGCCCGCCATGTGTCGGAACAGACAGGTCCGACACCTGCCGCCGTGAAATATCCGCGGCCTTCGTTAGGTCATCCTACGGAGGTGCCGTCGAAGTTTCTCGCGGGCCAAAAAATGCTGCTTGTCGAGGATAGCCTGATCATCGCGCTCGACGCCGAAGACATCCTGTCTCGGCTCGGAGCGGAAGTGATGACCGCCTCGACCGTGGAAAGTGCTCTGGACTTGATCGATGGCGCGCTACCGACGCTGGCTATGCTGGATATCAATCTGGGCGATCAGATGAGCTTTGCGATTGCCGACCGCCTCGGCGAGTTGAACGTGCCCTTCCTGTTCGCGACGGGCTACGGAGAGCAAGCCGTGCTTCCCGATCTTCATGAGCATCGGACGGTCGTTCAGAAGCCCTATACGATCGAGGGTATAGCCCGGATCCTCGAAGACCTCATCGCGTGACGTTAATCGCGCTTCGCGCACTGCCGGTCGACTTGCGTGCGCCGAGCCCCGTCAGGGCTGCCAAGCCGGCGCCTCGGCAATGCCTTCGGCCACCTTGTCCGCGTCGATGATTCCGGTGATCGCGCGAAGCGCCTCGGTGACGTTGGTGCGCGTCGCCGAGGAAAGGCGCATCGGCGTGTGGCCGCAGGCGCGGCGCAGGCGCTCGACCTGCTTCTTCAGATGGTCGGGCTCGACGACGTCGATCTTCGACAGCGCGACGATCTCGCGCTTGTCGGTCAGGCCGCCGCCATAGGCGTTGAGCTCGGTGCGCACCGTCTTGTAGTCCTTGCCGGCATGCTCGCCGGTGGCATCCACCAGATGCAGGATCACCCGGCAGCGCTCGACATGGCCGAGAAAGCGGTCGCCGAGTCCGATACCTTCGTGGGCGCCTTCGATCAGGCCGGGAATGTCCGCCATCACGAACTCGCGGCCGTCGATGGCGACGACGCCGAGCTGCGGATGCAGTGTGGTGAAGGGATAGGCGCCGATCTTCGGCTTGGCGGCCGAGACCACCGACAGAAACGTCGACTTGCCGGCGTTGGGCAGGCCCACAAGCCCGGCGTCGGCGATCAGCTTCAAGCGGAGGAACAGCGTGCGCTCCTCGCCGACTTCGCCAGGGTTGGCGCGCCGCGGCGCCTGGTTCGTCGAGGTCTTGAAATAGGCGTTGCCGAAGCCGCCATTGCCGCCACGGCAGACGCGGACGGTCTGGCCGACCTCGGTCAGATCGGCAAACGGCTCTTCCTGGTCCTCGTCGAACAGCTGGGTCCCGACCGGCACCTTGAGGATCGCGGGCGGACCTTTGCCGCCGGCACGGTTCTTCCCCATGCCGTGCATGCCGGTCTTGCCCTTGAAATGCTGCTGGTAGCGAAAATCGATGAGCGTGTTGAGATCGCTGACGCACTCGACGATGACATCGCCGCCGCGACCGCCGTCGCCGCCGTCAGGGCCGCCGAATTCGATGAATTTTTCGCTGCGGAAGGAGACGCAGCCCGCCCCGCCATCGCCGGAGCGGACGAAGACACGGGCCTGATCGAGGAAGTGCATGAACGTGAAGCCTAAGGAGCGTTTTGAGCGAGAAGTGGGATGACCCGCTCCTATAGCGCAAGAGGCGCGAATTGCGAACCGCGCCGCCATGCCGTCTGCGACACCTTGGCATGCCTCTTCAATTTGTCGTTCAATAGGACGCGATCAAATCGATATTTAACGATTGTCGGCGATAGATGCGTATGCCGCTACCGCACTTACCTCGGGAATACTGATGCTTGGCTTGGGTTCGTCTCTTGGTTCAAACGCGTCCTCCGTTCTCGAGGCGATGCACCGCTCACTCGGCATCATTGAATTCGACGTGGCAGGCAACGTGCTCTTCGCCAACGAAAATTTCTGCACCGTTCTTGGTTACAAGCTCGCAGACATCAAGGGCCGGCACCACAGCATGTTCGTCGACGCAGAGTATGCGCGGAGCGCTGACTACCGCGAATTCTGGGCCAAGCTCTGCCGCGGCGAGTTCGACGCGCAGGAATACAAGCGCATCGGCTGCGGCGGCCGCGAGATCTGGATCCAGGCCTCCTACAATCCGGTGATGAACGCCCGCGGCAAGGTTTTGAAGGTGGTCAAGGTCGCCACCGACATCACGGAGGACAAGGTCCGCAACGCCGAGTTCGAAAGCAAACTGGCGGCCTTATCGCGCGCCCAGGCGGTCATCGAGTTCAAGCCCACCGGGGAGATCATCACCGCCAACGAAAACTTTCAGGCGACGCTCGGCTATCGTCTCGACGAGCTGAAGGGCCAGCATCACCGCATGCTGTGCGAACCCGCCTACGCGCAATCCGAGGCCTACCGCGATTTCTGGCTCAAACTGAACGCCGGTGAATATGTCGCCGCCGAGTTCAACCGCGTCGGCAAAGGCGGCAGGGAAGTCTGGATCCAGGCGTCCTATAATCCGGTCTTCGACATGAACGGCAAGGTCGTGAAGGTCGTCAAATTCGCCACCGACATTTCGGAGCGCGTTCGGGCGGTCAACGAGATCGGCGACGGGCTTGCCCGTCTTGCCGAGAACGACCTCGATCAGAACATCGACATGGCTTTCATTCCCGCCTTCGAAAAGCTTCGCGGCGATTTCAATCTTTCGATCAAGCGCCTGCAGACGACGGTGCAACAGATCGCCAGCAGCGCCTCGGCGATCCGTTCGGGCTCGAAGGAGATCGCGACGGCCGCGGACGACCTGTCACGCCGCACCGAGCAGCAGGCAGCGAGCCTGGAGGAGACCGCGGCGGCGCTCGACCAGATCACCACGACGGTAAAGAAATCGGCCGACGGCGCCAGTCATGCCCGGCAGGTCGTCGCCACCGCCGACGATGACGCGAAGAAGAGCGCGCTGGTCGTGCGCCAGGCCGTGCAGGCCATGGATGGCATTTCGGACTCTTCGCAGAAAATCACCCAGATCATCGGTGTCATCGACGAAATCGCGTTTCAGACCAACCTATTGGCGCTGAACGCCGGCGTCGAAGCGGCGCGTGCGGGTGATGCCGGCCGCGGCTTCGCCGTCGTCGCGTCGGAAGTCCGGGCGCTGGCGCAGCGATCGGCGGAAGCCGCGAAGGAGATCAAGGGCCTGATCTCCTCGTCCTCGGCGCAAGTCGAGCAGGGCGTCAAGCTGGTCGCCGAAACCGGCAAGTCCCTGGAGCGCATCATGGCGCAGGTGGCCGACATCAACGACGTCGTCTCCGCGATCGCTGACGGCGCCAGGGAGCAGTCGACGGGTCTCGAAGAGATCAACACCGCCATCAATCAGATGGATCAGGCAACGCAGCAGAACGCAGCGATGGTCGAGGAGACGACGGCGGCAAGCCATGCGCTGATGCAGGAAGCCTCACAGCTCACCAGCCTGATCGGCGTGTTCCAGACAGGTCAGAGCGGCACCGATACCTTGCGCCGGGATCTGAAGGCCGTCGCGCCGCACGCTTTCAAGCCGGGGAAAGCCCCGGCGCCGAAGCGCGCAGAACCCCGCGCCATGCCGGCTCCGAGCCGGAAGCGTCCGGTGCAAGCCATGGTCGCCAACGGTGCCCCGGTCGTCGGCGGCAGCGACGGCTGGGAAGAGTTTTAGGCTCCGCCGAACGGGGCAGCCCGATAGGGGCTGTCTCAAACCAAAATTTCGGTGTTCAGTTCGGCCAGCACAGCCGCCCGTTCGGCCCGAGATGGTAGCCCCACGGACAGCGCCGACCGTAGCCGCTCAACTGGCCGCCGGGGCGACACCCGCCGTAGGGGCCGCGATGGCCATACGGCCCGCAGCCGCCATAGACGAGCGTGACACGGGGCGCAGCGGCATCGCCGACCGGCGCCAACGGCATCGCTTGGACGGCGGACGCGAGACAGGCCGCGGCCGCGACAAGGCCAAAGGTTTTGCGCATGTGATCCTCCCGGGGCAGCACCGCTCGCTCGATAACGAGCGGGTGATGGGTTCGCGCGCCCTGCGCTGAGGCTGGCCCTCGACGGGGATCGCGCGCTCGATACATAACATCGAGCGCAGAGCGGCCCCATTGGCATAAGGGACAACACCGACCGTCTTTGCATCTTCGAGAATAAAACGCGGCCTCGTCCGGTCTCTTCCTTGGCACTTCAAGGAGGTCATGATGATGGACCAGGATGAACACCACACGGGGCACAGCCGCCGCCACGTTCTCGAATGCATGGTTTGGGCAGGCACAGGCGTGCTGTGGACGGTGAACGGCGGCGTCCCGCAGTCGCGCCTGCTTGGCGGTACCGCGCACGCGGCCGAGACCGGCGCTTTCAGTTTTCTGCAGATCAGCGACAGTCACATCGGATTCGCCAAAGATCCGAACCTCGACACGCCCGGCACGCTGCGCGAGGCGATGGCGCTGGTCGGCCAGCGTAAGCACGAGGCGGCGCTGCTGATCCACACCGGTGACGTCAGCCAGCTCTCGAAAGAGGCGCAGTTCGACACCGCCGACCAGATCATCCGCGAGGCCGGACTGCAGACGCACTACGTTCCCGGGGAGCACGACGTGCTTGTCGACGACGGCAAGGGCTTCTTCGCCCGCTTCACCCCGGGTGCGCCACGCGGTTGGTACAGTTTCGATCAGCAGGGCGTGCACTTCATCGCGCTCAACAACGTGCAGGATCTGAAGGCCGGCGGCCTCGGAAGTCTTGGGCCCGACCAGCTGGAATGGCTCAAGCGCGACCTCGCCGACCGTGCCGCCAGCACCCCGATCGTCGTCTTCGCGCATGTGCCGCTATGGACCGTCAGCGCGGAATGGGGGTGGGGCACGCAGGATGCGGAAGAGGCCCTGTCCTACCTTCGGCGTTTTGGGTCCGTCACCGTGCTCAACGGCCATATCCATCAGGTGATGCAGAAGGTCGAGGGCACGCTGGCCTTCCATACTGCGCGATCGACGGCGTTTCCGCAGCCGGCGCCGGGAACCGCAGCGTCGCCGGGCCCGATCAAGGACCTGCCGCCCGGCAAGCTGCGCGGGATGCTCGGCATTGCCGCGATCACGCGCGTGCAGACCGCGACGCCGCTCGCCATCGTCGACACGCCGCTCGGCGCGTGAGGGAGGATCGATCATGCGTATTATCCTGCGCCATGCCGCCATCGGCGCCGTGCTCCTCCTCGCCGTCGATGCCGCCGCAGCGGATCGACCAGCTAACGAAGTGACGGTCACCATCGACAATTTCGCCTTCACGCCCGCGACGATCACGGTCGATGCCGGCACGCACGTCACCTGGACCAACCGCGACGACATTCCGCACACGATCGTCGACGCGGCGGAGCCGCGGGCGTTCAAGTCACCGCCTTTGGACACCGGCGAGAGTTTCGACCATACGTTCGGCAGTGCCGGCACATTCCGTTATTTCTGTTCGTTGCACCCGCATATGCTGGGCACCATCATCGTGCGATGACATGGGATCGATGACCGGACGAACGCCGTGATCTGGCTTGGAGGACGAGACCGAAGCGCGCAGGCGTCGCGCGCCGCGGCCGACACGATCATTCTGCCGCATCTCGATTCCGCGCATAACCTCGCGCGCTGGTTGGTGCACGACGCCAGCCTCGCCGAGGATGTGGTGCAGGATGCGGTGGCGCGCGCCCTGACCTACATCGCCTCCTACGACGGCGGCGACGCACGGGCCTGGCTGATGAAGATCGTGCGCAACGTCGCCTATGACGCGCTTGCGGTGCGCAAGCGGCGTCAGGCCGTACACGTCGACACCTGCGATGCGGACGGCGTTTCGATCGTCGAGGATCTGGCGGATCCGGCCGACGACCCCGAGGTGCGGATGTCGCGGCAGCAGGATCGGGATGCGCTCGTCGCGGCCCTGGCCGGCCTTCCGACCGAACTGCGGGAATGTCTCGTTCTCCGGGAGCTGGAAGAGGTCTCCTACAAGCAGATCGCCGCGATCACCGGGGTGCCGGTCGGGACGGTGATGTCGCGGCTGTGGCGCGCGCGCCGCGACCTGATGGCGATTACGAAAGGATCGGCGCGATGAGCGACGAGCATTGCGACGACATGCTGCTCCTGGTCCAGGCCGACGTCGATGGCGAATTGTCGCCGGCGGAAGCGGCGCGGGTTGCCGCTCACCTCGACCGCTGCGCGGCCTGTTCCGCAGCGCAGGCCGACATGCTCGCGCTTTCGGCGCGTCTGCGGGATGTTCCTCGCTACCCCGCGTCGGAGGCGTTGAAGACGGCCGTCCGCGCCCGCATCGCGTCGCGCGCCCCGGTTCAGAGAGTCCAGCGCAGCACCCCGTTCGGTCGCGTCCCGGCCTTTGCCAGCGGGCTCGCCGTCGCGGCCTGCCTCATGCTCGTCGTCGGTCTGCCGCGTGGCGACGATCCGGCCGATGCCATCGTCGCCGCCCATATCCGCGCTCTGCTGCCGGGGCATCTGACCGATGTCGCCTCGACGGACCAGCACACGGTAAAACCGTGGTTCGATGGCCGTCTGCCCTTCGCGCCACCGGTCAAGGATCTGAAAACCGTCGGTTTTCCGCTGATCGGCGGGCGTCTCGACTATTTCGCCGGCCACATGGCGGCGGCGCTCGTCTACCGCCACGCCGCGCACGAGATCAATTTGTTCGTCTGGCCCGATGCGGCGGACGCGGCGCCGTCGCACGGCAGCATCAATGGCTACAATTACGAACGCTGGGCGCAGGATGGGATGAGCTTTTGGCTCGTCTCCGACCTCAACGCGGCCGATCTCGCCGATTTCAGCCAGCGCTGGAAATCGTTGTAGTCGTCAGCCCAGCGCCACCGGCCCGAGATGCGGGTAGGCCCATGGTTTCGTACGGCGGCGTCATAAAGCGCGGTAGCGCCAATGGACAACGAGCCTTTCAACTTGGGGCAATGAGCGGAAGCGTGGGGAAGTAGGTACGATATCTGACGACGTCACGCGTTAGCACCTGGTAGCCCGACACTGCCGCGTGAGCGCCGATGAAAAAGTCCGGTAGCGGCGAAAACTTTGTGCCGCCACGGCTCCGGTAAGCGAGAAATGCTTTGCCAGCGAGAAAGGCAGCCTCGTAGGGGAGCGCCTCCCGTTCGATCATGCTTTCCGGAAGCGCAGCATCCAGGTCGGCGATTTTCGAGTAACGTACAGAGACCTCGGCGTAGATTATCGGATTGATGACGAGATGGGATCGGTTGGACGCAGCGTTGAGTGCTGCCGCCGACCAAGCGAACCATTGAGAATCCCTCGTCATGATGTCGAGCAAGACATTGCTGTCGACCAGAACTGCGCTCATCAATCACCGCGGGTCAGCGCCATGACGGCATCGGTACTGATTGCAACGTCACCACGTCCGCGGAGATGAGCAACGATATCCCGTTCGCCAGTCATTTGTGGCTCGACGCGCTTGATCCGGATGTCCTTGCCGTCGAACACGAGATCGATGTCGGTATTCGGCAAAAGGCCGGCTTGCTCAAGAAGCTCTGCAGGGATCGTGACCTGACCATCGGCCGTGATGCGCATCGTTGTTCTCCGCAGCCGCTTCGTAGCGTACGGCATTCAAAGGAAGGGTCAACAACGCGCCTAGCCCAGCGCCACCGGCCCGAGATGCGGGTAGGCGCGGACCTCCTCGCCCATCGCCTCCTGCAGCGCGTCGAACAACGTGGCGAGATCGCAATGCACCAGGACCGGCTCGGCGAGGCGGTCGTCTTCGACGGGGCGGGTCGGCGGCAGGGAAGCGTCGCGGGCTTCCAGCACCGCGAGATTGTAGCAACCGGCGCTGATCAGGCTGAAGGCACGGAGCAGACAGAGCCGCTCCCAGGGGTCGGGTTCGCGCTGCGCCCCGTCGACCATCGCGAGCACGGCGGCGATCTCGCCCAGGGCCTGGGCGCGGTCGGCGGCGCGGATCTGTAAGCGGTCGTCGATCACGCTCATCGTTCGGTCAGCTTCAGTTCGATGCGACGATTGCGGCGCATCGCCTCGTCGCCGGTGGTGCCGTCGAGCGGCTGGAATTCGCCGAAGCCGGCGGCAACGAGACGATGCGGATCGACGCCTTTGCCGGCCAAGTACTCCACCACCGCGATGGCGCGCGCCGAGGACAGCTCCCAGTTCGAGGGGAATTGCGCCGACTTGATCGGCTTCTGGTCGGTATGCCCGTCGACACGGAGCACCCAGCCGATCTCGGGCGGGATTTCGCGCTCGAGGGTGATGACGGCGGAGGCCAGCTGATCGAGCTCGGCGTGACCGGCGGGGTTGACCGCCGCCTGGCCGGAATCGAACAGCACTTCGGACTGGAACACGAAACGGTCGCCGACGACGCGGATACCCGGCCGGTCGCCGAGAATTTGGCGAAGGCGGCCGAAGAAGTCGGAGCGGTAGCGCGCCAGCTCCTGGACTTTTTGCGCCAGCGCCACGTTCAGGCGCGACCCGAGATCGGCGATCCGCGCCTGAGAATCCTTGTCCTTGGTCTCGGAGGCGGCCAGCGCATCCTCGATCGCGCCGAGCTGGCGGCGCAGCGCGGCGATCTGCTGGTTCAAGATATCGATCTGCGACGCCGCGCGGGCCGAAACCTGCTTTTCCTGGTCGAGCGCGGCGGAGGCGGCCGCTGCCGCGCCGCCGGCCCCCGAGGCCTGGGCGTTGGTCGAGTCGATCAGGCCCTGCAGCCGCACCTTGTCCTTCTGCGCCGCGTCGAGGGTCGCCGTCAGCGAAGCGAGGCTCGTCTGTGCGGTCTGTTTTCCCGCCCGCTCCAGCGCGAGGAGCGAGGTCAGCTCATCGACCTGGCGGTTCAGCTTGGTCAGCGCGGTGTCCTTGCCGGTGACCTGCCGCGACAGGAAAAACTGCGCGAGCATGAAAACCGAGAGCAGGAAGATGATGACCAGCAGCATCGTCGACAGCGCGTCGACAAAGCCCGGCCAGTAATCGACCGTCCGTGCGGCGCGGCGGGTGCGGCCGAGAGGCATCAGGCCCGCTCGTGGCTAGGGCGCAATGCCATCAGCTGCGCTCCGGCTCGGAGGCGAGGCGGCGCAGCAGGATCTTGATCTCGTTGTTCTGTTCGGCCTGCGACTCGACCCAGTCGCGGATCTGCTGCTGTTCCGAGCGCATATGCTGGACCAGCGACTGGATGCCGTCGGCGAGGTTCGCCATCGCGACCGAGCTCGCGCGCTGGTGGCTTTGGTCGGCGCCGAGCGACAGCTTGTCGAGCGCGGCGCGGATGTCGCTGCCGGGCTCAAGCTTGCCGATCGACGCTTCGGCATCGCGGGTGTGCGCGGTGAGGACATCCTCGAGTTCGGTATAGAAGCGGTTCTGCGCCTGACCGCCCTGCAAATCGAGGAAGCCGAGGATCAGCGAGCCGGACAGACCGAACAGCGACGAGGTGAAGGCGATGCTCATGCCGGCAAGCGGCGCGGCGAGGCCATTTTTGAGGTCGTCGAAGCCGGCATCGGAGCTCGCCTGCATGGACTTGATGACGCCGCCGATCGAGCCGACCGTTTCGATCAGGCCCCAGAACGTGCCGAGCAGCCCGAGGAAGATCAGCAGGCCGGTGAGGTAGCGCGCCACCTCGCGACCTTCGTCGAGCCGGGTGCCGATGGAATCCAGGATCACCCGGAGCGTCACCGTGGAGATGGTCGCACCCGGCGGCTTGTCGCCGACCAGCGTCGCCATCGGGGCGAGCAGGATCGGGGCCTTGACCTGCGAGGCGGTGCCGCGCGGCAGCGCATTGACCCAGCGCACCTCGCGGAACAGCCGCACGACCTGGCGGATGCCCATGACGATCCCGACGAAAAGCACGCCGAAGATCAGCCCGTTGAGGCCGGGATTGGCCATGAAGGCCGTGCCGATCTTCTTGTAGAGGATCAGCCCGATGAAGCCGACGAGGATGAGAAAGACGATCATCCGCACCAGGAAGATGCGCGGCGAGGAGAGCCGGAACGGATCGGTATCGGCAACAGCCATGCACGCTCCCCGCAGCGCCGCGCCAGCGCTGGATATCCGGCCGGCGATACGCTTCCCTGTTTTCAGCGATCGCTGCGCATGCCGCGCGTCCCGCTCTCCCGCTAAATTGCGGTCCGCAAGGCAAATGGCAAGCCTTTTCGCGTCGCTGCGGGTCTTACCAAGCCCTCGTGACACCGGTGCTGCGCCGGCGCCGTTAATCATAGCGGCGGCTATTGATGGCCATGCCGAAGATCATGCTACGGTGGTTCTAATACGCGTGACGATGCCGAGGAGCGATCGTGAAGGTTCATTACATCGCCTGCGCGGCCTCGTCGTCGCTCGATGCGGCGACCAACCAGCTCAGCCTGTTCCACATTCTGGATGAGATCAGCGGGCCAGCCTTCCCGCTTCCCGTGCCGTCGTTTTGCGTGGCCGCGCTGTTCGAGCGCGAGGCGAACGACGCGGTGGTGCAAGCTTTCGTCCTCACCGTGAGCCTGGAGTCGGTGCTGATCGCCTCCTTCACCATGAGCGTCGATTTCTCGAGCTCGCGCCGCAACCGCAGCGTCAACACGATCCGCGGGCTGACGATCCCATCGACCGGGCTGGTCACAATCAGCCTGCTGCAAAAGACCAGGGTTCTGGCCGTCTGGGAGGCGCTGGCGATCGAGAGCGGGACGCGATCGACCGGCACCAAGACTGCCGCCAAAACTGCGGCTGCCGCCGAACCGCGCATGGCCGGCCCGAAGAACGCGCTTGCGGTGAACTGATACCAAAGCGCATCCGTTACTGGTCGTAGTAAAGAACCAAGAGGGCCGGCCGTGAGCGAACCGAAGCGAGGGCCGATCCAGTTCATCGGCCATGTGATCGCGCAGATCGTCGTCGGCATCTACGTCGTCGTCGACAGCATCATCGGGCCGATCTTCAGGCCCTTCATGCGCTGGCTGTCGAGCCTGCACGTCATTCAGCGCATCGAAGGCTGGATCGGGGCGCTGCCGCCCTACGTCGTGCTGGTGCTGTTCCTCGTGCCGCTGGCGGTCGAAGAGGTCACCAAGTTCTACGGCCTCGTCCTAATGGGCGGCGGCCACGTCAAGTCCGGGCTGCTGCTTTACATCGGCGCTCATGTCTTCGCGATCCTGATCTGCGAGCGCATCTTTTCCGCCGGCAAGGACAAGCTGCTGACGATCGGCTGGTTCGCCAGGCTGTTCTATTGGCTGAAGGGCTACAAGGACCGGCTCGTCGCCTGGTTCAAAGCGACCGAGACCTATAGGAAAGCCCAGCGCCTCAAGGCGTCGCTGAAGGAGACCGTCGATCGCTGGCGCGGACGCCCGAAGGCCTTCGAGCGCTAGCCTTTGATCAAACCCAGCAGCGCCGCCTGGATCGCCTCGTTGCCGGCGCAGACCGTGCCTTTTTCCAGCATGTCCTGGCCGCCGTCGCAGTCGGTGGTGAAGCCGCCGGCTTCCTTGATCATCACCAGGCCGGCTGCGATGTCCCACGATTTGATGCCGCGCTCCCAGTAGCCGTCGTAGCGGCCGGCGGCGACGAAGCACATGTCGAGCGCGGCGGCGCCGAGGCGGCGGACGTTGGTGACTTTGGCCATCACCGTGTCGAGCTCGTCGAGAAAGCGGGGATGCTCGCGGCGCTTGCCGAGGTGCGGGACGCCGCAGCCGATCAGCGAATCCGTGAGCTTGTTGCGGCCGGAAACGCGCAGGCGGCGGTTATTGAGATAGGCGCCCTGGCCGCGCTCGGCGACGAACATGTCGTCCACGGCCGGATTGTAGACGACGCCGGCGATGACCTGACCCTCGCGCACCAGCGCGATCGAGACGCCGAAGATCGGAACGCCATGGAGAAAATTGGTGGTGCCGTCGAGCGGATCGACATGCCAGGTGTGGCTCTTGTCGGTGCCCTCGACGACCCCGCCCTCTTCCATCACGAAGCCGTAGCCCGGCCGCGCCTTGGACAGTTCCTCGAAGACGGTCTTTTCCGCCTTTTGGTCGGCCAGGGTGACGAAGTCGCCGGGCCCCTTGACGGAGACCTGCAGGTTTTCGACCTCGCCGAAGTCGCGCTTCAGGCCACG
>NZ_LMUU01000038.1:43377-82754 GCF_009765775.1 Beijerinckia sp. L45
TGCACGCCCGCCAGATCAATCGCAAGCCCGCAATGGCAAGGACGCCGGTGCTTTAGGAGAGATCTGCGCCGTGGGCTTTGAGGTCGGCGAGAGCGCAATGCGTCAGCGCGCCCTCATGCGTCGCCTTGAGCGCTACGCGCGGCGCGGCACCGGCCAGAAAGGCCTCCTGCCACCGCGGGGCGCACAGGCACCAGCGGTCGCCGGGCTTGAGACCGGGAAAGCCGTACTGCGGCATCGGTGTCGACAGATCGTTGCCGCTGGCTTTCGAGAAGGCCAGAAAGTCCTCGGTCAGGAGCGCGCAGACGGTGTGGCTGCCGCGATCCTCGGGTCCGGTGTTGCAGCAGCCATCGCGGAAGTAGCCGGTGAGCGGATCGCGCGAACAGCTCTCCAGCGGCTCGCCCAGCACGTTGCGTGCACTGCGGCCGGCCCCGCCGCCCCCTTGTCCCGACTCGTCCTGAAACATGGAGGCCTCCCCTACCGCATGACGCCTTCGGCCCTCACGCGTCGGCATGCTCGCGCGCGCCGGCCCTCAAGTCCAGCGCGGCGGATCACGACGCTTTGAAGACACGGTGTGCCCTCGATATCACAGACAATTGCGGGAGGCCTTGCTATTCCTGCTGCGGCGCTGACGGAGCGCGACGCTTATTCGGGGGAAAAAGCGGCGCGTGCCAACAGGGTTAAGGGGTAAAGGGCCTGGCACATCGCACACGCGGTAGAGCCGGGCCTTTTTGTTTTGAGCTGTTTATTTGCCCCCATCGGCTGAGCCAGCCGTGCCTGGCGTCGTTACGCTTGGTTATTCCCCAATGGATAGATCAAGCAACTTGAAGCCTAGAGACATCATTTAACCCGACGGCTCGCGGGAGATGATGTCATGATCGCAAGAGGCTTGAGTATAGCAACGACCCTGGCAGTCTTCGCAGCAGGGGAGTGCCCGCCAGCCTGGGCCGACTCCGGTCCGTTCACGACGCAGCAGGCCGATGCCGGCCATACGCTGTTCAACAACAACTGCGCACAATGCCATCGGCCGGATCTCTCCGGCGCGCAGGGCCCGGCGCTGACCGGCGATCAGTTCAAGGCCAAGTGGGGCGACAAGACCGTGGCCGAACTTCGCAGCTACATTCACGAGAACATGCCGAAGACGGCACCGCACACGCTGGCCGACGACAAGCTCGACCCGATCGTCGCCTGGATCCTGCAAAAGAACGGGGAGCAGGGCGGCGACAAGCCGCTCACCAAGGATTCCGCGGAAAGTGCGAAGGTCGCGAAGTAGCGCCTTCGCGATGTTGCGTCGAAAGGGACCACGCGCCTCTGGCGCGATCCTGTTTTGTCGTTCCTGGCTTTACCGCAGCGACGCGCAAAAGCGCTGGATCATCCCGCAGGCTTCTTCCAGCACCGGCGTCGCGGTGGCGTAGGACAACCGGAAGTTCGGGCCGAGGCCGAAGGCCGTGCCCTGGACGACGGCAACGCCTTCGGTCTCGAGCAGGGCTTCGACGAAGTCCTGGTCCGTCTCGATCTTCTTGCCCTGCGGCGTGGTGCGGCCGAGCGCCTCGGCGACGGACGGGTAGACGTAGAATGCGCCTTCCGGCGTCGGGCACTGCAGGTACTTCGCCTGGTTCAGCATCGACACCACCAGGTCGCGGCGTCCCTCGAACACCTTGCGGCTCTGCGGGATGAATTGCTGCGTGCCGTTGAGCGCCTCGACGGCGGCCCATTGCGCGATCGAGCAGGCACCCGACGTCTGCTGGCCCTGCAGCATGTCCATCGCCTTGATCAAGCTCAGCGGGCCGGCGGCGTAGCCGATCCGCCAGCCGGTCATCGCGTAGCTTTTCGACACGCCGTTGATGGTCAGCGTGCGCTCCATCAGGGCGGGCTCGACCTGGGCCGGCGTGGTGAACTCGAAGTCGCCGTAGACGAGGTGCTCGTAGATGTCGTCGGTCATGACCCAGACGTGGGGGTGGCGCACCAGCACGTCGGTCAGCGCCTTCAACTCGGCGCGGGTGTAGGCGGCGCCCGAGGGATTCGACGGCGAGTTCAAGAGCAGCCACTTGGTCTTCGGGGTGATCGCCCGCTCCAGCGCCTCGGCGGTGAGCTTGAACCCATTGTCCATCGACGTCGCCACGGTGACGACCACGCCGTTGGCGATCGCCACCATGTCGGGATAGCTCACCCAGTACGGCGCCGGGATGATGACCTCGTCGCCGGGGTTCACCGTGGCGAGGAAGGCGTTGAAGAGAATGTGCTTGGCGCCGGTGCCGACGATGATCTGCGCCGGCTTGTAGTCGAGCCCGTTCTCGCGCTTGAACTTGTCGACGATCGCCTGCTTCAGCGGCACGATGCCGGAGACCGGCGTGTACTTCGTCTCGCCGCGCTCGATCGCCGCGATCGCCGCCTGCTTGACGTTTTCGGGCGTGTCGAAGTCCGGCTCGCCGATGGTCAGTGAAATGATGGAGCGCCCCGAGGCGGCGAGATCCCGAGCCTTCTGCGAGGCGGCAATGGTTGCAGACGGCTTTACGCGCAGCAGCGCGTCGGAGATGAACGACATGAGGAAGGCTCCTTTGAACGGGTCCGGAGAGCATCGGCTGTCCGCCGATGCCGGCTCTGCGGTCATGGGGCGCGAGCCGGGCCCTGGCGCGGCCGGACCATAAACACGGCGCTTGGGCCGGGCAACATCAAATCGGCGGACCCGTCAGGCCGGCAAACTGTCGCTCGCCAGCGCCGCGGGACAGGCGACGGGACCACTGCCGCGCGCCACCGGGCGTGCCACGCCGTCCATGGCGCGGGCCGCCCAGACCGCAGCGATGGCGACGGCGATCCCCGCCACAACGTCCACGAAATAATGACCGCCGTTGACGGGGGTCGAGGCGATCATCGTGGCATTGAGGCCGAGCCCAGGCCAGCGCAGCCATCGCGACCGCCAGAAGGCGACGGCAAAGATGATGCCGAGCGCCGCATGAAAGCTCGGGAAGGCGATGATGCCTTCCGCCCCGGTCAGCGAAACGACCCTGAGCGTGCCCGTGCGCAAGTCGGTCAGCGGCTTAAGAGGGTCGAAGGCCGCCGTGAGATCGAGCCCGGGATAGTCCCGCGCCGCAAGGCCAAGCTCGGTAAAGACAGAGTGCGCGGGCATGAATGCCGAGACCGTCACGGTGACGAGCCCGGCTACGATCACGGCGACGACGAATTGGCGGCAGGCGGCGCGATTGCCGGTAAGGCCCAGCACAACCGTCGCGACGATCAACTGTACGCGGATACTAGCGTAGGTGACGCCATAGACGGTGGCCAGCCAGGGATGGCTTTCGACGAAATGGAGATAGGCGATCCAATCCAGGCCGAGGCCGTGGTCCCAGGCGGCGAAGCGGTTGTCCCAGTAGGGCGTTGCGAACGCCGCGACAGCGTAGGACAGCGTCGCCCCAACGGCGGAAAAAAGGATCAACTGCGCCGTGCCGGTCAAGGCGGTCGCGATGTTCGGTTCGGGGCGGCGGAAGCGATAGAAGGCGGCGCCAATGAGAAGGACGATGCAAGCGGCAGCAGGCAGCAACGCGCTCGCCCAGTCGAAGGTCAGGCCGAGGGTGCGCATCACGAAGGCCGCGGCCGCCCCCAAGAGGACGATCAGAGCCCAAGCCGCGTTTACACCCGCCATCGCCGTGCCTCAGCTTTTGTCGCTGCGCCACCATAGCCACCAGCTCTGAAGTCGGAGTTAACCGGCGTGCCCTCAACGCCGCACCCGATCGGCTCTGCCGCAAGACCCCGTCAGTGTGGGCCGGCCGTTGCGGTGAACCAGCCGAGCAGCGCTGTTCGTACCTGCCTCGTTTTGATACACGTCCGCTCCGGCGCGGCGCGCCTGGAGCGCCGCCGATGTTGCGCAAAAGCCACGGCGGCCGGGGCCGTCCCGCGCCCCTTACTCCCGGAACGCGCCGCCGGATCAAAGATTCGGGCATTGTCAAAGAAAAAGCGACGCGCCCCTGCAACTTTTCGCGGCCACACCCTATTTACTATCCGAGAGAATACAGACGCGGGTGACGGGTCGGTCCCGTCGAAACGAAACCGGAATTAACGTTCCGGCGCCAGTGTTCTCCCATCAACTCACGGGGATGGGACAGTTTATGTCAATCGCGGATCATTTCGACCATGCACCGGACGCAGGCTTCGTCCGGAACTACGACTCGAACAGCGCGCGCCGCCAGTTCAAGGTGTCGTTGATGCTGGTCGTCGTCATCGCAGTGGCCGCATCGGCTCTCGGTTTCCTCGTGCGTTTCGACCAGTCTGCCCAGGATCGGGCGGCGTTTTCGCCGGTGACGCCGTCCTATGTCGGATCGCTGAGCCGCTAACGCCAAGCATCAACTCATCCATCGTCGTCATGAAGGGCTCCGCTATGCGGAGCCTTTTGCGTTGCGGACCGGCCTTACGCGTTGAGGATGGATTTCGTCGCATTGAAAAGGACGAAGATGTTGAGAACCGCGATGACGAACCCGATGATCTTGTCGCGGCGCGACATGGTCGTGTTGGAGCCGGTAATGTTGATGTAATAGATCAACCTACCGACGACGAAGCTCAGCAGCAGGCCGATGTAACAGTTCCATCCGTCGGGAATCAGCGCGAGCGTTTTGAGGGCCGACCACAAAAGGCTGATGGCACCGGTCGCCCCGGTGAAGGAGACGAGCGTTTGCGGCGTGATGAATGCGCCGACGCTTTCTGGAGCCGTCTCGGGCGCGGCGGTGTTGCCATCGTCCCCAATCGCTTCCGCGCCGGCCCGTGGGATGTGGCGCTGAACGGTGGTCGATGTCAGAGGAATATTGAATATCGATGAAACTCTCATTGATTCATCCTATTGCGTCACGATGGTCCCAACGATTTTGATTGTTACGTCAAGGGCATGGGCCTTAGCCCAGAGCATAACCGCGTCGCGCGACTTTGCCTCGTCACGGTCCAGCAGAAACACCAGCCGATCATCGACATCCTGGGCGACGCCGATAATGCCGGGATAGGCCCGCACGTCATCCATCGCCGTTTCAGCCAGGGGGCGCGGTTGTTTTGGATGCATCATATGACCGAGATCCCCAAGACCTTTTCGACATCGGCGATCGGATTGGCGAACCCGAGAAACGATTGGGGCGCCGCCGCGAAGAGCAGGCCGGCAACCCGATCATGTCGGTCAAGGACGACGGCCCCCGAATCGCCCCGTCGGGCAAACACGATGCCGCTGCCATCGATGCCGATTTGATCGACGAAGCGGGCCGTTCCCGCGGCGTAGGGAATATTCAACGTCACGACATAGACGAAAGTACCCTTCGTCACGGCTGTTGTCGCGCCTGACTTCCAAAGGTCATCGCCGAACGCGAGTGATCGGTTGACGCCTTTCGGCGCCGTTCCGATTCCGGTTATGCTGCGCGAATGGGCGCTTGGCGTATCGAACGCGATCAAGGCGCCATCGACGGTGTTGGTGGCGCCCGTCGACAGCACGACGTTGCTGCCGCGCGCGAAGGTTCCGATCTTGGAAGCGGCCGTGCCGCCATGCGCCTTGCCCGGCGCCCAGACCGGATCGCCATGGCTTTGCCCGGCCAAGGTTCCGACGACGTGGTCGCAGGAAAGGCCGAACCGCATTTTGTTCGCGTCCTCGACCAAGCATCCCAGCGTGCCCGAAGTCTGCCGGCCGGACCCCGCGCCGACCGAGGATCCACCGGCAGCCACCGACTCGATCGGGCCGACGAGGCGAATCGGAACCGGCTCTGACAGCAACGGACGCAAGGCCTCCTCCAGGCCGAACGCTTCCCGTTCCACCAGCACCGTCAACCCCTCCGGCGATATCGCGACACCGACGACGGAATATTCCGCGTACCAGTGCGAGCTCAGCAGCGCGTGACCGAGCCTGCGGTAAAGCGCATAGGACGCGGATGGCACAACGCGGCCGTCCAACGGTTCGCCAGGCGCTTCCTCATCCCGAAAACTCATGCAAGCCCACCGTCAACGCATCGGCGGGATCATTATGGATTGCGTCACCACAAAAAGACAACCCGGACCATGACTGGAGACGGCGATTGTCTCGCAGGTCTCAAGGCGTCGGGTGCGCGTGCAAAAGCTATACGGGGCCGCTCGATCGACCCCCACCTGGGTCAGGCAATCAGTCCCTGCATCGGCCGCACCCCTATGGTGCCGGGAAATACCGACTCGCCAAGAACGGCGGGCGACAGGCCGAACTGGTCCGCGAGCAGGCCCTTCAGCACGGCGCGCAGATCGGTTGTCGCGGCAAGGTCGCGCTTTTCGAACAGCTGCGCCTCCTTGAGCCCTGGCCAGTCCGCGACGACGCGGCCGCCCTTGATGGCGCCGCCTGCTAGAAAGGCGACGGTGCCCGTGCCGTGGTCGGTCCCGACGGTGCCGTTAACCTTTGCGGTCCGGCCGAACTCGGTGATGGCGATGATGGCAGTATCCGCCCACTTCGCGCCAAGCCCGGTCTGAAAGGCGTCGAAGGCGCCGTCGAGGCCGCCGAGCAGCTGCATCAATCGGCCGGTCGCTCCGCCTTCGCCGGCATGGGTGTCCCAGCCCTCGAAGGCGAGCGCCGCGACGCGCGGGCCGTCGTCGGCCGCGATCAGTCGCGCGGCGCCTTGCGCAGCCTGACGCATGCCGGCCGGCGAGCCGGGGCCGCCCTTGTCGCGGCGGTCCGCACCCATATCGCGTGCCGCGATCCTGTCGACCTGCAGGCCCTGGCTCATCGCCCGAGCGAGCAGCGGGTCGCTGTCCTCGTAGAGCGCAAGCACGCGGCGGGCGAGTTCGTCGCTTGCGGTCGGGATGACTTCCGGTGCCCAGCCGACGACGGGGGCGGCGCCGCGAAGCACCAGCGGCGTCGCCGCGCCGATCGCGAGGCCGCCGAGACGCCCGACGCGATCGCCCTGTGGCAGCGCCGCGATGGCGCGATTGAGCCAGCCAGACTCGGTAAAGCCGGGACCGGGCATGCCGCTTTCCAGCACGTCCTGGCCGTCGAAATGCGAGCGCTCGCGGTAGTTCGTAGCCGTGGCATGCACCACCAGCGCGCTTTTCTCGCGGTACATCCGGGCGAACACCGGCATGCCGGGATTGAGCGCGAAGAACCCGTCGAGCGGCAGGCCGGGATGAGCGCCGTCGAATTGGAGGGCGAGAGGCCCGTGCAGGCCGACGTAGTCTGGATCGCCGACCGGACCGACGCTCGCCAGTCCATCCAACGCACCGCGCAGAATGATGACGACCAGGCGCGGGTCTCGCGCGCCCGCCGCCGAGGCGATCTTGGGGATGAAGGCGGCGCCGAACAGGGCCGATCCACCGGAGACCAGCGCCCGGCGCGAGGGATGAAACAAGGCGCGGCGAGACGGATGGGGCAAAAGCATCATTATCTCCGCTGCATTTCGGGCGACATGAGCAGCAGGGCGAGCCCCTGCTGCCGGCTTTCGGCGCCGCGGACCGCATCGCGCGTCTGCTGCGAGGGCTTCGCGCCGCACAAAGCCTCGAGCAGGTCGCTGGGGTTCGGCGGATCGCGCAGCCTGCTTGCCACCTGCGAACAATAATCGAGCCTGAGCTTCATGCCCTCGGGCGAGGCCCAGGCCGCTGCGGTATCGGCGAAGCCGTTCGGGCCCGGCGGCGTCCACAGCCCCATCCCCATCAGGTTGAGCGGGCCGATGACCTGGCCCGGCTCTTCCGGCAGGTGGCCAAGCAACCGGTTGGTCGCGACGATGAACTCATAGGGGCTGCGCATCTTGGCCGGCGCCGCGTCCCAGGCCTCTGCGGCATCGACGAGCGCGAAGGTCAGCGCGCGCAGATCGCCGCCGCTGTCGTGGAACACGTGCGTCAGCCGCTCGACAAGCGCGGGCGGCGGCTGGTCGGATACGAAGGCGCGGGCGAACTTGCCGGCGATGAAGCGCGCCGTCTCCGGCCTGCGCGCAAGATCGAGCAACGCAAGCTGCCCCTGCGTCGCGCCATCCTCGGGGTAGGTCTTGCCAAGCAATTGGATCGGGCCCGGCTCATGCGTGGCGGCATTGAAGAAGAACGTGCCGGGCACGCCCTCCTTACCATTGGCGTTGCTGATGCTCCAGCCGGTGAGGATGCGGGCGAGATTGGTGACGTCGGTCTGGGTGTAGCCGCTGCCGACGCCCAGCGCATGCAGCTCCATGATCTCGCGGCCGAGGTTTTCGTTCAAACCTTTATGCGCCTTCAGCCCAACCTTGGAATTGGGCCCGACGGATTGCGCGTTGTCGAGAAAGTGCAGCATCGCCGGATGGCTCTCGACGGCGACCAGCATGTCGGAAAACCGGCCGAGCACATGCGGCCGTATGGCTTCGCGCTCGAACGAACCGACGGTCGCGCGGGCGATCCCGCCCTTGTTGGCGGAGACGCAGAAATGGTTGGACCAAAAGGCGACGAGCCGCTCGGCAAAGCCGACGCGGGCCTCGATCGCCCGACGCAGTCGTGCCAGCGCTTCGTCGCGGAAAATGAGTTGTTCGGGTGACGGGGGTTTTGGCGCAGACTTAGGCGGATTTGCCAGCAGCGCCGCAGCCTTTGCGGCATCGGCTGCAGCGACTTTGGCGAAGACCGGCGAGACGGCGCCCAACGCCGCAAGCTGTTTGCCGCGGGCGAGATCCTCGGCCTGCTGGGTTGCGAGCTGGTCGCGCTCGAGCTTGCGCGCGGCCTGATCCCGGGTGAACTGGTCGATGGCGGCGGCGGTCGTCGGCAGGGTCGCGCCGGACAGCAGCGCAATGCCCGGCTGCGCCAACTCGGCCTTGAGGAAGCCGCGTGGGTCGGAGGCCGCAATGGCGACGTCGCCGTCGCCGCGCGGCCCGTAGCCGAAGCGGGTCAAGGCAATCAGACCGAGATTTGCCGTCGCCGCCATGCGCGCGTCCGCCTCTGCCACGGCACAGACGCGAGATCGCGTCGGCAGGCGGCACGCTCAATAAGGCACGACAATGCTGGCTATTCGATGAACACGACCGCTTGGAAACGCGTCAATCGAACGCCCACAAGCCGCCGCCTTCCCCTCAGTTTTTATTGGCGAAGACTCAAAATTTGCGCGTGGGAAAGGCAGGAGACCTCCTGTAGCGCTAGACTATTGTCGGCAGTGCGGCATGCGACCGGCGCGCCATAGTATCGTTTTCATTTCTCCTGCGGCGGACGCTTCCTTGCGCCATCTTATCCCGGCTGCCCTCATCCTCCTGCAGACCGCGACCGGCGCCCCGGCTGCCGCGGACGGATCCGCTGCGGGGCCGTTTCCACGGAACGACCTCACCACCCAGCCGATCGTCGAACCGGCGGGCGGCCGACCCGGCCTGTTGCACGTGGTCGGGGCGTTGCAACGCTCCCTGACGGCGCTGCAGCAGCTGGAATTGCAGATCAAGCAGGCGCAGTGGAATGTCTCCGGGACCCTGTTCTTCCCGTTGCATCGCATGCTCGCCGAGCAGGCCCAGGAGACGACGCGCTGGATCGATCTTTGCGCCGAGCGGCTACTGGCCGTCGGCGCCTCCGCCGATGGCCGCGGCACGACAATCGTCCGCACGCCCGGCCTTCCCGAAATGCCGGGCGGGTTTTTGGATGATGCGCAGGTGCTCTCCTGGTTCACCCTGGCCTACAAGACCGTCGGCGAAGACCTGAAGGATTCGAGCAAGGAGATTGCGGAGATCGACCCAGCCTCCGCCGGCCTGCTGCAGGAGATCGAACGCGGGATCGCCCGCGCCCAGTGGCACATGCGCGGCGAGTTCCAGAGCACCGCCACCGATCCGAACACCGGCAGCGACCTCAACGACGGTAAGCCGGTCACGCCAGCACCGCGATAACGCGCTCCCGCAACTTCGCGAGCAAGTCGCTCTGCAGATGGCAGCCTAAAGACCAGGGCCGCGTGAATTGCCTGAAATCAATATCTTGCTTAACTTTGCCGCGTGCAGAGCATGGACGACTGTTGCAACAACGAGCAGCTTGCGAGGCGCCGATGTCGGAACAAAAAATTCTGGTTATGCGACATGCGGAAAAAACGGAGGATCCGCGTGACCCCGATCTCTCAAATGATGGCTTCGAGCGCGCGAAGCGCTTGGTCACCTGGCTGCCGGACCAGTTCGGCAACCCCGATTTCATCATCGCGACCGCACCGTCGAAGCACAGCATGCGGCCGATCGAGACCGTCAAGCCGCTCGCCAAGAAGCTCGACGTCGATATCGACGACAGCCTCGCCGATCAGGAATACGGCGTTCTCGCCGACAAGCTGCTGACGAAAAAGCGCTTCCAGGACAAGATCACGTTGGTCTGCTGGCATCACGGCAACATACCCAATCTCATGAACGCTTTGCACTGCAAGCCTGACAGCTATCCATACCCCTGGGACCGCGACATCTTCAATCTCGTCCTTGTCGTCACCTTCGGACCGGATGGAACACCCACCGTCGATCAAGTTGTCGAGCCGTTCTGATCGCGTGCTTCGGCTGCCTCTAAGTCGCGTGAGCCGACGCCGGCATTCGAGCGAAAGCCAGCGTCGCTAAAACGATATAGAGGCACAAGCCTCTTCAGGCAGCGGCCTCGTTACGGGCAGAAGAAGGTGCGGCTGAGCGTGTTGCTCCGCTCCTGAACTTTTGCGCCAAGCGAGTAGGAGTGGCTGCTGCGCAGCCCCTCGGAGAACACGCCGTCAAACGCCGACCCGTCGGTCGCGACGGGATCTGCGGGGTAGGGGCTGGCGATCGTGATGAGCTGCGCGGTCTGGGCCGCAACCGATGTTGCGGCGCCGAGGGCGAGAACGGTGGCGGCGATGATGATCAAATGTCTCATGAAGAGTCTTCTTGGGTCGAACGGTCTTGCAGGTAGGTACCTGTGTCTGGTGGCATATGTGGTTTCGCCTTCACAACGTTCAAGGGGCGGCGATCGCACCGCGCATCGAATCCGCCATTTCCAAGACCCGCACGGCCAAGCTTCGGCTGGCCGAACACTTGAAATGCTTCTAAGGTGGGCCGCCGCCATCGGGCGGTCCTTTCTCGTTCACTCTGGGAATTTCCGATGCGTTTCTCCCGTTTTGGTTCGACCGTCGCGATGATCCTCGCCCTGGCGCCAATGCACGCGGCCTTGGCGGCAGATCCCTCCACGGCCGAACAGACCGTCGACGCCCTGAACAAGGTCTGGGGCGTCCATCCCGGCTTCCGCGCCAACCATGCCAAGGGCGTGGTGGTGGAAGGCACCTTCACCCCCAATGCCGAAGGCCCGAAGTTGAGCAAGGCCCTGCTGTTCCAGGGCAAGCCCTCGCCGATCACCGTGCGCTTTTCGGATTCCGGCGGCCTGCCGACGATCCCCGACGGGGCTGGCCCCGCCAACCCGCATGGCATGTCCGTCAAGTTTCACCAGACCGACGGCTCCGACGTCGACATGGTCGTGAACTCGCTGAAATTCTTCCCCGTCGCCACGGGCGAGGATTTTCTCGCTCTGCTCCAGGCGATTGCCGCCAGCCCGCCGACCGCACCGAAGCCGACCGCGCTCGACACGTTCATGGGCAGCCACCCCGCCGCCCCGAAGGCGCTGGGCAGCGCCACGACGCCATCGAGTTTCGCCCGCGAGAGCTACAATGGCATCGACGCCTTCATCTTCGTCGACACCGCGGGCAAGCGCCAGCCGTTCCGCTTCAAGATCGAGCCCGTCGCCGGCGAAGAGCATCTCGACAAGGATGCGGCGGCGAAACTGGCGCCCAACGCCCTGATGGACGAGATCGTCACCCGCATCACCAAGGCGCCGGTGAGCTTCACGCTGAAGGCGCAGCTCGCCAACCCCGGCGACCAGACCAAGGATCCCACAAGCCCCTGGCCGGCCGACCGCAAGTGGGTCGAGCTCGGCACCATCACGCTGGACAAGACGGTGGCCGACAGCAAGGCCGCGGAAAAGCCGCTGCTGTTCCTGCCGAGCAACCTGACCGACGGCATCGAGATGTCCGACGATCCGCTGGTCGATGCCCGCAACCAGGCCTACGGCGTCTCGTTCGGCCGCCGCTCGCAGTAAGGTCCCTTCCCCCTTGCGGGGAAGGGTTAGGGATGGGGGTCGTCGGGTTCTTCGATGGCGCTGAAGAACACCGTGACCCCCACGCCCAACCTCGCCCCGAAGGGGGAGAGGAGTCGCAACGCTATCCCTTGGCGCAAAACCGCGGCATCACCGCAAGCCTCTGTTAAACCGGCTCCGCTAGTCTTCCGCAATGCCGCCCGCGACCCCCACCTTCGGTAAGCGCAATCGCGCCAGCGCCGCCCCGCGCCAGAATCTTGCGCCGACGCCGGCCGCGGGTCCGGCCGTCGCGATCCCGGACCAGGCCGCCTTCTTCGCCGCCGCGCGGCAGGAGATCGACCCGCCGGACACCCGCCGCAAGATCGTGCCGCGCTCGTTTCGCGCCGCGCTCCTCGCCGGCCTGGTGGTCGCCTTCTGTCTCGCCGGGCTCGACATCACCAAGGCCGCTGCCGTGGATCCGGCGCTCGAGCCCCTGCTCAAGATGAGCGGCCTGCTCGCCAATATCGGCCAGGCGCTGCCCTACATGATCGCGCTGAGCCTGCTGAGCGGCGCCCGCACCGCGGCGACCACGTTGTTGATCGCCCACCGTCTGCTGGCGTGGCGCGGCGAGAGCGGCTACCTCGCCTATGCCGCCGGCGGTGCGGCGGCCGCCGCCGTCTGGACCGTGCTGGTCTTGGTGCTGCTCGGCCACGCCCCGACGCACGGCTGGGTCCTCGACATCGCGGCCGGGGCCGGGGCCGGGTTCTTCTACCGCATGTTTGCGGGCGCCACACGCGTCTGAGCCCTCTTTCATCGGGCCGTGTCGCGCGCCATATTGTCCAAATGCCGAACCCGCCCAAAACAGCCGTCGACAAGACCGCCGCCAAGCCCGCAAAACCCCGGACCGTCAAGTCGAAGGCGTCGAAGCCGGATCTGGTGCCGCTCGACCAGCATCTCGCTGCCCTGCTCAACCCCGCGCTAAACGTCGCGCGCCCCGGCTTCGACGAGGCGTCCGCGCCCTTCGACGCGGGCCCGGTGTCGCGCATCGACGCCCAGCTGGCGAAGAGCTTTGGCCTGACCCATGGCAACGCCACGGCCGCCGCGCCGGCGCGCGAGCCGGCCCTGTCCCATCCGCGCGGCATGATGGGCGCCGCGGCAACCGCGGAATCGCTGAAGGCGCTGCTCGAGGCCGGCGATCCCAATATCCGCGAGCAAAAACCCTGGACGCCGCATCGCCCGGAGCGGCCGGACAAGTCCGAAGGCGGCATCAAATTCGAGATCGTCTCGGAGTTCGAGCCGAAGGGCGACCAGCCCGCCGCCATCGAGGAACTGGTCGCCGGCGTCAACGCGGTGGAACGCGACCAGGTGCTGCTCGGCGTCACCGGATCGGGAAAAACCTTCACGATGGCGCAGGTCATCGCCCGCACCAACCGCCCGGCCCTGATCCTCGCGCCAAACAAGACGCTGGCGGCGCAGCTCTACGGCGAGTTCAAGAGTTTCTTCCCCAACAATGCCGTCGAATACTTCGTCTCGTATTACGACTACTACCAGCCCGAGGCCTACGTGCCGCGCAGCGACACCTATATCGAGAAGGAAAGCTCGATCAACGAGCAGATCGACCGCATGCGCCACGCCGCGACGCGCGCGCTGATCGAGCGCGACGACGTCATCATCGTCGCCTCCGTGTCCTGCATCTACGGTATCGGCTCGGTCGAAACCTATACCGCCATGACGTTTACGGTGACGCAGGGCGAAAAGATCGACCAGCGCCAGCTCATCGCCGATCTCGTCGCGCTGCAGTACAAGCGTAGCGGCGGCGATTTTGCCCGCGGCATTTTTCGCGTGCGCGGCGATACGGTGGAGCTGTTTCCGGCCCACTATGAAGACCGCGCCTGGCGCATCGGCTTCTTCGGCGACGAGATCGAGAGCATCGTCGAGTTCGATCCGCTGACGGGAAAAAAGACGCAGGATCTGCAGTTCGTCAAAATCTACGCCAACTCGCATTACGTCACGCCCCGACCGACGCTTTTACAGTCGATCAAGGGCATCAAGGGCGAGCTGCGCCAGCGCCTCGACGAGCTCAACGGATCCGGCCGACTGTTGGAGTCCCAACGGCTCGAACAGCGCACGATGTTCGATCTCGAAATGCTCGAAGCGACCGGATCCTGCGCCGGCATCGAGAACTATTCGCGCTACCTCACCGGCCGCAAGCCGGGCGAGCCGCCGCCCACGTTGTTCGAATATTTGCCCGACAACGCGCTGGTCTTCGCCGACGAGAGCCATGTCACGGTGCCACAGATCGGCGGCATGTATCGCGGCGATTTTCGGCGCAAGGCGACCCTTGCCGAATACGGCTTTCGGCTGCCGTCGTGCCTCGACAACCGCCCGCTGCGCTTCGAGGAATGGGAGGCGATGCGGCCGCAGACCGTCCACGTCTCCGCCACGCCCGGCACGTGGGAGATGGAGCGCACCGGCGGCGTCTTCGTCGAACAGGTCATCCGCCCCACCGGCCTGATCGACCCGCCGGTGGAAGTCCGCCCGGCGCGGGCACAAGTCGACGACGTGCTCGGCGAGATCCGCGCGATGGCGCTCGACGGCTACCGCTCGCTCGTCACCGTGCTGACCAAGCGCATGGCCGAAGACTTGACGGAATATCTGCACGAGCACGGCGTCCGCGTCCGCTATATGCACAGCGACATCGACACGATCGAGCGCATCGAAATCATCCGCGACCTGCGCCTCGGGGCGTTCGACGCCCTGATCGGCATCAATCTTTTGCGCGAAGGCCTGGACATTCCGGAGTGCGGGCTCGTCGCCATTCTCGACGCCGACAAGGAAGGGTTTTTGCGCTCCGAAACCAGTTTGGTGCAAACCATCGGGCGCGCGGCACGAAACGTCGATGGGCGCGTGATCCTCTATGCCGACAAGGTCACGGGATCGATGGAGCGCGCGATGGCGGAAACCTCGCGCCGCCGCGAGCGCCAGTCCGCCTACAACCTCGAACACGGCATCACGCCCGCCTCGATCAAGCGCGGCATCCAGGACATTCTGGGCAGCGTCTACGAGCAGGACCACGTCACCGTCGACGCCGGGATGGCCCAGGACGTCTCGCTCATCGGCCACAACTTCAAGGCCACCATCGGCGACATGGAAAAACGCATGCGCGAAGCCGCCGCCAACCTCAACTTCGAGGAAGCCGCGCGCCTGCGCGACGAGGTCAAGCGCCTGCAGGCCGTCGAACTGGCGATCGGTGACGACCCGATGGCGAGTCAGCGCGACGTCGAGAATGCCGCCGGGGGGTATGCGGGCGCGCAAAAATATGGGCGGGCGGCGAACGTGCCCGCGAACCGCCCGCACAAACCGACGGACAGCGAGATGGGGCCGCATAATTTTGGCGGTGGGGAGGCCAAGCCGCTGGCGCGCTCGATGGCGGGGAAGAGCGGGTCGCGGGTGTTTAAGGGGAAGCGGCGGGGGTGACTAACTTTCGTTTGCAAATAATTTGCGAATCGGGAAGGTTCATGAAAAGCAAACATCGGATTTGATCATGCATCGCGTTTTACAGTCGCACGTGAACGAGTTTAAAACTACACATTCACTAGAAATGAAGGACGCAGAACTATTCGAAGCCTTTGGCGCCTATACGCTAGCCTCGCTGTATTCATGCGACGCGGTAGAGCCTGAAAACCTAATATATGAAGGTCCTGACCCCGGAATTGATTCAGTAATGTTTTTTGCTAACGAAAGGTGCATTATAACGAAAGAGTAAATCGTATCTACATTTTCGAGTAAAAAATCTGATAACGAGATTAATATCGTATTTATACAGTCAAAAACGTCAGAGAAATGGGGAAAAAAAGAGCTTAACAATTTCGAGTCTGGCGTACTTGATTTTATTTCAGAGAACCCAAGCCATCAGCTCGCTGACTTTTTGTTAGAAAAAAAGGCAATATTCGACCTCATAATAGGAAATCTGGGAAAGGTAAAAGATGGAAAACCCGGTGTGTATTGTTACTTTTCCACTTCGGCGCCCGAAAACAAAGCGATTGAAATCGAGAGCGCTCGGAAGACGTTCGAGCGGCGACTTGCTGATACTGGTTTGTTTTCATCCTTTCAAACCATCCTCTTGGGGAGAGATCGGCTAGTAGAAATCTATCGAGCGTCCACTGGCGCATATAATGCCAAATTTACAATTATTGGATCGGCGTCCTTTCCCAAAAGCGACGGGATACAAGAGAGCTACGTTGTTACCGTACAAGCTAAGCCTTTTATAGAGGCTGTCTTAAAGGACCAGCAGGGCAATCTCCGGAGATCAATATTTGACGGAAATGTAAGGGATTTTATTAAACTTGAGGATAGCCCAATTAATCTGGCTATGAGGGGTTCCCTCTTAGATCAAAAGAGTGCAACCCGCTTTGGCATTCTTAATAATGGCATTACGATAATATCACCAGATGTTCGACTCCAAAGCAATGAGATGTATATCTCTAATTATCAAATTGTGAACGGATGCCAGACCTCTAATGTCTTATATGGAGAGCTTGATAGAGTCTCTGCAGATACGACCTTGATGGTAAAAATTGTGGAGACGAGCGACCAAGATATTGTGAACGAGATCGTTGAGTCGACTAATAGCCAAAACAAGATCGAGGATCACCAATTTTTGGCTCGCATGGATTGCGTCAAAGCCATCGAGCGTTACTTTCGGGCTCGATGCGAAGACAACGCTCAGGTCTTGTACTTTGAGCGTCGCCCCAATCAATATAACAATCAAGGGTTAGCTGCAGTAAGAATATTTACTATTAAGGAGCTTGCGAGATGCTGCGGTGCTATGTTTTTCGATAGGCCTGACTTGTCAGCCAGATATCCGAGCCAGCTAGTAGAAGAACTTAGTACGACTGTATTTGATAAGGAGAACAAAGAGGAAATATTTTTCACCAGCGCCTTTGCCTACTATAGACTAAAGCTACTGCAGTCAAATCAAAGCATTGATGCCATTCTGCATAACTACAAATTGCACACGCTTATGGCCTTAAAATATTATCTGCTTGGGGATAGCATCCCAAGCGTCAAAAATAATAAAATAGATGCTGACTGCAAAACGATAATTGACTTTCTTTCCAAATCAGACGCGGCTTCTAGGGAGGTCTGGCAAAAGATAGCCGATATTATGAAAAAACTTAGCATTACAAGTCGTGATGATCTTCGAAGGACTCGCCTTAACGCAGAATTGCGTCAGCTCTTGTTGTCACAAAGGCTGCTCTAGATGGGCATTAAGCCGGAGCCGCAACAGATTGCGCTTAAATCTCGATTCTACGATGCAAGAATGCTTTCCGCTTTGGTGGAATCACCAAAGTGATAAGAAGTCGCTTGTTTAGAGGACTTCGAGTATTGTTTTAATAACAAAAGGCGGCAAATTTTGTGGAAGATGCGCTAGCGCGCATCTGTGACGGTGTTGTGGCGGCGCGGCTTCGCCGCGTCATTGCCACGGACATCCGGATGGGTTGCCCTGCAGCCGTCCCTTTCAAGGATAGCTCTACTGTCGCGCAGAGGCTCCCCTTCTCCCGCTTGCGGGAGAAGGTGTCGCGGCGCAGCCGTGACGGATGAGGGCGCTGGGCGGGGCTTCGATGATGAGGCGCTGGGTGAGCTTCTAATTTGAAGGGCCTTCTGCACCACCCTCATCCGACCCTTGCTGACGCAAGGGCCACCTTCTCCCATGAATGGGAGAAGGGGTTCCGTCGGCTTCAGTGGCCGCCGTCCGACGGCATCCAATCCTCGAAGGGAATGGCCGACCCGAACCCATGCCGGCAATCCGGATGGGTTGCCCTGCCAGCCGTGTCTTTCAAGGATGACACTGCTGCGCGCGAGCCCCCTTCTCCCGCCTGCGGGAGAAGGTGTCGCGGCGAAGCCGTGACGGATGAGGGCGCTGGGCGGGGCTTCGATGATGAGGCGGCTGGCGGCCTTCGATGCGGGCCGTCTGGACCGCCCTCATCCGACCCTTGCTGACGCAAGGGCCACCTTCTCCCATAAATGGGAGAAGGAGCGCGCGGGATGGGTGGCGGGCCCCCCCGCCGACGCGCAGGCTGGTTGGAAAGGATCGGTCGCATGGCACAGGTCGTCGTTCTCTTGATCGGTCTGAATCCGGACGTGCTGGACCTGTCCGGCGTCCCCGCCGCTGACACCGAGAGCGCACGCGCCGCGATTCAGGAGCGGATCGAGCGCAACCTCGCCACGCTGCGGCGGCTCGGCTATGTCGCGGATTTCTGTGGCACCGCGACCGAAGAGAAGCCGGCCGCCGATCTGCTTCTGACCATGATGCGCGCCAAACGCTACAATGGCATCGTCTTCGGCGCCGACATCCGCCTGTCCGTGCCGCACACCCGCCTCTTGGAGCGGCTGCTCAACCTCGCGCAGGTGACGAGCCCGGACACCGTCATCGTCTTCGACGTCGGGTGGGACGATACCGTGCCGGCAGTGCGGCGCTGGTTTACGTCGTGGGACGACGGATGAGGGGTCGACACGTTTTGCCGGCGGCAGGACTCCCCTTCTCCCGCTTGCGGGAGAAGGGGAGTCCTTGCGTGAGCAAGGGTCTGATGAGGGCGCTGAGCGGGGGCTTCGATGATGAGGGCCTTCTGCAGCGCCCTCATCCGACCTCGCTTTCGCGAGGCCACCTTCTCCCACAGGTGGGAGAAGGAGTTCCGCCGGCTTCGATGCCGCGCTAAACTCTAAGAATGCCGCCGCGCATACCCGAACGCCAGCTCCTCCGCGCCCGCATCATGCGGCGGGGGCAGACGCTTGCGGAGGAGATGCTGTGGCTTGGCTTGCGAAATCGGCGGTTGGGCGCAAAATTTCGCCGGCAGGTGCCGATCGGCGCGTTCATCGCGGATTTTGCCTGCGTGGAGGTGAAGCTCGTGGTCGAAGTCGATGGGCCGTCGCACGAGACCGACGCGGGACGGTTCATGGATGCGCGACGGGATCGCTGGTTTCGCGAGAACGGCTGGTGCGTGGTGCGGGTGCCGAATGCGCTGGTGGTCGTCGGCGGGGATCTCGCGCTTGATTTGATCAAGGCGGCGCTGGGACGCAAGGGCGTGCTCCTTCTCCCGCTTGCGGGAGAAGGTGGCCCTTGCGTGAGCAAGGGTCGGATGAGGGCGCTGGGCGGGGGCTTCCATGATGCGGGCCTTCTGCATCGCCCTCATCCGACCTCGCTGCGCGAGGCCACCTTCTCCCACGTGTGGGAGAAGGGGCGCCGTCGTCATCGTCGCGTACTCCCACAACCCCATAGCGTCTCCCCAAGCACCGGTTAAGCTGGCGCCGCCACGCTGGGGATCCCAATGCTCAAAACGCTCATCATGCTTCTCGCACTCGCCGCGCTCACAACCCCCATCCACGCCGAAACCTATTTCAAGGGATCGCAGATCCTGGCGATGTGCGAGGCGGCGGGGGACGCGTCGGCGGCGGTGGGCAAGCGCAACATCTGCGCGTTCTATCTGCTCGGCGTGTCGGACGGGCTGGTGACGTCGTCGCTGTACGGCCGGGCCGCAACCGATAAGAGCGCGCTCAAGCCTACCCTGTGTCTGCCTGATGGCGCCGGCATCGCCGTGCTCTCCGATGCGTTCGTTACTTACGGCAAGGCGCATGCGGCGCGGATGGACGCGGGCGGCGGCGAAGTGGCGGCGGCGGCGCTGCAGGCGCGCCATGGCTGCGGCTGGTTGAAGGCGAAGAACAGCAAGCCGGATGTCGTGTTTCTCAGCGCCGGCGATCTGCTGCAAAAATGCGCCGACGCCAATGCGGTCGTCGGACTCTATTGCCTGCACTACGTGGTCGGCGTGTCCGACCTTTATGCGGCGATGGGGGCCGGCGGCGTCAAGGGCGTGGCGGCGGCCGGCTTCGCCAAGCAGATCTGCTATCCCCGAGACATGGCGGACGACCAGCCGAAGCGCACGTTTGTCGCCTATATGGCGGCGCATCCCGAGGCCAAGGGCGATCCCGCGGCGCTGACGGTGGCGCGGGCGCTGCATCTGGCGTTTGCGTGTCGGTAGTTCTGCTTCTCCCGCTTGCGTCGGACGATGTCGCGACGAAGCCGTGACGGATGAGGGCGCTGGGCGGAAGCGTCAATGATGAGGGCCTTCTGCATCCCCCTCATCCGACCTCGCTACGCGAGGCCCCCTTCTCCCACGAGTGGGAGAAGGGGTTCTCTTACGCCGCCGCCCCGTAAGCCGTGCCCGTCCGCAGCAGCGGGTCGGGACCGAAACGGTTCGGGCCGGGCGTTCCCGCGAGAAAGCCGGTCTCGACAAAATACCAGATCGCGCCGATCAGCGGGACGACCTGAATGAGCAGCCAAAAGCCCGACTTGTCGCGATCGTGGTAGCGCTTGATGGCGATGCAGAGGCCGGCCCAGACGGAGAATACCCCGAAGGCGAAGACGATCACGTTGAAGGGCAGCGCGGCGACGCCGGTGACGTTGTAGGCGCCGTCCTCGGTCGCCTGGTTCGGGATCGCCCCGCCCAAAATCTTGCAGAGAACGCCGGCGACGAGATCCGCGATGATGATGAGGATCGTGGCTTTCCAGAACGACGCGCGGTTGAGGCGGCCGGCGGGCGAGAAGAGCAGCTGTTTCATGATGGTGGTTCCCCCCAAAAAAGTCCGGCGACGGGGCGCGCGGATGAAAGAGGTTTGCATCATATTGGCGCCGGCGCCGCATGGTTTCGGCGGGCAGGCGCCCGTCTCCCGCTTTCGAGAACGGAGCGCGGCGGGACGTCGCCGTCCTGACCGCTGCGGCTGGCACCGGCATAACGCAGCGTGAGGCAAAAATGGGGGTGCCGGCCGCGCCGCATCGACACCGTCTCTCGCCAATGGGACAAGAGACCCGCATCGGGAGCGCCGTTTCGTGACCTCACCCAAAGCCGTCCTCGCCCACCTCGTTTCCGATCGCCGGCTCGGCGCGATGGCGGGGCTCGGCTTCGCCTCGGGCATTCCCTACCTGCTCGTCTATGTCACGCAGTCGGCGTGGCTGTCGGAGGCCCAGGTGCCGATCGCGACGATCGGGCTGATGAGCGAGCTGACGCTGGCGTATAAATTCAAGTTCGTGTGGGCGCCGTTTCTCGACCGCTACGACCCGCCGCTGCTCGGCCGGTTTTTGGGACGGCGGCGCGGCTGGATCGTCACGTCGCAGATTGCGGTGATGCTGGCGCTCGCCGGCGTCGCCTTCGGCGATCCCGCGCAGTGGCTGGCGTGGACCGTCGTGTTTTCGCTGGCGCTGGGCTTTGCCGGGGCGACGCAGGATGTGGTGATCGACGGCTGGCGCATCGCGGTGGCGCCTGTCGAGCGGCAGGCGCTGATGGCCTCCTGGTCGGAGGTCGGCTACCGCATCGGCATTCTGGTGGCCGGAGCCGGCGCGCTGTTTCTCGCCGACCGCATCGGCTGGCGCGGCGCCTATCTCTTCATGGCCGCGGCGATGGTGCCCGGCATGATCGCGGCGCTGCTGGCGCCGGAGCCGCCATCCGATGTCGCGCTCGCCGCGGCGCCGGCCGAGCACCCGGGCTTCGCCGCGACGATCATCGCGCCGATCAAGGAACTGGTGCAGCGGCTCGGGCCGCTGGCGCTGCCGATCCTGGTGCTGGTGGCCGGCTTCCGCATGCCCGGCTACGTCTCCAACGCGATGGCGCTGCCGCTGTTCAAGAGCCTGCATTATTCCAACACCGACATCGCCACGGTGACCAAGCTCTTGGGGTTCTGGGTGGCGCTTGGCGGCACGTTTCTGGGAAGCTTCATCGTGCCGCGACTCGGCATGATGGCGAGCCTGCTGCTCGGCACAGTGAGCGGCTCCGCCTCGCACCTGGCGCTGGCCTATCTCGCGGCGCATGGCGACCATGGCGGCGGCGAGTTCTGGCTGTTCGCCGTTACCGTCGGCATCGACAGCTTCGCCTATGCCTTCGCCTCGATCGTGCTGATCACCTACATGTCGTCGCTTGCCGGGACCGCGCTGGCGGCGAGCCAATATGCGCTGCTGACCTCGCTCTGCGCCTTTCCCGGCAGCCTGCTCGCGGGGTCCTCAGGCTTCATCATCGAGCGGCTGGGTTTCACCGACTTCTTCGTCGCGACGTCGCTGATCGGCGTGCCCGTGGCACTGCTGTGCTGGTGGGTGTGGCGCCAGCAGGCGCTCGAGCCGGCGGCGGCGGCCTAAAACTTCGTCGCCTCGTCGGCTTCCTTCTTCCAGTCGCGGCCGTCGTCGCGGGGCGAGCCGGGGCGGCGCTCGAACAGCGCGCGGGCCAGCGACACCAGCGGCGACGCCAAGCGGTTCAGGTCTTCCGCGCGCGAAACGAACTTGCTGCCGCGCTCGAGCTCCTTGTCGAGCAGCGCCATGGTCTTCGCCACGCCGGCGTCGTCGTCGTGGAACCAGGTGCGCAGCACCCGGCCCCAGAGCAGCACGAGCCCCTGGACCTTGACCGCGCCGACCGGGCCTTCCGACTCGATGCCGGCGGCCTCCAGCATGAAGCGCATGGAATTGACTTCCAGCCGGTTGACCGAGGCGGCGGCCATCGGCGCGCGGCCGAGCCATTCGGCGATGCCTTCCAGCCCGTGCTTATAGGGCGTGAGCGCGTCGAGCCGGCGCATCAGCACGTCGAACAGCCGCTCCTTGGCCGGCTCGTCCAGCAGATCGTCGCTCGTGCCTTCGAGCACGATGCGGTCGATTTTCCGCGAAAACCCCGCCAGTACTGCCCCCTTGGAAGGATAGAGATCGCGGAAATCGGCGAGCGACAGATTGGCCCGGGCGGCGATGTCGGAGATCGAGATGTCGTCCCAAACCCGCTCGCCGGCCAGTTCCATCAGCGCTTCGATCAGCGCGTCCTTGGGGGCCGGCTTGACGATTTTCGGCGCGTCGACGACGGCCGCCTTGGGCTCGGCGTCGTGCTGCGAAAACGACCCATCGTGATCCTGCGCCATAGGCCGTCTCCCTCGCGGCGTCCCATACGCCTTGCCGCAATGTAACCCCTTGCCGAGGGCCTTCCAAGACTTTCCTCGGCGCCATGAGCCCGGAGCGCCCGTCGGAACGCGATGCCATCCGCCCCCTGGTTAGAGGACGCCACGTGCACCATTGTTGCTCGGGCGCCACATCTGAATCGCGGAGCCGGTCTCACCATTTTTGCGTCACGAGGCGTCACGCGTCACCATCAGCTTCGCTGAACCAAGGCGAGGATGCGCGCTGCGGGCGGGTGGATCAAGATCCGGCGCAATGTTCGATCTCGCAATTGCACATCGGCGCGTGTGAAAGCGGTCGGTCGGGCGCAATGGCTAACACCGTTTTGCAAACGCGAAGTCTGACGCAGCGCAACCTGAGCCGCGGCCGATCGAGGATGCGTCACGTCTGCTGGATCCGCGGCTTACGGCGAAGTAGGCTCTCCTGACTAGCTCGTCGCGTCACCGTCTAGCTCGGCACAAGCGCCTCGTGTTACGATTACCTCATGGCTCGTCCCAGCACTGCAAAACCCGTTAAAGAGAGCCCGCCTGGTGGCCGATCGCTTCCCGCAAGCGCCTCGTCTCTCACGTTGGTGACCGGAATCACTCTGGGCGGGGCGGCTGCCGCGGCTCGCGAGCTATCGGCTGGTCAGTTGATCGACGTGCGGCTCAGTTTGCCGAAAGAGATGTCTGGCGAATTGATCGCGGAGTTTCAGCTTACATTGACGGAGGCCTTCCGGCTGTTCCTCGACCAGAAATTGGTTGTGGCTAAGGCAGAGACGGGCGGCCGCTCGCCAACCCCGCGCCTCCGCCGGGCGATTGCGAACACCGACAAGCTCAGGACCGCCCGCTTTACGACCGCCCAGGACTTGTTCGATGCCCTCGCGAAAGCAGAAGGCTAAGCCGGAAAAAAAGGCAAGCCGGCCGCGCAAAAGCGCAGCACGCTTCCGCGGCGGTCCGACTACAGCGTCGATTTCAAAAAGGCCTGGAAGCGCTATGAATCCGCCGGCCGCGTCGACCTTGCAGAGGTCAAGACGGTCATGACGCGCTTGATCAACAACGACGCGCCGCTGCCCGCAGAATACAAGGACCATGCGCTGGTCGGCGGCTGGGACGGCTACCGCGAGTGCCACGTCCGCAACAATCACCTGCTGGTCTATAAGCTGGTCGACGGCGGCGAGACCATCCTATTCGCCGACATGGGCAGGCATGCTGAGCTGTTTAAGAGCTAATCTAACCCGCGAGCTCCGCCGCACGGCGCTTCGCCGCCGCAATCGCTTTCGCCATCAAAGCCTTCAACCCATCCGGCGCCCGCAAGACGTCCAGCGCTGCCGCAGTCGTCCCGCCCGGTGATGTCACGGCCTCGCGCAGGGCCGCCGGCGAGCGATCGGGTTGCGACGCCATCAGCGCGCCGGAGCCTTCGACCGTGACGCGGGCGAGCCGCGCGGCCACGTCGGGGGGTAGGCCGGCGGCCGTGCCGGCCTCGGCCAGATATTCGGCGAGCAGGAACACATACGCCGGGCCAGAGCCGGACACCGCCGTCACCGCATCGATCAGGGATTCTTCCAGCCACTCGATCTGGCCGACGGCCGACAGCAGCGTTCCGGCGATGGCGCGGTCCGCGTCAGAAAGCGTCCCCTCGCCGGCCAACGCCGTAATGCCCTGGCCGACGGAGGCCGGCAGGTTGGGCATCGCGCGCACGATGGCGCCCGCAGCCGTCAGACCGGCGCGCAGGTTCGCCAGCGTCTGCCCGGCGAGGATCGACACGACCAGCGTGTCGGGCCCGACCAGCGCGGAGAAGGCGCCGGGATCGCTCGAAAAAGTCTGCGGCTTGACCGCCAGCACGAGCACCGCGGGCGGCGTCTCGGGCGGTGCGCGCGAAATGCCATTGGCGTCGCACAGCGCAGCTGTCGCTTCGTCGAGATGCGGATCGACGACGTGGACGCGTGACGGCGCAAAACCCCGGTCGAGCCAGCCGCGCAGCAGCGCTCCGCCCATCTTGCCCGCGCCCATCAAAACCAGCGAGCGCGGCCATTGGGACATGGCAGTCACGCTTCGCCGCGCGTCTCGATCATCGCGGTATCGAGCGCCTCGCGGCCGGTCTTGCCGGCCCAGACCACGAACTGAAAAGCCTGGTAGTAGCGCTCGCAGGCCAGCACCGCGCTGGTCAGCACCGCCTCGCACTGCTTGCCGTTGAGCTCGGCGCCGCCGGCGAGCAGCAGGGCATGGCGGAACATGATCACGCCGTCGCCGGGCCAGATGTCGAAATGGCCGATCCACATCTGCTCGTTGATCAGCGCGACGAGGCCCAGCACCTCGGTGCGGCGCGGCGCCGGCACCTTGAGATCGAAGGCGCAGGCGACGTGGAGTGCCTCCATGTCCTGCAGCCAGGTGAAGGCGATGTTGTAGTCGGTCCAGCCGCCCGCGACGGAGATCGAGATCTCGTCCTCTTCATCGCGGTCGAAGGACCACTGGTTCGAGGCGGCAAGCCGCTCGATCAGGTCGACAGGGTTTTCGTGGCGATCGACTTCGATCTGCGACAGCGACATTCCATGGCCTCGGTACAGGCGGGCGAGACGAAAAGCCTCGATGACGCCAGTGAACGGAACGCGGTTACTCACTCGACAGGCCGTTCGTCGAGGCATCACCAGCTCCGAATCGCTGGCGCGCGCCGCGAATGAATCACAACGGGAGCTATGCGATCAAGACGATCATTCCCGGTGCGAATCCTTGCAGGCAAGGTCGTGGATTCGCGTGAATCCGTCCATCGCGGAAGCTGGCATGTCCACAGCTGAAGCGTGAAGGGCCTTGAATCCAAGAGCCTGCGGGCGGCCCGTGCAACACAGCTTATTTTGCCTGTGCCTCGGACGCTTAGCTCATGGCGGCGTCCAGCTGCGGTGGCAGCCGGACGGACAGGGAGGACAGGCGAGCTTAAATCGCGGGATCGCCGGCCGATGCGGGCGGGGTCGCGGCGGTGCCGAACCTGGCCTCGAGATCCTTGATCCGCCGCTCCAGCCGCTCGTTCTCCTCGCGCGCCATGACAGCCATCTGCTTCACCGCTTCGAACTCTTCGCGGCTCACGATGTCCATCGCGGCAAGGAGGCGTTCGATCTGACCCTTGAGGACCGTTTCGGCTTCGCGGCGGACGCCTTGCGCGACGCCCGACGCATCGGACACGAGACGCGAGAAATCATCGAATATGCGACCGCGCGGTTGACGCATCACGCTCTCCATGGGGCTGCCGGACGGAACGGGGCGCAGCACGCCTGTGACATGGTATTATTCCGCGACGCGCGCAAGCTTGGGCATGACGCCGCAGCGTTTTACAGCCGCAGCGGCAGCGCGACCCAGCGTTCGCCGCCGGACGCCTGCACGAGCACGATCATCGCATGGCGACCACTCGAGGCTTGCGTCAGGATCAGCCTGTCGAGATCGTCGACGTCGGTCGCCGGCTGCATCTGCGCGGTGACGATGACGTCGCCCGCGCGCAAGCCCACCTCCTGCGCGACGCTGTCCTCGGCGACAGCGGTCACCACCAGCCCTCGCACGCCGGCCTGCAGCTTGAAGCGCTGACGAAGCTCGCCGGTGAGCGGCGCGAGCAACAGGCCCATGTCGCCGGTGCTGGCGAAGCGTGGCCCGCTGGCGTCCATGTAGGGTTGCGCCGCCGCTCCATGGGACTGCGGATCCTCGGCGATCGTGACCGAGACGGTGAGCGGTTTGCCATCGCGCCAGAGGCCGAGTTGCACGTGCTTGCCGAGCGAGAGCGCCGTGGCGCGATTGAGCGTGGTCGCGTCTTCGATCGGTTCGTCGCCAAAGGTCTGAACGATGTCGCCGGATCGGAGGCCCGCCGCTGCGGCCGGCGAGTTCGGGGCGACGGTCGCGACGATGGCCCCGAAGAACCCGGGAAACCGCAGCGCCTCCGCCATGTCGGACGTCAGCTTCTGCGCGTTCAGGCCAAGCCAGCCGGCCCTGACACGGCCATAGCGCTTGAACTCGTCGATCAGGAAGATCACGTCGCGTCCGGGAATGGCGAAGCCGAGGCCCTGCGAACCGCCGTTGCTGGTCGAAGTATAGAGCGCCGAGTTGATCCCCACGACTTCGCCGGCCTCGTTGAACAAGGGACCGCCGGAATTGCCGTGGTTGATCGCGGCATCGGTCTGGATGAAGGCGTCGTAGGGCGACTCCTTGATGTCGCGATCCACCGCGCTGACGATGCCGGCGCTGACCGATGTTCCCAGCCCGAGCGGGTTGCCGATGGCGATCACACGCTGGCCGATTCGCACGCTCTGATCGGCGGCAAGCGTGGCAACCGGCAGGGGCTTGTCGACGGACACCTTGAGGAAGGCGACGTCCACGGCCATGGATGTCCAGACCAACTGCGCCGGGACCGTCCGGCCATCCGAGAAGGTGACGGTGAGATCATAGGCGCCCTCGACGACATGCCGGTTGGTGACGATGGAGCCGCTGGGGTCAATGACGAAGCCGGAGCCTACGCCCGTCCGAACCCGGGCGAACGCGGCGCCCTGGGTCGCGGCGGCGTCCCGTGGCGGCGCCGTGACATGGTGCGCGGTGACATTGACGACGGTCGGGATGAGCCTGGCGACGAGGTCGACCATGGTTTGCGAGTCCATGGCCGCGCTCGACCCGGCGAAGACCGGTGAGAGGGGCGTGACCACCAGCGAAAGCGCCAGGGCCTGCCGCAGCATCGTCCGGCGCACGGACGATGCCAGGGTTGGCTGCAAAAGATGTCTGACCTTCATGCCGCAAGCTTAACATGAACGCCGCTTCGACCGCGACGCAAAGATCGTTGAAACCGTGACCCGGCCGCCCGACCCGCTCAGGCGCAAGGCGGTTGGGTCGGCACCATGATGCGTGGCATAAGGCTCGCGGCCAAAACGATGGCGGCCCTACTCGGCCGCCATCCGCATCGCCGGAGCGCCCGCGCGCCACTGCGCCAGCAGGGTCTCTTCTTCGGCCTTGGCGGCAACGCGGTTGCGCTCTTTCACGTGGCCGAAGCCCTTGATCGTTTCCGGCAATGCGGCGAGCGCCACCGCGATCGCGTGGGTGTCGGGCGACAGGCTGGTGAAGAGATCGGCCATCAGCGCTTCATAGTCGGTGATGAGACGACGCTCCATCTTGCGCTCGGCGGTGTAGCCGAAGAGATCGAACGGCGTGCCGCGCAGGCGTTTTGAAGCGGCGAGCAGCGGAAACAGCCGGCGCAGCCAGGGCCCGAACGCGGTCTTGGTCGCGACGCCCTGCTTGTTGGTTTTGCCGACGAGCGGCGGGGCCATGTGGTAGGTGACCTTGATGTCGCCTTCCAGCGTCTCGCCGATCTGGCGGGCGAAGGAGCCGTCGCTGTAGAGCCGGGCGACCTCGTATTCGTCCTTGATGGCGAGCAGCTTGAAGAAGCCCTTGGCGACCGCCGCAGCGAGCCCGGTGTGGGCGGGGGCATAAGCAGCTTCGGCTGAGGCGGCGCGATCGACGAGCGCACGATAGCGCTCGGCATAGGCCGCATCCTGGTAGGCGGTCAGGAAGGCTTCGCGGCGGGCCACCTGGGCTTCGAATGTCTCGGCCGGTGCGTTGCGCCGGGCGCCGGGCTGCGCGGCGGCGACGATGCCGGCGACTTCGACAGGATCGGCGGCGGCGCGACGGCCCCAGGCGAACGCCTGTATGTTCATCTCGATGGCTTCGCCATTCAGCGTGATGGCGCGGAGGATCGAGTCTTCCGCCAGCGGGATCAGACCCTTCTGCCAGGCCAGACCGAGGGAGAACATGTTGGCGGCGAGCGAGGTACCGAGCAGGGTGGTGGCGGTCGCGGTGGCGTCGACATAGGTGACGTCGGCGCCGGCGGCGATGCCGATGGCTTTCTTGATGCGCGCGGTCGGCAGGTCGTAGGTCGGCTTGCGGGTGAATTCGCCCGGAAACAGTTCGGCGGAGTTGACGATGACGGCAGTCTCGTCCGGGCGGATGGTGGCGAGCACCTTCTTCGAGCCGGTGGCGACGAGGTCGCAGCCAAGCACGACGTCGGCTTCGCCCGAGGCGATGCGGATGGCGTGGATGTCCTGCGGCCGCTCGGCGATCTTTACGTGGCTGTAGACGGCGCCGCCTTTCTGGGCGAGGCCGGCCATGTCCATGATCCCGCAGCCCTTGCCCTCGAGATGGGCGGCCATGCCGAGGATCGCGCCGATGGTGACGACGCCGGTGCCGCCGACGCCGGTGACGACGATCGAGAACGGTTTTGCGGACAGCGGGGTCGGCGTCTTGCGCGGGGGCAGGGGACGAAGCCCTTCAGCGGTCTGCGGCGCCAGCTTTTTGGGCCGCGCGCCGGTCACCGTGACGATGGCCGGGCAAAAACCGCTGACGCAGGAAAAATCCTTGTTGCAGCTCGACTGGTCGATGACGCGCTTGCGGCCGAACTCGGTTTCCAGCGGTTGCACGGCGACACAGTTCGAGGTTGCGCCGCAATCGCCACAGCCTTCGCAGACGAGCTCGTTGATGATCACCCGCTTGTCGGGATCGGGCATCGTGCCCTTCTTGCGGCGGCGGCGCATTTCTGCGGCGCAGGTCTGGTCGTAGATCAGGACGGTCGGGCCGGCGATGGCGGCCAGCTTCTTCTGGACGGTGTCGAGGTCTTCGCGACCGTCGATGGTGATCCCGGCCGGCCACTTCATGTCGGCCGGGTATTTTTCTGGCGCATCGGCCACGATGGCGATGGTACCGACGCCTTCGGCCGCGACCTGGCGGGCGATCGCGTCGACCGTCAGGCCACCCTCGTGGGTCTGGCCGCCGGTCATCGCCACGGCGTCGTTGAACAGGATCTTGTAGGTGATGTTGGTCTTCGCCGCGACGGCCCAGCGGATCGCCAGCACGCCGGAGTGATTGTAGGTGCCGTCGCCGAGGTTCTGGAACACGTGGCCGCGCTTGGAGAACGGCGCCTCGCCGATCCAGTTGGCGCCCTCGCCGCCCATCTGAGTGAAGCCGTCGGTGCCGCGGTTCATCGTCTGCGCCATGAAATGACAGCCGATGCCGGCATAGGCGCGCGAGCCTTCGGGGATCACGGTCGAGGAATTGTGCGGGCAGCCGGAGCAGAAATACGGGCTGCGGGTCCCGGCATCGGCGAGGCCCAAAACCTTGCCCTGGATGCGCTCCAGCCGGTCGAGGCGGCTGGCGAGATCGATGTTCGGGTACTGGCGGAGGATGCGGCGACCGATCGCGATGGCGATCTCGTTGGTGTCGAGGGCCCCGTGCGGCGGGAACAGCGGCGCGCCCTGCTCGTCGGTCTTGCCGATGCACACCGGGCGATGCGGCGCGTTGTAGAGTTGTTCGCGGAGTTGAGACTCGATCAGCGAGCGCTTTTCTTCGACGACCATGATCGTCTCGAGGCCCTCGGCGAAGGCGCGTACGCCCTGCGGCTCGACGGGCCAGGGGCAGGCCAGCTTGTAGAGGCGGATGCCGAAGGCGTTGGCCTTGACCTCGTCGATGCCGAGCGCCTCGAGCGCCTGACGCACGTCGAGGTAGGCCTTGCCGGTGGTGACGATGCCGAGCCGCGCCTTGGGGCCGCCTGAGAGGATGATCTTGTTGAGCTTGTTGGCGCGGAGGAAGCCGTGGATCGCCGCCAGTTTGTGCTGCGTCAGCCGGACGTCCTGGTCGAGGATCGAATCATTGGGGCGGATGTTGAGGCCGCCGGGCGGCAGTTCGACGTCGCGCGGCAGGACGTAGGAGAAGCGGTCGGGCGAGGCCTCGATCGAGGCCGTCGATTCGACGGTATCTTTCACGCACTTGATGCCGGTCCAGGTGCCGGTGTAGCGGCTCATGGCGATGCCCATCAGCCCGTAGTCGACGATCTCCTGCACGCCGGCCGGCGACAGGATCGGCATCATCATATCGGCGAAGATGAACTCGGACTGATGCGCGGTGCTCGACGATTCCGCGATGTGGTCATCGCCCATCAGGGCAAGCACGCCGCCGAGCGGCGAGGTGCCGGCGAGATTGGCATGGCGCAGCGCGTCGCCGGAGCGGTCGACGCCCGGACCCTTGCCGTACCAGAGCGAAAAGACACCGTCGTAGCGGCCTTCACCGCGCATCTCGGCCTGCTGGGCGCCCCAGACGGCGGTGGCGGCGAGGTCCTCGTTGAGGCCCGGCTCGAACGTCACCTGAGCGGCGTCGAGGACTTTTTTGGCGGAAAACAGGTTCGAATCGAGCCGACCGAGCGGCGAGCCGCGGTAGCCGGAGACGAAGCCGGCTGTGTCGTGGCCGGCGCGGCGGTCGATCTCGCGCTGCATCAGCAGGACTCGGACCACGGCCTGGGCGCCGGAGACGAAGACGCGGTCCTTGGCCAGGTCATACTTGTCGGCGAGCGTCGTGGTGGTCAGATTGGGAAGGCGCGGCGCGAAGGCGCGCAACGCGGCCGGGGTCGACTCGAGAGCGAAGCCGGCGTCGAACGCCGCTACGTCGGGCGCGCTGTCGTCCTGGCGGTCCGAGCCGCGGCTTGGGTCGACGAACCGATCGGTCATCGTCCAGCCTGCGCGGTTGCCGCGGCGCCTGTCGTGACCGTCGTCCAAGACGATGTCCGCCAAGACGATGTCCGCAAAGAAGACGTGGTTTGCAAGAAAGTGCGGATGGTCGGACCCCCTCTGCCGCTCAGCCGAGGACTAAAGGCCTACGCCATTCATCTTGCACACACTAGTTTTGGTAACCTTCTGGACGGTCACCTTTTGTGTCGCTTTGTATCAATTCGCGGAAGCAGACGCACCGTTAAGACAATGCCGAATCAGGCGACTGGCTCGCTTTGCTTGGCGACAGGCTCTGTGGTCAACCTGAGCCCCAGCGCTCTGGTCACCTTCAGGATGGTCGAAAACGTTGGATTTCCCTCGTTCGACAGCGCGCGGTACAGGCTCTCGCGCGACAGTCCTGTTTCCTTGGAGAGGATGGACATACCCTTGGCTCGAGCGATATCCCCGAGCACCGTCATGAGGAGCTTGGGATCATCCTCCTCGAACGCAGCGTTGAGGTAGGCGGACATGGCCTCATCCGACTTCAGATGTTCGGCCGCATCCCACAGCCGCGTCTGCAGTACCATCGTCTAATACTCCAACTGCGTCGCGAGGCGCTTTGCGGTTGCAATGTCGCGTTGCTGATCGCTCTTGTCGCCACCACACAGCAGCACCACGACCTCGGATCGGTGCATCACGTAGTAAACGCGATATCCCGGACCCCAATCGATCCGAAGCTCGCTGATTCCACGGCCCACGGGCCGAACATCGCCCGGATTGCCTAGCGATAGACGACGGATACGAACGAGGATCTGGGCCCTCGCGATCTGATCGCGAAGCCGTGCGAACCATCGTGAAAACTCGTCGGTCTCTCGGATTTCGACCACAACGCACTCTGTAGCCTGCAGGCTACAAAATCAACCGGAACGATCGTGAGAGGCAATAGGCGCAGCCCGATCAGACGGCAAGGATAGACCCGAGCTCGCGAAACCTGTCTTAAAGGTCGCTCTCACCGGAGCGGCGAGATGTTTCTCGCGCTCCGACAGCAGCGGCAACAGACGGGTTTGCGGTTTGACGATACTCTCAGTTCTTGGTGCGATCTGGTGGATCGCGGGATTCGTAACCTTTGCCGCGTCGCTCGTCGGCGCACTGGTGCAGCCGCTGATTCGGCGCCGAACCACGACGGGCGCCGCCCTGCCTCCGGTGTCGTTGATCGTGCCGGTCAAGCTCGTCAATCCCGGGTTTTTGCGCGCGCAACGGTCGGTGTTTCAGCAAGACTATCCTGGCTACGAGGTGCTGGTCGGCACCGCCGAAACCGAGTCGCCGGCGCTCGCCATCATGCGTGAACTCGCCGGTCACAGCGCGATCCCGAACCGTATCGTGCATTCGCCGACGACGGCAGCCGTCAGCCCCAAGCTCAACACCCTGACGGCGCCGCTCGAAACGGCGGCCCACGATGTCGTCGTCACCAAGGATTCGAACATTTCCTTCGGGCCAACCACGCTCCGCGACCTCATGCGCAGTTTTGGGCCCGGCGTCGGGATGGTCTGCGCCGTGCCGGTCGCGGTGCGGCCGGAGACGCTGGCGGGGGTGATCGAGGCGATCCTGATCAACCGCGACGCCCGCCTGCTGCTTACGGCCTCGGCGCTGGGCAAAGGCTTCGGCATCGGCAAGGTGATGCTGTTCCGGCGCAGTGACCTCGCCAAGGCCGGCGGCATCGCGGCGATGAGCTACACGATCGCGGAGGACAGCGCCCTGTCGAAGGGCTTTGCCGCGATCGGGCTGAAAACCGTGTTTTCCGATCGGACGGTGGATCAGGAGATCGGCGCGCGCAGCCTGCGGGACGTCTATGCCCGGCAGGCGCGCTGGGCGGCGATCCGACGCGCCGAGGAACCGGTGTCGTTTCCGCTGGAGCCGCTGGCCTGCCCGATTCCAGCAGCCATCGCCGGCGCCTTGGCCGCGCCGCTGCTCGGCTTGGGCGGCATCGCGGGGTTCGGCCTCACGCTGGGCGGCTGGCTTGTGATCGAACTGGTGGTGACGGCGGTGAAACGCTGGGAGATCTCGCCCTGGCACCCGATCGCGTTTCTGGGACGCGATCTCGTCCTGCTCGGCGCCTGGGCGGCAGCCTGGACGACCCGCGAAGTCACCTGGGCCGGCCGCAAGCAGGACGTCCGCGACGTGTTGCGAAAACCGGGCGCATAAGAAGATCGGATCTTAAGTCGCGATCGCCCAGCAAGCCGTCTTTGCGAGCGTAGCGAAGCAACCCAAGGGCAGTTGCTGCGTCGATGTCGGTCAGCTGCCCCTAGATTGCTTCGCCTTCGGCTCGCAAAGACGGGCGCGTTAACCTCAACTCCGGATCTTAGCGCTGGCTGGGCTTCTTGTGCGCGGTCCCGAACACCGTGTCCCAATAGGGCGCGCTGACGCCGTAGCCCTTATCGTGATCGCGGAAGTGATGCATCAGGTGCAGCCGACGCAGGGTCAGGCCGAGCTTGGTCGTCGGCTCGGCGTGATGGGTGTAGAAATGCACCATGTCGTAGGTGAGGTAGCCGATCACGAAGCCGGTCAGCACGGGGTAGCAGAGCGGCGTGCCGAACAGCAGCGTGCCGACGCCGAAGGCGATGACCATGATCGGGCCGGACAGCAGGATCGGCATCACCAGGCGCAGCGGATCGTTGGGGTGATCGTGATGCACGCCATGAATCAGGAAGTGCAGCCGCTGGCCGAAGGCGCCGGGGAATTCCCAGTGAAAGAGATAGCGGTGGCCGAAATACTCGATCAGCGTCCAGATGAGATAGCCGAGCGCGGCGCCGCCGAGAACCGTGAGCGGTGCCAGAACCTGCAGGCTGATGTAGGCGAGCGCGATGATGACCGGGACGTAAACGAACAGCGGAACGGTCCAGTGCACGCGCGAAAGCTTGTCGAGTAGAGCATTGTCGAACAGGCGAGGCGAGGCATCCAACGGCGCCGCTTCGTTGGAAAATCCCTGGTCGGTTGCCGTCATCGTAGTCCACCTGCGTTGGAAGCAATAATCCGCGTTTAGCCGAGGATTCGCATGTCGGGCAAGTCACAACATGCAACACTGCCTTGCAAGACGAGTCCAGGGCAAGACGCGCCAAACCGCGGGGACAAAGGCGCAATCGCCTCGGAGCGCCAGCCGGCATACACGGTTAAACCTGGTCGTCGAGGTCGGGTTCCCGGGGCAGAAAACCGGGGTCCAAAGCCTGCTCCAGCGTGAACGGCGGGTGCTCCGGAAACAGCGCGAAAGCGATGCCCGTCTCTTTTGTGGCACGCACGCGAGCGGCCGTATAGGCCCGCGCGAAATCCGCCGCAGGCAGGCTGTGCAGGCTCGGATTGTCCTCCAGCACATCGAGAAGCGACTGCCGCTGCTCGTCGATCGTACTGGTCCATCCCGGCTTTCGGGCGTCCGGCTGGTATTTCCATTTCAGCAGATGGGCCAAGAGCACCGTCAACCGGCTGCGGATCTCGCGCTTTTCGGAGCGGCCCATGCTTTCCACCTCGTCGATGAGGTTGGCGAGATCGAGCTCGGCGAAGCGATGCTCGCGGAGCAGTCGCGCCTGTTCTCGGGTCCAGAGGAAGAAGTCCTGGTCGTAATCGGCGTCTGATCGGGCGGCGGTCTTCAGCATTAAGCGCACTCCTCGCATCGGATGCGGCGGGCACCTACATCATACCACGTCCCACCGCTTTGCGTTGTCGCCCCGCGCATCCCTATATGCTGGCGACACTGCGACCCCATGGAAAGCCTGCATGACCGTGAACCCGCTTCTTCAGCCCTGGACCGGCCCGTTCGAGGCCCCGCCCTTCGCGGCTGTGCGCCCGGAGCATTACCGTCCGGCCTTCGACATGGCCCTGGCTGAAAACGTGAGCGAGATCGCCGCGATTGCCGACAATCCCGCTGCGCCGACCTTCGACAACACCATTCTGGCGATGGAGCGGGCCGGCGAAAAGCTCGACAAGGTCTGCTCGGTCTTCTTCAACCTGTCCGGCTCCGACACCAACGACGCGATCCAGGCGATCGAGCGCGAGATGGCGCCGATCCTGTCGCGGCACGGCTCGGCGATCTATCTCAACAAGGCCCTGTTTCAGCGCATCGACGCCCTCTGGTCACGCCGTGACAGCCTGGGGCTCGACGGCGAGCAGGCGCGGGTTATCGAGCGTTATCACACCATCTTTTCCCGCGCCGGCGGCGGCCTGCCCGATGCCGCCAAGACGCGGCTCGCCGCGATCAGCGAGCGGCTGGCGACGCTCGGCACCCAGTTCGGCCAGAATGTGCTGGCCGACGAGCGCGCCTACGAACTGGTGCTCGACACCCCCGAAGATCTGGTGGGCCTGCCGGCGTCTCTCGTGGCCGCGGCTGCGGCGGCGGCCGAGGCGCGCGGAAAGCCGGGCAAGCATGTGATCACCCTGTCGCGCTCCTCGATCGAGCCGTTCCTGCAGTTTTCCGCACGGCGCGACTTGCGCGAAGAGGCGTTCCAGGCCTGGGCGAAGCGCGGCGAAAACGGCGGCGAGACGGACAACCGCGCCATCATCGCCGAGACGGTGACGCTCCGCGCCGAGCGGGCGAAGCTTTTGGGCTACGAGAGCTTTGCCGCTTTCCGCCTTGCGGATTCCATGGCCAAGACACCGGACGCCGCGCGCCATCTGCTGCACTCGGTGTGGGAGCCGGCCAAGGCCCGCGCCGGCCGCGAGGCGAGCGCTCTGCAGGCGCTGGCCAGCGCCGAAGGCGACAACTTCGCCATCGCCCCCTGGGACTGGCGTTATTATGCCGAGCGCCGTCGCAAGGCGGAGTTCGACCTCGACGAGGCGGAGATCAAGCCGTACTTCCAGCTCGACAAGATGATCGACGCGGCGTTCTACACGGCCGAACAGCTGTTCGGGGTCAGCTTCACGCTGCGCCCCGACATCCCGCTGTATCATCCCGACGCCCGCGCCTGGGAGGTGAAGGACGCTGACGGCGCGGCCATCGCGCTGTTCATCGGCGATTATTTCGCCCGTACGTCGAAGCGCAGCGGTGCCTGGATGAACGCTTTCCGCAGCCAGCAGCGGCTCGACGGCGCCATCCTGCCGATCATCGTCAACGTGATGAACTTCGCCAAGGCGCCCGAAGGTGAGGCGAGCCTGCTCAGCTTCGACGATGCCCGCACCCTGTTCCACGAGTTCGGCCACGGCCTCCACGGCATGCTGTCGGATGTCACCCATCCGATCCTGTCGGGCACCAGCGTGTCCCGCGACTTCGTCGAGTTTCCGTCGCAGCTCTACGAGCACTGGTTCGAGGAGCCCGCCCTCTTGCGGCGCTTCGCGGTCCATAAGGACAGCGGCGCGCCGATCCCGGAGGCGCTGCTGCGCCGGCTGCTCGACGCCCGCAACTTCAACCAGGGTTTTGCCACAGTCGAATATACCGCCTCCGCTTTGGTCGACCTCGACCTGCATTCGCGCGGCGGCGACGCCCCCGTCGACGTCAGCGCCTTCGAGAAGGAGACGCTGGACAAGCTGGGCATGCCGCAGGGCATCATCATGCGCCACCGCACGCCGCATTTTCAGCACGTCTTTGCCGGCGACGGCTATTCCTCGGCCTACTACGCCTACCTCTGGTCCGAGGTGCTCGATGCCGACGGGTTCGACGCCTTCACGGAAGCCGGCGACATCTTCGATCCCGCCACGGCCAAGCGGCTGCGCGACCACGTCTACAGCGCCGGCAACAAGGCCGATCCCGAAGCCGCCTACCGCGCCTTCCGTGGCCGCGATCCATCCTCCGAGGCCCTGCTGCGCAAGCGCGGCCTCGTTGGCGAGGCCGCCTAAGACTCTCGCGATGTTGCCGGAGCCGGCCGATGCGGCCATGCTCCGGCACCTCGTGTCTCAACTCAAGGATACCGCGTGCAGACCGTCAAATTCAGGCTCGTCGACCCGCGGCTGAACCCGCGCCGGACCAAGATGGAAATTCCGGGCTGGTCGGGAAAACCCGAGCCGCGCAAGACGGGTTCGCAGGAATATGTCTGGCACTGCATGCCGTTCACCGAGGGCGCGCAGTACGGGATCGAGATCTTCTACCCCTACGATTTTGAGATGACGGTCTCGACCGTCGACGGCAAGCTGGTCATCGCAGGCGACTTCGGCGAGGGCCCCGGCACCGGCATCGAGTGGCCGCCGTTCCGCACGTTCGGCGAGAAATTCTACACCTATCAGCTGCTCCTCGACGTCCGGCCCGAGGATGGCTTCGCCGTGCGCATGGAGCCGCACCCGCGCTTCTACACCGACACGACCGACACCTGCCCGATCGCCGTGCCGGCGCTGGTCCGCCACTGGTGGCCGATGCTGTCCTTCATGGTCTTCAAATCGCCGGCCGAGGGCCGCACCCACGTGTTCCGGCCGGGCGAGGCGATGGCGCAGATGATCATCATCCCCTCCGAGCCCGACATGGAGCTCGTGCCGATGGGCGAGGAGGAGGCTGCCGAGCGCGAGCTGCAGGGCCGGCGCATCCACGCCAGCCGCGAGACGCTGTCGCTGGAGACGCAATGGTCGTCGAGTTCCAACACGGTGTTCGACGGGACCTATCGCCACATCCTGCGCGCCGCCAAGGCGCGGGCGCAGCAGGACTAGGCGCATAAAAAGAGCGCGTCCGGGCGGACGCGCTCTCCAGTCTCAATCGGCACGAGCGGACGCTGAGCCCGCCTAAGGCTCAGTAGCCGTAGTGGTGGTGATGATGGTGATGCCAGTGGTGATGATGCCAATGGTGGTGGTGATGGTAGAAGGGCCGGAAGAAGCGGTGATGATGGTGGTGGTGATGGTAGTACTGCGCCATCTCCAACTTCGCGTCGCCGTCGGCAGCGGCCTGTTCGGCGAGAACGGCGTTGCTGGCCTTCAGCGTTTCCACCGCATTGGGGATCGGCTGAAGCAGATCGTCGTAGGAGTTCACCGTCATCACGTCCTGAACGTGAGACGCGGTCGCCGCATGCGCGACGTCGAACGACGCCAGCGCGGACACCGCGCCGATCAGGCCGGCGAGTTTCTTGTCCATTCAGTCTCCTCCTCGAGTGTCATGGCGACCCGCAGAGCGGATCGTGACGCGGGGGAACCCCGCGCATCCATGGTGTTTCAACGCCAGGCTCGCCAAAAGGGTGCGGCGCCGCCCAAACCAAAAGGTCGTAAGACTTCAATGGGGTGGTCAAATCGGCGAATTATGCGTAGGGCGCCGAGAGCGCTACGTGCCCCGCGGCTTGGCGCGCAGCGTCGGGAGCGCGGCTGCCGGATCATCCGGCCAGGGGTGGCGGGGGTAGCGGCCGCGCAGATCCGCCCGCACATCCGCCCATGACCCGCGCCAGAACCCTGGGAGGTCGCGGGTGATCTGGATCGGCCGCCCCGCCGGCGACAGCAGCTCCAGCACCAGCGGCACCCGGCCGCCGGCAACGCTCGGATGGACGCTCAGGCCGAACAATTCCTGCACCTTGACCGCCAGCGTCGGGCCGGCCTCCGCGGCATAGTCCAGTCGATGACTGGCGCCGGCCGGCGTCGTCACATGCGTCGGCGCCTCCGCCTCGAGTTTTCGCGCCACGTCCCACGGCAGCAGCGCCTTAAGCGCCGCGTCGAGCTTGTCCGCCCCGATGCCGGCGACGCTCGTCACGCCGTCCAGCACCGGCAGCAGCCACGCGGCATCATCGGCGGCCAGCGCGGCATCGGAGAGATCCGGCCAGGCCTCGCCCTGCGCCTGGCGGAGGAACTGCACCCGATCCCGCCACTGGCCGATCGCCGGCGTCCACGGCAGGCGCTCGATGCCCAGCGCCGCGATCCCGGCGGCGAGGCAGCGCGCCGCGTCCTCGCCCGGGGGAACGCCGAGGTTGCCCTCGGCGAGCACCAGCGCGCCGAGCCGGCGGATGCGGCGCGCGCGCAATGCGGCGCGCCCGGGGTCGAAGCTGAGCTCGACCTTTTCCGTGATCGCGTCGCCGGCGACGGCCTCGAGGGCGACCT
>NZ_LMUU01000039.1 GCF_009765775.1 Beijerinckia sp. L45
ACGACCGGCGCGGAATCCGCGGTGCGCAGCTGATCCAGAAGATTGCGGTTCTTGGCCGTCGCGTAGTAGCCGCTGGCGTATAGGCGGACGGCGGCGTCTTCCTGCTTGCCTGCGATGACGAAGGCGTTGGCGAGGTAGGGCACGGCATAGGTCAGGTTGACCAACGGATCGAGCAGCTCTGACGGGCTGCCCTTAAAACCCATGCTGCGCGCGGTGGGATAGCTGATCTGCATCAGGCCCCAGAACGAATGGTTTCGCGCCCGCGGGTTGTACTTGCTCTCGCGCATCACGATACGGCGCACCAGCTTTTCCGGAACGCCATGCCGCTTGGCCTGCCGGACGATCATATCGTCCAGCTCTGCCGAGTGCGGCGGCTCCGACGCGCGCACCGTCGCACTAAAGGCGAGGAGAGCGACGGCACATGCGGTGAATCGAAACATTCGTCGTCCTTGATCCGGGAGCCTTGCTTGGGCTCAGGGTTTTCCATCGGTCTGGGGGGCGGAAGCGGGGCCGGAGACGTCCGACCAGTTGGGCGCGGCGTAGGGTTCGGGCGGGCTGTGCGGCGCGTCGCCGGCGGGCGCCGATGCCGCGGGCGTCTCGACGGTCGGGGCCACGGCAACGGCAGCCGGTGGCGTCTCCGATGCGCTCGGCGCCGGCGCGGCATAGGGCTCGGGCGGGCTGTTGGCGTTTGTCGGCTCGCTGGACGCGGGCGCCGGCTCGGCTACCGGGGTGTTCGGCGCGACCGTCGCGGTCGACTCGCTCGGCGGGGC
>NZ_LMUU01000041.1 GCF_009765775.1 Beijerinckia sp. L45
AGAGCCCGACTCAAAATTTACGTTTGAGCGGTCTGCTGCCTCGCGAGTCTTCGCATGAGGAGGAACGCCAGGGCCATTTGCAACCACGCGAGCGCGGACTTGATGGTCGCCTCGAAATCCTTCGACAGGCGACGCGCGCGGTTGATCCAGCCGAGCGTGCGCTCGACGACCCAGCGCTTTGGCAGCACGATGAACCCCTTTATTTGCGTGTCGGTTCGCTTGACGACGGTGATGGAAATTCTGCT
>NZ_LMUU01000042.1 GCF_009765775.1 Beijerinckia sp. L45
GGCGTTGATCGCGCCGCTCTTGCCAGCTCCCAAACGGCGTGGGCGAAGGCCAACCAACGCCGTGATCATCCTTAACGCCTTGTTTTACATGATCCGTTGCGCTTGCCCCTGGCGATTGTTGCCGAAGGATTTTCCGCCGTTCACCACGGTCCAGAACAGATTTTACGCTTGGCGCGACAGCGGGCTGTGGGCGCAGATCGTTGATGTCCTCGTGATGAATGCTCGCGAGGCGGAAGGCCGAGA
>NZ_LMUU01000043.1 GCF_009765775.1 Beijerinckia sp. L45
GGGGGCCTGTTCCTGTATGAAGCCGAGTCAGACGCCGCGGCCGACGAGCTGATGAAGCACGATCCCTACTTCCTCGGGAACGCCGTCGCGGACTACCGCATCACATCGTGGGAGGTGCATGGCGCCAATCCATCACTTCTTAGAGCCCGACCTGAAATTGGTTGACCGGCCTCGCGGCCTTTGATTCTCCCGAGTTTGCAACAACTTCCGGAGATTCGCGATGCCATGGAACGAGGCCGATCGGACGAAGTATGACGTTATTCGCGCGCGTTATTCAACTGACGTATCGGAGGCGGAACTGGCGTTGATCGCGCCGCTCTTGCCAGCTCCCAAACGGCGTGGGCGAAGGCCAACCAACGCCGTGATCATCCTTAACGCCTTGTTTTACATGATCCGTTGCGCTTGCCCCTGGCGATTGTTGCCGAAGGATTTTCCGCCGTTCACCACGGTCCAGAACAGATTTTACGCTTGACGCGACAGCGGGCTGTGGGCGCAGATCGTCGATGTCCTCGTGATGAATGCTCGCAAGGCGGAAGGCCGAGAATCCGCGCCGACCGCCGTTGTTGTTGATAGCCAATCGATCAAGACCACGGAAGCCGGCGGTCCTCGTGGTTTCGACGCGGGCAAGAAGATCAAGGGCCGCAAGCGCCATCTCGTGGTCGATACACTCGG
>NZ_LMUU01000004.1 GCF_009765775.1 Beijerinckia sp. L45
GACAACGAGCGCACCGGCCTCGCGAAGGCGTGCAACGGCGTGGGCGTCGGCGGCAGGTGCGTACTGAAACGCCGGGCAGGCGGCGGTCGTCGGCAAACCCGCAACGTCGATATTGTCCTTGACGGCGAAGGGTATGCCCCAGAGCGGCAGGGAATTCGGCTCGGGCGCGCGGGCCATCAGGGCGCGGGCCTCCGCTTCTAAAACGCCGCGGCTGAAGACGCTGATGAAGACGGCTTTGTCGCTGGAAGCTTCGATGCGATCGACGACGGCGTCGATGACGCCGACGGGATTGGCCGACCCGGACGCATAAGCGTCCTTCAGGCTCGCCAGATCCAGAACTGTCGGCAGCATTGCATTCTCCCCGAGACGACCGCGACGGCAAAGCAATTGTCTCGCCATCGGCGCCGTCTGCAGAGGGATGATCAGGTTCGGAGACCTGGCGTGCCCTCGTTAAACGGGGACACGCCGCTGTTCGGCCTTTTTAGAGCTTCGCCTTGAGGTCGCGCGATGCGGCGAAGGCGACCCGCTTGCTGGCCTTGATCTTGATCGCGTCGCCGGTGTTCGGGTTGCGACCCTTGCGGGCGGCGCGCTTCTTCACCTGGAAGATGCCGAGGCCGGACAGGCGAACCTTCGTGCCCTTCTTCAGATGCTTGCCGATCATCTCGATCGACTCGGCGAGATAGGCCTTGGCGTGAGACTTCGGAATCTCGAACGTGGTGGCAAGATGTTCGCTGATGTCCGTCGCCGTCAGGATCGTCGAAGGCGCTTTCTTTTCGACCGGCGTCGCGGTCTCCTTCTTCGCGGTCTCCTTCTTCGCAACGTCCTTCTTCGCGACTTTGCTCGCGGCCTTCACCGCAACGTCCTTTTTGACAATTTCTTTTTTGGCCATGCGAATCGCTCCGGTTTTCTGCATTTGTCTAGCATGTTGCCGTCGTCAAGCCGGAGTGCAAGCCTCTGGGAGTCGTCATCCCCATCGCGTTTTCCCGAGGCGGTCCCGGTTAAACCAAGCCAAACCAAGTATTGGCGGCCGATGTTATGTTATTACAGTCGTCTTCGGCAATGTGAACTCTTCCCGCCGCATCCTTTGCTGCAAAAGGCTTTGCAACGGCGCAATCCGTCGTTAGAAGGAGCCGGCCTCGAAAGCGAGCGCGGCCTGAGTTTCTCAGGCTGTGCGATCCTTTTGCGGCAGAGACGTCGCTGCGGTCGGGTAAGCCCTCACAAGAAGGCGCTTCGACACGTGTCAAAGACGTGGTGGAAACACAGTTCAAGAAGAGGTTTTACGAATGGCAGCTCCCCATCTTCATCCGTTGCTCGATAACGGAATTCAGCAGGGTACCGGCGGCTTTGCCGGTGGCAAACTTCACTGCAAATGCGCGACCGACAAGGTCGAAGTGACGCTGACCGGCGACGTCGTTCACAACCACGCCTGTGGTTGCTCCAAGTGCTGGAAGCCGGAAGGCGCCGTGTTCTCGGTCGTCGCCGTCATTCCCGTCGATAACCTGAAGGTCACGGCGCACGAAGAGAAGCTTCACATCGTCGACGAAAGCGCGACGATTCAGCGTCACGCCTGCAAGTCGTGCGGCGTCCATATGTTCGGCCGCATCGTCAAGGATCATGCGTTCAAGGGTCTCGACTTCGTGCACGTCGAGCTCAGCCCGGAAAAAGGCTGGCAGGCGCCGCAGTTCGCGGCCTTCGTCTCCTCGATCATCGAGCAGGGCTACGATCCCAAGGGCATGGACGCCGTACGCGGGCGCTTCACGGAACTCGGCCTCGTTCCTTACGACGTGCTGTCGCCTCCGCTGATGGACGCGCTGGCCGGCTACACCTACGCGCACGCCGCAAAGTAGGCTTTTTCCATAGCGTGACGATGGGCGGCTTCGGCCGCCCATTTTCGTCTGTAGCTTTAGACGGCCAGGGCGCCCCGGAGAGAATCCTCGGCATAGGGCTTGGACACGATCGAAACGTCCTTGAAGCGCTCGGGAACGCTGACCATCTCGCCGTAGCCCGTCGCGAACACGAACGGGATCCTGCGGTCCTGCAGATCCTCGGCGATGGTGAAGCTCGTCTCGCTGTAGAGGTTGACGTCGAGAATTGCGGCGTCGAAGCGGTTCAACGTCAGCGCGCGTTTGGCTTCGCGCGTGGTGCTCACCAGTTCGACATCGGCACCGCAGCCTTGCAGCATCGCCTGCGCGTCGAGCGCGATCATCATGCTGTCCTCGACCAGAAGCAGGGTCTTGCCGTTGAGATCGGCTTTAAGCGCGACGGCGGCTGTCACAGCCTTCGTCTCCAGCCGCGATGCATCGACGAATTCCGCGGGGATCGTGAAGCAGGCGCGCACGCCTGCCGGCAGATAATCGAGGACGGCGGTTCCGTGCAACTCGAAGGGGATCGACTGTTCCGTCACGACGGTTCCGAAGCCGCGGCGCGATGGCGCCTCGACACGCGGGCCGTTGGTTTCGACCCAAAGCAGCGTAAGGTCGTCGTCGAGGCTCCAGCTGATCGCGAGGCGCCCGTCGGGTACGCTGAGGGCGCCATATTTCGCGGCGTTCGTCATCATCTCGTGCAACACGAGCGCAAGCGTCTGATAGGCGCGCGAAGCGACCATCACCGGCGGTCCGGATAGAACGAGACGATCGCAGCCGACGTCGCTCCAGGCCCGCGCCTCGGCCTCGATCAGGGGACGCAGCGGGGCAGCCTGCCAGTGCGAACGCGTCAGCTGGTCGTGCGCGATCGACAGGGCCTGGATGCGACTTTGCAGGTTCTCCGAGAAGGCTTCGATGGTCTGGTCGCCCGGTCGGCTCTGCCGGATCAGCGAGCCGACAACCGCGAGCACGTTTTTGACCCGGTGATTCAGCTCGGCGACGAGCAGCGCCTGGCTTTCGTGGGCGATGCGCCGCTCGCGGTCGACGAGATCCGTGCGCCGCAGAATGACGTCGAGCAGCGAGACGCGCAGCGTTTCCGCGATGTCGATCGCGCCGCTGCGCCACGGAAGGCTCTTGCCGCGGACGATCTCGCGCCAGGCTTCGAAGCTTTTACGAGGGCCGATGGCGCCCGTTGCGGGATCCACGATCTTGGTGGGCTCGCCGCCCCATAGCACCGTCTGCACGACCTCGCGTCGGAACAGAAACAGGATATCCCGCGGCGACCGCGAAAACGGTATCGCGATGACGCCGCTGACCTGATCGGCGTATCGCATCGCGTCGGGAAGCTCGTCGCCCAAGGCGGTCGTCGCATAGACGCGATCCGGTCGCTTCGTTTGCATCAGACGGACGAGTTCCTCGATACCGTTGTCGGGCGGCACGATGCCTGCGCCTTCGAAACAGCCGTTGGTCCAAATTCCGATACCGTCACAGACGATCATCTCGCGCAGCAGATCCCCGAACCGTCGCAGATTGTCGAAGATCGTTTCCTCGGGCTCCATGCTGGCGATGAGCCGATCGTGCGTCTCGCGCGACTTGGCGATGTAGCTCAGCTCGTCCTGCTGTTCCTTGGCCTCGATCTGCGAGGAGAACACCATGGCGAACAGCTCGACGGCGGCGCAGGTGGTCGCGGAGAGCCGGCGCGGCGTCTCGTGATGGCAGGCGATGAGGCCCCAGAGACGATCGCCATGCATGATGGAGACGGTCAGCGTCCCCGCGCTGCCCATGTTGCGAAGATATTGCAGATGTACGGGCGACACGCTGCGCAGGCTCGCCTGGCTGAGATCGAGCGGCAGTCCATCCTTGTCGATGCCGGGGATGACCGGCACGGGCGTGTAATCGACGGCGGGAATGAGCCGGAGCCACTGCCGCTTGTAGAGCGCGCGCGCCTGAGCCGGAATGTCGCTCGCGGGATAATGCTGGTGCATGTAGGGGGCGAGACCGAAACGCAGCGCCTCGGCGATGACCTGGCCGCTGTCGTCGTCGAGGAAGCGATAGATCATCACCCGATCGTAGCCGGTGATGGCACGGATCTGGCGCGCGGCCGAGGTGAGGAAGGCCTGGAAGCTGGTGGTGCGACGCAGCCTGTCCATGATCGCCTTGACCAGCATGCTGGGATCGGCGCGCATCGTGTCGGCGCCCGCACAAGGCACGAACTCGACGACGGCGAGCGCGCCCGAAGCATGAATCATCAGGTCGTGGGGCTCGTCGTGGACGCCGACGGCGATCGCGCTCATTCGCTCCGCAAATCCGGAGATCATGGCCGCCTGAAAGGTGTTGCGAAGGTCGTGGATGATCTGCGGCGACAGCACGGTTTCCATGCTCGCCCCGATCATGCCTTCGGCGGTGGCGTGTCCGAAGAGACCGGGAGCGTTTTTAGAGACATGCGCGATGGCCCAGGTCGGCAGGCTGAACGCGATGAGGCTGCCGTGAGCTTGAATGGAGCCAGGGGTGTGAACCGGTTCCCGATCGCATTCGGACATGTCGGGCAATGACGCAGGAGCCTCTGTCACATTCATCCTTCTTGCGGGCCACAGCCATGCGTAGCATGTCTCGCGCTGCTTCAGCATTCCTTATGGACGTCGCCTATATCGGCCGACGGCCGTGGCGTCGGTTCGCCCCGACCGGCCTATTCCACCGGCGCCAGGGTCCGGTATCTGCCATCAAAGTGGATCAGCGGCTTTCCGGGGACGGTCGCGGCTGCGGCGACCAGCCCGACGAAGATCGTGTGGTCTCCGCCTTCGATCGCCTGTTCGAGACTGCAGGCGAGCGTAATCATGGCGCCCTCGATGACCGGCGTTCCCTCGAGCAGGTCGAACCGCGGTATGACGCCAGGCGAAGCTTGCCCGCCGAAGTGCCGCGATAGGTCCGCCTGGTCATCGTAAAGGACACTGACGCCGAAGCGTCCGGTGGCGGTGATCATCGCATGGCATCGCGTGGCCTGAGCCACGGCGACGAGGATCAGCGGTGGCGTCAGCGACAGCGACGAGAAGGCCGTAGCCGTCATGCCGTGGATCGTGCCGGCCTGATCCTGGGTGGTGATGATGGTGACTCCGCTCGCAAAGTGGCGAAGCGCCTGCCGGAAATCCTGCTCGGCGACCGTGGCGGCCTGATTCAACGTCGGGACCATGGGGCTTCCATATCGGGCGTCAGGGCCGCTTGCGAATAGCTCGGCTTTGTCGCCGTTGCCAGGAACTATCCTTATGTCGCAGGCATTTTTGTTGCGTTAAGCCGGACGCGTCGCCGTCCGCCCATGGAGACTGAAATGGCTCTTGACCTGTCGCAATACGCCAATACCGACCCGCATTTGTCCGGAGGCGAGCGCGCGCTTTCGGTTTTGGCCGGGCTCGCCCTGACGTCCGCCGCCGCGCAGCCGCGCCCCAACGTGTTTCTCAGCATCCTGGCGTTGGCGACAGGATCCTATCTCGCCTATCGCGGCGCGACCGGCTATTGCGTGATCAAGGCATCCCTCAACGACAGCAACCTGATCGCGCACCAGCCGGCGCCAGCCCCTATCGGTTGATCGTTCCCTTTAAAGCCGCCGGTGCCGAATGCCGGCGGCGCTGTCTTATTTTGCCGCTGGCGCCTCGGCTTGTGCCGTGCACTGAACGGCATGAGGCTGGCAGGCGATTCCCGGTAGCGAACACGATGCCGCGCTCCCGGACCCCCTCGAGCAGATGACGCAGCCGTCCGTCCATTCGCGGCATGTGGCGTTGTCGCCACCGTAGGCTTGAACCGCTTTCTCTTCCTGTGTCTCCCGTGCGTCAGCCGGCGGTTGCGTCGGGGTGGGGCTTTCCGCCGCAAACGCACAGGCGCCGTAAAGGGCAAAAATCCCGCAGAGAACGATAGCTGGCGCTTTCATCATGGCGCGAGATGTAGCCTTCCTCGCGTGCCGCATCAATTCCGCCGAATTGCCGCGCTCGAGGCCACGTGCTACGCGCCCCCATGCTCGAAGGTCTCCCCCCCAACGGCGCGGCTTATGTCATGCGCCTCCGCTGCGACGAACCGACGGCGCGACGCGTCGCCGATCTTATCGTCGAAACCTTTGAGCCGGCGGATGCCGCCGCCGCGGCGTTCGAAGAGCAATTCAACACCCGAGCCTGGACCAGCGGCGCCTGGATCGTCGAGGTCTACTTCGGTCTGCCGCCCGATGAAGAGAGCGTTCGCGGCTTGGTTGAAGTGGCCGCCGGCGACGAGTATGCGGCGAAGATCGAGTTCTCACGCGTCCAGCAGCGCGACTGGGTCGCCTCGTCGCTCGAAGGCCTGGAAGCGGTGCGTGAAGGCCGCTTCGTCATCCATGGCAAGCACGGCCGCGACCGGGTGACGTCGGGCGACATCGGGATCGAGATCGAGGCGGCCCTGGCCTTCGGCACCGGTCATCACGGCTCGACGCGCGGCTGCCTCGCCATGATCAACGCGGTGGCCAAGCGACGGCGTCCCTATGCGATCCTCGACGTCGGGACAGGCTCCGGCGTGTTGGCGATTGCCGCGGCCCGGCGTTTCCATCGGCGTGTCGCCGCCGGCGACATCGATGCCGTGGCCGTCGTCGCAGCGCGCGGCAACGTGCGCCGCAACCAAGCCGGCGCCTATGTCCGCCCGGTGCTCGCCAAGGGGGTCGGCCACCCCGATCTCCGTGCGGGCGCGCCGTACGATCTCATCATCGGCAACATTTTGGCGAGGCCCTTGCGGTCGCTGGCGCCAAAACTCAAGCCGCTTCTCGTGCCGGGCGGGGAACTCATCCTCTCGGGCCTGCTGGCCAGCGATGTCCCGGGCGTCCTCTCGGCCTATCGCGCCCAGGGCCTGTATCTGGTCAAAAGGCGCCTCATCGAGGGCTGGGCGACGCTGCTGCTTCGGTGATCAGCCCGGATTGAAGCGGGCCACCATCGGGCGAAGCCGTTCCAGCAGGATCGTGCGCAGATTGGCGATGTCGAGACCCGCGACGATCGCAGCGTAGATCGCGATGCCGCCAAGGACCTGCTCGACCAGGATGATGACGCTCGGAGGCTGACTGCGAAGCGGGAGAAGCACGGCGGTCATAGCAGCGGTTCCCAGACAGGTCGAGGCGACATCTTGCCAGCGCGGCCAGTGGGGGCGCGACAGGCAGGCCACCCCGATCAGCGTCACCAGCGCGACGAAAAAGGCGCCGGATTGCGCAATAGCGAGCGTCTGCGCGCCACCGCCCCGCGGCATAGCGAAGAGGATGATGGGATCGGCGATGCAGCCCGCGACCGCGGCGGCGATCAACGGTCCCGTGCGCTTGGCGATCTGGAAAATCGGATTGAGGCCGTAGAGGATCATCGCAAAGCAGAACAGCCCGGGCAGCATCAGGGTCAGAAGCTGATCGAACGGGCCGCGATAATCGACGGGCACGATCAACTGCTGCAGCGACGGCAGCACCAGCCAGATCCCGACGCAAGCCGGCAGCATGATCGCGATGACGATCGCCATGTTGTCGGCGATCTTCTGCTTGGACCGCTCGGCGCCGAAACGGTCGTGCGCGGCGACCGCGATCTGGAACAGCACGACGTCCAGGGTCGAGCCGATCGCCTGAACGGCCTTGGTTCCGATATCGAAGGCGAGCGAGAACTGCCCGGTTTCCGAAAACCCGTAGTAGATCGTGATCAACGCGCGGTTGGCTAGGGGAATGCAGATATAGAGCAGGTTGGCGGCAACGATCGGCATGGAGTAGCGCAGGATCGAGCGGGCGATCCGGATCCGCGCCATATGCGCCTGGGCGAAGGGGTCGCTGAGCGCGGCACGAGCGGCGATGACCGAGCCCGATGCGCTCAGAATGCCGCCGATCAGCGCCATCTTCGCTGACGCAAAGTAGAAGGCACCGCCGCCGATCAAGGTGAAGGCCAGAAGATTCTTCACGATGATCAGGCGCGTATAGAGCCGATCATGGAAACGGGCGCGGACCAGGGCGGTGTTGAAATCGAACAGACCGTTGGATACGGCGACGCCCAGCGCCAGCGCGATGAGCGCATTGGACAAGGGAAAGTGCCCGCCGGTCATGAATAGGCAGGTGCTGGCGACCGCCAGAGCGCAGGTCACGGCGGCGAAGGCGAGGTCGAGCGTTGCGCGCAGCGCCGGTTCCTCACCGCGGGTGCGTTCCGAATAGAAGCGCGTCGCGCCGAGACGAAGCCAGTCGAGAAAGAAGGTCTGGACCGCCATCGCCGTCGCCAGAGCGAGAGCGAACCGTCCGTACTCCGCCGGCCCCAAAAATTTGGCGACGAGGAGACCGACCGCGAAATTGAACAGGACGTTGAGAAAGAAGGCGCCGAGAACCCTCATCCGCCGCGCGGAGGCCTGTCCCCCTCAGGGGCCGAACAGCGATGGGTGCTGGTGGCTTCAGTTGCGCGCATGGTCGACTGTCATAAACCAGCCGAAGTAAAAATGTCTTGCACGCCCCACCGTTCTTCACGCGGCGAGACATAGATGTCGCGCTTCGTGGTCTAGAAGCCGATTCGGCCCGTCGGGCCCTTGCGCCAGGGGATGACGCCGTAGCCCGGCGTGGTCACGTCGCCCTTCATGTCGAAGGCGACATCGCCGAGGACGGTTTTGAAGACGGTACCGCCGTGCATCGTGGCTGCGAGCGCGCTCGGGTCGAGCGACTTGGCCAGGCCCGCGGCCTGCTGGATGATCTGGACGGCGGCATAGGCATAAAATGTGTAGGCATCGGGTTCCGTGCCTTTGGCCTGAAGCCGATGCAGCAGATCGGCCGCGTCCGGCCGCTGTCGCGGATCTGCGGGAAAGGTCATCAGCGTGCCCTCCGCGCCCGGCCCGGCCAGCGTGGCAAACTCGTCCGATGCGATCCCGATGCCGCCCATCAGCACGGCATGCGATCCGGCGTCGTGAAGCTGGCGGACCAGCAGGCCGGCTTCCGTTTGCGTCCCGCCCCAAAACGCGATCTGGGCACCGGAGGTTTTCAGCCGGTTCACGAGCGGGCCAACATCCTTGTCGCCCTTGTCGATGCTGGCATAGAGAGCGTCCTTCACGCCGTCGGCCAGCAGCGCCTTGCGGACGGCATCGGCGAGCGCTTTGCCGGCCGTCGTGCGATCGTGAAGGATCGCGATCTTGGTGGCGTGGTCGGCAAGGTAGCGGGCGGCGACCGCGCTTTGCTGGTCGTCGCGTCCGCCGAGACGGAAGATCGTCGCCAGCCCGCGCTCGGTGATCTGCGGAGCCGTGGCCGACGGGGTGATCGCGAGCACGCCCGCCGCACCGTAGATCGCGGACGCCGGCATCGCCACGCCGGAGCTGAAAGGGCCGACCACCAGCTGAACTTTGTCGCGGACGAAGCCCGCCGCGATCTCGCTGCCGCGTTTGGGATCGCCGAGATCGTCGCCCGGCACGGCGCTGCCGCGTTGCCCGAGAAAACCGCCATCGGCATTGATGTCGGCGATGGCTTGCTCGACGCCGAGACGGATCTGGGTGCCGAATACCGCATCCGATCCACTCAACGGCGCAGCGATGCCGATCCTTACATCGGCAAGGGCCGGTGCTGAAAAAACCAACGCGCTCGCCAGCCCAAGGCCTGCGAGCGCATGCCTTAAGTTTGCGAGCGCATGACTTGCGTTATGGCGTACGCGCGCCGTCATGCCTTCCGGCGTGGGGCAGGGCGCTTGGCCGGCGCTTTCGCAACCGGCTTGCGGGGCACTGCCTTGGCAGCGGGCTTTGCTGCCTTCGTCGTCTTGGCCGACCCTTTGATCGAAACCTTAGCTGGAGCCGGCGCCGCCTTGGCCACCGGCTTGCGGGCGGACTTCGGTGCGGCGGGTTTTGCGGCAATTTTGGTTGGCGCCTTGGTTTTCGTCGCCAAGCGGCCGCGCGTCGGCGCGGCAACCGTGCGTTTCGCCGGCGCTTTCGCGGCGGCTGCACCGCGCCGCGTCGTACCTGGCTTGGCGGCCGTCGTTGTCTTTTTCGCAGCGACTGCTGGCTTGGCCACGCCGCGCTTCGCTGCCGGCGCAACCTTGGTGCGCACCGTCACCGTCGGCTTTGCCGCCGGTTTGCGCGCCGCCTTTGCCGCTACGGCTTTCGCCGTCTTGGTCACCTTCACGGTTTTGACCGGCATAGCCGCAACGCGTGTCTTGCGCGCCGCGGGTTTGGGCGATGCAACCTTGGGCGCCGACTTCGCGGGGCTTTTCGCGACAGCGCGCTTGGCTGGCGCCGCGGCGGCGATGGCCTTGCGCGTGGTTTTCACGGATGTCGCCTTCGCGGCTACGCGTTTTGGTACGGGGTTGCTTGCGGCGGGCGCTTTTGCACGCGGCGTCTTAGTTGGTGCTGGTTTGACGACGGGAGCGGCGATGGCCGGAGCCTTGCCCGTCGCGCCTTTAACCGGCGCGCGCCGGGCGAGCGTGTCCGTCGTCCCGCCGCGTGTCGCGGGCGAACGCCGACCTGCAGGACGGCGGGCGATCGAGCGCGGCTGCGGCGCTTTGCGCGTCGTCGTCTGGCGCGCCGGGAGTTTCGCCGTCAGGAAATCGATGACGGCTTTGGCAAAACCTGCCGCGTCCTCGACGGCCGAGATATGGCGCGTCTGCAAGGTGACCAGCTTCGCGCCGGGAATCGTGTCAGCCAGCTGCGCGGCCTGTTCCGGCGTGGTTGATTCATCGTCGGCGCCGGCGATGACGAGGACCGGCCGGTTGATTTGCAGGAGGCCTTCACGCAGATCCATGTCGCGCAACGCGGCGCAGGCTGCGGCGTAACCTTCCGGCGAGGTCGCGAGCAGCGCCTGCTTCACAGGCTCCACGCGCTCCGGATGCTTTTCCGCGAAGTCGGCGTTGAACCAGCGCGCGATGACGCCGTCGGCGAGCGCTTCCATGCCGTGTTCCTGCGCCGCGATGATGCGCGCATTCCAGGAGTCGGGCGAACCGAAGTGGGCCGCGGTGTTGGCGAGCACGGCGCGCTCGATGCGGTCCGGAGCGTTGATCAGAAGCCACTGGCCGACGGCGCCGCCTTGCGACATGCCGACCAAATGCGCTTTCTCGATGCCGAGGCTATCGAGGATCGCCACAGCGTCCTGGCCCAGGCGCTCGATGGAATAGGGACCCGCGTCGGTGACGCTGCCGTGGTGCCCGCGCGGATTGTAGCGCACGATGCGGAAATGCTTGAGGAGATCGGGGATCAGCGCATCCCAGATATGGAGATTCGCGCCGAGCGGGTTGGACAGCATGAGAACGGGAAGCGTCTCGTCGCCCCCGATCAACACGTTGAAGGTCTCGCCTCCGATCGTGAGGTCCGTCATCACAAGCTCTCCACCATCACGTCACAGTATCGCACGTTACGCACCGCACTCTGGCGATATCATGCGGATCTAGTGCGTTTTGTGGCGGAGAGACACGACGTTCGTCAAGGATTGGCGTTCGTCCCCAAGGGATTTGCGCTTTTTCGCTCAGGATGACGCGTCGCGGGCCTGCTGGAGATCGCGCAGCCAGACGTCGGCATTGCCGTCGGACGGCGCCCGCCAGTCGCCGCGTGGCGACAGCGAACCGCCCGCAGCGACCTTCGGTCCGTTGGGCATCGCCGACCGTTTGAACTGGCTGAAGCCGAAGAAGCGGCGGATGAAGACTTCCAACCAGTGGAAGATCGCGTCGCGGTCGTAGGCGTTGCGCCGTTCCGGCGGAAAGCCGGGCGGCCAGGCCCCGGCCGCGGCGTCCGCCCAGGCGGCTTCCGCCAGGAACGCGATCTTCGACGGCCGAAACCCATAGCGCAGCGTATAGAACAGATTGAAATCCTGCAGCGCGTAGGGCCCGACGACGGCTTCCGTGCTTTGCGGCGTTTCGCCCGCCGCCACAGGCACGAGTTCCGGCGAGATCTCGGTGGCGAGAATTTTTCCGAGCGTCTGCCCGACATGCGGTTCGAACAGGGCGACCTCGATGACCCAGCGCAGCAGGTGCTGGATCAAGGTTTTCGGGACGCCGCCGTTGACGTTGTAATGCGACATCTGATCGCCGACGCCATAAGTGCACCAGCCGAGCGCCAGTTCGGAGAGGTCGCCGGTGCCGATGACGAGCCCGCCGTTGTGGTTGGCGAGGCGGAACAGATAGTCCGTGCGCAGACCCGCCTGCACGTTCTCGAAGGTGATGTCGTAGACGGGCTCGCCACCGGCGAAGGGATGGCCGAGGTCGCCGAGCATCTGTCGCGCCGCGGGACGGATGTCGATCTCTTGCGCCGTGACGCCGAGCGATCGCATCAGCGCGAAGGCGTTGGCCTTGGTCTCGTCGCTGGTGGCGAAGCCCGGCAGCGTATAGGCGAGGATGTTTGTGCGCGGCAGCTTCAGCCGGTCGAAGGCGCGGGCCACTACGATCAGCGCGTGGGTGGAATCGAGGCCGCCCGAGACGCCGATGACGGCCTTGCTGACCTTCACCGCGCTAAGGCGCTGGACCAGACCGGCCACCTGAATGTTGTAGGCCTCGAAACAATCCTGCGCGAGCTTTGCCGGATCGGCCGGGACGAAGGGAAAGCGCTCCACGGTGCGCTTCAGGCCGATGTCGCCAGTCGGCGGCTCGAGATGGAAGGCGATGCTGCGAAACGGGGTCTGGCTCTGCAGTCGGGCATTGTCGTCGAACGTGCCCTGGCGCATCCGTTCCTGCCGCAGCAGGTCGAGATCGACGTCGGCATGCACCGCCTGCGCCCCATCGGGAAAGCGTTCGGACTCCGCGAGCGTCACGCCGTTTTCATAAATCGACGTCTGACCGTCCCAGGCAAGGTCCGTCGTCGATTCGCCCGCGCCCGCGGCGGCATAGATGTAGGCGGCGATGCAGCGGGCCGATTGCGACTGGCAGAGCAGGCGGCGGGTGTCGCTCTTGCCGATGGTGATGTTGCTGGCAGAGAGGTTGGCGAGCACCGTGGCGCCGGCCAGCGCCGCAACGGAGGACGGCGGCACCGGGATCCACAGGTCCTCGCAGATCTCCGCGTGGACGATCAGCCCCGGCACGTCGCCGGCGGCAAACAGCAGGTCGCGCCCGAACGGCGCCGTCAGGCTTCCGATGCTGATCTCTTGCGCCACCACGTCGATGCCGGTCGCGAAATGCCGGTGTTCGTAGAACTCGCGGTAGTTCGGCAGGTAGAGTTTCGGCACGACGCCGAGCAGGCGACCGCCCTGGATCGCCAGCGCGCAATTGTAGAGGCGGTTGCGGAAGCGGAGCGGCGCGCCGACGAGCAGCAGCGGGCGCAGGGTTTTCGACTGCTCGACGAGCCATGCGACCGCGGTCGCAACCGCGTCGAGCAAGGCGTCCTGGAACAGCAGATCGTCGATCGCGTAGCTCGACAGGCAGAGCTCGGGAAACACCGCGAGCGACGCGCCTTCGTGGTGGCACTCCAAGGCCATCGCAAGAATGGACGCCGCATTGGCCTGCGGGTCGCCGATGCGGCTGGAAATGGTGCACGCCGCGACGCGCGCAAAGCCATGCGTGTAAAGGGAGCCCTGAGCCATGGGCTCCCTTATCATGCCGCGGGCGCCCCGCGCGAGGCGTTTACGCGATCAAGGTTTCCGCGGCGGGCTAGCCTGGAGCTTGAACAGGACCACGGAGCGACCGGTGACGTCGTAAGTGTGGTTCAGCTCGAACTCGGCCAGCTCGTCGGCTTCGGGCTGGTTGGTATCGAGCAGGCGCACCCAGCGCTTGCCACCCGGTACGTCGACGAGCTTGCACTGCACGACGTCGTGGTAGGCGTTGAAGAACATCAGCAGCGTGCTGTCGCTGCCGCGCTTGCGGATGCCGGTCGGCTGGGCGCGGCCGTCGAGCAGGACGCCCATGCTGAGGGCGTTGTCGTCGGCCCAGCCGCCGTCGTCCATCTCGTTGCCGTCGGGCTTCAGCCAGGTCACGTCCTTGACGTCGAGCTCTTCGTTGTAGTGCCCGGTCAGAAAACGCTCGCGACGCAGGATCGGATAGTTGTGACGCAGCTTTCCGAGCTTCTGCACGAAGGCGTAAAGCGCATGGCCGGCCTCGTCGAGCTTCCAGTTCACCCAACTGATGTCGTTGTCCTGGCAGTAGGCGTTGTTGTTGCCGTTCTGCGTGCGGCCGAACTCGTCGCCGGCGAGCAGCATCGGCAGGCCCTGCGAGAAGAACAGGGTGGCAAGGATGTTGCGCTTCTGGCGCTCGCGCAGTTCCAGGATTTCTGGATCGTCGGTCGGCCCTTCGACGCCGCAGTTCCAGGACCGATTGTCCGAGCTCCCGTCGCGCCCGTCCTCGCCGTTGGCCTCGTTGTGCTTCTCGTTGTAGCTGACGAGATCGTTCAGCGTAAAACCATCATGCGCGGTGACGAAGTTGACGCTCGCCCAGGCCTTGCGGCCGCGGTGATTGAAGCTTTCGGCAGAGGCGGTGAGGCGTTTGGCGAGGTCGGGCAAGGTGCCCTTTTCGCCCTGCCAGAAGGAGCGGATGTTGTCGCGGTAGCGGTCGTTCCACTCCGCCCAGCCCGGCGGGAAACGCCCAACCTGATAGCCGCCGGGTCCGCAATCCCAGGGCTCGGCAATAAGCTTGACCGAGGAGAGAATGGGATCCTGGCGGCAGGAATCGAGAAAGCCGCCGCCCTCGTCGAAGCCGTGATCCTCGCGCGCGAGAATGGTGCCGAGATCGAAGCGGAAGCCGTCGACATGCATGTCCTGCACCCAGTAGCGCAGGCTGTCGGTGACCATCTGCAGCACGCGGGGATGCGACAGGTTGAGCGTATTGCCGGTGCCGGTGTCGTTGATGTAATGCGCCGGGTTTTCCTTCGGCAACCGATAGTAGGATTGGTTGTCGATGCCCTTGAACGAGAAGGTCGGCCCGAATTCGTTGCCCTCGGCGGTGTGGTTGTAGACCACGTCGAGAATCACCTCGAGGCCGTTGGCGTGGAGATGCGAGACCATCTCCTTGAACTCGGAGAAGGCGAAATCGGGCTCGCTGGCGTAACGCCGGTCGGGGGCGAAAAAGCCGAGGGTATTGTAGCCCCAGAAGTTGGTGAGGCCCTTGTTGAGCAGATGGTCGTCGTTGACGAAGCTGTGGACCGGCATCAGCTCGATCGCGGTCACGCCGAGCGACTTGATGTGCTTGATGACTTCCGGCTGGATCAGCCCGCGGAACGTGCCCTGGAGCCGCTCCGACACCGCCGGATGGCGCTTGGTGAAGCCGCGGACATGGGTCTCGTATATCAGCGCCTGGTCGAAGGGCTGGCGCTGATGGCGGTCCTCGCCCCAGGTGAAGGCCGGATCGATGACGCGGGCGCGCGGCACGAACGGCGCGCTATCGCGCTCGTCGTAGGTCGTGGCGTCGCCGCTTTCCATCTTATAGCCGAAGACCGCGGGGTTCCACTTCAAGCGCCCTTCGATGGCCTTGGCATAGGGATCGAGCACGAGTTTGTTTGGATTGAAACGATGCCCGTTCTCGGGCTCGTAGGGCCCATGCACGCGGTATGAATAGATCGTGCCCGGGCGCGCGTCCGGCAGGTAGCCGTGCCAGACCTCGTCCGTGAATTCCGGCAGCTCGATCCGTTCGACCTCCTTTTCGCGGAAATGGTCAAAAAGGCAGAGTTCGACCTTGGTGGCGTTCGCCGAGAACAGCGCAAAGTTGACGCCGCGCCCGTCCCAGGTCGCCCCGAGCGGAAACGGCCGGCCCTCGAGCACACGGCTTCGCAACACTGATGTCAAATGGATATCCCCCGTCGTCCAAACGGAAACACGAGCCTTGCGGCTTCGTTCCAGCTCGGCGCTGCCTTCAGGCCGTCAACGCCGGGGCGCCGGCTCAAAGGGCGATGTCGTTGTCCTTAGCCAGTGTGCGCAGGCTGACTTTCGGGCGGGCGCCGAGATGCTGGATGATCTCGGCCGCAGCAAGGCCGCCGAGCTTGGCGCAGGTGGCGTGGTCGTGCCCGCGCACCAGCCCGGTAATGAAGCCGGCGGCGAAAAGGTCACCCGCGCCGGTCGTGTCGACGAGCGTTTCAATCGGTGCGGCTGGAACGGCGATCGTCTCTTCCTTGGTGATCACGACGCTGCCCTTCTCGGAGCGCGTCACGGCGCCAAGGATGCCTTCCGACTGGAGCTGCTGGACAGCCTTGTCGAAATCGGTCTCGTACAGGCTCATCAGTTCGGCTTCGTTGGCGAACAGGATGTCAACGCGACCGGCGCGGATCAGTGCCAAAAATTCGTCACGGTAGCGCCCGACGCAGAACGGATCGGACAGGCTGAGCGCGACACGGCGGCCGGCGCCGCGTGCGATCGTCGAAGCCTTGACGAAAGCGGCCTTAGCCGCGGGCGGATCCCAGAGATAGCCTTCGAGATAGGTGATCTGCGAGGCCTTGACGATCTCGGCATCGACATCGTCCTCGGTCAGGTTCTGGCAGGCGCCGAGAAACGTATTCATCGTGCGGTGCCCGTCGGGCGTCACCAGGACGAAGCAGCGTGCCGTCGCGGGGCCGTCCGTGTCGGGCGGGGTCAAAAAGTCGACGCCGGCCTTGCGGATGTCCTCGGCGAACAGGCCGCCGAGCGCGTCGGTCTTCACCTTGCCGATGAAGGCGCCCTTGCAGCCCAGGCTCGCCGCGCCGATCACCGTGTTGGCCGCGGAGCCGCCGGAGACGGTCAGGGTCGTGCCCATGGCCGCGTATAGCGCTTCGGCCGGACCTTCGTCGGTGAGGGTCATTGCACCCTTGGTCAGACCGTGTTCGGCAACGAAGGCGTCGGAGGTCTGTGCGATGATGTCGATGATGGCATTGCCGAGGCCCAGGATGTCGTAACGGCTTTCGGACATGGGTTCTCTCGGCAAGGAAAAGGTTGAGGCGCTATTGCAGGTGGTCCCCGCGACGTCAAGGAATCGGGCAACAAAAAAGGCGCGCGGACGGGATGTCCGGCGCCTTAGCTCACAGCGATCGTGTCGAGGGGATGGCTATTCGGGATCGCGTTTGACCCGGACCGGAACGGGGACCGGTTCGGACGGGCGCTTGGCCGTGAGAGCGGCCGCGATCGCGCCGGCGCCAGCGGTTAGGGCGATAATGACAAGCAGGTGCATGGCCGATCCCCAAAAGACGTTAACAAGAACTATGAGTGCGAACGTGCCGTCCGTCTCCTAGTTCCGCATGGAAAGGTTAAAGCCCGTCAAACAAAGCTGTTGATAGGTAACGTTCTGCGAAGGATGGTATGATGAGCACAATGTTCTTGCCTTCGAACTCCGGCCTCAGCCCCACCTCGATCGCAGCCGCCAGCGCCGCACCGGACGAGATGCCGCCCGGCACCCCTTCGAGACGCGCCAGGAGCCGCGCCATGTCGAAGGACGTCTGATTGCCCACCTTGATCACTTCGTCGATGACTTTGGTGTCGAGGATCGGCGGCACGAAGCCGGCGCCGAGCCCTTGGATCTTGTGCAGGCCGGGCTTACCGCCGGAGAGCACGGGTGAGTCCTCGGGCTCGACGGCAAAGATCTTAAGCGATGGGCGGCGCGGCTTCAGCGCCTCGCCGACCCCGGTGATCGTGCCGCCGGTGCCGACGCCGGCGACGAAGGCGTCGATCTCGCCCCTCGTGTCGTTCCAGATCTCCTCGGCCGTCGTGCGGATGTGGATCGCCGGATTGGCGGGGTTCTCGAACTGCTGTGGCATGACCGCGCCGGGGGTGGTCTCGACGATCTCGTGCGCCTTGGCGATGGCGCCCTTCATCCCAAGCGCCGCCGGGGTGAGTACCAGTTCGGCGCCCAGCAGCAGCAGCATCTTGCGCCGCTCGATCGACATCGATTCCGGCATCACCAGGATCAGCTTGTAGCCGCGCGCCGCGGCGACGAAGGCGAGGCCGATGCCGGTGTTACCGGAGGTCGGCTCGACCAGGGTGTTGACCCCAGGCGCGATGGTGCCGAGCGCCTCCATCGCGTCGATCATGCCGACGCCGATGCGGTCCTTCACGCTCGACGTCGGATTGAAGAATTCAAGCTTGGCCAAGAGGTTGGCCTTGACGCCATTGGCCTTGGCGATCTTGTCGAGGCGCACAAGGGGGGTGTCGCCGATCGTCTCGGTGATCGAATTGTAGATCCGTCCGCGGCCCGGCGCGCGGACCTCGTCCTTGGCAAAACCCTGGGTCATGATGTTCTTCCTTAGGTCTGGCTTCGGCGCTGACGCAGTCCCGTCCACCATTATGTCGTAGCTCTCGCAAAAACGGCAAGGATCCGTTGGTATCGCCGCAGCATTCGGGTCGGAGATCAGCCTGGGAATTGCGTGATCCACCCGTCGCGCAGCGAGTCTGACCGAATGCTGCATATGATCGAATCATAAAGGAATCGAACACGTTTGCCAGTTACCGTCGCCTCAGTTCAGAGGTTTTTATGCAATTGGTTCGCCGTTTCCTGTCGTATTTCAGCATTTCCTCCGTAGACCCGGAGGTCATGGAATCGCAGGCCAGGGCATTTACCAAACAGATCCCGCTTCTATACCTGATCCTCAATGCAAACGTCTTTGCGCTGGCCTACACGCACCATGGCATCGCGCCGGATCTTCTTACGATCTATGCGCCGGCCGGGTTCTTCCTGATTTGCGCCTATCGGATGGCCGTCTGGACCTGGCGCGCGCGCCAAGAGATCACGGCTGCAAACGCGCGTCCCCGCCTTCGCTCGACCTACCTGCTGGCCGGGGTGCTCGGGGTTCTCTTCACCACCTGGGCGCTCTCCCTGTATCCCTACGGGGATGCCTACGAGAAAAGCCACGTTGCCTTCTTCATGTCGATCACGGTGATCGGCTGCGTGTTCTGCCTGATGCATTTGCGGCCGGCCGCGCTGCTTCTCACGGCGATCGTCGGCATCCCCTTCACCATCCGCTTCATGACCACCGGGCAACCGGTGCTGACGGCGATCGCGGTCAATTTCTGCCTCGTCTCCATCATTATGGTCGTCATCCTCTTCATCTACTATCGCGACTTCACGGATCTGGTTCATTCGCAGAAGCATCTGGCGGCGCTGAGTGAGCAGAATTTTTGGATGGCCAACCGCGACAGTCTGACGGATCTCCCGAACCGTCGAAGCTTTTTTCGGGATTTCGAAACCCTGATCGCCAATGCGCCGGTGTTTGCCGTCGGCCTCATCGACCTCGATGGATTCAAGCCGGTCAACGACGTCCACGGCCATGCCGCAGGCGACCGGGTGCTGATCGAGGTCGGCCGGCGTCTGAAGTGCGTGTTGGGGCCTGGTGCCTTCGTCGCCCGGCTCGGCGGCGACGAATTCGGGTTCGTGCTGCCGACGGCGGACAGCGCCGCCAGGATCTTGGAGCAGGGGCGCGCGATCTGCCAAGCGATCCAGGC
>NZ_LMUU01000044.1 GCF_009765775.1 Beijerinckia sp. L45
CGGCATCGGCGAGACCGGCTGCGCGCGATCGGTGTTGGACCGCGCTTGGGCGCGCGCCATCAGGGTCGCGGCGAGCGACAGCGCGGCAAGCAGGATGATCGTCATACCATAGCCGTAGGTCGCGCGCGCCAAACCGACGAAGGGCACGATCAGGCCGACGAGGATGGCCGGGAGACTGAACGCCAGATAGCTCTGGATGAAGAAGGCGGAGACGAGGCCCGCTCGTTCGTCGGGCGCGGCCAGCGGCAGGATCGTCCGCAAGGCGCCGAAAAAGCCAAGGCCGAACCCGAAGCCGGCGACCACCGTCCCGCCCAGCAGAAGCGGGATCGACTGCAGGGCGACGCCGGACAGCGTGACCGCCACGCCGAGCATCAGCGTCGACGACCCCACGATGAAGATCGTGGTGGGCGAGCGGTGGCGCAGCAGGATGATCGCGATGCCGCCGCTCAGCGTCAGCGCCGCGACGACGATCCCACCGATGAAGGGCGACGTCGTCCCCAGGGCGACGCGCAACAGGGACGGCATCAGCGAGAGGTAGAAGCCGCCGAGCGACCAGACGGCGATGTTGACCGGTGTGATGCGCAGCAGCGCGCGGCGTGCCTGCGGGGGCACGTGCACGCGGGGGCGCAGCGAGGCCAGAGCGCCGGGCAGTTTCGCCGTCGTTTCCGGCAGACGGGCGACCAGGATCGCGAGAGCCGCGAAGACGATGAGCAGCAGCAGATAGACGGCCTGTGCGGGGGCCTGGGCATAGGCCACCAGGGCGCTCGATCCCAAGGCACCGACGCTCATCCCGATGAACGGCGTGATGCTGTTGATCAGCGGGCCGTGGCGCTTGTCGGAATCGAGAACGGCCGCGCTCAGCGTGCTCGTCGCCGCCCCGGTCGCGAACCCCTGCAGCGCGCGCGCGGCGATCAGCATGGCCGCGGAGTCGGCGCTCGCGAACAGGATCAGCGCGAGGCCGTTCAAGGCGATCGCGACGAGAATGACGGGCCGGCGGCCGACATGGTCGGACAACGACCCGATGGTGAGCAAGGCGACCAGCAGGCTGAGCGCATAGATGCCGAAAATGGTCGTCAGCACTGCAGGGGACAGACTCCAGCGCTCCTGATAGAAATGGTACAGCGGAGTCGGGGCACTCGACGCGGCCAGAAACATGGCCAGGGTGCCACCCTTGACGATGACGGCGACATGCGACGGAGATGAACTCTGATCTGTCGACGCGATGCTAGACATGAGCGGACTCGATCCTTAAAGCTAAGAATTAGCGTTTAAGCCCTAAACCCATATGGCCTGCATGGCAATTGCCGGCAGGCTGCGGCCGCCGCGGATCAGGGAGACCCGGATTGATTGTCTCGGACAGAGCGCGTTGCGGCGGCCGCAGCGCCCGTATCCAAGCCTCCGTCCATCAGGCCGTCAAAGACCTCCTGGTCGCGGTCGAACGGGCCGATCTGACGGTCCCGCTCATCGCGACGCGCGCGGGCGTGACACCCTCGACGATCTATCGGCGCTGGGGCGATCTTGCCGGTCTTCTCGCCGATGTCGCGGTCGACCGGCTGCGCCCTGCCCTCGATCCCATCGACACTGGCGCGCTGGAGACCGATCTGCAGGCCTGGGTCGAGCAATACACCGAAGAAATGTCGTCCGGACCCGGGCGTGCCTTGATACGCGATGTGCTGTCCAACGCGCCGGATGCGACGCATGCCGGCCGGTGCTCAGGCTATACGACCGCGCAGTTGCAGATCATCGGCGATCGCGCCATCGCGCGGCAGGGGGTGGCGCTCGATGTCGAGCGGGTCGTCGACCATGTGGTCGCGCCGATCATGTACCGCATCCTGTTCGGGGACGCCCCACCGAACCTCGCTTATTGTCACGCGCTGATCGAGCGGGCGTTGGCCGACACGGCGCCCCTCCCCGCTCGCTTGCGGTGCAGGCTTGCCGACCCTAGGGCGCCGGATTCTGATGCACCTGATGGATCGCGTCGAAGCGATCTTCGAGCTCCGGCGTGATCGCGACGTCGATCGATCCGAGATCGCTTTCGAGCTGCGCCATCGTGGTCGCGCCGATGATGTTCGAGGTCACGAATTTTCGCGTGGTCACGAACGCGAGCGCCATCTGCGACGGATCGAGCCCGAGTTCTGTCGCTAAGGCGAGATAGGCGTCGATCGCCACCTCGACGCCCGGCTTCTCGTAACGCATGCCGCGGTTGAACAGCGTCGTGCGGGCGCCGGCCGGCCGCGCCCCACCCTGATACTTGCCGGTGAGATAGCCCTGGGCGAGCGGCGAATAGGCAAGAAGGCCGACATCCTCGCGCAACGCCATTTCGGCGAGGCCGATTTCGAAGGTGCGGCTGATCAGGTTGTAGACGTTCTGGATCGCCGCGACGCGCGGGCCCTTGCCCGTCTCGCTGGCGTGAAGAAAACGCGACACGCCCCAGGCCGTCTCGTTCGACAGGCCGACATGCCGGATCTTGCCTTCCTCGACGAGTCGACCGAGCACGCCGAGGGTCTCTTCGATCGGGACCTGGTCGTCGGGCTTCGGCAGGTCGCGAAACACTGTCCCGCCCTCGCCGAACAGGCCGATGCGACGGTCCGGCCAGTGCAGCTGGTAGAGGTCGATATAGTCGGTCTGCAGACGCTTCAGCGAGCCTTCGATGGCGTAGCGGATGTTGATTTCGTCGAGACGCGCGCCCTTCTTGTCCGGCCGCAGCCAGTCCGCCGTGCTGCGCCCTGCCACCTTGCTGGCGATGACGAGCTTGTCGCGACCGCCGCGCTGCTTCAGCCAGGTGCCGATGATCCGTTCCGTCGATCCCTGCGTCTCGGCCTTGGGCGGGACCGAATACATTTCCGCGGTATCGATGAAGTTGATGCCGCGCCCGATGGCGTAGTCGAGCTGCGCATGGCCCTCGGCCTCGGTGTTCTGCTGGCCCCAGGTCATCGTCCCGAGGCAGATGGACGTGACGTCGATGCCGGTCCGACCGAGCTTGCGCATTTCGAGCATGAAGGAAATCTCTCAGGATAGGCAGCCGGCGGCACACGCGAAAACAGCGCGCGCCGTAGCGGGCAACGGCAGATCAAAGGGTCGCGCGAGGGCTCAGTTGGTGCCGTCTTCGAGGCCGTAGCTTTTCAGGATACGACGCCGGCGGTTGCGATCCGGCACCTCTTCAAGGCCGGCGAACTGCAGGTGCAATTGGTTGATGCCGCCGCTGATGTTCAAGCCGGTGTAGGCGGTCGTCGCGTTGTTGGGAACCGGAATCAGCGTCACGCCGCTCCCGCCGATCAGGGCATTCGCCGCGATCCCTGCGCCACCGGCAATGCCGAAGCCAGGCCCGGCAAAGTCACCCTGGAGGACGCCGGGGGCCGCCGGCGTGGCGGACACGCGATAGGTCGCGACGACGGCATTGGTCGGCCCGATGTCGAGGCCGATGTTGCCGGTCGAGCCGGTGTAAAATTCTACGGGGAGCCCGGCGCGGCGATAGGTGCAGGACACCGCGCGGCTGCCGCCGATGATGAAACCGAAGCCGCCCTGGATATTGCAGTGCAGTTCGCCCGAGGCGTCTTGCGCGGAGGCCGGAGATGCGAGCAGCAACGTGGCCGCGGCAGCGCCCGCGACAAGCATGGTCATGCGCATGAAAGACTCCTGGTGATCTGAGAAACATCCGGTCCGGCGCCTCTCGTACCAAACCAGAGGCTTTCCGCAACCGCGTTGCGGCGTCCGGGCTCATCCGGAGCCGGATATCAGGGGCGTCCGACGCCACGGACGCATGTCCGCGAGGCAAGGCACGACGACGCATACATTCTCGTGAAGACGGATGGGCAAGACCCGGCGCGGCGCGCCAATGCGGCCTGCCAGACAAAAAACCCCGCAACGGCTTCAGCCGAGGCGGGGTCAAGTCTTGGGAGGAAACACCATTCAAGCAGTTGCAGCACAGTGCGGGCTGCTCCAAAAGGCGCAGCGCGGATTTGGACGATCATCGAGGCGATGTCGAGCCGAACAGCCCCGATATCCTTTATCGGGAAATATGATGAGCCAAAACGATCAGCCCAGCGCGAAAACCGGCCGCGGGATGTTCCTTGCATCGGCTTGAGCCGAGCGCAGCAGAATGCCCGTCATGTCCGGTGCGCCGACCGCCCGCCCATAAAGAAAGCCTTGCGCCAGGGTGCAGCCGAGTCGGCGAAGCTCTTCCGCCTGCTTCTCGTTCTCGACACCCTCCGCGACGATCCGCATCTCGAGCTTGTCCGCGATATCGATCAGTCCCTTGACGATCGCCGTTCCGCAGCGGCCGGTTCCAAGATGATCGACGAACGACTTGTCGATCTTGATGATGTCGACGGGAAACTGGAGAAGATGCGTCAGCGACGCGTAGCCCGTCCCGAAATCGTCCAACGCGACAAGCAGCCCTCTAGCGCGAAGCCCCTTCACGGCGCGCCCGACGACGTTGTCGCTTTCCCCCATGTAGATCGACTCGGTCACTTCGAGGATCAGATGCTTGAGCGGCACATTCTGCCGCCCGAAGGCCGAGACGAGCCGCTCTTGCAGATCGCTCCTTTGGAAATCCGCCGCCGAAACATTGAGGCCGACATGTTGGAACGGGATCCCCATGTCGAGCCACGACCGGATGTCAGCCGCGACTCTCGCGATCATACAATCGGTGATGCGCGCGCCGATCAGAACGTCCTGCATCGCCTCTTGGAATTCGCCGGCAACCACGATGCCACCTGCGCGCGTGCGGAGACGGCAGAGGGCTTCCAGGCCGACCACCTCTCCCGTGCTGAGCAGCACGACCGGCTGATAGTGCGTCTCGATCCGCCCCTCGCTCAACGCCTCAGAGACGTCGCGGACCCTTCTGTTGCGGTGCTCGATGGCGGTGCCGAGATCCGCCGAATACATGACGACGCCGCCGCGGACGTGTTCCTTCGCGTGATAGAGCGCCATGTCGGCATGCAGCCGGCAGACCGATGGGACGCGATCGTCGTCGAGGCACGCGGCGACGCCGCCGATCGTCACGCCTGCGGCGAGGGCATGCCCACGGCACACCGCCGGCATCGCCATGGCGGCAAGGATCCGCGTCGCGATGACCACGGCTTCCGCGGATTCGTCGCCGTCGACGATCACGGCGAATTCGTCGCCGCCGATGCGATAGGCGGTCGCCCCCTGGACATTGGCGCCGATCCGCCGCGCCACGTCCCGGATCAGATCGTCCCCCGCCAGATGGCCGAAGGTATCGTTCACCTGCTTCAGGCGGTCGACGTCGATCAGCAGCAAGCTGAATGGTCGTGCACGCGCTGCTTCGAGCGCCAATTCGAAGCTCGCCCGGTTCCGCAGATCGGTGAGCGCGTCGAAATAGGCGAGGCGGTGGATTTCCAAGCGCGCGTTCTCTCGCTCCAGAGCGATCGAACAAAGATGGATGCAGGCGTCGACGATATCGCGCTCCAGCGCGCTCGGCCCGCGATTGCTGCGGTAATAGAAGGCGAAGGTGGCAAGGACCTTGCCGTCAGGACCGAGAACGGGGCTGGACCAGCAGGCCTTGAGCCCGAGCGGCGCCGTCAGGTGGCGATACCCCACCCATGACGGACTCCGCGCGATGTCGCGCACCGCGACGGGCTCCTTGAGAAACGCTGCGGCGCCGCACGAGCCGATTTTTGGACCGATCCCGACCCCGTTGAGCGCCGCGGAAAACGCGGGCGGCAGGCTCGGCGCGGCGAGCGGGTGGAGGCATCCGCGATCGTCGACGGTGAGGATCGAACAGAGGGCGAAGGGCGCCAGTTTCTCCGCCTCTTCGCAGATACAGGCCGCCACCGCATCGAGCGGCATCCCTACGGCGATCATCGCGAGGATGGTGTTCTGGAGGCGTTCGAACATGCGGCGTTCCGGCGACGGGGAAGAACCGCGGACGATGGGTCCGGTCCCTTAAGATTGGCGGATTTGTTTTGCTAAAAGGGGAACGATCGGCGCGTCCGCCCGACGTCACGACGTCGGAAGCGATCCGGTCGCGACGGTTGTCGCCCCACGCGGCCGTCCGACGATTCACCCGGAAGAGATTGAAAGAAAGGGCGTTCGGCGACGCCGGGATCGAAACGCGCGTTACCCCGGTCGAGGGCCAACCGCTCCGGCCCCCATCCGCGCCCGATCCGGCGCACCTCAGGCCTTCGGCACGCGAGGTTAAGGCCCTATGAACATGTGGTGAGCCTGCAAGGAGCTGCCCGCTGGCGGAAAGGGTGGGATTCGAACCCACGGTGGACTTGCACCCACGACGGTTTTCAAGACCGTTGCCTTAAACCACTCGGCCACCTTTCCTCGCACGTGGGAAGAGCGCGAAGCCCACCGCGCCTGCGTCAGAAGCCGCAAGCGGCTCGAGATGGCGGACCGTGGTGTCATCGGCCTTCACGCGAAGGCCGATGGCGCTTCCGAGTACAGCTTTGCGCAAAAGCACACAAGGGTGATGCCCAGGATCGGCCGTAGCGCGAGCCCCGACGCCGGGCAAATGGGTGGCGCTTTTGCCGTCGCATCATCGTCCGATAGACGGTGCGAGCTGGCCGGCGCGCCAGCTTGCCTAAGCGCTCAACACGTCGAGACGATAGTCCGCCGTCCGCGCCTGGTGGCGCACCTTGAGCCGCCCAACGGATTCTTCGATGAAGAGATTGGCGGCCGCGTCGCCGGTCAGCGGATAATGCGTTTCGCCAAGCCAATGGACAAGGACAACATCGCCGCCATCGGCAATCGAGGTGGAGGCCTGCTCGGCGAGACGCTGCACATCCGATTGATCGAGATAGTAGACGACCTCGGACAGCAGGATCAGGCCGAACCGGCCCTCCGGCCATTCCGCAGGAAGCCGCCGCTGTTCGAAGGTGACCTGGCCCAGGGCCGCGCAGCGCTCCCGCGCCTGATCCAGCGCAAGCGCCGCGATATCGAGCGCCAAAAGCCTGTCGCAGCGCTCGGCGAGCTGCTGCGTCAGCACGCCGATGGAGCAGCCAACTTCAAGGGCGGAGCGGTAGCGCGGCTTTGGCAACGCCGCCAGCGTCGCCGCATATTTGGCGCCCTCGTAGTCGCTTGTAGCAAAATGCCAGGGATCCGCTTTTTCGGCGTAAAGCGCGTCGAAATAGGTTGCGGGCAGCGACGCTTCGTGGCGGCTCATGGTTTTGGGCTCCGGAAGTCGCCTCGATGGTGACAAGGGCCCAACGCATCCCGCGGCAAACGGTGCGGTCCGCGGCGCATTTTTTGGAGGATGGATGGCTCGACGGGCTGGGAGCGCCGATCTACCGCTGCATGGCGGTCGGGTGCCGCAGTGGCTCGCCGACCGCATGACGCGCCTCGGCGCCGTCATGAGTGAGGCCATCATCCATCATTACGGGCGCGACGAATATCTGCGGCGACTCGCCCATCCCTTCTGGTTCCAGTCGTTCGGCGCTGTCATGGGCATGGACTGGCATTCGTCCGGCATCACCACCAGCGTCATCGGCGCGTTGAAACGCGGCCTGGCGCCGCTTTCCGCCGAACTCGGCATCCACGTCTGCGGCGGTCGCGGCCGGCATTCCCGGCAAACGCCGCACGAACTGGCGCTGATCGGCGAGCGCGTCGGCTTCGACGGCAGCGCGATGGCCCAGGCCAGCCGGCTCGTCGCCAAGGTGGACAGTGCCGCCATCCAGGACGGGTTCGACCTCTATCTCCACGGCTTCATCGTCACCGACGACGCGCGCTGGGTGGTCGTCCAGCAGGGGATGAACGACGAACGCCGGCAGGCGCGGCGCTATCACTGGCTGTCGGAAGGGCTCAAAAGTTTCGTCGAGGAGCCGCATGCGGCGATCGACGGCGTCGACCAGGGCGAGATCATCAACCTGACGGACAAGCGCGCCGCGCTCTCGCGCAGCAGGCAGCTCGACCTGCTGCAGGCGCTGGGACCTGACGGGATCGTCCGCGAGATCCAGGCGCTGGAGCCGCGGCCGGCGAAACCCCAGCCCGTCCAGCAGCAGATGCTCCTGCCGCACCTGGTCATGCCGGCGCACCATGACGTGCGCGCTAGCGACGTGCATGCGCGGCGGCTCCACGCCAGCGTCGCTGCAGCGGCCGAGCGCGGGCCAACCGATTTCGCCGACCTTCTGCTCGTCCCCGGCGTCGGCGCCCGCACCGTCCGCGCCCTGGCGATGGTCGCGGAGGTCGTCCACGGCGCGCCCTGTCGTTTCAATGATCCTGGCCGTTTCAGCGATCCCGGGCGCTTTTCCTTTGCCCATGGCGGCAAGGACAGACACCCCTTCCCCGTGCCGCTCAAAGTCTATGACCAAACGATCGCGGTGATGAAGGCGGCGATGCAGAAGGCGAAGCTCGGCCGCGACGAGGAACTCAGTGCGTTGAAACGGCTCGACGATCAGGCACGCCTTCTCGAACGCCATGCGTCCGGCCCGAGCATCGAGGCGATGACGGCCGAGGAGCTCGCGCATTCGCCGCTCTACGGCGGGCGGAGCGTTTTCGGTTGGGAGCGCGCCGCGGACGACGACTCAAGTCTTGCCGACCTGCCGAACACCTTTCAAAGCCGAACGAGATCGTGAAAAGAGCGCCATCGATGCGGATACTCATCCTGGAAGATGATCCCATTCTTGCCAACGGCATGATTGCCGGCCTGACGCTGCATGGCATGGCGGCGGACTGCGTCGAAACCTGCGCCGACGCCTTGACGCTGCTGAAGACGACAACCTTCAGCGCCGCGATCCTCGACCTCATGCTGCCCGACGGCTCGGGTCTCGACGTGCTGCGGTACCTCCGCACCCACGATGACGCGACGCCGGTGCTGCTCCTCACCGCGCGGGACGCGCCGGGCGACCGTGTCGCCGGGCTCGATGGCGGCGCCGACGATTACATGGGCAAGCCCTTCGACCTCGACGAGCTGGCGGCGCGCCTGCGGGCCATGATCCGCCGCGCCGCCGGGCGGTCCAGCGCGACGATTGCCTGGCGGAGCCTCGTTCTCGACCTGACCCATCAGACCGTGACACGGGACAGCAAGGCGGTGAACCTGTCACGGCGCGAATATGCGCTTTTGGAGGCGCTGATGGAGCGGCCCGGCCGGGTGTTTTCCAAATCCCAACTGGAGTCGCATATCTACGGCTGGCAGGAAGAGATCGAGAGCAACGCGTTGGAAGTCCATGTGCATAATCTGCGGGCGAAGATCGGCCGCGAAGCGATCGAGACGGTACGCGGCCTCGGCTACCGCATGCGCGAGGATCGGCTGTGAAATCGTTGCGCCTCAGACTGTTCCTCGTGCTCGTCGCCGCCACCGGCTTCGTCTGGTTGGCCGCGGTCGTCTGGATCTACACGGATAGCCGGTCGCAGATCGAAAACATTCTCAACCGCCGCCTGATGGAAGCGGCGCGCATGGTGGCGACGCTCGTCGATGACGAGGGCATCCAGATGCCGGTCCAACCCGGCGGCTCACCCCGCGTCATGCCTCGCCTCGCGAGTGGTGGAAGCTACAACCGGCATCTCAGCTGCCAGATCTGGTCGTTCGATGGAAAACTGGTTGGCGCTTCGGATGGCGCGCCATCGGCCCGCCTCTCCGATCAGAGCGATGGCTTCTCACAGCGCACGATCGACGGCGAGGTGTGGCAGGTCTTTGCCTTCAACGATCCGAAGAAGCACATCCACGTCCTCGTCGGCGACAACCTCAGCCAGCGGACTCAACTGGAGCGTGGGATCGTTGGCGGCGTCCTGCTGACGGCGGCGCTGATCCTTCCGATCCTGGCGCTGCTGATCTGGCTCAGCGTGTCCCGCGGCCTGCGGCCTCTGCAGCAGGCGACGCAGAACCTCGCGGCGCGCGACGCGGAAAACCTCGAACCCGTCGACCTCTCCAACGCGCCGTCCGAGATCCGGCCGCTCATCGACGCGCTGAACCGACTGTTCGGCAAGGTCGTCGCGGCGCGCGATCACGAGCGCAGCTTTATTGCCTACGCCGCGCATGAATTGCGGACGCCGCTCGCCGGTCTGAAGACGCAGGTTCAGGTGGCCTTGGCGGCGCGAGACGCAGAGAGCCGCGACAAAGCATTGCGCCAGACGCTGCTGGCCGTCGATCGCACGGCGCGAATGGTGCAGCAGCTCCTCGCCATGTCGCAACTCGACGCGAACCAGCCGTCGGGCGCCGCCGGATGGATTCCGGTCGAGCAGAGGCTACGGGACCTGGCGGCGATGATGGACCCGAAATTACGGCCGCAGCGCGTCGCATTCGCAACCGACCTCGATGATCTGAGCATCCAGATGGATGAGAATCTGTTCGATCTCGCGATGCGCAATCTCATGGAGAATGCGCTCCAGATGACACCCGGCGAGGGTGTGGTGCGCTGGGCCTATCGGCTTGCCGACGCCGGGCCGACTTTATCCCTGGAAGACGACGGTCCGGGCATTCCCGCCGGGGAACGCGATCTTGTGGTGCAAAAATTCTTCCGCGGCCGCAACAAGTCGGCGACGGGCAGCGGCCTCGGCCTCGCGATCGTGTTGGAAGCCCTGGGCCAGGCCGGCGCACGGCTGCAGTTGGGGGCAAGCACGACGCTCGGCGGTTTGACGGCGGACGTTGTCATACCCGCGCACAAGGTCCGTGCGCACGGACAAAATATCGGCGGCGCCGTACTTGCGCCGTCTCGCGCCTATCGCATCGGCCCCCTTGCACCCGCGGATGGGTCGTAGGAGGCCGATGCGGCGGGACGTCAGCGACTACTTGATGCCTTTGATCGTGACGAGATAATCGACGATCTTGGCCTGATCCTCTTCGGTGATCGGCGCCTTGTAGCCCTTGACCATCTTCTCGACGACCTCGGTCCAGCCGGCTTTCGACAGCGATGGCTGGTTGAGGACGTGATCGACGGAGTGGCACGTCAGGCAGCCGGCATTGACGGCATCCACGTTCGGGCCTGCTGGAAATTCCGGATCGCCGAAGGGAAGGTCGACGGCGGCCGGCGTTTTCAAGGTCAGCGCCTGGGCGCCGAGTGGGAGCGCCGTGCTGAAGACGAGCGCCAGCGTGAGAGCGAGTTTAGAACGGTCCACTTGGCTCTCCTGCGACGACATGCGTTGTTTCGGTCACGTACTGCATGTAGCCGCCGCGGTTCCAAACCGGGGTGCTCGGCTGCACGAGTTTTTCGGTGTTGGTGCAGCGGACCATCAGCGCTTGCGCACCGCGGGTCGGGATCGTGACGTTGGTCTGCCACTGGCGGAAGCTGTACTTGCCTTCGTCCTTGCCGAGCTGCGTCGGCAACCAGGTCTTGCCGCCGTCGAGCGACAAATCGACACCGGCCACGCCGTTGTCGCCGCCGAAGGCGATGCCGCGCACGACGCTTGGCGCCCCGACCTTGACGCTGTCACCGTTCTTCAGATTGGTGATGAACGACCGCGGGAACATCTTGGTGATCGACGTCAGCTTGAAGTCGGTGTCGGTCGGCTTGATCGTGTGCAGCGGGGTGACCGGCTCGCGATAGCCGTTGGTCGTGTAATAGTTGGTGTCCGGCTGATCCATGACCTCGATGTCGTTGAGCATCTTGATCCAGTAGACCGCGCACCAGCCCGGCACGACGATCTTCAGCGGAAAGCCGTTCAGCATCGGGATCTGCTTGCCGTTCATCGCAAAGGCGATCATCACCTCGCCGTCGCGGGCATGATCGATGTCGATCGACTTCATGAACTTCGGCGTATCCGGCAGCGGCGCATCGTCGAGACCGCCGAAGCGAACCCGTTGGGCGCCGGCCTTGACGCCGGCGAGATCCAGAACGTCCTTGAGACGAACGCCGGTATACACCGCGTTGCTCATCGACCCATTGGCCCACTGCGCACCGGGCGTCCGCGGCGCCATGTAGAGGCGCGAATTGCCCGCGCACTGGCTCACCGCGGCATATTCGATATGCGGGAGCTTCATGATGTCGGCGATGGACAGCGACAGCTCCTTGTTGACCAGGCCGTGCACCTTCACGGTGTGGGTCGCAACATCCGGATCGGTCGGGAAACCGGCGTAATGCCAGCTGACGAAATTCTGGTCGTTCGGCGTGAAGACGCCCTTGTCGAAGACTTCGAACGGCACTTCGAGCCACGGCGGCCGCGTGCGCTGGACGATCATCCGGCCCTTCTCGGGCATCGTCGTCGTATAATCGCGGGTCGGCGCACCGCCCGGGACTTTGAAATCGATCGTTTCGGCGAGAGCCGGCTTCGCCAGCAAGCCAAGCCCCCCGACGGCAACGGCCCCTATAAGGCGGCGGCGGCTCGGAACGGCCAAAGAAGATCCGTGGTCCACCATGGACACCCGATTCGGCATAGAGATCTGATCCTTCTGCAAGTCACGGGCGGCATCGCATATCGATGGATCACCCGATCCCGGCAGCCATGGCTCTGCCAGCTTAAGGCAAGCTTAAGGAGGCTTTTTAGCCGCAGGGCCGTTGGTCCCCGACCATTGCTCGCCGAAGAACACGCGGAGCGAAAAGCGCGGCCGCCGGATCAGCCGCGAGCCTTTACAACATCGTCCCGGCCTTGCATTTCCTTGATTGCCGTTCCGCGTCACCCGAAGCGGATACAATGGAGATGTATGGGATGAACGACTTCTCGACCGACCGTCGCGATCTCTTGTTGGCGCCCCTGCTGGCCGCAGCTGCGGCTTCGTTCGGTTTGAATACGGCGCGAGCGGCCGGCGTCGATCCCGCGCATACGATCATCAAGTTGGCGGACCAGATCCCCTGGCAGATCCATTATGGCTATCCCGGCGACGTCGCGCAGGAAGCCGCGCTGTTCAGCGCCCTCGACCAGCCCGGCCAATATCTGACGCTGATCCGCTGGTATCCCGGGCACATGAGCGCCCCGCATTTTTATGATTTCGACCGGCTCTGCATGGTTTTATCCGGAACCTGGTACGTCGCCAGCGGCGAAGACTTCAACCATGCCGCCTCGGTCCCGGTCCCGGCGGGCTCGTTCGTACGGCGCGTGGCGAAGAGCGTGCATTATGATGGCGTTATCAGCGGCGTCACCGAGCCGGCCGTGATCGCGATCACCGGCATGGGGCCGACGAAAGCCCACCGGATCGAGCCGGACAAGCCAGGCTGGCGGCACGTTTAGGCGCGGCCGCTGCTGGCGATCCATCGCGATTGCACCCCGTTTTGCTTCGAACCGATTCGCGCAATGACGTCCTCAACCCGAGCCGCACACGTATGGCGGTACTTTTACGTATAGCACAATCGTTTTTCAGGCACTTTAGAACTATACCAGTTCCAGGAACGCGCTCCACAAGATACATCCCCGTGATAAAGCCCGTTCGCCTGTCTAGGAGCAGTATAAATCGCCATTCATTGCTTTGACACGCCGAGATTGGGCGTGCGAGGGGTCGATTATGAGAGCGGAAAGCATACAAATGCTTATACCGCAATTGATCCACATGGGGTATGTTTGATGAGTTTGGTGGCGGTACCGGTGTCTTCCGGCAAGCGCAGCGCGGTGAATGCGTCGGCGATCCCTTTGGCTGCAAAGCCGCAGTCCCGCAAAGAAATTAGCGCTGGCCACCGCTTTCTCCTCGCCCTCCTGCTGACCGCCTCCCCGACGGTCCTCGCGGCACAGACCGCCAATACCACGGTCCAACTCGACGAAGTCGTGGTGAAGAACGGCCGCGCCGGCGCGACGGCGACCGGCCCGATCGACGGTTATGTCCCCCGCGTCAGCGCAACAGGAACCAAGACCGCGACGCCGCTCATCGAGACGCCGCAATCCATCTCCGTCATCGGCGCCGAGCAGATCCGCGATCAGAACGCGCAGTCAGTCGTCCAGGCCACGCGCTACTCATCCGGCGTGCTATCGCAGACCTTCGGCAACGACAACCGCAACGACTTCCTGCTCATTCGCGGTCTCCCGGCGCAGCAGAGCGGCTATTTTCTCGACGGCATGCAGCTGGCCTCGCCGGGCTTCTCGACGTTCCGCGTCGAGCCCTTCGATCTGGAACGCATCGAAGTTCTCAAAGGCCCGGCGTCGGTCCTGTACGGCGGCTCGAACACCGGCGGCATTCTCAACATGGTGAGCAAGCGTCCGACCGAGACGCCGCATGCATCAATCGAGCTCGGCATCGACAACTATGGTAACAAATACAGCCACTTCGACGTCGGCGGCCCCGTCGGCACAAGCAATCAATGGTTCTATCGCGTCGAAGGCGTCGCCCGCGGTGGCGACACCCAGACCGCCTACACGCAGGACGGTCGCCTCTCGATCGCACCGAGCCTGACCTATGCGCCGGATGCCGCAACCAGCATCACGGTGATCAGCTCCTATCAAAAGGACCGGACCAAGGGACAGAACTTCCTGCCCTACTTCGGCACCGTGCAGAACGCGACGTTCGGCAAGATCCCGACCAACCTCTTCACCAGCGATCCCGGCTACGACACGTTCCAGCGTAACCAGGCGCTCATCGGCTATTCCGCCGAGCACAAGTTCAACGACGTCTTCACCGTTCGCCAGAACCTGCGTTATTCCGATCTCCGCATCACCGACCGCACGCTGTTCGGCACCGGCTACGACGGCTCTGCCAACGGATCGAACGCCGAGCTCAGCCGCCTCAACTTCGAGACCGCGCCGCATCTGACCGAATTTTCGGTCGATACGCAGGCAGAAGCCCGCTTCACGACGGGGCCGATCTCGCATGTCGCGCTGGTCGGTGTGGACTACAAACACTTCACGCTGTTCGACAATCAGGCCTTCGCCTTTGGCTCGGCATTTGACCTGAACCTGCTGCAGCCGATCTATGCTGGCGCAACGGTTCCCAACCCTGCTGGGACTCTAATCCACAACACGCAGAATCAGGTCGGTGTTTATGCGCAGGAACAGGCGAAGCTCGGAAACCTCACGCTCGTCCTCAGCGGCCGCCACGACTCCCTTGAAACGACGATCAACAACGTCCTGACGCCTGCGAGCAGCGCGCAAAGCAACGACGGCGCTTTCACCGGCCGCGTCGGCCTGATCTACACGACCGATCAAGGCATCGCGCCTTATGCAACCTACGCAACTTCCTTCGATCCGCAGCTCGGCACCAACACATCGACTCAAACCGCACTGCTTCCGCAGAAAGGCCAGCTCGAAGAGGTCGGTATCAAATATCAGCCGATCGGCTCCAACCTTTCGTTCACCGGTGCGCTGTTCAACATCGTGCAGACCAACGTACCGACGACCGATCCCAACTTCGTCCTGGGTGAAGTCCAGACCGGCCAGGAGCGCTCGCGAGGCTTCGAGCTTGAGGCGCAAGGCAGCCTGACCGATGGTCTCAAGATCCTCGCCGCCTACACCGGGTACCAAGTGACGACGACGCAAAACGACATCACGCCGTCGCTGGTCGGCAAGACGCCGACCGGCGTGCCGCAGAACTTCGGTTCGCTGTTCCTCGACTACACGATGCAGGAGACGGCGCTTCGTGGCCTCGGCGCCGGTGCCGGCACGCGGTACATCGGTGGGTCCTATGCCAGCACCGATAACACCTTTGGCGTGCCCGCGGTTGTGCTTGCAGACACCACGATCCATTACGAGCGTGAACATTGGCGTACGGCGCTCAACGTGACGAACGTTTTTGACAAAACCTATGTCTCCACCTGCTCGTCGACGACAGCCTGCTTCTACGGCGAACGGCGCAAGGCGACGTTCAGCGTCGCCTACACCTGGTAATGTCCGCGGCCGGCGCTCCGCGTCGGGATCACTGGCTCGCGCGTCTCGCGCTGGCAATCGGCGGCGGCTACCTGTTTGCCAGTGGCGCCGCCGCCTGCCTCGGCCTGCTGCTGAGCGGACTCGGCATCACGCGACCGCAGGCTGCGATGACCGCCACCATGGCGGGCATCGCGATCTATCTCGCTGCGGCGATCTCCGCCTTCGCCAACCGCTCGCTCGGCTTTCTCGCCGCCGTCCTCATCGGCGGCGGCGCGGTTCTCGCCGTGATTGCCCTGTCGCTCCGCGCGATGCACTAAGGTCCATGGACCCGATCTTCCGTCATCGCATGGATTGGCTGCATCGCTGGGGCGGCCTCGTGCTCGGCAGTCTGCTCACGATGATCTTCTTCATGGGCACGCTGTCGGTCTATGACCGCGAGATCGACCGCTGGATGATGCCGGCGACGCGCCTCGCCCTGCCCGCGCAGCCGCTGCCGCTCGATACGCTGCGCGAGCGCGCCGCGGCGCTCGTCGATCCGGCGCGGGACTGGTACGTCCTGCTGCCCGACGCCCGCAATCCGTTCATCGATCTCGTCGGCACGAAGGACGGCGTGTCGGTGAGTCGGCAGCTCGATCCGGCGACAGGCGTCGCCCTGCCCGAAGCGCGAACGCTCGGCGCCACCGGGTTCTTTTTCCCCCTGCACTATTCGTTGATGATCGACTTCAAGATGATCGGCCTGTTCGTGGTCGCCTTCGCCGGCATGGCGATGCTGGCCCTGCTCGTCTCCGGCGTCGTGATCCATCGGGGGCTGTTCAAAAAGTTCTTTATGTTGCGCATGGGGCCGCCGCTGCGCCGTTTCAGTCTCGATCTGCACGCCCTCACCGGGGTCGTCGCCTTGCCGTTCCACGTCGCCATCGTCGTCACCGGGCTGGTCATGTTCGCCACCACGACGATGCCGGCCGCAGTGGGCGCGCTCTACGGCGACCCGGCCACCTTCCAGACCGAGGCCTATCATCTCGTTGCCCGTCCTCCCGCAGGCCACGCCGCACCCGCCGCCTCGCTCGACGCAATGCTTCGGCAGGCCGAGCAGATCTGGGGTCACGGCGCGCCGTTCTATATCCATCTCAGCAATCCCGGCGATGCTGCGGCGGTGGTCGAGATGCGCCGCAGCCCCACCGACCACCTCGGCGACGAAGGCGAGACCATCTTCTTAGACGGCACAACCGGCGCCGTTCTCGGCCGCGCGACGCCGGAGGCCGTGGTGCATCTCGCGTCCGTGCTCGGCGGCATGCATCTGCTGCAATTCCAGCAGAGCACGCTGCGATTCCTCTATTTCGTCGCTGGGCTCGCCGGCACCGTGATGATTGCCACGGGCTTCATCATCTTCGCGGAAAAGCGCCGTGACGCGGGACGACATCCCCGCCTGGTGGATGCGCTCGCCGTTGGCTCGACGCTCGGCCTTCTGCTGGCGACGGCCGCCTATCTCTTAACCAACCGGCTGGTTCCCCCCTTGCCAGCCCGACCGACGGTGGAGATCTTGGTGTTCTTCGCCATCTGGGCCGGTTCGATGATCGATGCATTCGCCAACCGCGGCCGCGGGCTTCGCCTGACCTGGCAACTCCAGGCGCTCGTGCTCGCCGCGCTCTGCCTCGTCACGGTGATGGCGAACTGGGCAACGACGGCCGTCTCTCTCTTCCAGGGGCCGGCCAGCGTGGCGGGCGTCGATCTCGCCTTGCTTGCGACGGCCGCAGCCGCGGGTACTCTGGCGTTGCGGTTGCGGGCGGCAGGGACGGATCTGCGCCTCGGGTTGCGCCGCAAGCGCGCGTGATAATGTGCGCGCTCGGATTTGCCTGCGCGATGCTTGGTTGCACCGGGTTTGCGCTCGCCATCGATCGGCAATGGCGCGCGTGGTTCGCGGACCGACCGCAACTGCCCTGCGAGCGAGCGCTGCTGCGCACCGCCGCCATCGTGTTTCTCGGCGAGAGCCTTGCCGTCTGCATCAGCCTCGATCCGCTCGGGATCGCGATCGTCTTCTGGTGCATCCAGATCATGCTGGCGGCCATCGCTGTCGGGGTCGCCTTTGCCCTCAAGGCCGACCGTCGGCGCTAACGAACGAAGACGACGGGCGCGTTTGGCGCACCCGTCGACAGTTGAGAATATGCGCGTGCTAGTGGTGGAACAACGCGAGCAGAATGATGATCGGCAGCGGAATGCCCAGCATCCACAACAATATACCACGTCCCATGAAAGCCTCCTTAGATTGAACCGTTGGTAAACGCCGAAGCCGTGCGGCCTAGCCCCACTTGGTGAACGGGCTGAACAAGGTGCCCTCGTCGCGATGCTTGCCGCCCTCAGTACCGGCCCACCACGCCGCGGCGGCGCCAAGAGCAAGCGCAACGGCCGCGAGGAACGCTGCCACGACGGCGCCACGACGCGCCTTGTCGAGCGCAGTCTTGATGCTGGCGACGGCTTCGTCGACGCGGGTCGTCGCCGTCGCGGCCGGAACACCGGTGCGGGACGTGACGAGTTGCGCGAGGTACGTGCGATCGTCAGGGACGATCTCCTTGCTGGCGACGGCAGAAGCCAGAACCGCCTTCGCGTCGGCATGAGCGGTGTCGTCGGCGGTCTTTTCACCGCGGAAGAGCTTGCTCACTTCATAGTTCTGGACGGTCGTTGCGGCAGAGTCGCCGTGGCCTGCCAAGCTTCCTGCAGCGGACGCCAGGATCAGCCCCGACAGCAGGCCAGCAAGCGCCCACGAAATCAGGCCGTGAAGCCCATCGCGCATCTCGACTTCATGCGGCGTGGCGCCGGCGATGCGATGACGCAGACGACCGGCGATATAGCCGCCAGCCACAAAACTCGACACCGCGATCCACGCAGTCCACAAACCAACGGCGATCGCCGCAGTCACGGCAGAAATGCCGCCACCCGCCGTCGCCGAGGTCAGCGACAGCCCGACCGCCGAACCGAACACGGACAGCGTCGTGAAGATCGCCGTGGCGACGACCGCGCCGCCGATGACCGATGCCCAATCCACGTAGGATCGGTCGAGATGTCCGCCGCCGAGCGTGGCGTCGGCGGACGCAATCCTTGTATCAACCATGTGTAGCTCCTTCCGCTCTAGATTCAGCGGAGACCAAGGAAAGAAAGAACCGCGAGAACCACAACAACGAGTCCGACGAGATAGATAATGCCGTCCATAACAATGCCTCACGTTTGGGCGCTATTGCCAAAGCGTAGCCATAACCGGCTGCGACAACAGCGGTTCCAAGCGAAAGCTCATACATGGTTGATTTGCGGCAGGGATCGCACGGCTGCGCTTGGCATCGCCGCGCGGCGCCCCGAGGGCATCGGATAGGCGCGGAAGCCTAAATCGCTTTCTCGAGTTGCGCCTCGATCCACTCCGGCTGCGTCTCGCCGATGCTGCGCCCAATTTCGGTCGTGCCCTTGAAGCAGATCAGCGTGCTTTGTAGTTTGGCGCCGAACTTATGCATCAGGTCTTTTTCGGTATCGAAATCGATCGTGAAGGTCTGCAGGTCCCTGAAGCGCGGATCGCTCCGCAGCTTGCCGAGGATCGGCGCCTGAGCCTTGCAAGCCGGGCACCAGGGCGCGGTAATCTCGACGAGGATCGGTTTGCCCGCCTTCTGCGCGGCGTCGAACGCCTGCTGATCGAAGTGGATGGGCGCCGGCGCATCCGCCCGAACACCCGTGCCGACCATCGCGAAAGCACTGGCAAACAAGACGAGGATGACGCGACGGTTCGGCATGGCTCTAAATCTCACGGGTTTGAGGATCGTCGCGCGGCTACTGGGTGACCGGCTTGCCGCCAAAAACAGGCCATTGCGGATCGGCCTTCACGATGGCCGTGTCGTGCTGCGCCTGCCAGCCTTCCATGCCTTCGGGATACCAGTAGACTTTGGTGTAGCCGAGTCCGACGAGCCGCTTCGCCGCGTTCCAGCTGCCCCAGCACTCCGGGTGACAGAAGGCGACGATCGGCTTGCTGCGGTCGCCGCCCATCAAGGCGGCAAAGCGCGCCTCGAAGGCGTCGACGAACGACGCTTCGCTGCTGCCGCTGCCCGCGCCCGGCAGCCAGGTGGCGCCGGGAATGGAGCGATGCGCCGGCATCCACAACGCCGTTGCTGCCATGCCGGCCGGCTTCTTGTCGGCCTCCGCGACATCCACCATGAGCGGCGGCACGCCGACAAGCAGTTTCGACAGGGCCGCCGTATCGAGCACGGTGGCGCCGGCGACGGTGTTAGGCGTGTAGCCGTGCATCGCCCCCTGCCAAAGGTCGGTAGGTTCGGGCACCTTGCCGGGCGTTGCCGCAATGAGGAAGAACGCCGCTGCGAGCGGCGCGAGATGACGCATGGCGATCGTCAATTGCTGAGCGCCGGGACCGGCACGGACTTTTCCCAATGCCCCTTCTCACTATCCGTCACCGCGACCTTCAGTTGGCTCTTATCTGTCGGCACGAAGGCGAAGCTGATGACCGGGTTGGAAGCCAGAGAAATGTCCGTGTCGAGATCGAAAACCTTCTTGTCGCCGTCGGTGACGGCGATCGTCTGGATGTAGCGCGCCGGCGTGTACATCCGGCTGACCTGGTTCATCTGCATGCCGTTGAAGTTCGGGTGACGGACCATCAGCGTGGCATCGACCGGCTTATTGGCGACGGCGTCGCCGGCAAACTTGATGCGCATGTCGCCCATGCCCTTCATCGCCTCTTCGTCGCTCATGCCCATCGGCGCGGAGCAACCGCCGGAGGCTTTGACGAATTTCGTCGTCTCCAGCAGCGTTCCATCCTGCATTTCCGCCACGACATGGACGTTGGTGTAGGTGTTGACCCGCACCCGCATTTTTATCGCGCGCGGGTCGGCGGCGGGCCCGAACGTGTAGTGCGCGGCGACGGGTGCCGGATTGTCGTCGATGACGAGGTAGAGGCTTTTAACCGGCTGCTTGGCCGCGATGGTGATGGCCATCGGCACCAGCGAGGCGTCGTCCGCCCGTACCGGCGCGTCGAGTTGCACCACGGCAGCGCCATCCTGCGGCACGCGATCGCCGAACAGTGATTTTTCGATATCCTTCCACCGCGCCTGGCGATCGGCCTGGTCGTCGGCGCGAGCCGGTATTGCCGCAAAGCCCAGCACCACGGCGATGCCTAGCGGCAAAACGGCGCTCTTGATCGAAGCCCTCACGATATCCTCCCTGTTTGTTTTTATTCCCACTCAAGCTCTTTGTAGGCCTGGGTGACGTTCCTGGCGTTGTAGTCGTCGAAAAGGAGCCACCTGCTCTTTTCGTCCTGGCCGACGGTCTTGATCGCCGTCTCGATCGATCCGTTCTTCTTGATCTCGGCGCGCACGCCGTCACGCAACACGGTGAGGTAACGCACGAGATCGGCGGACGTGCCGGCGAAATCGACCGATGTCGGCCCGTGGCCCGGAACCGCTTTGGCTGCCCCCATCGCCTTCAGCACGTCGATCTCCTTCAGCCAGCCCAGCAGGCTGCCATCGAGCGACGGGACACGGGCGACGAAGAGCAGATCGGCGGGCAGCAGCAGGCCGGTCTGCGTGTCGACCATCGACAGGTCGCAGCTGGTGTGCGCCGGACCGTGCGCCTTGAAGCGGATCACCCTGCCGCCGAGATCGACCTCGCCGGCATCGGCGATGGCGCGCGTCGGCATGACGATCGGGCCGACCTTGTCGACACCGACCACTTCGCTGAGCTTGGTTCGGTAGAATTCGCCGCGCTGCTGCAGCGCCTCGCGCAGTTTCGCATGGCCGATGAAGGTCGGATGATCCGCCGTGAACGCGGCCGCACCAAAAATATGGTCGGGGTGGACATGGCTCAGCACGACATATTTGATCGGCTTGTCGGTCTTGGCCTTGATCGCTTGGCGCAGCCACTGCCCGTCCGCCAGACTGCCACCGCTCTCGGTCACCAGAACGGCATCGCGCCCGACGATGCAGCCGATGTTGGCGATCGCATCCAGGTTGCTTGGCGTCGCATCCTGGTCGACTCCGCGCCTGACGAAAACGCCGGGGGCGACCTCCTCGAGCTTGAAATCCGCGGCCCGCCCGAGCGTCGGCAGGCAACAGAGGCAGAAAGTGCCGAGCAGCGCCTCGCGCCGGTCCAATCGCATGGGTCCAACCTGTTTTGCCTTGCTACCTTCTAGTAGGTAGGGCAACATTGCGTCAAGGCGATGGCGTCGCTTCGTCCGAAAGACGGGCACGCGGGATGGGCTTATGAGAGACACACGTGGCGAACTGCTGTTCGAGGCGGAGATCCTGATCCGCGGGCGCGGCTATTCCGGCTTCAGCTATGCCGATCTCGCCAGCGCCGTGGGCATCCGCAAGGCCAGCATCCACCATCATTTTCCGACGAAGACCGACCTGGCGATGGCCCTGATCGCCGCCTATGGCGAACGCTACGACACGGCGCTGGCACGGATCGAGGCCCAGAGCACCCTCGCCCTCGCCCGCGTCGAGGCCTACGGCGACCTTTACCTCGATGGCGTCGAACAGGGGCTTGGCTGCCTCTGCGCGGTCATGGCCGCCGAATTGGTGTCACTGCCCGATCCGCTTCGGGCGGCGATCGCCGCGTTTTTCGCCAAGCATATCGCCTGGCTCGAGACGACGCTCCAGGAGGGATGCGCCAACGGCTCGATACGCCCCAGCATCGACCCCGCCGCTCACGCGCGGATGATCGTAGCGACGCTGGAAGGCGCCTTAATGATGGAGCGCGTGCTTGCCGGCGCGTCCGGGTTTCGCAGCGTGCTGGCGGCTTTGCGAGATGGTTTGGCTCCGTAGCACTTGACGCATCGTCATTGCGAGCCGAAGGCGAAGCAACCCAGGGACATCTGCTCCCGTCAACGGCGTGTTTTAGCGCCCCTGGTTGCTTTGCCCCGCTCGCAAAGACGGGGCGGCAAGTGCGGCACCTAAACCTGTTCCAGCTCGATCAGCGTGCCGGCAAAATCCTTGGGGTGGAGAAACAGCACAAGTTTGCCATGCGCGCCGATTTTCGGGGTCCCGTCGCCGAGCACGCGCGTGCCCCTGGCGATGAGCTGGTCGCGGGCAGCAAAAATGTCGGCGATCTCGTAGCAGACGTGGTGCATGCCTTCGCCATTCCTGGCGAGGAAGGCGGCGATCGGCGAGTGCTCGCCCAAGGGCTCCAGCAGCTCGATCTTGCTATTGGGCAGTTCGACGAAGACGACGGTGACGCCGTGCGCCGGCAAGGCCTGCGGCGCCGTGACGGTGGCACCAAGAATGTCGCGGTAGCGGGCCGCCTCGACCGCCACGTCGCGCACGGCGATCGCGATATGGTTGAGGCGGCCCAGCATCGTCTTAGATCAAACCTCGACGACCAGGACGTGGACGGCGGGTTTCTTGCCCCAGGCCTGGGACACGGCGCCACGCACGGCCTTTTCAATGGCGGTGGAGACGACGTCCGCATCGCGCCGCTTCTGCTTCGGCAGATTGTCGAAGGTTTGAAACAGCACGGTGTCGACAAGCGCATCCATCGCCGAGCCGTCCTTGATCCGGCTTGGCAGACCATTGGTGACAACGTCGGGCACGCCGACCATGTCACCCTTGGTGCTGACCGCCAGCGCGATCGTCACCACGCCGGAGAAGGCCAGAGCCTGACGGGCACGCATCGCGTCGTCGTCGAGCTTCACTAGAAGATTGCCGTCCTTGGCCATCTTGCCGTGCGGCGCCTGGCCGATGATGCTGGGCTCGCCCGGCGCCAACAGCACGATGTCGCCGTTGCGCGCCTTCATGACGTGCGGAACGCCGCGATCGCGCGCAAAGGCATAATGCTCGGAAAGATGGATCTCCTCGCCATGGGCGGGGATGGCGATGGTCGGACGCACCCAGTCGTAGAACTGCGCGACCTCGCCGCGGCGCGGATGGCCGGAGGCATGGATCAGCGCGCTGCGATCGGTCAGCACCTCGACGCCCTGACGGATCAGGTTGTTGATGATGTGCCCGACTTCGCGCTCGTTGCCGGGAATGGTGCGCGACGAGAAGATCACGAGATCACCGGGCGCCAGGCTGATCGCGGGATGCTCGTCCTCGGAGATGCGGGCGATGGCGGCGCGGGGTTCGCCCTGGCTGCCAGTCGCCAGCACGACGACCTGGTCACGCGGGATGTGCGCGAAGGCGTCAGCCGAGAGAAACGGGAAGACGCCGTCGAGGAAGCCGCATTCGCGAGCGACGCTGGAGACGCGATCCATCGCCCGGCCGACGAGCACAACCTTGCGGCCGGCCGCCTGAGCCGCCATCGCGACCGCTTTCATGCGGGCGACGTTGGACGCGAAGGTCGTGACGACAACGCGCCCCGTAGCCTGGCGGATGATCTCTTCGAGGCTGGCGGCGACCTCCTCCTCGGAGGGGCTGACGCCGTCTCGCATGATGTTGGTAGAATCGCAGACGAGCGCGAGCACGCCTTCGTCGCCGATCTCGGTCAACCGCGCCTTATCAGTCGGGCGACCGATGCCGGGCGTGTCGTCGATCTTCCAATCGCCGGAATGGACGATCGTGCCGAGCGGCGTGCGGATCGCCAGCGCGCAGCTTTCGGGAATCGAATGCGCGACCGGAACGAACTCGACCGAGAACGGGCCGATCTCGACGGTCTTGCCCTGCCCCACCACGTGGATCGGGATCGGCGGCGCGCCGTACTCGTTGAGCTTCTTCAGCTCGAGCAGGCCCGCGGCGAAGCGGGTCGCATAGACCGGCGCGCGCAGACGCGGCCAGAGATCGACGACCGCGCCGATATGGTCTTCATGCGCGTGGGTGATCACGATGCCGACGAGATCGTTCTTCATCTTCTCGATGAAGCTCGTGTCGGGGACGATGATGTCGATGCCGGACTGTTCCGGACCCGCGAAGGAGATGCCGCAGTCGATCATCAACCATTTCTTCTTACGGGCCGGGCCGAAACCATAGAGCCCCATGTTCATGCCGATCTCGCCTAAACCGCCGAGAGGCACGAACACGAGTTCGTCTGTCACTTCATTCATTCAAAATTGCCTTTCACACCTCATAAAACGAGCGCCTAAAACCCTCGATTTGTCGTCACATTGCTGCCTGGGATTGCGCCGTGCAGGAAGACATCGCCAGCATCTATGGCGACGCATCCCTCAGCCGTCTCGACGAGCAATCGCCCGGTCGAGTCGAGGCTGCTGAACGTGCCTGTCACGGTCCGCGAAGAACATCTCACCTCTATCATGTCGCCGAGCCCGGCCGCTTTAGCAAGCCATGCCGAACGGATGCCTAAAAAACCGGCACCACCGTCCCAGTCGGCGAGGTGTTTCTGTAAACTGGGGGCAAGGGCCTGCAGTACGTCGTCGGGTCCGATCGGCGTGCCGGACGCGGCACTCAGATCGGTCGCGGGATAGGCGAGCCCCTCGGGATGTGAGCGGCAATTGACCCCGAAGCCGATGACGCAGGCAAGCCGGCCGTCCGGCATCGTCGCGCTCTCCAGCAGCAGGCCGGCGAGTTTGGCCCCGTCGAACAGGATGTCGTTGGGCCATTTGAGGCGCAGGCGCTCGTCGCCGTGGACGAGCACGCGGAGCGACTCAGCCAAAGCGACGCCGGCGACGAAGCCGAGCTGCGGAGCCACCTTCAGGTCGGAGGCGTCCGTAAGCAGCAGGCTGGCGTAGAGATTGCCGGGCGGCGAGGCCCAGACCCGGCCCTGCCGACCCCGCCCGCCGGTCTGGCGCGTGGCCACGATGAAGAGCGGGCCTCGCTCGCCGGCGCGGGCGCGGACCATGGCCTCGTCATTGGTCGAGCCGAGCGTCTCGAAACGCTCGATCCGGTAAGGGCCAGCGTCAACCAACAAGGGCAGACATCAGAGATCTCATGGCAGGAAGAGCGACTTCGCGGCGGCCGTCGCCGCGCCGGTGAACAGCGGCGGGTAGACGAACAGGAACAGCGAGAGCATGGCGGTTACGCCGAGCACGACGCGCAGGATCGCCGGCGGCGGGTCGAAGGCGACCGTCGATTCGTCAAAGTACATGAACTTGACGACGCGCAGATAGTAGAAGGCGGCGATCACGCTCGACAGCACGCCGATGACGGCGAGCGGATAGAGATGCGCCTGGATCGCCGCGTTGAATACGTAGAACTTTCCGAAGAACCCGGCCAGCGGCGGGATCCCGGCGAGGGAGAACATCATCATCGCCAGGAAGAAGGCCATCGCCGGGTTGGTCTTCGCCAGTCCCATCAGATCGGCGACATTCTCGACGCTACGGCCGTTGATCCGCATCGAGAGGATCGCGGCGAACGTGCCGAGCGTCATGACGAGGTAGATGGCCATGTAGATGATCACGCCCTCGACGCCTTCCGGCGTGCCGGCGGCCAGGCCCACGAGGGCGAAGCCCATGTTGCCGATCGCCGAATAGGCCATCAGCCGCTTGAAGTTGGTCTGGCCGATCGCGGCCACCGAACCGAGCACCATCGACAGGATCGAGATGAAGACGATGATCTGCTGCCACTGCGTGGTGATGCCGGGAAACGCCGTGATGATGACGCGCACGGTGATCGCCACTGCCGCCATCTTCGGCGCCGTCGCGAAGAAGGCGGTGACCGGGGTCGGTGCGCCCTCGTAGACGTCCGGCGTCCACATGTGGAACGGCACCACCGACATCTTGAAGGCAAGGCCCGTCATCAGAAAGACGAGGCCGAAGACGACGCCGATGGAGGCCTGTCCGTTGATCGCCGCGGCGATGCCGGTGAAGCTAACCGTGCCGGAGAAGCCGTAGAGCAGCGAGGCGCCGTAGAGCAGCATGCCCGACGACAGCGCCCCCAGCACGAAGTATTTTAGGCCCGCTTCCGAAGCCTTGAGGTTGTCGCGGTGGAAGGCGGCGAGCACGTAGAGCGCGAGCGACATCAGCTCGAGGCCGAGATAGAGCGTGATCAGGCCCGTCGCCGAGACCAGGATTAGCGCGCCCAGCGTCGAGAGCACCACCAGGATCGGGTACTCGAACTTGTCGATCTTTTCAAGCGCCAGAAAGTTCTGGCCCATCACCAGCGTGACGATCGAGCCGAGCAGCACCAGCACCTTCATGAAGCGGCCGAAGGCGTCATCGATGAACAGGCCGTCGAAGACGATCGCCTGGGTCTTGGCGCCCAGGATGATGGTCAGGATCGCGACGCCGATGAGGCCGACCGCGATTTCCGTCAGCGGCCCGTCGGAGTCCTTGCCGCGAATCGCGCCGAACAGCAGCAAGAACAAAGCGCCGACGGCCAGGATCAGCTCCGGCAGGCTATGGGCGAGATTGAAGGACATCGGGCTCATTCGGCAGCCTTTGCGGCGGAGGCCAGTTTGTTGGTCGGATGCGCCATGGCGACCTCGTGGCTCTTCACCAGCGCAGCGACGCTGGCCGACGAGCCGTCGAGGATCGGCGAGGGATGCACGCCGTAGAAGATCGTCAGCACCACCAGCGGCACCAGCAGCACGAGCTCGCGCGGGCTGAGGTCCAAAATGGTCTTCAGGTTCTCCTTGTCGAGAACCCCGAAGACCACGCGGCGATAGAGGTAGAGCGCGTAGGCTGCCGAGAGGATCACGCCGGTGGTGGCGAACAGCGCGACCCAGCTGTTGACCTGGAAGGTGCCGAGCAGCGTCAGGAACTCGCCGATGAAGCCCGACGTGCCGGGCAGTCCGACGTTGGCCATCGTGAAGACCATGAAAGCCACGGCATAACGCGGCATCCGGTTCACCAGGCCGCCGTAAGCCGCGATATCGCGAGTGTGCATGCGATCGTAGACGACGCCGACACACAGGAAGAGCGCGCCCGAGACGATGCCGTGCGACACCATCTGGAACACCGCGCCCTGGATGCCCTGCTCCGTGAAGGAGAACAGACCCATCGTCACGAAGCCCATGTGCGCCACCGAGGAGTAGGCGATGAGTTTCTTCATGTCCTCCTGCACCAGCGCGACCAGCGAGGTGTAGATGATCGCGATGATCGACAGGCTGAACACCAGCGGCGCGAAATAGACCGAGGCGTCCGGAAACATAGGCAGCGAGAAGCGAAGGAACCCGTATCCACCCATCTTCAGCATGATGCCGGCGAGGATGACGGAGCCGGCCGTGGGCGCCTCGACGTGAGCGTCCGGCAGCCAGGTGTGAACCGGCCACATCGGCATCTTCACCGCGAAGGAGGCGAAGAAGGCGAGCCATAGCCAGGTCTGCATGCCCGGCGGGAAGTGGGTCTTCAGCAGCACCGTGATGTCGGTTGTGCCGGCGACCCCGTACATCGCCATGATGGCGAGCAGCATCAGCAGCGAGCCGGTCAGCGTGTAGAGGAAGAACTTGAAGCTGGCGTAGATACGCCGCTTGCCGCCCCAGATCCCGATAATCAGGAACATCGGGATCAGCCCGCCCTCGAAGAACAGGTAGAATAGCACGAGGTCGAGCGAGCAGAACACGCCGATCATCAGCGTTTCCAGCACGAGGAACGCGATCAGGTATTCCTTGAGCCGGACCTTGATCGAAACCCACGACGCCAGGATGCAGAACGGCATCAGGAAGGCGGTCAGCACGACGAAGGGAAACGACATCCCGTCGACGCCAAGCTTGTAGACGAGGCCGGCGCCGAACCAGCCGCGCTCTTCGACAAACTGGAACGCCGACGACGCCGTGTCGAAGTGCCCCCAGGCGTAGAAGGAGAGCAGCATCTCGACGAGGGTCGTGATCAGGGCCGCGTATTTCGCGTTCTGCCACGTCGCCTCGTCATCGCCGCGCAGGCACAGGATGAAGGCGACGCCGACCAGCGGCAGGAAGGTCAGGCAGGTGAGAATGCCGAAGCCGAACATCAGCGCACGCCTCCGACGAGATACCAGGTGATGAACACGGTGACCCCGATGAGCATGGCAAAGGCGTAGTGGTAGATGTAGCCGCTCTGCAGCTTTACCGCCTGGCGGGTCACGACGACGACCGAAGCCGAAACGCCGTCAGGCCCGAACCGGTCGATGATGCCCTGGTCGCCGCGATGCCACAGCACCCGGCCGATCCAGAACGCCGGTTTGACGAAGAGAACGTCGTAGAGCTCGTCGAAATACCATTTGTTGAGTACGAAGCGGTACAGCCCCGGCGCGGTGCGGGCCCAGGCCGCCGGCGCGGACGGACGCCAGAGATAGCCGTAGCAGGCCACCAGGAAGCCGCCGGCGAGCAGCAGCATCGGGATCCATTTCACGACGACCGGCACCTCTTCCATGTCATGGAGGATGTGGTTGTCCGGGCCATAGAAGATCGCGCCCTTCCAGAACTCGGCCTGGGATTCGCCGATGAAGTGGCTGCTGAACGCCGCGCCGGCGAACAGCGCCCCGACCGACAGGACCAGCAGCGGCACGAGCATGGTCTTGGGCGACTCGTGCGGGTCGAGCGCATGCGCATGATGATCATCATGCGAGGCGTGCGCATCGTGGCCGTCGTGCGTCGCGATGGCGTGATCGTCGCCGTGGGTCGCCTGCCACCGCGGCGCGCCGCAGAACGTCATGAAGGTCAGGCGGAACGAGTAGAACGAGGTCAGGCCGACCGCCACCGTCGTCAACACGTAGGCGTAGAGCGCGCCGGTACGATGCGAGGCGAAGGCGGCTTCGATGATCGCGTCCTTGGAGAAGTAACCTGATGTCAGCGGGAAACCGACGAGCGCGCAGGTGCCGATCAGCATCGTCCAGAACGTCACCGGGATCTTGGTGCGCAGACCGCCCATGTGCCGCATGTCCTGTTCGTGGTGCATCGCGTGGATGACCGAGCCGGCGCAGAGGAACAGCAGCGCCTTGAAGAAGGCGTGCGTAAACAGATGGAACACGCCGAGCCCGTAGCCGCCGACGCCGAGGCCGACGAACATGTAGCCGAGCTGCGAACAGGTCGAATAGGCGATGACGCGCTTGATGTCGTTCTGCACGCAGCCGATCGTCGCCGCGAAGAAGCAGGTGGTTGCGCCGACGATGGTGACGAAGGCGAGCGCGATCGGCGCCTGTTCGAACAAAGGCGACAGGCGCGCCACCATGAACACGCCGGCGGTGACCATCGTCGCGGCATGGATGAGCGCCGACACCGGCGTCGGGCCTTCCATCGCGTCCGGCAGCCAGGTGTGCAGCAGGAACTGCGCCGACTTGCCCATCGCGCCCATGAAGAGAAGCAGGCAAGCTACTGTCATCGCATCGAAATCGTGACCGAAGACGTGGATCGATTTGTTGGCAAGGCCGGGGGCCGAGGCGAAGATCGTCTCGAACGACACCGACTGGGTGATCATGAAAACGGTGAAGATGCCGAGCAGGAAGCCGAAGTCGCCGACGCGGTTGACGACGAAGGCCTTGATGGCGGCGGCGTTGGCGCTCGGCTTGTAGTACCAGAAGCCGATCAGCAGGTAGGAGGCGAGACCGACGCCCTCCCAGCCAAAAAACATCTGCACGAGGTTGTCCGCCGTCACCAGCATCAGCATCGCGAAGGTGAAAAGCGAGAGATAGGCGAAGAAGCGCGGCCGCGCCGGATCCTCGTGCATGTAGCCCATCGAGTAGAGATGGACGAGCGCGGACACGGTGTTGACGACCACCAGCATCACGGCGGTCAGCGCATCGACGCGCAGCGCCCAGTCGACCTTCACGGCGCCGACGGTGAACCAGTTGGTGATCAACGAGACTGATTCCGGCTGCGAGCCGAGCGCATGCTGGATGAACAGCACCCACGACAGCACGGCCGAGACCATCAGGAAGGTGGTGGTCACGAGCTCGGACGCACGCACCCCGATCTGCTTGCCGAACAGCCCGGCGATCAGGAAGCCGAGAAGCGGGAGCGCGACGACGACGGTGATCATGCTCAGCCTTTCATCGCGTTGATGTCTTCGACCGCGATCGAGCCGCGGTTGCGGTAGTAGGTCACGAGGATCGCGAGGCCGATGGCGGCCTCGGCCGCCGCCACCGTCAGGATGAACAGCGCGAACACCTGGCCGGTGAGGTCGCCGAGGTAGATTGAGAACGCCACTAGGTTGATGTTCACCGACAGCAGGATCAGCTCCACCGACATCAGAATGATGATGATGTTCTTGCGGTTGAGGATGATGCCTGCCACGCCGAGCGTGAACAGGATCGCGGCGACGGTGAGGTAGTGGCCAAGCCCGATCATAGGATGCTCCTCATACGCCCACGCCTTCGCGCGACCGCACCTTGCGCAGTTCCACCGTCTTCGGTGACCGCGCGTTCTGCTCGGGAATGGACTGGCGCATAACGTTGGGCCGATGGCGCAGCGTGAGGACGATGGCGCCGATCATCGCAGTCAGCAGGACGAGGCCTGCGGCCTGAAACAGCACCATGTATTGGGTGTAGATGACCCGGCCGAGAGCCAGCGTGTTCGACATGCCTTCCGGCGTCGGCGTCGTGACATGGGCCGGCGCATTGGTCCCAAGCGTCCAGAACCCGACGACGAGGAACAGCTCGAGCGCGACGATCGCGCCGACGA
>NZ_LMUU01000045.1 GCF_009765775.1 Beijerinckia sp. L45
CAAGCAGCTGAGCGCGGAATCCGGCGTCGCAATCGACTGAACGAGTTGACGTGCAAATACAAAAAGGCCGGGCATGACGCCCGGCCTTTCGTGTTTCGTCGAGATGCGTCCGGTTGGAGCATTTTCCACAAAAGTTGCAGACTTTTGTGATCGAGAAAATGCTCTAACTTGCTGAGAAGAGAGCGATTTCTGATCGCTTTGGTGATCCCACCAAAGCGGAAAGCGCTCTAGAAGATGTGGACGAAGATGAAGAACAGCGTCGCCGAGATCAGCATGGCGCAGGGCAAGGTCAGGACCCAGGCCATCGCGATGCTGCGCAGCGTCGCCCACTGAATGCCCGAGCCGTTCGCCGCCATCGTGCCGGCGACGCCGGACGACAGGACGTGGGTGGTCGAGACCGGCAGGCCGAAGTTGTCGGCGGCGCCGATGGTGAGCATCGCGACGAGTTCGGCCGAGGCGCCCTGGCCGTAGGTCAGATGCGTCTTGCCGATCTTCTCGCCGACGGTGATGACGATGCGCTTCCAACCGATCATCGTGCCGAGACCGAGTGCCACGGCAACGGCGATCTTCACCCAGGTCGGGATGAATTTCGTCGAGGCGTCGAGCAGGCCGCTGTAGCTGGCCAGCGTCTTTTTCTCGTCGGCGGAGAGCGTCGAGTCCTTGTCCTTCGACAGGCGCTTCACGGCTTCGGCCGTCAGGTACATGTCGTTACGCGTGTTGCCGGCGACGGCAGCCGGGACCTTGTCGATCGAGCCGTAGCCCTGGACCTGGGTCGCGATGTCCTTGATGAGGACGGCGAGCGACGGGTAGGTGCCTTCGTTGATCGCCTTGGTGGTGATGTAGTTGGTCACGGCGGGACGGGGGTTGCCCATCACGTTGAAGCCGGCCGCCTTGCTCTCGACGACCTTCGAGGCCGCCTGCGAGACGGTGATGAAGCTGTTCACCTTATCCTGCGGCAAAGCGCGGTTGAGCGCATAGGCGGTCGGGACGGTGCCGATGAGGATGAGCATGATGAGGCCCATGCCCTTCTGACCGTCGTTCGAGCCGTGCGAGAACGAGACGCCGGTGCAGGTCAGGATCAGCAGGCCGCGGATCCAAAGCGGCGGCGTCTTGCCGGGGATCGGCTCGGCGAAGAGCTCCCTGCTGCGGATCAGCCGTTTCATCGCGAGAAGCAGCAAGGCCGAAAGGAAGAAGCCGACCAGCGGCGACAGAAGCAGGGCCTCGCCGATCTCGATCACCTTGCCGGTGTCGACGCCCGAGGTGCCGTCCCGGCCCTTCATCAGGGCGTTCATCACGCCGACGCCGATGATCGAGCCGATCATCGTGTGCGACGAGGAGGCCGGCAGGCCGAGCCACCAGGTGCCGAGATTCCAGAGAATGGCGGCGATGAGCAGGGCGAAGATCATCGCGAAGCCGGCGGACGAGCCGTCCGAGATCGTGCCCGACGAGGCGGCGGAGCCGACCTGCAGGATCAATTCGACCGGCAGCAGCGAGATGATGCCGAAGGCGACGGCGCCGCTCGAGGTCAACACGCCGAGGAAGTTGAAGAAGCCTGACCAGACGACGGCGACCTGCGGCGCCATGGCGCGCGTGTAGATCACGGTCGCGACGGCGTTGGCCGTGTCGTGGAAGCCGTTGACGAATTCGAAGCCCAGCGCGATGAGCAGCGCCACGGCGAGAAGGAAGAAGGGGACGTAGCTGGTGATCGGCGTACCGACCTTCGAGACATCGGCGTAGATGCTGTAGGCGGTGAAGAACAGGCCGATCGCGATGATCGCGAGGAAGACCAGGATGGTCTTGAGACCCATCGGCTGGTTGAGATCGAGCTTGTTCTCGTATTTCTTGTCGCCTTCGCCCACCGCGAAGTCAGGTGCCGAGATCGATGTCATTCTTTAATTCCCCCACTACGAGGCTGTCTAAGCAGTGATAAATTACATCCGTGTGACAGCGTTAAGGCGTTTGTTAACCCTTTCGTAGGGGGACGCAGCGTCTTACCGGCTTGATTTTCGGGGCCACGGCGGCAACAAGGCATCAGGGCGTGGACCTTGCACGGACGGGATGCGCGATCTGTTCCGGCGAAACCGCTTTCGATAGACGCAATAAAGCGAGGGCCCGTTCGTTGAATTGTCGACGAACACCCAAAAAGAGCGAGAGCCTCTATGGAAGAATTGATCGCGCGTGTTGCCAGCGCCGCGAATATTGCTCCCGATCAAGCGCAGCGCGCGATCGGCTTAATCTTTGCTTTTTTAAAAAAAGAAGGCCCGACGGCCGAAGTCGTTGAAATGTTGCAGGCTCTCCCCGGCGCCGAAGAGGCGGCGGCGGCGGGGGAAGCGGACAAGCCCGCAAGCAGCGGGCTCCTCGGCGGGCTGATGTCGATGATGGGCGGCGGCGGTCTCATGAGCCTGGCCGGACAGCTCACCGGGATAGGACTCGGGACCGGCGAGATGGCAACCGTCGGCAAGGAGCTGTTCGCCTATGCCAAGGAGAAGGCCGGCGACGAGCGTGTCAGCCACGTCGCCAACGCGATCCCGGGCCTCGGGCAGTTCATCTAGCTCACCAGGGGAGCCGTGATGTCGGAAGCGATCTGGCAGGCGCTTGCCGAGAAGGCGATCGGCGGGCGCTCCCTCGACACGCTCTCAACGCTGACCGCCGAAGGCCTGCGGATCGAGCCGCTCTATCCGCGCAACCTTGCCGATCGCCCCCGCGCGCTCCGCCAGAATGACGGCGCCTGGGGCGTCGCGCAGCGGGTCGATCATCCCGTTCCGGGCGAAGCCAATCGCCTCGCTCTGCTCGATCTCGAAGGCGGCGCCACGGCGCTGACGCTGGTCTTCGAAGGAGACGCGCGCGGCTTCGGGCTGCCGGTGAACGCGGCTGCCCTGGCCTCGGCGCTCGAGGGTATCGAACTCGACTTGATCGGCCTGCGGCTCGATGCCGGCGATCGCGCTATCGACGCCGCCAAGCTGCTGGCCGGCCTGAGCACGGCACGCCGGCTGACCAGTGCGGCCCTGACCGTGGATCTCGGCCTGGATCCGATCGGGCACGGGGCCCGCACCGGATTGTCGGCACCGGCAGATTCCGCGGGCGAGCTTCGCGATTTCCTCGAAACGCTGCGCGCGGCCGGCCTGGCCGGACGGACGTTTCTCGCCGACGGACGCCCCTATCACGAAGCCGGGGCCGGCGACGCCCAGGAGCTTGCGGCGGTGCTGGCGACCGGCGTCGCCTATCTGCGCCGGCTGGAGCGGGCGGGACAACCTCTCGACGACGCCAGCGCCGCGATCGCCTTTCTCCTCGTCGCCGATGCCGACACCTTTCTTTCGATCGCGAAATTTCGGGCGCTGCGACGGCTCTGGGCGCAGGTCGAAGCGGCGTGCGGCATCACGCCGATGCCGATGCGTCTCCATGCGGAAACCGGGTGGCGCATGATGACGCGACGCGACCCTTGGGTGAACGTGATGCGCATTACCGCCGCGGTCTTCGCCGCCGGTGTCGGCGGCGCCGACGTCATCACCACCCTCCCCTTCACGCTGCCGCTCGGCCTTCCCGAGGACGGCGCCCGCCGGCTCGCCCGCAACACCCAGCTCGTGCTCCTCGACGAGGCACATCTCGCGCGGGTGGACGATCCGGCTGCCGGGTCGGGCGGTCTCGAAGCCCTGACCGACCAGCTGTCTGCCCATGCCTGGACCCTGTTCCAGCAGATCGAAGGCGAAGGCGGCATCGAGGCGAGCCTGCGCGCGGGTCTCCTGCAGGGACGGATCGCCGAGACGCGGTCGCGCCGCGCCCGCGCCATCGCGACGATGACGCACGGGATCACAGGGACCAACACGTTTCCGGCGCTGGGGATCGCGGATCCCGCGGTCACCGACGTAGCGCGACGCGCCGAGCCCGCCCGCGGTGCTTTGGCCCTGCCATCCCTGCGGGACGGCGAGGCCTTCGAGGCGCTCCGCGACGCCGCCGAAACGATGAGCGTACAAGGGATCCGCCCGACGGTGTTTCTCGCGACGCTCGGCGGCCCCGCCGATTATGGCCCGCGCGCCACCTATGCCGCCAATTTCTTTGCCGCCGCCGGGATCGCAACGATGACCGGTGCGGCTGACGGTGACCCGGCGGCCCATGGCCCCACGTCGGCGGTCGTCTGCGTGTGTGGTTCCGACGCAGCCTATGCCGATCGTCTTGACGCCACGGTTGCGACGCTGCGCTCAGCGGGAGTCGCGCGCATCTTATTGGCCGGTCGGCCGCATACGCCGGACGGAACACGGCGATCGGCCGCCGTCGACGGCTTCATCCATTCTGGAAGCAACGGCCTGCAAACCCTTACGAGTACGCTTGGATTTCTGCACGAGGCAGCCGTCACGCGGCCATAGCGCAATTGCCACCTTCGGCGCTATACTTTGTATAATTCGAACGGAAGGCGGAGCGCGATGGGCACGATCCCCGATTTCACGACCCTGCCGTTCGCCCGCGGGACCGCGCAGCCTGGGACGGCCCGGCGCACAGCCTGGGCTACACCGGAGGGCATCGCGGTCAAGCCGCGCTATACCGCGGCCGACCTCGTCGGCCTCGACGCGCTCGACAGCTATCCCGGTGTCGCGCCCTTCGTCCGCGGCCCCTACCCCACGATGTACGTCAACCAGCCCTGGACCATCCGGCAATATGCCGGCTTCTCGACGGCGGAAGAGTCCAACGCCTTCTATCGCCGTAATTTGGCCGGCGGCCAAAAGGGGCTCTCCGTCGCCTTCGATCTCGCGACGCATCGCGGCTATGATTCCGACCACCCGCGCGTCGCCGGCGACGTCGGGCTGGCGGGCGTGGCGATCGACTCGATTTTGGACATGCGCACTTTGTTCGACGCGATCCCGCTCGGCGACGTCACGGTGTCGATGACGATGAACGGCGCGGTGCTGCCGATCCTCGCGCTCTACATCGTCGCCGCCGAAGAGCAAGGCGTCACGCAGGACAAGCTCGCCGGGACGATCCAGAACGACATTCTCAAAGAATTCATGGTGCGCAACACCTACATCTACCCACCGGCCGCCTCGATGCGCATCGTCGCCGACATTTTTGCCCACACGGCGACGCACATGCCGAAATTCAACTCGATCTCGATTTCCGGCTATCACATGCAGGAGGCCGGGGCGACGGCCGACCTCGAGCTCGCCTACACGCTCGCCGACGGCATCGAATATGTCCGCGCCGGGCTCGCCGCGGGGATGGACATCGACGCCTTCGCCCCGCGCCTCTCCTTCTTCTGGGCGATCGGCATGAACTTCTTCATGGAGATCGCCAAGATGCGGGCGGCGCGCCTGCTGTGGTGCGAACTGCTCGGCCAATGCCAGCCGAAGTCGCAAAAATCGCTGGCGCTGCGCACGCACAGCCAGACCTCGGGCTGGTCGCTGACGGCGCAGGACGTCTGGAACAACGTCGTGCGCACCCAGGTCGAGGCGATGGCCGCGACCCAGGGCCATACGCAGTCGCTGCATTCCAACGCCCTCGACGAGGCGCTGGCGCTGCCGACCGACGAGACCGCGCGCATCGCCCGCAACACCCAGCTGTTCCTGCAGCAGGAAAGCGGGACCACCCGCATCATCGATCCCTGGGGCGGCTCGTATTACGTCGAGCGCCTGACCCATGATCTCGTCGCCCGCGCCCGCACCCATATCGCCGAGATCGACGCGCTCGGCGGCATGGCCAAGGCGATCGAGGCCGGCGTGCCGAAGCGCCGGATCGAGGAGGCGGCGACGCGGATGCAGGCGCGTATCGATTCCGGCCATCAGGCGGTGATCGGCGTGAACTGTTTTCGCGCCCCGGGCGACGTGCCGCCCGACGTCCGCAAGGTGGATAGCGGCGACGTGCGCAAGCAACAGATCGCCAAGCTTTTTCGCCTGCGCGCGGATCGTGACGATGGCGCGCTGAACGCAGCCCTCGATGCGCTGCGCGAGGGCGCGCAGGGCGACGGCAACCTGCTCGCGCTGTCGATCGAAGCGGCCCGCGCCAAGGCGACGGTCGGCGAGATCTCGCTGGCGCTGGAAGACGTGTTCGGCCGCCACGCCGCCAAGGCCGAGGTGGTGACCGGCATCTACACCCGCACAGCCGGCGAGACGGACGCGGTGATGCGGGTGCGCGGCCTGGTCGATGCCTTTGCCGAAAACGACCGACGCAAGCCGCGCATTCTGGTGGCCAAGGTGGGCCAGGACGGCCATGACCGCGGCCAAAAAGTGATCGCCTCGGCCTTCGGCGACCTCGGCTTCGACGTCGAGATCGGGCCTCTGTTTGCGACGCCGGAGGAAGCCGCCCGCCAGGCGGTGGCGGCAAACGTCCACGTCATCGGCTTGTCGACATTGGCAGCTGGCCACCTGACCCTTGTGCCGGCGCTGAAGGCGGCGCTGGAGGCCGAGGGCCGCGACGACATCATGATCGTCGTCGGCGGCATCATCCCGCAGCAGGATTTCGTAGCGCTTCGCGACGCCGGCGCCGCCGCGATCTTTCCGCCGGGCACGGTGGTGACGGAGGCGGCGGAGGAGCTGCTGGATGCATTGAACGGGCGGCTGGGGTATCGGCAGCGGGATGCGGCGGCGTAGCGGGCAGCTTGCAATACTATTCGCAAATCCACATAACTCTGCCTTATTATCGTAAAGTACATTGCTTGGCCTATATCTTTACTGCAATTTCAATCGATGATTATGCTCCTCAAGACTAACCGTCGGTGGAGTCTTGCGTGCAGACCGTATTGGATATGCGAAATCTCTACGATGCCGGACGGCGTGTCACGCCGTTTTACGATCGCCCTCGATTAAGCGACGAAGGTTTGAGCCTCGGTTACGCGACCATCCTCGTTCGGGCCCAGGGATCAGAATACGGATGGAAGGAAGGTCGCCTCGGTCGGGCGGCGGCTCTGTTGACTGCAACGTATGGTCATCCTGCCACTCCGTTGGCTCTCAAACAGATTAGCCGAGCCATAGACCGTTGGCAGAAAGGCGATAAGGCGCTCGCTTACATCGAACTGGCATTTGCACGCCTGACTTGCGTCGATCGCGAAGACAAAGCCTTCCGGCTCTTTCTCGCAGCGGCTCTGCTCGACGAGGGGCTTTCGCCGCACGCGTTGCTGGGCAGTCTTGGGTTCGATGGGAACCTTGAGAAATACGATGACAACGAACCTCGCGTGTCTGCTGGGAACGGGCGCAACAGTGGGCAATGGGGCTCAAACTCCGGCAGCAACGCGTTGCTTGGCCTTGCTGCGGCGGAGACGCGCGGTGTCGTGCAATCGTTCCTGGTCGGCGCCAGCCCAACGATCGTCAGGGCGCTCGCGACGTTCGCGGCCCGTTTTTCGGTGCCGACCGCCGTTCTTGGCGCGCTTTTCATCCCGACACCCAATAGCGGCGGCGTAACCGATGGCACGCTGCCCGACGCGCCCAACATCCGTTTCCAGCGTGACGGGCCAGCCGGAACGCTTCGGCTTGCGACGACATCAGCGGATGGCAGCGAAGCCGTCGTACGCGCGCAGAACCGTCGTGGCATCTACGTCGATATCGCGACTGACAAGCCCATCGGGCGCGACTTTGGCGAGCAGTTCTATCTCGACCTGGGAGCCGTGCAGGAGGCCTTTGCGCCACGCGCGAAGGAGAAGCCGGCGGCCTCGACAGACGAACCGCAATTGTGCCCCGCGCCGGTACCGGACACACCGCATGGCTCGAAAGTGCATCTCCTGGACTATGAGGACGATGTCCACGCCCGTGTAAATCCCCTTCTACCCATTCCACGCGGCTTTGCTGTCAGGATTGTCGATCCTGTTACAGGCGAAGAACAGTTTCCCGACGACTGTTTCCGTTACGCCGGCGATCTCCTCGACGGTGACATGAAACCCGGCGACTTTGCCGATGCCAAGGGGCAGGGCTATGAGCAGATGTTGCGAAACCCTAAAATCGCGGACTTCGTCATGGCCGATATCGAAGATCAGGCACGGCGACATCTTCGCGCGGCTGAAGCACGCGGTGCCGGACTGAAGATCTATTTCGCGGAGCGCGGCGCGGCTGAACTTGTACGTGACCGTTTCAAAGAAGACAAAGATCTTAAAGACGTCGTCGTTGCTTATCTCAAACCGAGCAAACTGAAATGAGCGACACAGACCTTCCCGCAATGGTCGCTTTATCCGACATCTTTCATATCGCCGCACGATGGGGCCGCCGCGCCGAGCCTTACGATCTGATCGCATCGCGCTGGCTTACGGTCGTCGCCCAACTTCAGGCTCTCGATCCCATGTTCGCTCATTGGCAACATTGGGATGAAGAGTTGGGGCTTGTCCCCTTTGATCCTGATCTTGAAGGGCAGGTCGCCCGGGTTATCTCCAGAACCGAACGAACCCGCGCCGGGCGGCTCGTTCCCGAAGCCGGATCGCATATTTGGAGCGTAACCGATTCCCACTCCCGGTCGCGGGTGGTCAATCTCAACTTGTTCGCGGGCAGTGATAACCCGTACGATAGTAACAGCATCATCCTACGGACCGACGCTTGCGCGGTGCCGGACCCCAGTCTGGTGACATACCGGATCTTTCGCGGGGCGCTTCTCGCCATGGCCGAGACTTTTGAGGCCAGCGACGCTTCGGCCGGTCCTTCTGACCTGCGTGACCTCGGCTTCGCCTGGATCTTCTACGTGGCGCCGCGCTTCGCGCACCTCGTGACGCCACCCAGGTCCGCCATCGTGGAGTACCGGCCAGACGGTGGCCTGCTGATGGCGGCGACGAGCGAAACCTTCGTCACCGCCAATCCCGCGCACCTCGCCGTCGCCCGCGAGATCCAAGCGTCGCTCGCCGCATTTAATGCCATTCCGCGCACACGCGAAAACGGCAGGTAAAGCCCTGTCTTACAAAGCACAGCTCCTCTAAAGCTGTGACAACCTGATCGCAAATCCAGGCGCGCTTTTATGCGTCAGCACCGCCTCCGCCGGCAACACCTCGACCGAAGACCACACGCCGTCCACCGGTGCCCGATGCACGGTCAAACGCAGCTTCGTCGTATCGATGACCCAATATTCCTGCACGCCGTAGCGCGCTTAAAGCGCCGCTTTGAGTTTCAGATCCTTGCGCAGCGTCGTTGTCGCAACCTCGATCGACAGCCGCCTCGGCCTGCTGCGCGGCCCAGGTATAAAAGTCGGTCTCGTAAAGAGTTTTCGGCATCGCATCCGTCCCGAGCGGGCGCTTGACGCGGCCAATCTACACCGAATGTCGCGGGCAGCCGATGCCCCCTACTTCGCCGCCTCCGGCACGATCGGCGGGGCGTTGACCGTCGGCGTCGGCGGCAGTGGTTGCGTCACCACCTTGGTCTCGACGGGCCGGTCGCCGAGAACGGCGGTCACGTCCGAATCCTGCACCCGCGCCTCGCCGATCTGGGCGCCGATCTGTTTGATGACGGCGGGGGCGCTGGCGTAGGTGCCGTGGCCGATCATGCCGGAGGACTCGTTCGACAGGTCGTAGACGTTGACCCCGAGCTTATCGAGGATCGCCTTATCCGCCTCGTTGCGCGGGTTGAGCGCGCCGACGCGGGGCCGATCGCCGGCCAACCGCCGCGAGATCGACAGGGCGCGGTCGTTGGCGGAGACCAGCACGGAGACGTGGGTCGGATCGATCTTGGCGATCTGCTGGCGGAACACGGACAAGTCGATGTCCGGGGCCGCGAGCATCACCTCGCCGAGCTTGCCGTTGAGGTCGGGCCGGCCGGCGATGGCGTCCTGGCGCAGCGCCTCCATGGTCAGCCAGCTGCCCATGGAATGCGCGACGATCTGGATGCGGCCGATGTCGGGAACGTCGCTCAGCTGCATCAGCAGCTGCGCCAGCGCGTCGCGCGAGGCCGACGCGCTTTCCTTGGCGGCCTCGTAGTCGAACAGGCTGCCGCTCGCCGGCCAGGTGAACAGGACGGGGACGCCGCCGAAGCGGCCGTCGGTGACCACCTGCGCCAGGCGGAAGCGCGCCTCGTCGTAGCTGGTGTTAAAGCCGTGGACGTAGAGCAGCACGTCGCGGTTCGAGCCGATGCGGCCCGACAGGTGCGAGGCGAGCTCGGCTTTGAAGTCTTCGTCGTTGAGGCCGCGATAGGCGGAGACGGTGAAATGCTTTTGCGGATTGTCGCCGCCGAACGTCGGGCGCTCGATCTCGCCGGCGCGATGACCGGGCGGCACGGTGACCGTCTGCAGGCTCTCGCGGATGCCGTCGGACATTTCGTTGGCGTCGCCCGCCTTGCCTTTACGCGTCGAGACGACGAACATCGGCACCCGCAGCGGCGCCTTGGGCTCGCCGGTGGCGAACACGTCGCCGACCGAGCCTGTGACTTCGGAGACCTTGTCGGTCACGCAGCCCGTCAGGACGAGCGCGGACGCCATCAGCGCCACCGCAAAGCGGGCGCGCCGACCTCGTCCACCAAATGCCGCGACTGGATTCATGACGATCTGCCTGTCCGGCCTGCCCGGGCTGCGCACTCAACGCCAACCGTCCTTACAGAACCATTGACGCCCCCGTAAAGAGACGACTTATGCATGGGGATGAAACGTGTCGAGACTGGGACCTCCGCCCCGATCGTCATTCTGGTCACCGGCTTCGGCGCCTTTCCCGGCGCGCCGAGCAATCCCAGTGCCGCGCTGCTCGGCCGGCTCGCGCGCCACAGCGGCCGGCTCGGCCGCCTCGGCATCTGCCTTGAGACCGCGTTGCTGCCCGTCGTCTTCGACCGCGTCGGCGCGGCGATGGACGCGGCCACTGGTGCGACCATGCCCGACGCCATCCTCCACGTCGGCCTCGCCGGACGGCGGCGCGCCGTGTCGATCGAGACCCGCGCCATCAACCGCGCCGGGCCGCTGCATCCCGATGCCGCGCGGCGCCGGACAGCCCAGCAGATCCGTCCCGGCGGCCCGCCCGTTCTTACCGCGACATATCCATCCGCTCGTATCCTCCGCTCGATCCAGGCCGCCGGGGTGCCCGCAAAGCGTTCCATCGATGCCGGCGACTACGTCTGCAACACCACCCTCTACCTCACCCTCGCCGGCGGCCTCGCACCGCTAGCCGGCTTCATCCACGTGCCGCGAACCCGCAATCGCCACCAGCCGCGCCACAGAACCCGCAGCGCGCGTCCAACGATCGAGGACCTTACCCAGGCCGTCCTGGCGGCGTTGCTCGTTCTTGCTCGCGATGCGCGGCCACGCATTCCGGCGGCACCTTAGCCGCCCAGGCCGCGCCGGAGAGGTGACGGGTCAGGGCATCGATCACCACCTGCACCCGCGCCGCCCGCAGGCCGCCCGGCGGCATCACCAGGTTGAGGCCGAGCGAGCCGACGCTCCAGTCCATCAGGACGGCGCGAAGGGTGCCGGCGGCGAGGTCCCGCCAGACCATGAACTCCGGCAGCACGGTCACGCCGCAGCCAGCGCGCAACAGCGGCAAAAAGGCCTCGCCGCTGTTGCTGCGCAGCGGGCCGTGCGGCGTCACCACAAGCTCGTCGCCCGCCGCATTCTCGAAGCGCCAGCGGCCGGGGTCGTTGCCGAGCGCATAGGTCAGGCAGCGATGGGCGCCCAGATCCTGCGGATGGGTCGGCGTGCCGTACCGCTCGAAATAGGCCGGCGACCCCACCACCAGCGCCCGCACGGCGCAGAGCCGTTTCGCCCGCAAGGTGGAATCCGCGAGCGCCGCGATGCGCACCGCCAGATCGAAGCCCTCGCCCACGAGATCGACCACCGCGTCGCTCAGATGCAGGTCGATCGAGACGTCCGGGTAGGCCAGAAAAAGCTCCTGAAGGAGCGGGGCGACGTACTCGATGCCGAAAAACACCGGCGCCGTCATCCGCACTTTTCCGCGCGGCGCGGCGGCCTGTTCGGAGGCTTCAAGGTCGGCCGCTTCGGCCTCGACGAGCATGCGCTGTGCCCGCGCCATCGACTGCCGGCCGATCTCGGTCGGAGCCAGGCGCCGCGACGTGCGCTGCAGGAGGTGCGAGCCGAGCCGCAGTTCGAGCCGCGCCACCGCCTTGGATACCGTCGCCTTGGACAGGCCGAGCTCGATCGCGGCGCGGGAGAACGAGCCGGTCTGCACGACTTTGACGAAGATCGCCCAGGCCTCGAAATCGGGAAGGCTCATCGCTCGCTTAGGTCCTCAATCGGCTCATTTTCGGAAACCACATGTTTCCAAGGTTTCTCTTTTCGCCCTCTCGAATGCAACTATGTTTGCGTCAACCAAAGCGGCATCCTGTTACGGAGCGCATGATGATCGACATAAGACCCTTCGCCAGTCTCGGCGCCGCCAACCACGGCTGGCTCGACGCCAAGCATCATTTCTCCTTCGCCAGCTATCACGACCCCAAGCGCATGGGCTGGGGCGCGATCCGCGTGTGGAACGACGACGCGATCGCGGCGCAGAACGGCTTTCCCGCGCATCCGCACAAGGACATGGAGATCATCACCTATGTCACGCAGGGCGCGATCACCCATCAGGACAGTCTTGGCAACACCGGCCGGACCGAGGCCGGCGACATCCAGGTGATGAGCGCCGGCACCGGCGTCCGACACTCCGAGTTCAACCTCGAGGACGAGACGACCCGGCTGTTCCAGATCTGGATTCTGCCCGACGCGCGCGGCGCGGCGCCGGCCTGGGGCGCCAAGCCGTTCCCGAAAGGCGAACGCTCCGGCCGCTTCGTGGCGCTCGCCAGCGGCGTCGCGGGCGATGCGGACGTGCTGCCGATTCGCGCCGACGCCCGGCTTCTGGGCGCGACGCTGAAAGCCGGCGAGAGCGCGGACTATTCTGTCGACACCAGCCGGCACCTCTATCTCGTCCCCGCGAAAGGGTCGGTGACGGTCAACGGCGTGGCGCTCGCCGAGCGCGGCGGTGCCGCGATCACCGGTGAGACCGCCATCCGCGTCACAGCGATTGAGGACAGCGAGCTCGTGCTCGTCGATGCCGCCTGACAAAGTTTCCGCTGTCATCCTGGGGCGCGCCGGAGGCTCGAGCCCGGGAGCCATGAACACCCGATCGGCGGTAGAACACCGGGTTCCAGCCCGATCTGCCGCCCCGTTTTCATAGATCCCGGGTTCGCGCTTCGCGCGCCCCAGGATGACATTGCGATCGTCATCTCAAACCTTTCACACCTAGGAACCCCGACATGCCCAAAATTCTCGTCCTGTATTATTCCGCTTACGGCCATATCGAGGCGATGGCGGAACACATCGCCGAAGGCGCGCGCAGCACCGGCGCCACCGCCGATGTCATGCGGGTTCCCGAACTGGTGCCGGACGACGTCGCCCGCGCCCAGCATTTCAAGCTCGACCAGCAGGCGCCGATCGCCAAGCCGGACGATCTCGCCAACTACGACGCGGTCATCGTCGGCACCGGCACCCGCTTCGGCCGCATGAGCTCGCAGATGGCGAGTTTTCTCGACCAGACCGGCGGGTTGTGGATGAAGGGCGCCCTCGTCGGCAAGGTCGGCTCGGCCTTCACCTCGACCGCCAGCCAGCACGGCGGCCAGGAAACCACGCTGTTTTCGATCATCACCAACCTGCTGCACCAGGGCATGGTCATCGTCGGCCTGCCCTACGCCTTCCAGGGCCAGCTGAAAATCGACGAAGTCAGCGGCGGCTCGCCCTACGGCGCGACGACGATCACCGGCGGCAACGGCGCCCGCCAGCCGAGCGACAACGACTTCGCCGGCGCCTTCTTCCAGGGCAAGCACGTCGCGGAAATCACTGCGAAGCTGGTAGGCTAAGCGCTCCCTCCCCCTCCAAGAGGGGGAGGGGAACCATGCGCAGCAGAGTGGAGAGGACACCGCGACAAAAACCGAGAATCCGACAACACCATTTTTGCGTCACGACGCGTCACGCGTCACTATTTGCATATGGACGAGGCGAAGATGAGCGCTGCGCCGTGTTGGCGCAATACGCGACAGCCGCCGCGATTTTGGCAATCGCACATCGGCGCCTGAACGGGATTCTCACCTGGCAGGACCAAGTCGCGGCGGCGCACTGCGCAGATCGTACCACTGGTTCGCCAGGTCGCCGAGCAGAACGGCCATCGCGATGCAGCTCCACACGACGATCTCGGCCGCTGCGAGATTTGGCGGCCGATCCAGTCCGGCCAGCCCGAGAATGAGACGCGCCTCGAAGAAAGCCAGGCCGACGGCGTAGCTGCGGGTCATCCACTGGCGGTGCTGCGGAATTTTGCGCGCCACCGCGAAAGCAAGGCCGAGCCCAGTGGTCACCAGGAGCAGAACGGCATCGAAGCCGGCAGCGAAGGTGAACGACCGGGATGCGCCCACCGCTTCGTCAAGATATTGAATGTAGACGCCGAGGGGCGCCAGCACGATCACCCCCGCAACGTAGATGCGCCCGATCACGCGATGCAGCAGCGCGTAGCGCCGGCGCAGCCGATCGGAAAACTGCAGCGGTGCCAGCACCAGCGCAAAGGCGCCGGCGACACCGTGCGGGAGCAGCCACCATTGGAAGGTGTGGTAATGCTGCCAGATCGGATCCGCCGCATCGATCAGGAAGTGTTCGTTATGGTAGAGAACGTACACCATCATCGCGATGATCACGGTGAAGACGGCGGTCTTCACACGAAACGTTCGAGGGCTCTGATCCGACGTGGCGATAGACATGCTGCTTTGCTCCATGGAACCTGGAGCCGCAGGGTCGTCGGAAGGGCATGACGGCAGAATGTCTAACCGGGGCTAACGTGTTGCATCGGAAATACGCCGGCAGCGCCCGAGATGTTTCTGCCCACGAGCATGGCCAAGCTCAAGTGTTCGGCACCCGACGTCACGTGTCGGCGGTCTCTAAAAGGACGGAGGGTTGACCCGAGTTTCGTAGGTCGCAAACGACGTAGACTCCTATCGGATCGAGCAGAGGGGTCGAACCTCATTGAAACGAGCCTGCATTCGCTTATCTGATGACATTGTCATACATGCGGTGTGAGCCATGACGGCCAATACGATTGTTCAGGCGCGTATCGACGGCGCCATCAAGGACGAGGCTGCCACCGTCCTGGCCGCCATGGGCCTCACGATCTCTGATGCAGTACGCCTGATGCTCACCCGGGTCGCTCACGACAAGGCGCTGCCGTTCGAGCCGCTCATACCCAATCGCGAAACGATCGAAGCGATGAAAGAGGCGCGGCACGGCGGCCTTGCCTCGTTCAAGACCATCGATGCGTTGGTGGCCGACTTGAATGCGGACGATTGAGCGCACGAGCGCCTTCAAACGCGATTTTAAGCGAGAAGCAAAGGGCCAACACCGAACAACGCTGAATGCCGATCTTGTCGCCATCGTCACAGCGCTCGCCAATGATGACCGCCTCGAGGCCCGCAACCGCGATCACGCGTTGAGTGGCGATTGGGCCGATCACCGGGACTGCCACATCAAGCCAGATCTCGTTCTCATCTAGCGCAAACCAAATGCCGAGACGCTGCAACTGGTGCGTCTCGGGTCTCACTCGGAACTTGGTCTTTAAGTTAGAGTACTACGCCAGCGTGAACATCAGCGTGCCCAACTTCTCGATCGTGCTCTCTATTCTGTCGCCGGCTTTCAACCAGACCTGCTTGTCCTTCGGCTTGCCGACGATCACGCCAGGCGGGGTGCCGGTAAAGATGATGTCGCCGGGGTTCAGCGTGAACAGCTTTGACGCATAGGCCACCACCGCCTGGACGTTGAAGATGAAGTTCTTGGTATTGGACGACTGCCGGACCTCGCCGTTGACCTTGGTCTCGATGGTGAGCGCGTTGGGATCGCCGACGAGATCGGCGGAGACGAAATACGGCCCGATCGGCGCAAAACCGTCGAGCGTCTTGCCGATCATCCACTGGCCGCCCTTTTCCAGCTGCAGGTCGCGCGCCGAAAAATCGTGGCCTACACAGTAGCCGGCGACGCAGCTCAAGGCGTCGGCCGCCGCGATGTTGCGCGCGGGCTTGCCGATGACCACCAGCAGCTCCGTCTCGTAGTCGAGTTTGCTGGTCACATCCTGTGGCGGCACCTTCAGCGGCGCCTGATGCGCCGCCAGCGTGTTGTTGTACTTGTTGAAGAGGATCGGCTCGGTCGGCAGCTTCATGCCCGCCTCTTCCGCGTGCTCCTTGTAGTTCAGGCCGACGCAGATGATCTTGCTCGGGTTGGTGAACAGCCGCCCGAAGGTGATCTTGGATTCGTCCAGAAACGCCGCCTTGGCTTTCGCCGAGCCGCTGGCCGCCTTGACCAGAGCCTCCAACTGCGGGGCGTTGCCGACGAGCAGCATCTCTTCGAGCGTCATCGGCGCGTCGAGATCGAGCGCATCGGCCGCCGCGGCGACGTCGAGGATGCCATGCGCCGTTTTCACGCCGAGCGTCTCGTCGCCGTCGCTCTGCCTGATCGCGAGGAGGGTGAGGCCGTGCGGCATCGCGCGCGGGCCTGTGTAAACCTTGTCCTCGTCGGCCTGCGGCGCGGCGACGGCAGGGCTGGCGGCGGCAACGGACAGAAATCCGGCGGCTTTGATCAGCGAACGGCGGGTCGTCATGGTTGGCTCCGGGGCATGATGTTGATTTCGCGTTGGCTTAGCGGACATGATCGGCCGGAGACATCCGGTCTCTTGATAGAGGCGGCGGACCTGACCCGCAGGGAGCCGCAGGGCAGACTGCAAAACCGCGATCTTTTTTTGACCAAAAGCGCTATTCACAATGGTGTGTGGCCACGGGCCACGACATGCATGCCACGACATGGAGCCCTTTTTCCGCGATGAGCGATATTTCGACCCTGGTCCTGCTGGGGCTGCAGATCGTCTGGATCAACATCCTGCTGTCTGGAGACAATGCCGTCGTCATCGCGCTGGCCTGCCGCGGGCTCGATCCGCGCAGTCGCAAGTGGGGCATCCTGGCCGGCTCGCTGGCCGCGGTGACGCTGCGGATCCTCTTCACCTTCTTCGTCGTCGAGCTGCTGCGGCTCCCTTACGTAAAACTCGTCAGCGGCGTGCTGCTGTTCTGGATCGCCGTGCAGCTGCTGATGCAGAATTCGCACGACAAGGACATCAAGGCTTCGTCGTCGATCTGGGGCGCGGTGCGCACCATCGCCATCGCCGACGCCATCATGTCGCTCGACAACGTCGTGGCGGTGGCGGCGGCGGCGAAAAACTCGGTACCGCTGATCGTCTTCGGCATCGCGGTGTCGGTGCCCCTCATCGTCTTCGGCTCGACGCTGGTGCTCGGCCTGCTCAACCGCTTTCCGATTTTGATCGTGGCGGGCGCCACCCTGCTCGGCTGGGTCGCCGGCGAGATCATGGCGTCGGACCCCGAATTGGCGGTTTGGTTCGGGCCGCTGCCGGAGTCGCTCGAGTTGTGGGCGGCCGGCGCTGGGGCGGCGGTGATGCTGGTCGCGGCGGGGGCATTGCGGCTGTTGCGGAAGAAGCCGCAGCCGGCGTTGGATCTGTAGGGTCAGGCGGCCGGTTAGGTCTTTGCCTTTCGCGAGACAAAGTTGATGCAGGTCGATCAAACCAAGGTTAGTGCTGCCATCGCGCGTCTCTACCCAAACAATTCGCTATGCGTCCCAAGGCGCTCGAACACGACGATCTCAGGGGTTCCTATGATGCGATAGAGCACAAGAAAATCGCCGTGAATGTGGGCGTCGCGCATTCCTGTTCCAGCAAATTCCCCGGTGTCGATCGCGTGGTCTTTCCATTGCGGATGCAGCGACGCTTCGTTGGTGACCATGATCAGCACGAATTCCCGCAGCCTGGCCATGTCTGACCGGCCGGCCCTGTTGTAACGTTCGTAGTCTTTCAGGAATTGCTTGCTGTAAGCGATCTGCCTCGGGAGCGCAGCGCGCTTAGCCGACGGTGCCTTTGTCGAGGGCATCGAACATCTCCGCGACAGCCGGATAGCGTTTGTGATCGGAGGCCATGCTTTCGCGCAATGCCGCCGTCGTTTCGGCGTTCGGAACATGCAGCGGAAATGGAAATCCCTGCTCGCTGACGACGCGGCCGAGAAAAACGCGGATCGCCTCGGGAAGCGAGATGCCGGCCTTGGCGAGCGTCGCGGTTGCCTGTTCCTTCAGATCGTCTTTTACCCGCAGGGTCAGCATCGACGTTTTGAAGTCGGCGGGCGCGGTCGCCCGATGACGCCGCGGCTTGGCTTCGCGGGACGGCACAGCTTTTCCTGCGATGGCAAGCGGCTTCGTCCGGGCTTTT
>NZ_LMUU01000046.1 GCF_009765775.1 Beijerinckia sp. L45
AAATCACTCACTTGGTTATGATCGGGAAAAGGTATGATGCTCGCACAGATGCCCAAGATCATACTTGGGTGAATTTCGCAGTGAGTCCAGGTATGAGCGTTGATCCCTGCCTTAAGGCGAGCGGCAGGATCGAAATCGGTATCGCCTGCGTGTGGATCTACCCCGCTTTGTTGTAGGCGAGAATTTTCTAGATCTTCCGGTGTCATCG
>NZ_LMUU01000047.1 GCF_009765775.1 Beijerinckia sp. L45
AATGCGATAAGTAATGTGAATTGCAGAATTCAGTGAATCATCGAATCTTTGAACGCACCTTGCGCTCCTCGGTATTCCGAGGAGCATGCCTGTTTGAGTGTCATGAAATTATCAACCCCTTCTCCTTTATTGGTGGTGGGGCTTGGACTTGGAGGCTTTGCGGGCTTTTAAACGAGTCGGCTCCTCTCAAATGCATTAGCTCGAACCCTTGCGGATCGGCCATCGGTGTGATATAATGTCGACGTCGTGGTCGTTAGCGTCGGACCAGCTTCTAATGGTCCCCTTTCGGAGACGGAATTTGAACTTGTGACCTCAAATCAGGTAG
>NZ_LMUU01000048.1 GCF_009765775.1 Beijerinckia sp. L45
CCGGCGCCGGCGCCCAGAAGGCTGCCGGCAATCACCGCGCCCGGGCCGCCGCCGGCGGCCGCGCCGATCGCGGCACCCGTTCCGGCGCCGATGAGGGCGCCGCTGCCGGCGCGCTGTTCCGGCGTATAGCCGCAACCCGCCAGGCCGATGGTCGCGACAAGCGCGACCGAAGTCAGGAGTTTTGTCATGGTTGATCTCAAGATGATGCCCGCCCGCCCAGGGCTCCTCACCAACAAGCGGCGAGCCCGGCGGTCAAGATCGTGCCAGTGCGACGCTGTGTTTTTCCTGAACACGCGTTATTTTGAGCACTCATTTTTCGGTTTGGTTAACGATAGAGGCCAGGCCCGCGTGCACCGCGGCCATTGACCGGGCGGAAAGGCCCGCCTAGACCGGCCGGGCCAGCCGGTCGGACGGCCGCTGTCGACATCTGCAAAGATCTTGGTGGAGGAAAGTCCGGGCTCCAGCGAGACACGGTGCCGGATAACGTCCGGCGGGGGTGACCCTAGGGAAAGCGCCACAGAAAACAAACCGCCCCGGGGAATCGCGAAAGCGGGACACCGGCGGCAAGGGTGAAACGGTGCGGTAAGAGCGCACCGCGCGGCTGGTAACAGGCGCGGCATGGCAAGCCCCACCGGGAGCAAAACCGAATAGGGGCGACACGGCACGGCTCGCTTGCGAGTGCGCGCAAGGTCTGTCTTCCGACCGTCGCCCGGGTTGGTTGCTCGAGGCGGCCGGTAACGGCCGTCCCAGAGGAATGGCCGTCACGTGCGCGGGCAACCGCGCGCCGTACAGAACCCGGCTTAAAGGCCGGCTGGCACTTCTGTCCGGCGGATAGCGCCGGACAGACTCTCATGCGCTCAGGCGAGCCGTCCCGAGGCGTGGGCGAGCATCGTGTAGACCTTGCCGCTGTCGGAGGCGAGGTAGGTCTTCGTCATCTGGTCGTCGCGATCGTTGTCCTGGATCTGCGTGAGCAGCCGTTCGAACTCCTGCACGTAACGATCAACAGTCACCCGAAAATCATTGTCCCCGCGGTAGCGCTTGCGGATCTCCTCGAACGTCCGCGCGCCACGGCCGGTATAGATTCCACCCGAAAACGCTTCTTCGTCGCCATTGCGGTAGCGATCCCACGCGTCCGCCACGGCGCTGGGGTCGACCATCCGCGCGATGTCGAGGGAGATCGCATCGAGCGGCTCCGCGCCGTTGAGGCCACGTGCCGGCGGCAGCAGGTTCGTCGACACCGTTGGCGCCTCGTCGCGCGAAGCCCGCGCGAGCAGGTCGGAGAGCCAGCCCTGACCTCGATCGGCCGTCTGCGCCGGCCGGACAGGGCCTGACAGACGGGGCGTGGCGAGTGGCTCTGTGCGGGTGGCGAGCGGCGCCGCAGGGCGCGGTGCCGGCTGGGTGACGACATCTTGCCGTGGCTGCTGCACCCGCACGGGGCTTTGCCGGACCGGCTCGGCGCGTTGCGTCTCCTGGCGTTGGGCTTCCTGGCGCTGCGGTTCTTGGCGTTGCGGACCCTGGCGCGGTGCCTCCGGCATCGGAGCAGGCGCGGACCGCGACTGGCGGACCGGTGCGGCGACCTGCATCTGCTCCGGCTCCGACAGATCGAGCGAGCGGCCCGAGCGGGTGACGATATCCGTCAACTCGTTGAGCGCCTTGATCTGGTCGGCGACGACGCGGCGCATCGCGGCGGCCTGTTCTGCCGTTTCGCGTGGCAGATCATGGGCGTTGCGGCGCACTTCGTCGCGGGTCGCGTCGAGCTCCTGCTGGATCTGCTTGGCGATGCCGCGCATCTCCTCGGCGGCGGCCTGGAAGCGCCCCGTCGAATGCGTGAAGATGTTTTCGATTTCGCCCGCGGCCTGGTCATAGGCCGAGCGCAGGGCGGAGGCGGTTCGTTCGCGCTCCTTGCCGGAGGAAGCGCGGATCTCGGCGAACTGCTGCTCGATCTGGCCGGCGGTCGATTCCGATGTTTCGGAGAGGAACGACCCGATATCGCGCGCCCGCGCTTCCGCCTTCTGGAACGATTCGTCGAGAAGGTTGGAGAACGAGGTCATCATCGATTCGAAGTCATCGTGCTTGGCCGTGACCGCGTTCAACAGTGATTCGAGCGAACGGTGGCGTGCCGCAAGCGTCCGGTCGAGATCGCCCTGCGTCTGCGACAGCGCGGCCGAGGAGGTCGTCAGAGCCTGGTGATGGCCGGCGATCGTCGCGGCGACGCTGCCGGCGCTTTCGATCGTCTGACCGGCGCTGGTATTCAGGCGATCGATCTCGCCTGAGACATGGGCGATGGCCCCACGGAAGTCCGTCATCCGCTCGCCGAGCGTCGTGTCGATGGCGGCGAAGTCGGTGTTGGCGCCGCCGATCATCCGCTGCAGGGACGCGCTGCTGGCGCCGAGCCGGTCGATGACGCCGACCATCTCGGTGCGAAGCTTTTCGTTAGTGGTGATGAGGGAGCGAACCGAAACCGCGACGCTGCCTTCGACGGCATCGCGAAGCTCCCCGCCGGAGCGCTCGAGCGCCGCGGTAAGATCGGTCTGGGTCCGTCCGAGGTGCTCGACGATGAGCGAACCGCGTTGCGCGATGGTCTGGGTGACCATCTCGCCGACGCTGGTCATCTCGTTGGCGATCGCGCCGCCGCGGGCCGTCAGGGTCTCGACGAGGCGGGTGCCTTGATCGTCGAAGAGGGCGTTGAGGCTGTTGGAGCTGGCCGACATCCCCTCGTGGAATGTGCGACCCTTTTCGTCGAGCGCCCGCTCGATGGCGCCGAGGCCGCTGGTCAGGGTCGTGGCGATGTCCGTGACACGGCCCTGGAGCACGGCCCCGGCTTCGCTCGCCTGCGACGTCAAAGCGCCGTCGATGGCAGCGAGCCCCTGCTTGAGAGTCGAAGCGATCTCCGCGACACGCGTCTGGAGGATCGTGCCGGCTTCTGTGGCGCGGGTCGTCAGGGCGCTGTCGATCTCGGCGAGATGGCCGTTGAGGGTCGAAGCGATTTCGGTGACACGGCCTTGCAGCACGGCGCCGACTTCGCCCGCGCGGCCCGACAGGGTCTGGTCGATCTCGGCGATCGCGTTGGTGACGATCGCGCGCAGTTCGGCCGCTTCGCGATCGAGTGTTGCGTTCAAGGTGGTGGAATGCTCGCTCAGCATGCCGTCGATGGCCATGGCGCGGGACACGAGATTGTCCGCGACGACGCGGCCCTTTTCCTCGAGATCCGTGGAAATGACACCGAGGCGACCGACGATCTGCTTGTCGAGCCGCGTGATGTGACCATCGAGCGTGTCGGACATCGCCGCAGTCCGTGTCGTGAAGACGGTCTCGATCTCCGAGGCCTTCGACTCGATCGCCTGTGCGGCATCGCGTCCGCCATCGCTGAGGGTGCGGGCGATTTCCATCGTCCGCTCGGCAAGCGCTTCGTTCAGCGCCTTGGCACGGTTTTCCAGACCGCTGTCGATCCGTGCCACCAGGGTGGCGAGCGTCGAGGAGACGGCGTGGACGCGGTCGACGGCGCGTGTCTCGATCGAGCCGATCTGCGTATCGAGAAGTTCCGCGGCTTCGCGGATGCGGACGCCGAGGCGATCGTCGAGGCCCGCTCCTTGAACGGTGAGTGTGTTCTCGATGGCACCGAGGCGGTCGGTCAGTGTCGCGGTGAAACGTTCGGCGTGATCGCCGATCCGCGTCGTTGCCGCGTCGCCATGCGTGACGAACGTGTCGTTGAAGTCGGCCAAGCGGCTGGCCAGCGCTTCGTTGATCCGGTCACCATGGGTTCCGATGGCGGCGATCGCCTCGGCCGAGAGCTCGGCGAAGCGCGTGTTCAAGGCATCGACCTGCTCGCTCAGGCTGGCGATCGCATCGCGGGTGTTGGCGACGAAGGAGTCCTGCAGCGCGTCGGCGTGCTGGGCCAGGGCGCCCGCCGTCGCTTCGGCGCTGGTCGCGAGCTGCCCATGCATGTCGTCGATGTGGCCGGCCAAGGCGGCGACGGCGTCCTGCGCCGTGGTCCCCAGGCGCTCATGCATCGTGGTGGCATGGTTGTCGAGCACGGCCAGCGTGTCGTTCGTGGTGCCGGACAGGCGCTCGCCGATGATCTTGGCGTGGGCATCGACCGTCGCGATCATGTCGGCGGCGGTCGATGCCATTTCGCCGTTGACGGCGTCGCGGTGGGCGGAAAGCGCGCCGACCGTCTCTGCCGTGGCGGCATCCAGTTTGGCGTGCATCGCGTCGGTGTGCGCGTTGAGCGCCGCAACCGTCGTTTCGGCCGTGCCGGTCAGACGTTGTTCCAGATTGTCCGTGTGCGCGGCGAGGCCGCCGGTGGTTTCGCGCGTGACGGCATCGAGCCGCTCGCTCAGCGCGCTTGAATGCGCATCGAGCGCCGCCAACGTGTTGCTCGTCGTCGTCTCGAGGCGATCCTGCAATGCCGCGGAATGCTTGGAGAGCGCCGCGATCGAGCCATCGTTGGCGGCGGCGAGGCGTTCGCTCAGGGTCTGGTGATGAGCATCGAGCGCATCGACCGTGTGCTGCGCCGTGCCGGCCAGGCGTTCGTGCATGTCGTCGACATGGGCGCTGAGCGCGACGATCGTCTCGTTCGCGGTCGTCGACAAGGTGTCGTGCATATCCTCGGCATGCGACGCGAGCAGCGTCGTCGTTTCGTTGGCGATGGCCGCAAGGCGGTCCTGCAGCTCGTTGGCCTGGCTGTTGAACGCCTCGATCGTCTCGCTTGCGGCGCCACCGAGACGCTCGTTGAGGCTGTCGGTATGGGCGGTGAGGGCGGTAACGGTTTCGTGCGACGCGGCGGCGATTCGCTCCTGCAGGGCATCGCCGTGGGCGGTCAACGCGCCGGTCGTCTCGGCGGCCGTGGCGGCCAGGCGTTCCGTCATGGCGTCGGTGTGGCCGGCGAAGGCGACGATCGCTTCGTTCGCCGTACCGGTCAGTTGCTCGTGCATGAGGACGGCATGGTCGCTGAGCGCGTTCGTCGTTTCGGCCGTGGTCGCGGCAAGACGCTCGTGAAGCGTCCCCGTATGTTCGGCGAGGGCTGCGACGGCTTCGTTGGATGTGCCGGTGAGCTGCTCATGCATGATTGCGGCGTGTTCGCTGAGCGCCGTCGTCGTGTGGTCCGCGGTATCCGCGAGCTTGCGGTTCAGCGCGTCGGTCTGTTCGGTGAGCAGGGCGGTCGTTGCGAGCGCGGTCGCATCGACGTGCTCCGCCATCTGATCACGATGGGCGTCGAGCACGGCAACCGTATTGCCGAGGGTCGTGGCGACGCGTTCGTGCAGGCCATCGGTATGCGCGCCGAGGGCCGCGGTGATCTCGTCGGCTGTTTCCGCAAAGCGACGATGAAGGTCGGCGCCGTGCTGTTCGAAGCCGGCCTGAACCCGGGCGTGGTTGTCGTCGAGCAGCGTGGTGAGGTTTGCGCCCGACGTCTCGAAGGCCGCCTGCGCGGCAGCGGTGCGTTCGGCGATCAGCTCGGCGATCTGGTCGGCCATGTCGTGAAGGTTGCCGTGCAGGGCGTTACCCTGGACCGCGACGACGTCGTGCAGGCGGTCGCCGGTTTCGGCCAGACGCACTGCGAGATTGTCGCCGCGCGTGACGATGGCGTCGGAGATTCGCGTTCCCGTCTCGTCGAGGCGGTGCACGATGTCGTCGCCGCGGGATGTCAGATCGCTGACCAGCATCTGCCCGGCACTGGCGAACTTGCCTTCCAGTTCCTGGGTATGACCGGTGAGGGCCAGCGTCACCGCTTCGGTGGTGCGCGTGAGCTTGTCGAGGAGATCGGCACCGCTGGTGCCGATGTTGCTGGCGCAGGTATCGCCGACCTGGACGAGCGCCGAGCGGATTTCCTCGCCTTTGGCGCCGAGCGACTCAGTGACGCGGTTGCCGGCTTCGCTGACGGTTCCAACGAGCCGATCCGAGATGCCGTCGAGGTCGCGGGCGAGATTTTCGTGCGCGCCGGCGATGGCACCACGGACCTTGTCGGCGTTGGAAAGGATCGCTTCGCGCTCCGACGAGAGTTCGTCGATCAGCGAACGCACGCGGCGCTCGTTTTCGCCGTAGGAGCGTTCGAGGTTCGACACTTCGGAGCGAACCAGCGTTTCGAGCTCGCCGGCACGCGCCAAAGCCCGCTCGATGCCATCGCCCATCGACGCGATTTCGCGGCGGATCGCCTGCGACAGTGTGACCATCTGTTCGGTTGCGATCGTCTCCGGCTCGGCGAGGCGGACTGCGACCTGCATCATCGAGCGCGCGGTCATCCGTACTTCCTGGGCGCGGCGGGTCAGGGCGGCGGTCATGAAGAAGAACAGCAGCGGGCCGACGACGGCGAGAAGCACGAGCGCCGTCTTGGGCTGAAACAGGCTGCCGCCGGCAGCGACATCGGCGCGGTCGGCATAGAGATAAAGACCGCAGACGAGGATCCAGGCGACGGACGCGAGGCCGGCGACGACCATCGGCGTGCCGCTCGGCTTGACCTGCAGCGAGCGGAGGATCTGGCCGACCGATTCACGATCGTCGTTGGCGGGCAGGGCATTCGGTGAGACCGTCGGCTTGTCCTCGAACGCCGGTGCGACGGTCGCGGCCTTGCGTGGCTGCGCGAACAGAGCCTTGTCGTCGATTTCGGGGAGCTTGGGACGGCCGTTGCGGTCGCGCTTCTGTCCGTCGCCGGTCTTCAGGAGCGGATTGCTGGTCAGACGATCCTCCAGCTTCGGTTCGATGCGGCGGCTGTCGGGCGCTTGAACAGGCGGCGTACGCAGCGGTCCGGTCGATTCCTGTGGATCGGCGAGATTCAGAGCCTCTTCGATGGCCGACAGGGCCGCAGCCGCCGGATCGTGAGCTTTTCCAGAATTGGCCATTGTCGCCTCTTTTTAATCTGCCGCCGCGTTTACGAGACGTCCGCCTCATCTCGTATCGGTCGGAACACACACTATTAACCAAGTGACACTCTACAGGTTGAGGCTTTCGATGGAAACTCGGATGCCTCGTGGTTCATTAAACGTCGTTAACGCCGCTCGGGTGCCACCTGCTCGCGGACAATCGACTGAGGAGCACGACCTGGAAAAAGACCGGCCTGCTTTGACGCCCCATAGGAATGAGACCGATACGGCGGTCCATGCTCTGGATTCGGCCTATCTCACGTCGCAAACGTTCGGCGATATCGAGCTGGAGATCGAACTTCTCGAGTTGTTCGTCGTGCAGGCGCGCCGCCTCGTGCCCAAGCTGCCGACCGACGATGTCAGGGAGCGGGCCGATACCGCGCATCTGCTGAAAGGATCGGCACGCGCGATCGGGGCGCCGTTGCTCGCCACGGCCGTGGAAATCTACGAACAGGCTACGGAAACCCAACAGGCAGCCGACCAGCCCGCCTACCGCGCGGTCGCGACCGCGCTCGAGCAAACGGAAGCGGCAATCGCAGCGCGCCTTTCGGAACTCCAAGCGTAATCTTTGCAGCTGACGCCCGGAGTTCCGAAGCCCCTATTCATCGCGGCAGCCTTTCTCTAAAAGACGCTCACTTCGCCTAAAATCCGCGGCGCTGCCGGCGCTGCTTTTCGAGGATCGTCCATGCCTTCCATCACGTTTATCGACTCGAAGGGCACGTCGAGGGTTATCGATGCGGAGGTCGGCTCGACGGTGATGGAAACGGCGATCCGCCACAAGGTGCCGGAGATCGTTGCGGAATGCGGCGGCGCCTGCGCCTGCGCGACCTGCCACGTCTATGTCGACGAGGCTTTCATGCCGATCGTCGGCAAGCCGCAGGCGATGGAAGAGGACATGCTCGACTTCGCTTACGACGTGAAGCCGAACTCCCGCCTCTCTTGCCAGATCAAGGTGACCGCCGCGCTCGACGGCTTGACGATCACCACGCCCGACCGCCAGGGCTGAGCGCGATGAGCGCGGCGATCGAGACCGATGTGGTCATCATCGGAGCGGGTCCGGTCGGCCTGTTCGCCGTCTTCGAACTCGGCCTGCTCGATATCAAATGCCATCTGATCGACATCCTACCGATGGCCGGCGGTCAATGCGCCGAGCTCTACCCGGAAAAACCGATTTACGACATTCCCGGCCATCCGACGGTCACCGGTCAGGGCCTGGTCGACAGGCTGCTCGAGCAGAGCGAGCCCTTCAAGCCGACGTTCCACTACGGCGAGATGGTGGAAGCGATCGAGGTTCTGGGTGACGGCAGCGCGCCGCTGTTCCGCTTGCGGACCGACATCGGCAAGACCATCACCTGTAAAGCGGTCGTGATCGCCGCGGGTGGCGGATCGTTCCAGCCTAAAAAGCCGCCGATCCCCGGGATCGAGGCCTATGAAGGAACATCGGTCCACTACGCCGTGCGCAAGATGGAGGCGTTTCGCGACAAGCACGTGGTGGTTGTCGGCGGCGGCGATTCGGCCCTGGACTGGACCTTGAACCTGCAGCCTCTGGCGAAGCGCATGACCCTCGTTCATCGCCGCGACGACTTTCGGGCCGCACCGCATTCCGTCAACGCGATGCGCGACTTGGTGGCTTCAGGTCAGATGGACCTGGCGATCGGTCAGATCACCGGCCTCGACGGCGCCGATGGCCACCTGAGTGCGGTCGATCTCAAGGGCGCTGACAGCTCTGTAAGCCGGATCGCCTGCGAACGCCTGATCCCGTTCTTCGGCCTGACGATGAAGCTCGGTCCGATCGCCAACTGGGGCCTAAACCTCACTGAAAACCTGGTCGCGGTCGACACCGAAAAATTCGAGACGAGCACGCCCGGCATCTTCGCCATCGGCGACATCAACAGCTATCCCGGCAAGCTCAAGCTCATCCTCAGCGGCTTCCACGAGGGCGCCTTGGCGGCCCAGCGCATCCACCGCTACGTCTATCCGGAGAAGCGACTGACGTTTCAGTACACGACGTCGAGCACGAGCTTGCAACGCAAGCTCGGCGTGGCGTAGGGCTTCAATGCCCGCGGCTTGACGTGCCAGACTGCTCGGCCCGCGAGGGCTCGGCCGCCTGAGCGCCGCGCTCATAAGGTTCGGCCTTCGGGCGCCGCTCGACTTCGCTCTCCACGGCGTCCTCGAAGCGCTTCCATTCCGCCTCACTCAACTCCTCGCCGGTCTCTTTCACCGATGCGATCCGCGACATGTGATCTCCAATCTCTTTGGCCCGCGACCTGACGGCGCCCTTTTCAAAACAAGCCAGCGCTCACATGTCTGGTGTGAGGGCTTCGGCTATTGCTCCGCTTAAGTCGCGACGGAGCTGCTAGGTTGCATCGGCCCTGATTCACGGGAGCACCGCGATGACGCCGTTCGGAAAGTCCGTCACCTGGGAACTTCGCGTCGCGAGCGCGGCCGTCGGCACAGCGTCGATCATCGACTACCGATTTCTGCCAAAAGCTTGTGAAGCGCTTGTGACGAACGCGCTGTTCTACGTATGCAGAACCGATGCGATCGAGGCTGCCCGGGCGGCCGTCTTCCGTGACGCCCGTGCCCTGGCGGCAGCCATCGAAACGCTCGGCGTTCATCCCGTGGGGTCCAGCGCCGAGATCGACGCGGCGCGAACACAGGCGCTTGCCTCGTTCGAGGATCTGATCTTGGCAGTGGAAAATGCGCAGGTCACGCATGTCGGCTACGTATTGGGCGTCGCCGAGCTGCTCTGATCGTCCGCGACCGGTTTTTCCGCGCGAAACAGGAAGGGCACGACTTTCCGCAGGTTCGGCGTCCTCTCCGCGGCGAACGGCATCGGCCGGCACACGGAAATCGCCGAAATCCCGATCCGAGCCGTCAGCAGTCCGTTCAGCACGCCCTCACCGAGGCGCGCGGAAATCTTGGCCGCGATGCCGTGGCCGACGACCTGCTGCAACAGGCTGTCGCCCGCGGCCATCCCGCCAGTGATGGCGAGATGCGCGCCGACCGATCGGGCGAGCTTGAAAAATCCGAGCAAGCCGGGCCGGCCCCCATAAATCTGCGCGATCTCGCGGATCAGGCGCACCGCCTGGAGCAGCACGAAGGCGACGTCGATGATCGCACGCGGAGCGATCGTGGTCACCACGGAGACGCGTTTCGCCGCCGCGGCCACCGCGGCCTGGGCACGCTGGTCCAACGGCTGCACGAGGGTGCGCTCGGCGATCTCCACGAGGTCGCGGCCATCGACGATCTCGCTGCGCAGCGCCAGCACGTCCTTCCGCGCCCGCGCCGTCTCCGGCCGGGCAGCATAGAGCGAGGCCAGATCCGCGACGAGGCGGCGAGCCAGCGGTTGGTCGTCGGCGGCATGCGCTTTGGCGAAATCCTGGTGCAGTTTGGCGATATGCCGCTGCCGGCCGATCGCCACCATTTCCCGCCCAGCGATCACCAGCAGGGCCAGGATGGCCAGCGCCGCGAGACCGAGGCCGATTCCGCCCAGCGTCGTCGAGCGGGAAAACAGATCATCGACGATTTTTGTGACCCAGAGGCCGAACGCCAGCGAGACGAGGCCGCCGAGCGCGGACCAGAACAGGCCGCTCCACGATACGACGCTGCGACGGAAGATCCCGCGTTTCTGCGCCGTCTCGACGGCGCGCTCCTCCGGGTCCAAGGCCAGAGTGTCGAAGGCGAACGGGTCCGGCGTGATCTCGACGATAGGGGTCTTGCCCGCCCGCGGCCGCTCGATGGATGCCTCCGAGGCAAGCGGCCGGTCCTTGAACCCGATGGCTGGCTCGGGCTCGATGCGGACCGCGCGGGGGCGCCGGCGAATATCCTCCGGTGTGCTCATGCCAGCCGGTCTCCCAAAAGGAACTGCAGCGCTCGGTCGAGCCGGATATGCGGCAGTGGTTTCGGCGCGCCGTCCTCGTCCAGGTTTTGCATCGGCGGCCGGAAACGCACGAAGCGATAATCCGCCTCGGCGCTGGAGCCGTAGAGCGTTTCACCGTGGAGGGCCGCCTTGGGATCGGTGGGCAGATCGCCGGGGAAGATCGCCGCTTCGGCCACGCCGTCGAAGGTTTCGCCGTCGATGATCTCGCCGGCCGCCGGGATGCCCACCACCGCGTCGAGGGCCTCGGCTCCCTTGCCGATCCGCGCTTCTCGCGTCGCGCGCACGCCGGCCAGCGCGATGACGTCGATCGCTGCGCCGGCGTCATCGGCCTTGGCAATGGCGCGGCTGACGATGGTCCGCAGGATCGCTTCGAGCCGGTCGTGGCTGGTGTGGTTCAGGTGGTCCGCCTTGGTCGCGGCAAACAGAATCTTGTCGATCCGCGGGCGGAAAAACGCGGACAGCATGGTGTTCCGCCCGGCACGAAACGCCTGCAGGATATCGGACAGCGCGGTTTCGAGATCGCGCAGGGCGGCCGGCCCGGCGTTCAGCGCCGCCAGCGTGTCAACGAGGACAATCTGCCGATCGAGCCGCGAAAAGTGGTCGCGGAAGAACGGGCGAACGACGTGCGTCTTATAGGCCTCGAACCGCCGCTCCATCATCGCGGCAAGCGTGTCGCCGCCGTAAAAGACGTCGGGCTTCAGGACGAGCGGCGCGAAGGTCAGGGCTGGCGAGCCTTCGAGATCGCCCGGCATGAGGAAGCGGCCCGGGGGCAGCGTCGAGAGTGCATGGGTGTCGGCGCGGCAGGCTTGCAGATAGGCGGTGAACAAGGTCGCGGCTTCGCGGGCCTTGATCTCGTCCGCGGCGCCTGCGGCATCCGTCGACAAGGTGAACGCCCGCCAGTCCGCGGCCAGCGCGGCGCGCGCCGCGGTGGCGCTGGCGTCGAGTGTCTCCTTCGACCATTGCGCAAACGTCTTGTCGAGCAGCGGCAGATCGAGCAGCCATTCGCCGGGATAGTCGACGATGTCGATGATCAGCGCCGCCGGCCCGGCGCGCAGTCCCGTCGCGCGCTCGAACTCGAGGCGGATGCGCACTTCCGAGATCCGCCGGGTGGAATGCGGCCAGTGCCGGTTCGCGCCGTCGTCGCCACCTGTCAGCGCCGCGCGGTGATCCTCGTAGGCGAAGCGCGGGACGGCGTCATCAGGCTGGGGCTCCAGCTTGCCGCGGGTCAGACGACCCTCCGCCATGACGCGAAACACCGGAAGAGCGCCGCGGCCCTTGCGTGCGCCCGGCGCGCCGAGCTCGGTCAGATGCTGGATCAGCGCCGTGATGAACACCGTTTTCCCAGCACGCGACAGGCCGGTGACGCCAAGACGGACCACCGGAGTGCCGACGCTTTCGCTCAGCGTCTGCGCCAGCGAGCGGGCCTCGAAGATAATATCGGCGAAGAATGACAAGTGAGGTCTCGCGCGGACGATGCCTCTATGTAGGAAGCGAAAGCGCTGCCGTCACGGGGCCAGTCGTCGCTTCACGAGAACGCCTAAGGCGTTATTGCAGCTAGTGGCGTCACCCGCCCACGATGGGACTCGACGATGGTGTCGATCTGGTCCGGATGCGCGGCCCAGAGCGCATAGTCTGCCGGCGTCATTCCTAGAAATGTATGAAGGGGCTGCCGCCCGGGTTCCGCATGCCAACGATTGACGAAATAATCGATTGCACTGGCATCGACCGTCCCCGTCAGGACGAGATCGATGAAGGATGATTCTTCTTTAAACATCGATTCTCCTCCCGCGGACTGCAACGTCGCCTCCATCAGCCCCCGAGCATACTCGGCGTGACGAATCGCTCGAGCCGGCCGCCGCCGCTGCGCGCATCCTCCCAATCGCCGTGATCGAAGACGATCACGGCCAGGCTGCACGGCGGAAAGCTCGACCGCATGGCGTCGAACGTCTGGAGATCGCCCGAGTCCGCCAGTTTGAGCGCGAGTTCCGCAATCCCGGGATTATGGCCGATGATCATCAGGGTCTTCACCGCCGCATCCATGCCGCGCAACGTGTCGCGCAGGGTTTGACGCGTCGCATTATAGAGCGTGGCGTCCTCTGTCGCGGGAACCGCCCGGCCGATTGTGGTCTGCAGATCGGCCAGTGTCTGTCGGGTGCGGGCGGACGGCGAGACGAGGGCGCGATCGGGTACCAGGCGTTTGTCGGCCAGGAACGTCCCGAGCCGCGCCGCGCCGGCATGCCCCTTGTCGGTCAGAACGCGGGCAAAATCGTCGCCGGTCTGTCCGACGGCTTTGGCATGGCGCAGCAGCAGCAGCGTCAGCATCTAGCGTCCCTCGCGGCGGGTGAGGAACGCCAGGCGCTCCAGCAGATGGACGTCGCCCTCGTTCTTCAGCAGCGCACCGGCCAACGGCGGGATCAGCTTTTTGGGATTGGTCTCGCGCAGCATGTCCGGATCGATATCCTCGTTGAGGAGCAGCTTCAGCCAGTCCAGCAGTTCGGACGTGGACGGCTTTTTCTTCAGGCCGGGAACCTCGCGGATATCGAAGAAGATGCGCAGAGCGTCCTCGACGAGGCGTCGCTTGATGTCGGGAAAATGCACCTCGACGATCGCCGCCATGGTCTCGGCATCGGGGAAGCGGATGTAATGGAAGAAGCAGCGGCGCAGGAAAGCGTCCGGTAGCTCCTTCTCGTTGTTCGAGGTGATGATGATCACCGGGCGCACTGCCGCACGGATCGTTTCGCCGGTCTCGTAGACGTGAAATTCCATGCGGTCGAGTTCGAGCAGGAGGTCGTTGGGGAATTCGATGTCCGCCTTGTCGATCTCGTCGATCAGCAGCACCGGTCGCTTCGAGGCGGTGAACGCCTCCCACAGTTTGCCCCGGCGGATGTAGTTGCCGATGTCGGAGACGCGGGCGTCGCCGAGTTGCGAATCGCGCAGCCGCGACACGGCATCGTACTCGTAGAGGCCCTGCTGCGCCTTCGTGGTCGACTTGACGTGCCAGGTGATCAGCGGCGCATCGAGCGCGGCGGCAATTTCTTCCGCCAGAACCGTCTTGCCGGTGCCCGGTTCGCCTTTGATCAGAAGCGGCCGTTCGAGGACGATCGCCGCGTTGACGGCAACGGTGAGATCGGGCGTCGCGATATAGTTCGTCGTGCCGGAAAAGCGCATGCCGATCCCTGTGTGTGCCGCCCGATGTGCCATTCGCGTCGATCCATGGCAAGCGCAGTCCTCGGGCGACCAGCCTGCGCGGATCGGGTCGCGTGGCGGCGTGATCGGCGCTAAAAGCATCGCGATGCTGCTTGATTTCTTCACCGCTCTGCGCAAGGCCGCCGTCCCGGTGACGCTGCGCGAATATCTGAATCTGCTCGATGGCCTGTCCCGAGGCTTGGCGGAAGGCTCGGTCGAAACCTTCTACGGCCTCGCCCGGACCTGCCTGGTCAAGGACGAACGCCACATCGACAGTTTTGATCGCGTCTTCGCCGCGACGTTCAAAGGCCTGACGATATCGGGGGCCGCGTTCGATCCCGCCGATATTCTCGAGGATTGGCTACGCAGCCTCGGCGCCAAATATCTGAGCGATGAGGACCGCGCGGCAATCAGAGCGCTCGGCTGGGACAAGCTGATGGAAACGCTGCGCGAGCGCCTCCGCGACCAGAAAGGTTGGCATCAGGGCGGTTCGAAGTGGATCGGCACATCAGGCACCTCACCCTTTGGGGCCGACGGCTATAACCCCGAG
>NZ_LMUU01000049.1:0-6796 GCF_009765775.1 Beijerinckia sp. L45
CGCGCACGATCGATTCCGAGGTCCGCCGCCTGGTCGAATACGGTCTGTCGGAGGCGACGCGCATCATCACCGAGAAGCGCGGCGATCTCGAAACTCTGGCCAAGGGCCTGCTCGAATACGAGACCCTGTCGGGCGACGAGATCATCGGTCTCCTCGCCGGCAAGCTGCCGGTTCGCGACACCGGTGACGACCCGACGCCGCCGCGCGGTTCGCCGGTGCCGACCACCGGCATCAACCGGCCGAAGCCCAACCCGGAACCGGGCCTGGAGCCGCAGCCGCAGGTCTGAGGATTTGCTTCAATCAAAAGGCCCGCGTCGTGAGACGCGGGCCTTTTGCGTTTGAGGGTTTATCGCCGGATCCCCGTAAGGCTTTTCGAGGCCGGCGCCCCAAATGTCTGGCGAAAAGCGTGCGCGAAATGCGCCTGATCGGCGAAGCCCGCATCATGCGCCGCCGTCGTGAAATTGGCGCCTTCGACGACCGCCCTGATGGCGCGACGCATCCGCACCCAGCCGCGGTAGCGGCGGAACGGGATGCCCATCTGAGCGGTGAAAAGATGCTGGAAGCGGGACGCCGAGAGCCCGGCAGCCGATGCGCAGCGCGATGCGGCAAGCGGCGGGAAGTCTGCGTCACGCGTGTCCATGAGATCGAGCGCTCGGGCGAGGCGCGGGTCGATCGGTCTGCGCGCGCGCGCCGTTGCGAACCGCAGCAAGTCGGCCAGCGCCTCGCCGGCCCACGCGGCACCCGTACTGCTTTCAAAGAGCGCGCGCAGCGCCGCCACCTCGCCGGACGCGCCGACGAGCGCGCCACCGACTTCCTCGGCGTCGGCAACGAGCGGCGCGAGCCCTGCCGCGTCCCCGGCGGATGCTTCGACGTAAAACACCGCGAGCGGGTTGCCGCCGAGATCGAGCTCGTGAACCACGCCGGCCGGGATCATCGCCGTCCGGCACGTCAGCCAGGAGCCGCCGGCGATGCGCAGTCCGAAGCGGCCGTAGAGCCCGGCCAGATAGACCGGCGCGCCATGGCGATGGGCCGCGTTGTAGTCCAGCGGGCCGGCGAAAAACGTATGGGCCGAGTCGAGATGCCAAAGCGGCGCCGGATGGTCGGATGCGAGGCCAGCACGTTCGTACAAGCGATCGGGCATCGCTGCGTTCATCGTCGTCTCCGGTGGCAGTCGTTGACGCCGTCATCCCGCGTGCTGCCCGGAGACAACGTCGATGAATCAATCTCCCTTCAAACCCACCCGTCGTCACCTGCTCCTTTCGGGGGCGAGCGTGGTCTGTGCCGTGCCGGCTTGGGCCAGGGCGCCTCTTCTCGGATCGACGCGCCCGACAGTTTCGCGCTTCAAGCTCGGCGCCTTCGAGGTGACGACGATCCTCGACGCCGGCGCCGTTCTCGACGGACCCTGGCCGATCGTCGGGGAAGACCGGCCGCAGGACGACGTCGCGCGGCTGATGCGGGACAATCTTCTGCCGGAGCATAAATTCCAGCCCGGCTGCACCCCGGCGATCGTCAACACCGGCGCGGAAGTCATTCTCTTCGACGCCGGCAACGGGGCTAACGGATTCATTCCGCGACCGGACGGCGGCTGGTTGGCCCGGCAGCTGGCGCCGGCCGGGTTCAAGCCGGAGCAGGTCGACGTCGTCGTCCTGAGCCACGCCCATCCCGACCACATCGGAGGCCTCATGGAGGCGGGTTCGCCGTTGTTCCCCAACGCGCGCTATGTCATCGGCGCCGCCGAACATGATTTTTGGGCGCGCGACGAACGCCTAGCTGCCGCACCCGGCAGCCTCGAAGCGAATTCAGCGGCGCAGTTTCGCGCCAACGTGCAGCCGTTCGCCGCCAAGACGACCTTCGTCGATCCGGGGCAGGACGTAGCGCCGGGCATCCGGGCGCTGGAAGCCTATGGTCACACGCCGGGGCATCTCGCCTTCACGCTCGACAGCGAGGGGCAGCGGCTGATGATATGGGGCGACTGCGCGCATCATCAGGTGGCCTCGCTCGCCGAGCCCGGCTGGCACGCTTTGTTCGACATGGACAAGGCGCAGGGCGCGGCGACGCGCCGGCGCATCTACGACATGGTGGCGACGGATCGGATCCCGGTCATCGGCTACCACATGCCGTTTCCCTCGCTTGGCTTCGTCGAGCGTGCAGGTTCAGGTTACCGCTGGATCGCGAACTCGTATCAGCTGCTGTAGGGCGCGCGCCTCGTGTCAGACTTTCCGCAGCACCACCAGTTCGCCGGCGACGAAGCCGTGGGTTTCGTAGCGGATCTGGATGGCCTCGGTGGCGACCACCGCAAACCCTGACGCCGCGGCAAGCGCCAGCACATGGCCGAGACGATGGGCGAATCGCCCGGAAGGGAGCAGCGCGAGATCGGCCTCATCGCTGGTTTCGATCGTGAAGGCGAACAGGCCACACGGCGTCAGGGCGTTGGCCACGCGTACCAGCAACGCATCGAGCGCCCCGACGTAGATCAGCACATCGGCCGCGAAGACCAGATCGAACGCCGCCGTCTTGTCGGCTAGGTAGGCGCCGGCCTCGGCGGCGATCAGGGTGTCGTAGCAGGCCCGCGCCTGCGCCTTGTCGAGCATGCCGGGTGACAGATCGAGGCCCACGAGACGGCGTCCAGGCTTGGCGAGCAGCGGGCCCGCGAGGCCGGTGCCGCAGCCGAGATCGAGGATGCGATCGAGGCGCGCCGCGTGGGTTTCCACCAGAGCCGCCAGCTGCTGAAAGGCGGTGTAGTGCAGAACCCCCACGAGCTGCTTGTCGAAGTCCTCGGCGAACTTGTCGAAGAAGGCTGTGACGTAGGCATCGGGTGATCGTTGCAGCGCCTCGCCGCGCAGCACGTCGAGCAGATAGGCGCATTCCGCGTCGTTCGGCGTCGCGGCCAGCCTGGCGGCGCCAAGCCGTAGCGCCGCGTCGGTGTGGCCGAAGGCGCCGAGCAGATGAAAGGCCCGCCGCTCGATCGTCGCCGCCTCCGTCGGGGTCAGCATCGGGTCGGCCGACCCTAGCGCCGCCGCGTCGACGGGTCCTGCGATGAGATCCGCGATGAACTGGACCTCCGCGAGTTTTAGGGCCACGACGCGATTGTGCGGCTCCAGCGCGATCGAGATTTTGAGGGCCGCTGCGGCACCCGAAAAATCGCCGAGATGCGACAGCGCCTGTCCGTAGCAGGCGTGAATGGCCGGATTGTTCGCAGCCTCGGTCTCAAGCACCGCGCGGAAGTGACCGGCGGCCTCGCCAAAGCGTTTGCCGTGAAAGAACACGAGCCCGAGACTCAGGCGGGCGTCCGTGAGGCCGGGATCGAGCGCCAGGGCCGTCGTCAGGGCCTGTTCCGCGCCCGAGGCGTCGTCGAGCGCGCTGCGGATCGAGCCGAGGCGCAGCCAGCCGTCGGCCTGCATCTTGTCACGAAACAGCGCCTCTTCCATGCAGGCAGCCGCCTGGTGGAGCTGCCCGCTGGCGTTCAGCGCACCGGCGAGATCGGTCCAGATCCGCGCATCCTGCGGAACCAGGGCGACGGCGCCGGTAAAAACCTGCGCGGCGGTCTCCGGCTTGCCCTGGTCCCAGAGGATCAATCCGTAGTGGCGCAAGGCGTCGGCGGCGCTCTCGTAGCGTTCCAGCAGAGTCGCGAGACGCGCATCGCCCGCGCGCCAGATGGCGATCGCCCCTTCGACTTCGGGCACGCCCGGCAGCTCAATCCCCATCACGTCCTCATAACACCGTGCGACTGGAACGGCGGTCCGCAAACTGAGCCGACGCTTACGACTGCGGGCTTGCCCCAAGCTATGCACCAGCCGGTGTGTTTCACGCCGCGACGGGCCGCCGTATGCGCCGGTTAAAGGAATTGAGCGCAACATGGGTTAGGCGATAGGAGTTCCTACCGTTGCCATGGCGCCCAGAGGGGTCATGTGGCGCAATCCGGCAGTCGATGGGGGTCACGATCGCGTGCGCGTAAAGTTGGCTCACTCCTCGATGCCGGTTTCGAAACGTCGATGAGCGTCGCCGCGCCGCCTGCGATCGAGCCAAAGCAGGGCGTGCTCGCCCGGTTCGTCATGCGCCTGCGCGTCCTCGTCCGCCAGGAGGAGATCGGCCTGATCACCCTGTCGGTTGTCGCGGGGGCGATGGCGGGGGCTGCCGTGACGGCGCTGTCGCAGGGCGCGCGGCTGCTGCATATCGCGCTTTACGGGCTCGATGGCCAAGGATCGCTCAGCGCGATGGTGACGCTGCACAACCCATGGCAGGCCGCCATCCCGGCGTTGGGCGGGCTGGTGCTCGGCCTGGTCAGCCGGCTTCTCGCGCACTGGCGGCGGCGGCGTCCGGTCGATCCGATCGAGGCCAATGCCCTGCAGGGTGGCCGCATGTCGGTGACCGACAGTCTGCTCATCGGCGGGCAGACGCTCATCTCCAATGGCGCCGGGGCGTCGGTCGGCCTCGAGGCCGCCTACACCCAGGTTGGCTCCGGGCTCGCGTCGTACCTCGGCGCGAGCTTCAACCTGCGTCGGGCGGATCTGCGCACGCTTGTCGGCGCCGGCTCGGCAGGCGCCATCGCCGCCGCCTTCGGCGCGCCGCTGACCGGCGCGTTCTACGCTTTCGAACTGATCATCGGCAGCTATACGCCGTTCGGCTTGGCGCCGGTGGTTGCCGCCGCGATTTCCGGCGTGCTCGTGTCGCGCGCGCTCGGCACCGGCGACAGTTTCATCGGCCAGATCGCGTCGGACGTGACGCTGCAGGGCGGCACGATGGTGGCCCTTCTGCTGCTGTCGCTGGCCTGCGCGGCGATAGGCATCGGCATCATGCGCCTCGTCGGGCTGATCGAGGCTTTGTTCAAGCGCAGCCCCGTGCCGGCCTTCCTCCAGCCGGCCGCCGGCGGTGTCGTTCTCGGCGCCCTGGCGCTGATCACGCCGCGCGTTCTGTCGGCCGGCCACGGCGCGTTCGCCGAGCTCATTCATGGCGTCATGCCGACGCTTCTCGTTTTGGCGCTCACCCTGCTGCTCAAAGCGTTGGCGTCGGCCGTGTCGATCGGCAGCGGCTTCCGCGGCGGTCTATTCTTCGCCTCGCTCTATCTCGGCGGCCTCGTCGGCAAGCTGTTTTATGCGCTGCTTCTGTTGGTGGGACCGGTGCTGCCGATCGACGATACGACCTGCGCCATCGTTGGCATGGCGGCGCTGTCGGTGACCATCGTCGGCGGCCCGCTGACGATGAGCTTTCTGGCGCTGGAAACCACGGGCGACTTTCCGCTCAGCATCCTCATCCTCGCGGCGGCGACGGTCGTGTCGGTGATCGTGCGGCGGACCTTCGGCTATTCCTTCACGACCTGGCGGCTGCATCTGCGCGGCGAGTCGATCAAGAGCGGTCAGGATGTCGGCTGGATCCGCGGCCTGACGGTGCGCCGGCTGATGCGCCCCGATGTGGACACGATCTTTGCCGACGTCAGCATCGCGACCTTCGTCGCGACCCATCCGCTCGGCTCGACCTACTGGGTCGTCGCAACCGACCCGTTCGGACGCTACGTCGGCATGGTGTCGGTGGCGGAGGCGCACCAGCTGACGTCCGATCCCGAACGCGCCAAGGATCACGTCACCGCGTTGCTGCGCCACCCCATGACGGCGCTGACGCCGGATCTCAACATCCGCGAGGCGGCTCGCCTGTTCGAGCAGAGCGAGAGCGAGGCGCTGGCGGTGACGGAAAGCACGACCGACCGCAGCGTCATCGGGCTGTTGACCGAGGCCCACGTGCTGCGGCGCTACACCGAAGAGCTCGACAAGGCACGCCAGGATCTTACGGGGGAGAAGTGGATCGGGGAGGGGTAGCACCGTCGATGTCATCCCGGGGCGCCGAAGGCGAACCCGGGATTCATGCACACCGACTGTCAGACATCGCGAGAACGTGGCCGCATCAGCCCGGACCGCAAACTATGGCGTGTGCATAGGCCCCGGCCCTCCGCTACGCTTCTGCCGGGGTGACGCGGTGCGCTACGCCGCCTCTTTGAGCCGACTGGAGATCATCTCGCGCAGCGTCTGCAGATCGGCCGCAAACTTGCGGATGCCTTCGGCCAGCATCTCGGTCGCCATCGGATCCATGTTGATCATCAGGCGGAAAGTTTTCTCGTCCATCTCGATCTTGGCCGGCGCCTTTTTGGCCGCCGTTTGCGGATCGAGCTTGCGGACGAGGTCGCCGTTGTCGGCGGCGAGCTCCTTCAGCAGGTCGGGGGAGATCGTCAGGCGGTCGCAACCGGCCAGCGCCTCGATCTCGCCGATGCTGCGGAACGATGCGCCCATCACGATCGTCTTGATGCCGTAGGCTTTGTAATAGGCGTAGATCTCGCGAACCGAGATCACACCCGGATCGGTCTCCGGCGTGAACGTCTTGCCGTCATGCTTCTTGTGCCAGTCCAGAATGCGCCCAACGAAGGGCGAGATCAGGAAGGCGCCGGCGTCGGCGGCGGCGATGGCCTGCGCCAGATGGAAGATCAGGGTGACGTTGCAGTCGATCCCTTCTTTCTGCAGAATTTTGACGGCTTGGATGCCTTCCCAGGTCCCGGCGATCTTGATCAGGATCCGCGACTTGTCGATGCCGCGGCTGGCATAATCGGCGATGATGGCCCGCGCCTTGGCCAGCGTGCCTTCGGTATCGAAGGAAAGGTCGGCGTCGACCTCGGTCGAGACGCGGCCGGGCACGATGGTCGTCAGTTCGGCGCCGAAATTCACGGCGAGGCGGTCGACGATCTGGCTGGTCACGTGGCCGTGGCTTCGTCCCCAGACGAGCGTCTCGTCGATGAAGCGGCCGTAACCCGGCA
>NZ_LMUU01000049.1:6914-25881 GCF_009765775.1 Beijerinckia sp. L45
CGGATCGACTCGATGTCGCCGGTATCGGCAACAACGGTCGTCATTGTTTTCAGCTGTTCAAGCTTGGAGGGCATGAAAGGAAATCCCTTTGCGGTGATGGCTGGAGCACAGCGTAAACCTCGCGCGCTTCAGAGGAAACGCCTGAGTTCGCGGACTGTTGCATCACACGGTCATTTGTCCGGGCTGCCGCGCCTCTCACGCAACGCGGGCGGTATCGCCGGACAGCGCCCGCTCGAGCCGGGCGAAACTCACCGGCTTGCCGAGGAAGATATCGATGCCGGCCTGCGAGGCCGAGCGGCGTTCCGCCTCGTGCACATCGGCACTGAGCGCGATGAGCCGCGCCGGTGCGATCTGCCGTGCGCTTTCCGAAAGCCGGATGCGCCGCGCCACCTCGAACCCGTCCATGCCGGGCATGCGGATGTCGAGAACCACCGCGCCGTAGGGTTTTCCGGCGTCCATCGCCGCCTCGGCGAGGGCCAATGCGGCGAGACCGTCGGGCGCGCGGATCACGGTGGCGCCGAGCCGCTCCAAATGGCGTGTCGCGAGCAGAGCATTGATTTCGTTGTCTTCGGCGAGCAGGACGTCGAGACCGCCCTCGACCGCGGGCGGGCGCGCCCGCGGCATGCGCCCCTTGGGCTCTGTGGCCGCGGGGTCGAGGCGATTGAACAGCGAATGCTGACGAACCGGCTTGACCAGCCAGCCGTCGAAGCCGGCGGACGAGATCTGACCGAAGGCGCGCCGCTCGTAAGGGGAAAACAGGACGAGCCGCTGCGCCGTCCCGGCAAGCCGCGCCGCCTCGCCGATCGTGCGGGTGTCGACGTCGCCCAGGGCGCAATCGACGATGACGATGTCGAACGGAGCGTGGTCCTGCAGCCGCGCCAGGGCGTCGAAACCGTTCTCCGCGCGCACGACGGTTATGCCGGCATCGCGCAGACGCGCGGCGAGAAAACCTGCTTCGAACGGCGAGGCCGCGGCGATCAGTGCCGTCTTGCCCCGCAGCGCCGGCGCCGGCTCGGAAATTTGTACGATGGGGCCGGCAGGAAGCGGCAGGACGACCGAGAACAAAGCGCCGCGATCGCTGGTCTCCAGCGCCAAGGCGCCGCCCATGCGCTCCGCAAGGCGGCGCGAGATGGCGAGGCCGAGCCCGGTGCCGCCGTGCAGCCGCGTGGTCGAGCTGTCGGCCTGCTCGAACTCTTCAAAGATCGCGGCGCGGCGGTCGTGGGGGACGCCGGGGCCGGTATCGATGATCTCGAAACGCAGCTCGTCGGTCTCCGGCGCAAAACGGTGCACCGCGAGTCCGACTCCGCCGATCTCGGTGAATTTGACCGCGTTGCCGGCGAGGTTGAGCAGAATCTGGCGTAGCCTTACGGGGTCGCCGATGACGTGGCGCGGCACGTCGGGCGCGAGGAAACTGGCGATCTCCAGGCCCTTGCCCTGCGCGCGTGGCGCCAGCAGCTCGGCGATGCCTTCCACCAGGGCGACGAGGTCAAAGCATTCCGCCATCAGCTCGACGCGTCCGGCCTCGATCTTTGAAAAATCCAGGATCTCGTCGATGAGCGAGGTGAGGGCGCTTCCGGAGCTGCGGATCGCCGCGACATAGGTCGCCTGTTCCGCGTCGAGCTGCGTGCTGGCCAACAGTTCCGCCATCCCGAGAATGCCGTTCAGCGGTGTGCGGACCTCGTGGCTGACGTTGGCGAGAAAGCGCGATTTCGCCTCGTTGGCGGCTTCCGCGCGGTCGCGCGCGGCAGCAGCCTCGCGCAACTCCCAGACATCGTCGTGCAGGCGATCGGCCTCGGCCTTGAACCGCTGCTTGTCGCGGCGCCCGGCGAGCAGCCGCAGCACGAGGCCGGTGACCGCCAGCACCGCCCCGAGCGCGGCCAGCAATGTCGGCCAGATCGGCGTATCGCCCAAGAAACTCATAAAACCGCTCGTCCCGCGACGGCCGTATCGCCGCGACACAAGGCTACTTCGCGCCCGCTGAAAAACCGTTCGGGAATCGACTTAAAGGCGAGGGATCGGCTTAAACCTTTTTAAAGACCCGGCGGCCGATCCCCGAGACCGCTACATCAGGAGCAGCGTCGCCGCCGCCCAGATCACGCCGGTGATCATGAAGGTCACGACGGTATAGCCCATTACCCGCTGGATGCCGATGCCGGCGATGGCGACCACCGGCAAGGCGAAAAAGGGCTGCAGCATGTAGGCGACGTTTTCGCCTGCCGCGACGGCCATTGCCGTCGCCGGTACTGACGCGCCGAGCTGCACCGCCGCCGGCACCACGAAGGGGCCCTGCACCGCCCAGTGTCCGCCGCCGCTCGGCACCAGAAAGGTGATGAACAGCGAGCAGACGTAGCTCCAGAACGGCAGCGTATGGGCGTTGGCGATGGCAACGAACCAGTTGGAGATCACACCGGCCAACCCCGTGGCGGTGATGATGCCCATGATCCCGCCATAGAGCGGATATTGCAGCACCAGCGAACCGATCTGCTTCGCTGCGTTGTTCATTGCGGTGACGTAGTTGATCGGCGCGCCGTGCAGGCCGATCCCCAGCATCAGGAAGATGAAGATGATGGTGTTGACGTCGATCGTCACGCCCTTGGTCGACCAGGTGAAGGCGAGATAGGCGACCGCGGCGGCGAGCAGCAGCCAGCTCCAGATCGGCCAGTTGTCGGCGCGGCGCGCCGGCGCATTCGGATCACCACGCAGGATTGCAGCACTTTGCGGCGCTTCCGGCTCGGGCTGGAAGGCGACGACGTCCTCGTCGCGCGGGCGGATCAGAATGAACGCGATCGGCACCGTGATGACGATGAGCGCGGTGGCGACGAGATTGTAGGGCTGGAACACCATGTCGGCGAACGGCGTGACCTTGCCTGTCACCTTCTCGATGATGTTGAGCGCATTGCCCTTGGACGCCTGGGTCAGCGCGATCGAGGAGGAAAAGCCGGTGGCCCAGACCACCCAGCCGGAATAGGCGGCAGCGACGAGCCAGCCGAAGTCGATGCGCATCCGCGAGGCCACCTCGCGCGACAGCATCGCCGCGATGACGAGGCCAAACCCCCAGTTCAGGAACGAGGCGCAGGCGCAGATGAGGAAGGTGAGGACGACCGCTTGATTCGGCGTCTTCGCCACGCTGACGATGGCGCGGATCCCGCGCTTGACGATCGGCGCGTTGGCCAGCGCATGGCCCGTCGCCAGGATCAGGATCATCTGGAAGGCGAAGGCGAGGATGTCGAAGATGCCCTTGTACCAGGATGCGATGATCACATCCGGTGTGCCCTTCGGCGCCAGCAGCAGGGCCGCAACGCCGGTGACGAGCGTCAGCGCGATGGCGATGACGAACGGGTCCGGCATCCAGCGCTCGAAGATGTTGACCGACATCGCCACGAAGCCGCGCGGTCGCGGCGGCATTTCCCTCGTCGTCGTCATTCGCGTGTCCCCCGACCCTGTCCTCTTGCAGCCCATAGCACAGGTTGCCGGGGAGGCATCGAAGGCTTTGCTCTGGCGAACGGGGGATGGTCTTTGCGCGTCACGCCGCGCGCTGGCGTCCGAGATAGTCCGAGCGGTACGACAGGGCTTCCGCCATATGCGCGCCAGCAACGGTTTCGACCCCATCGAGATCGGCGATGGTGCGGGCGAGTTTCAGCAAACGATGGAAGCCGCGTGCGGACAGTTGCAGGCGGTCCGACGCCTCGCGGATCAGCTCGAGGCCGGCATGATCGGGCCGTGCGATGCGCTCGATGATCGCCGGCGGTGCCGCGGCATTCGACGCGATGTGCGGCAGGTCGAGATCGGCGTAGCGCCGGCGCTGAAGCTCACGAGCTGCGGCGACGCGTTTTGCGACCGTTGCGGATCCCTCCGCGGGCGGTGGCAGCATCAGGTCGGCCGCACTCACCGCCGGCACCTCGATGTGAAGATCGATGCGATCGAGCAGCGGCCCAGACAGGCGCGATTGATACTGCGCGATGCAACGGGCGTTGGGCTGGCGGTTGCAGGCGAAGCCGGGATCGATGGCATGGCCGCAGCGGCAGGGGTTCATCGCCGCCACCAGCTGGAAGCGTGCGGGATAGGTGACGCGGTGATTGGCGCGCGCGACCATCACGCTGCCCGTCTCCAGCGGCTGCCGCAGACTGTCGAGTACCTGCGCATGAAATTCCGGCAGTTCGTCGAGGAACAGCACGCCATTGTGCGCCAGCGAGATCTCGCCCGGCCGGGCATGGGTGCCGCCGCCGACCAGCGCCGGCATCGACGCGGAATGATGCGGCGCGCGGAATGGCCGGCGGTCGGTAAGCTGGCCGTTAGCCAGCGTACCGGCGATGGAATGGACCAGCGACACTTCCAGGAGTTCCGCCGGCGACATCGGCGGCAGGATCGAGGGCAGGCAGGAGGCCAGCATCGATTTGCCCGAGCCGGGCGGACCGTTGAACAGCAGGTTGTGTCCACCGGCGGCGGCGATTTCCAGCGCCCGCTTGGCGCCTTCCTGCCCCTTGATGTCGCGCAGATCGGGCAGAGCCCCGGACGGCGGCCGGATCGCCGGCCGCGGCCGCGCCAGCACCTGCGTGCCCTTAAAATGGTTGGCGATCTGGATCAGCGACGCCGGCGCCAGCACGGCAAGGTCGTTCGAGGCCCACGACGCCTCGGAGCCACAGTCGCGCGGACAGATCAGGCCAAGGTTCTGCGCGTTGGCGGCGATCGCGGCAGGCAGCACGCCGGCGACCGAGGTGATTGTGCCGTCGAGCGCGAGTTCGCCGAGGACGAGGTAGGAGGACAGCATGTCGCCGGGGATCGCGCCGATCGCGGCCATGATGCCGAGCGCGATGGGAAGGTCGTAGTGGCTGCCTTCCTTCGGCAGGTCGGCGGGGGCGAGGTTGACGATGATCCGCTTGGCCGGCAGGGCGAGGCCGGAGGCGAACAGCGCGCCGCGCACTCGCTCCCGCGATTCCGCCACCGCCTTGTCGCCGAGGCCGACGACACCGAAGAAGACATTCCCGCTTGAGATCTGCACCTGCACATCGACAGGCCGTGCTTCGATCCCCTCGAACGCGACCGTCGCCACCCGCACAACCATCGCGCTCTCACACGTTTGGAGACAATTCAGTCTACGCGGTTGATTCGGCGATGCAAGGAAGTGAAACGACACGCTTCCGTGTCATTTCGCCGTCCGCCAATTTTGAAATGATCGTCGTCATATTAAACGAGTGGTACCCTCAACGAATAAGATTGCTCTCCGCGAGATCGAGCACCGCGTCGCCGCGCCCGCTCATCACCGCGCGCATCACGTAAAGGCTGAATCCCTTCATCTGCTCGGCCTGGATCTTTGGTGGCAGGGACAACTCCTGGCGATTGGTGACAACGTCGAGCAGGGCCGGGCCGTCATGCGCCAGAACCGCACGCACCGCCTCGTCCAGGTCCGCCGGATCTTCGACGCGGCGGGCAAAAATGCCCATCGCATTGGCCATCGCGGCGAAGTCGGGATTGTCGAGAGACACGCCGGTTTCGAGATAACCCGCCGCCTTCATCTCCATTTCGACGAAGCCGAGCGTCCCGTTGTTGAAGACCACCACTTTGACCGGCAGCTTCTGCTGGGTGAGGGTGATGAAATCGCCCATCAGCATGGTGAAGCCGCCGTCGCCGGAGAGCGATACCACCTGGCGTTTCTTGTCGATCGCCTGGACGCCGATCGCTTGCGCCAGCGCGTTGGCCATCGAACCGTGCGCGAAGGAGCCGAGCAGCCGGCGCTTGCCGTTCATTTTGAGATAGCGCGCCGCCCAGATCGTCGGCGTGCCGACGTCGGCGGTGAACACGGCGTCGTCGCTCGCCGCCGCGCTGATCAGCTTGGCGACATATTGCGGATGGATCGGTTTGCGGCCGGGTTTGCCAACAGCCAGCTCGTCGAGGCTTTCGCGAGCCTTGGCATAGTGCTTCAGGCTGGCGTCGAGGTGCTTGGCATCGGTCTTGGCCGTCAGCTTCGGGAGCAGCACTTCGATCGTCGCCGTGACGTCGCCGACGAGGCCGAGATCGATCCGCGTGCGCCGCCCCAGGTTCTCCGGCCGGATGTCGATCTGCGCGATCCTGGCCTTTTCGGGGAAGAACTGCTTGTAGGGAAAGTCGGTACCGAGCATCAGCAGCATGTCGCAGCCGAGCATCGCGGCATAGCCCGAGGAAAAGCCGATCAGGCCGGTCATCCCGACGTCATAGGGGTTGTCGTATTCGACGTGCTCCTTGCCGCCGAGCGCATGGACGATCGGCGCCTTCAGCGTTTCCGCCAGCTTCATCAGCTGCGGGTGTGCCCCGGCGCAGCCGCGGCCGCAGAACAAAGTGACCTTTTTGGAGCCATTGAGCATGGACGCCAGCGTCTCGAGGTCGGCATCGACGGGGTAGCTGACGGGCCGGCCGGGAAGCAGGCCGGGGTTCGGCGAGATTCCACGCTTCGGCGCGGCCTGCAGGGCAACGTCGCCGGGAATGACGATGACGGCGACGCCGCGCTGGCCAACCGCGGCGCGGATCGCGGTTTCCAGCACGAACGGCAACTGCGCCGCGCTGGAGACGAGTTCGCAATAGACGCTGCACTCGCGGAACAGCTCCTGCGGATGAGTCTCCTGAAAGTAGTTCGAGCCGATCTCGGCGGAGGGAATATGCGCGGCGATCGCCAGCACCGGCGTGCGGGTGCGCTGGCAGTCGAACAGACCGTTGATGAGGTGCAGATTGCCTGGCCCGCAGGAACCGGCGCAAACGGCGAGTTCGCCGGTGATCTGCGCCTCGGCGCCGGCGGCAAAGGCCGCGACCTCTTCGTGGCGGACGTGGACCCATTCGATCGTGCCGCGCGCGCGAATGGATTCGGTGATGCCGTTCAAACTGTCGCCGACGAGGCCAAAAACCCGCTTGACGCCGGCCTGCTGCAGCGTTTCGGCGATCAGGTCGGCGACATTGTTTATTTTCATGGCTCTGGCTCCGTCTGCTGTGCCGGTTAGAACGGCTGACATAGGCCTTTGGATGCATACGCCGCGCCGGTCGGCATCACGAACGCGCCATCTAAAATCGAGCCAAGTCCGCGACATTCCTGCCTGTGTTGCAGCGCTCGCATAGCAACGGCTGCTTCGGGCAGGTAGAGTCTCGGCAGTTCTGGAACCCCGCCGTGCCCTTAGCCGTCCGCCGCTTCGATGATCACGCCAAGGATGCCGCCGTTCTCCTTGGCTGGTTCGGGATGACGATTCTGATGGTCGGGGCGCCGCTTGTCGGCGTGCTGTCGCGGCGCGCGCTCTTCGTCCTGCTGCCGGTCGGGGCCGGTATCCTGGGTGCCGCGTTTCTCATCTCGATGTCGACCGACGGGATCCGGGCGCTTCGGACGGCGACGATCACCCCGCTCGGCTACGCCATCCTGTTTCTGGCCGGTTGGATGGGGCTGTCGCTTCTGTGGACGCCGTTTCCCGGAGCCGCCGCGCCGCGTTATGCCGCGACCCTGAGCGTGGGCATCATCAGCGCTTTGATCGTCGCCTACATTCCCGCCCGCCGCGCCCGGCCGACGCTTTATCTTTTGCCCGCCGGGTTGGCGGTGACGGGGACGTTGACCTTGGCGATGACCCTGTTCGGTCCGGCCTCGTTCCGTGGCGGCTCCGAGTTTGACTCATCGTTGCTCGAGCGCTCGATCCTCACCCTCGTGCTGCTGGTGTGGCCGGCGCTTGGCGCCCTGAGCGTATTGGCGCGCTGGACGCTGGCGATGGTGCTTGCCGCGGTGGTCGCGCTCGTCCTCGTGGTGACCTTCGCGCCGATCGCGCTTGCCACCTTCGCGCTCGCCGCCATGACCTTCGCTGCGGCAGTGACGAACCCGAAGCGTGCGGCGACGGTGGTCGCCTGTGTTTTCGGGGCCCTGATCCTGTCGGCGCCGGTCCTTCCGTTCATCCTCGCGCCGCTCGCCGCGGCGCTGCATCCGGTCGGCAGCAGCACCGTTGCGGCGATGGCGGACTGGCGCGACCTCGTGAGCGGCGACGGTCTCCGTCTCATCACCGGCCACGGGATCGATACGGCGCGGCGCGGTGTGGTCTACGGCTACCTGCCGGCGCATACGCCGCGCACCGTCCTCTTCGAGGTCTGGTACGAGCTCGGGTTTTTGGGGGCGGTCGCTTTGGCAGCCGTGATCGCGTTGGGGTTGACGGCTGCCGGAAGGGCCGCCGCGACGATCGCACCCGCGCTGCTCGCCGGCATCGTCGCCACCCTGTCGGTGGCCACTTTCGGCGTCGCCACGGCGCAGCTTTGGTTCGTCACGATGCTGGGGCTGGTGGCCGTGGCTTTCGGCCTGCTGTGCCGCTCGACACCGGTCGTGGCGCGGCCCCCCGTTGCCGCTGCAAGGGCCCGCTCACCCGCTTGAAAGCCGGCCGGTCACGCCGCTGACGCGTGCCACACATGTGACGGAAATGCACTTGCGGGCTTGGGCGAAGCGGCTCTAACATCCCGGCATGGTCGAGACTCTCATCACCATACGTAATGCCCGCGAAGACGATGCCCAAGGCATCGCCGACGTTCACGATGCGGCGTGGCGGGACGCCTACCGCGGCATCATTCCCGGCCGCGAACTGGAAAAAATGATCGCCCGCCGTGGGCCGCGCTGGTGGCATCTCGCCATCGTCCGCAAATCGCGCCTCGTGGTGCTGGATTTCGACGAGACCATCGGCGGATACGCCAGCTACGGCCGCAACCGGGTGCCGTCGATGCCCTATGGCGCCGAAATCTTCGAGCTCTACATCGCACCGGAGTTTCAGGGGCTCGGGTTCGGGCGGCGGCTGTTCGACGCGGCGCGCCGCGATCTCGGGGAGCACGGCTATTCCACCGTCATCGTCTGGGCACTCGCCGACAACGACCGGGCCATCGCCTTCTACAAGCGCCTCGGCGGCACCTTCGTCCGCGAGGCGCAGGAGCGGTTCGGCGCCGAGATGCGCTCCCGGGTTGCGTTCGCCTTCGAGTAGGGCGGGCTGCCCGAGTCATTGTCGCCACCGCCGCCTTGCCCTATGAAGCTCGCCTTTGCCGGACGGGCCGGCCTGCGGAGCTCAGGATGAACATCGACAAAATCGCCATCGGCGCCAACCCTCCCGACGACATCAACGTCATCATCGAGGTGCCGATCGGCGGCGAGCCGATCAAGTACGAGATGGACAAGGAATCCGGCGCGCTCGTGGTGGATCGCTTTCTCCATACGTCGATGCGCTATCCCGGCAACTACGGCTTCATCCCGCACACGCTCTCCGAGGACGGCGACCCCTGCGACGTCATCATCTGCAACACCCGCGCCCTGGTGCCGGGCTGCGTGATCAACTGCCGCCCGGTCGGCGTGCTGATGATGGAAGACGAATCCGGTGGCGACGAGAAGATCTTGGCCGTGCCCTCGCCGAAGCTGACCAAGCGCTACGAAGGCGTCACCGAATATACCGACCTGCCGGATATCACCCTGCAGCAGATCGAGCATTTCTTCGCGCACTACAAGGATCTGGAAAAGCCGAAGTGGGTCAAGATCATCGGCTGGGGCGATTCCGCGAAGGCGAAGGCGCTGATCGCGGAATCGATTGCCCGGGCTAAGAAGGGCTGAGGCTGGGCAACGGGCCGTCATTCCGGGTCACGCTGCAGGCGTGAACCCGGAATCGGTGTACTTCCATGCCGCGTTTGGAAAACGTTTCGGATTGCAGCACACCGGTTCCGGGTTCGGCTGCGCCGCCCCGGAATGACGGGTCGTCGGGTTAAGCCGCCTTAGCCTCGAGCCCCGGCGCGACGGCGTAGCTGGCCTGCGTCTTGCCCTTGATCTCGTCGAGCGAGACGCCGTCGGCGAGTTCCACAAGCACCATCCCGCCGTTCCCGGCTTTGTCGATCTCGAACACGCCGAGGTCGGTGATCACCATGTCGATGACGGCGGAGCCGGTGAGCGGCAGGGTGCAGCGGCGCAGCAGCTTTGGCTCGCCCTTGGCGGTGTGCTCCATGACCACGACCACGCGTTTGACGCCGGCGACGAGATCCATCGCGCCGCCCATGCCCTTCACCATCTTGCCGGGAATCATCCAATTGGCGAGATCGCCGTTCTCGGCGACTTCCATCGCGCCCAAAATGGCGAGGTCGATGTGGCCGCCGCGGATCATCATAAAACTGTCGGACGAGGAGAAGTAGCTCGTCGACGGCAGCTCGGTGATGGTCTGCTTGCCGGCGTTGATGAGATCGGGATCGGCCTCGCCCTCGTAGGGGAACGGCCCCATGCCGAGCATGCCGTTCTCGCTCTGCAGCTGCACGTGCATGCCGGCGGGAATGAAGTTCGACACCAGCGTCGGGATGCCGATGCCGAGGTTGACGTAAAAACCGTCACGCAATTCTTGGGCGGCCCGGGCCGCCATCTGGTCTCGGGTCCAGGGCATATCGCGTCTCCTCAAGCCGCTTTGGCGCGGACGGTGGTCTTTTCGATCGGCTTGGCGATGTCCGGCACATGCACGATGCGCTGGACGAAGATGCCGGGCGTGTGGATGCCATCGGCGTCGAGTTCGCCGACCTCGACGAGGTGCTCGACCTGCACCACCGTAGTCTTGGCGGCTGCGGCCATCATCGGGTTGAAGTTGCGGGCGGTCTTGCGGAAGATGAGGTTGCCTTCCTTGTCGGCTTTCCAGGCATGGATGATCGCCACGTCGGCGCGCAGCCAGCGCTCCATCACGTAGGTTTCGCCGTCGAACTCGCGCAGGTCCTTGCCGTCGGCGATGATCGTGCCGACACCGGTCTTGGTGTAGAAGGCCGGGATGCCGGCGCCGCCGGCGCGGATGCGCTCGGCCAGCGTTCCCTGCGGATTGAATTCGAGCTCCAGCTCGCCGGAGAGATACTGTTTCTCGAACAGCTTGTTCTCGCCGACGTAGGAGGCGACCATCTTCTTGATCTGGCGCGTCTCCAACAAAATGCCAAGGCCGGCGCCGTCGATGCCGGCGTTGTTCGAGATGACGGTGAGGTTCCTGGTGCCGAGCTCGTGGATCGCGTCGATCAGCGCCTGCGGGGTGCCGCAGAGGCCGAAGCCGCCGCTCATCACCGTCATGCCTTCGGCAAGGACGTCGGCGAGGGCGGATTTGGCGTCCGGGAAAACCTTATTCATTGCGCGTCATCCAGCCTTGCGAGCGCTTATGGCTCCTTCAGCGTTGGTACGGCGCGGCTCGGCGCTTTGCAAGGTCCCGAAAGCCGTGGGATCTCCTCGTGAAAACACTGGTCCCCGAGCGCGTGAGGCTGGTATGATTCGTAAGTTTTATGCCGGCATTACTGAGCCGGCGCCGCGCGAAACCTTGGGATCGTCTGATGAAAGTGACCGTCGAAGTCGATTGCACGCCGATCGAAGCCCGGCAGTTCTTCGGTCTGCCCGATGTCCAGCCGATGCAGGCGGCGATCATGGCCGAGATGGAAAAGAACATCATGAAGGAGGCGCAGCGGTTTTCGCCCGACGCGCTGATGCAGACCTGGTTCGCCAACGTGCCGCAAAGCGCCGACTGGTTCCGCGACCTGTTCAGCAAGATGATCGTGACGAGTGGGACCGGACTGAAGAAGTCGTCCGACCCTAAGCCGTAACGCATCCTGGCGCGATACATCTTGGACGCATCCCCCGTTCGGCGGATAGCCGCGAGGCTGGATCAGGCTAGTTCTCTGTCGAAGGGCATAAGACGCAACGCGTCCAGAAAATGCCGTCACAAGAGAGGAAACGCTTTGATCCCCTGCTCACGCACGGCCGTTGCCGCTGTTGCGCTATTGGTCGCGACGTCGGCTCAAGCCGCCGAGAAAGCCGCCGTCTTCGACTTTCAGCTCGCCAACCTCGGCATCGTGCCGCCGACGCAGGCGGACAAGGATCGCTTGCCACGCCTGAGCGACCAATTGCGCAAGCTGCTGGCGGACAGCGGGCGCTATCAGATCGTCTCGACGGATCCCGTTAGAGCCGATGTCGACAAAGGCGCGGATCTGCGCACCTGCGGCGGCTGCGCCGTCGACTTCGCGAAGAAGCTGGGCGCCGACGTCGCCGTAACCGCCGAAATCCAGAAGGTTTCGGCGCTGATTCTCAACATCAACGTCTACATAAAAGAGGTCAACGGCGACAAGCCGGAGCACCCCTATAGCGTCGACATCCGTGGCGATACGGACGAGTCCTTCGACCGTGGCGTCAAGTATATCGTGAAGCACAATATTTTGGGGCAGTAGTCGCCGGGCGGCTCGATCAGATCGCGATCTGCCGCCCGATCTCGACGACGCTTTCGTTCGGCAACCGCAAAAAGTCGCTGACGTGGGTGGCGTTGCGCTCCATGAGACCGAAGATCGCTTCCTGCCAGTGCGGCAGGCCGGTGCCGTCCTCGCGGTGCACGACCGTTTCGTGGCCCACGTAATAGGTGATGTCGTCGAGGTCGACGGTACACCCGAGTGCCTTGCTGTCCTTGAGAAGCAGCGGCACATCCGGCGTTTCCATAAAACCGTAGCGCGCCTTGCCGCGCCAGAACTGCGGCGCGATTTCCGTGATCTCCAACCGCTCTTTCTCGCGCAGCCACGGCACGGGAAGAATGGCGACCTGCAGCACGAACACGTGCTCATGAAGCGAGCGGTTGTGTTTGACGTGCCAGCTCAGCACCGGCGGCGTGTCCTTGACGGTCCGGGTGAGAAAACACGCCGTGCCGGGCACGCGGCAGATCTTGTTGGATTCGACGCGGGCGACGAAGGTGTCGACCGACTCCAGCTTGTCCCGCATGCTGTTGCCGACCGCTATCGCGCCACGGTGCCAGATCCACATCAGGCCATAGATCACGACCGCGATGATCAACGGCACGTAGCCGCCTTCCGCGATCTTCGCCAGATTGGCAAGGAAGAAGGCGCCGTCCACGAGCGCAAAGCCGAGCGCCACGGCACCGGCAGCCGCCAAACTCCAGCCCCAGATTTCGCGCATCGCGATGAACAGCAACACCGTGGTCATCAGCATCGTCGAGGACACGGCGATGCCGTAGGCGGCGGCGAGATTGTCGGATTTGCCGAAGCCGACGGTCAGGCCGACCGTTACCAGCATGAGCAGCCAGTTCACCACGCCGACATAGATCTGGCCGTAGCCCTCGGCCGAGGTCTGGCGGATCCCGAGGCGCGGCAGCCAGCCGAGCTGGATCGCCTGCCGCGTCATCGAGAAGGCGCCGGTGATGATGGATTGGCTGGCGATGATCGTCGCCACGGTGGCGAGGATGATCAGCGGGATCAGCATCATCTGCGGGCAGAGGCGATAGAAGATATTGCCGTCGGTCGGCGCGCCTTCCACCACAAGCGCGGCCTGCCCGGCATAGTTCAGGATGAGGCTGGGAAATACCACGGCAAACCACGACAGGCGGATCGGCGTCGGCCCGAAATGCCCCATGTCGGCATAAAGCGCCTCGGCGCCGGTGACGCAGAGAAACACGCCGCCGAGGACGAGGAAGCCGGTCACTCCGTGGGTTGCGAGATAGCTCAGCCCCAGCAGCGGATTGAGCGCGGCGAAGACGGTGGGGTGGTGGAGGATGCCGGAGACGCCCATCGCCGCCATGCAGATGAACCACAGCAGCATGATCGGGCCGAAAGCCTTGCCGATCTTCGCCGTGCCCAGCGGCTGCAGCGCGAACAGGCCGACAAGAATGATCACGGCGCCGGGCAGAATGTACGGCTTGAAGATGGGCGTCGCCATGTCGAGCCCCTCCAGCGCCGACAGCACCGAGATCGCGGGGGTCACGGCCCCGTCGCCGTAGATCAGCGCCGCGCCGAACAGGCCGAGCGCGATGATCATCGGCCGTTGCTGCTTTTTGACGCCAAGCAGCGACATCAGCGCGAGAATGCCGCCCTCGCCGTCGTTGGCGATGCGCATTGCGAAAGACACGTATTTGACCGTGGTGACGACGAACAGTGTCCACAGTACCAGCGACAATACGCCGAGGACGACCACCGGGTCCGGCTTCGCTCCGGCGAGGTTCAGAATCGTCTTGAACGTGTAAAGCGGGCTGGTCCCGATATCGCCGAAGACGATGCCCAGGGCCGCGAGGCTCAGAAGCGGCAGGGCACCTTTCGATGCGGGCGCCTGTTCGACGTTGCTATCCGACAAAGAGGCCGCCTTGCGCTGGTGTTCGGGACGACCGATCGCGTCGGCGCCTGCGTTCCCGTAACACAGGACGCCTGCGAAAGGTTGGCGCCGCGCGAGGCGCCGTCACCTTTTTTCTGAGACATCCGGCGTGAGCGACCGGAGGCCACCAGTCCGCTTCCGCGGGAGGTCTAAAACGCCTGCCAGCTCTCGGTGTCGACCTTGCGGGCGGCGCTCCCACCAGTTGCAACCGTCTTCAGGACACGGACTGGCACGGCTGTGCGCTGCGCTTTCGCCGGCTGGCGCGCCGCCGGCTTGGCGTCGCCGGCCCCGATGCGGAAGCCGCCGATGAGCCGTGCAAGTTCGTTGGTTTCGCCGGCAAGCGCATGGCTCGCCGCGGTCGCTTCCTCGACCATCGCCGCGTTCTGCTGCGTCGCCTGATCCATCTGGTTGATGGCGATGTTGACCTCCTGCAAGGCCGTCGCCTGTTCCTTGGTGCTGGCGGCGATCTCCGATACCATCACGTTAATATCGGTCACCTGGGTGACGAACCGCAGCAGCGCCTTGCCGGTCTGGTCGACCAGGCCGACGCCTTCGATCACCTGCTGGCCCGAGGCGGCGATCAGCGTCTTGATCTCCTCGGCGACCTCGGCCGACCGTTGCGCAAGGGCGCGCACTTCCGAGGCGACGACGGAAAAGCCACGGCCGGCATCGCCCGCTCGTGCCGCCTCGACCCCGGCGTTGAGCGCCAGCAGATTGGTCTGGAATGCGATTTCATCAATCACGCCGACGATCTGCCCGACCTGCTGCGACGAGCGTTCGATCGCGGCCATGGCGTCCGCTGCGCGCCGCATCGTGTGGATCACGTTACGTCATGCAGCGTCCGACAACCCGGACTCGTCGATGGCGCCTTGAAACCGGACGCAGTTGCGCCCCTCGCTCTTTGCCGCATAAAGCGCAAGGTCGGCGCGCTCGATGAGCGCCAGGATGTCCGCATCGGCGTCTGAGACGACCGCGGCGCCGATGCTGGTTGTGACCCGGATAACGTCCGGTCCATGCCGCACGCTCAGGTTTTCGATGGCTGCCCGAAGCTTTGTTGCAACGACATTGGCTTCTGCCGCGTCCACTTCCCGCAGGAGCACGACAAATTCCTCGCCGCCGAAGCGCGAAACCTTATCCGTCGCGCGCACGCAGAAGCTCAGGGCGTCGGCCACTTCGCAGAGCACGGTGTCGCCGCCGGCATGACCATGCGTGTCGTTGACGGCCTTGAAGAAATCGATGTCGATCATCAGGATCGCGACGGTGCGGCGGTATCGCCGATAGTACGGAATGATGTCCGCGGCGAAGGTCAGGAAGGCGCGGCGGTTGAGCAGGCCTGTCAGCGGATCACGATCGGCTTCCTCACGCAGGCTGTCGATCGTCTGCTGGAAAACGCGTGACCGATCGGTGGCGCGCTCCTCGGCATGCGAGCGTTCGCGTTCGGCAACCCCGAGGCGTCGAAGCAGCGAGCGTAGCGACAAGGAGAGTTCGATGAACTCCTGAGAGCCGCCCAGCCAGGGCAGCATGGTGGTCGCGGGATCGCGTCCGATCTGGTGGGCGGCGACCGTGAGCCGTCGGACCGGCCCCGCCATCCGTCGCGCCAGAAGCCACGCCAGAAAAATGCCGACCAAAGAAATGACCGAACTCAGCAGCAAGACCGCATGCATGGCGTGGTCCATGGACGCGAAGGCCACACGGGTCGGGATCCGCGTCACGACGATCCAGCCAAGACCGGGATAGGTCTGAAATCCTTCCGTGGCCGCGAAGCCGGTCAGGATCCCTCCGACGGGGGATTCGTCTTCGAAGACGCCGCGGTGCGCGGCCTTCATCATCGTCAGTTCGTCAGGGTCGAACGGCGCGTCATTAAGTTTGGGGCCGAGCAGCACTTTGCCTTCGGACGAGAGGATCCAGATGTCGATGGTCGTAGGTGCGTCGCGATGAGCGAGCAGTTGCTTGCGCACCTCGTCGGCCCATCGCCAGCTGAGATGCGCCCCGAGCACGCCGACGAGCGCCTTGGAGGGGTCGTAGACCGGCATTGCCACGTCCACGAAGCGAAACGGCTCCGCCTGCGGCGGCGCGTCAAGCGCCTTGGAGAGGAGCAAAGCTTCGTGCACATCGGAAAGGGCCGGGCCGATGAGGCCTGTCTTGAACCACGGCCGCGCGGCAACGGACGCGCCTTCCAGAATGCCTTTGGTCGAAGCCCGCACGGTGCCATCGGGCGCCGCAAAGCCGATCCAGGCATAGGTCGGCAGCGATGTCTGCAACGTGTTCAAGACGTTTCGCACTTTGACCGGGTCCGAGCGCCAGACACTTTTCAGGGGCTCGAGGCCTGCGATCAGTTGGATCTCGCGAAACCGCTCGAACATCGTGCTGTCGAGCGCCGAGGCCATTGTGCCGGCCAACGCGGCAGTTTCCTGGCTGATGCGCTGCACCGCGTCGCGCTTGGCGATCCAGGCGGCGCCGCCGGTCGAGGCGCCGATCAGAACGAGGCAAAGCACGCCTACGGACAAGGCGACCTGTTGTTCGAACCGGAGATGGATCGTCTTGAACATCGCCTGCCACGCCGAAAGATCGCTTGCTCCGCTCGAGCGCCGGCCCAGGGGCGGCAGGCTCGAGGATCGGCATGCCCAGTCAGGTATCTTAGACAACAAGGGTTAAGTGTTTGGCGACGATGGAACGCATCGGTCGTCGGCCTGCATTCCCTTATCCGTTCGTGGCCCGCGGTTGGATGGTATGGGACGCAACCGATCGTGTCGTACCCTGATTGTCGGCCTCGACAGGGGCTGCTTTCGCAAGACACGTGATCCCGACCGGAACGGCCAAAGCGAATACAACGACGAGACCGCGGCACAAGGCCGTGAAATGGATCGGGCAGGGCGTCGCCTCGCGGCGCGTCAAGACGATCGGGCCGGCATCGTCGTAGCTGTCTGAAACGAAGCCGTCGGAAAGCAAGCTGAGGTGCATGATCGAACTCCTGACCTAAATGTCACGGTCTTTCTGTAAGTGGGAAATTTGCCCACATAAAGGCAAGCGTGGGATTGCCTCCCACTTCGATTCGCGTAGTGTGCCGCCATGGTCGACCTTCCCAGCTCCGCGCCCGATGCCGCGCGCTTGCAGCGCCCGCTTGCGCGTCTGCTGCGTCCGCTCGTGCGCCTGTTCATTCGCTGCGGAATCACGTTCCCCGCCCTATGCGATCTGCTGCGCGAACTCTACGTCAACGTCGCCGAGCATGAATTTGCGCTGACCGGCAAGGTCCAGACGGATAGCCGCGTCAGCCTTCTCACCGGCATTCATCGCAAGGAGGTGGCCCGGCTGCGGGGGGCAGGGGCGCCCGTCAGCACCGTGCCGGCCTCGATCTCGCGCACCAGCCGGATTTTTGCGCGCTGGCTGTCGGCGCCAGAGTTCACCGATGCCGACGGCCATCCCCTGCCGCTGGCACGCACCGGCGAGGAGGGGCGTGCCTCCTTCGAAAGTCTCGTGGTGTCGGTCACCCGCGACGTGCGGCCGCGCGCCATCCTGGATGAATGGCTCAACCGGCACCTCGTCATGATCGATGCCGAGGGACGCGTGGTTCTCACCGAGGCCGCCTTCGTTCCGCCGGGTGGCAGCGATCAGCAGCTCTATTATTTCGGCCGCAATCTCCATGATCATGTCGCGGCAGCCGTCGCCAATGTGCTCGGCGAGGGCCCGAGGTTTATGGAACGCGCTGTTCACTACGACGGCCTCTCGGAAGAGCTCGCCGCGACGCTCGAAAAGCGCTCGCGCGAACTCGCGATGACCGCACTCAAGACCTTGAACCGCGAGGCCAATCTCGCGTGCGAGACGGACGCAGGTGGAACCTGGCGGTGGAATTTCGGCGTCTACATTTTTCAGGAGGACGCCAAGAGTGCGGATGAAGGCGCGCCTGAAAAGGACGCGCCGTGATTCGGCCGCTCATGACGCGGCGGCAGCTGGTCTGGCTCGCCGCTACGGCCCTCGGCACGAGCCTCTCCGGCCGTACCGTTGCCGCGCCGGGCGACCAGGGGATCGGCGGCACCGGGTTCTCGCTCAGGCCGGCCGACGAGGAGAGCGATCGCGGTATCGGCGGCACGGGCGTGATCGGCACGATCCGAAAATTCGGCAGTATCATCGTCAATGATCTGCGCATCGCGTATCCGAAGGACGCTACCGTCACAATCGATGGCCGACCCGCTGCGATCGGCGATCTCAAGCTCGGGCAGGTCGTGCGCGTCGCAGCGGCGCGGGGCAACGACGGCGCCCTGTCGACCCACATCATCGACGTCAACAGCGAAGTCGTGGGGCCGGTGGAGCGCGTGACCGCCAAGTCCATGACCGTCCTCGGCCAGACCGTCTCGACGGCCGACGTGAAGAGTGCGCGGTCCTGGGCGGTCGGCGAGACGGTCGCAGTGAGCGGCTTGCGGCGCAATGATGGCACCATCGTCGCCAGCCTGATCCAGGCGAGTGACGCGGGCACGGTGAGGGTGGCCGGACCTGTCGTGCAGGCGCCCGATGGCGCGCTGCGCATCGGCGGTCTCAAGCTGACTGGCATGAACGGCGCGCTGATCGGCCAACGCGCCATCGTCGAGGGCCGCGTCGACGGAACCGGCTTGGCTGTGGCGCGGAGCACCGACGAGGCCACGCTGCTGCCGAAGAACGTCAGAACGCTTTTGGTGGAGGCCTATGTCGAGCGTCGTGGCGCGGATCTCCGGCTGGGCTCGGGGCTGCTGGTCGCGCGCCCGTCGTCCAGTGATCTGCCGGCCGGCCGCTCGGTCCGCGCCGTGCTGACCACGACCGTCGGCGCCGATGGGCGGCTGAACGCCGAAACGGTGCGAACGGACCGCAAACAATATCGTGCCGGCCCGAGCGGCA
>NZ_LMUU01000050.1 GCF_009765775.1 Beijerinckia sp. L45
GCAGCGGCAGAACGATCGACATGGCAAGCAGTGCGATCGTCGGACGAGACATGCGGCGGGTGTCCGGCCCGGTGGCGGCGGACGACACCGTGGTCATGACACGGCCCGGCCGGAGACGCCGCGTCGCGACAGGGTGCATTCCCCGAGATCGATTTTCAGAATGCGACCAGAAAACACAGAGCCGGCGACGCAAACCGGGCCGGGATGTCGATGGTCAAGGGACGGTTGGCAGTACACGTTCGACGTCACCGAGCTCGCGCGGCGGGTCCCGCCGATGAATATCGGTTGAACCGTTACCAGCCGCGGGCGCGGATTGCACCCCACCCAAGGTACTCCAGCGCCACAAGGCGTCCACGGGCAGGCGGACCATCATGAAACCGTGCTCGAGGATGGCCAGGGCCAGCAGCGCGGCGAGCAGGAGGGAGCCGGCCAGGGTCGCGGCACTCGCCTCCGCCGCGAAGGCGCGCTGGATCAGCATCACCGTCGCCAGGATCGAGACGATCATGGCCAAGGGAAACAGCCGGTTCACCGCGCCGCGAACAAAATAGCTACGGAGGAACGTCAGGTGATCCGGCATCACCGCGTCGTTCAGGACCGGCACGCCGAGGAACAGATTGAGCTTGGCGCTCAGGCGCATCACCCACAGGATCAGAAAGGTGAAAAAGCCGACCTGGTTGACGGTGCCGAAGGTCACGGCGGCCACCGCCGCGCCCGAGCCGATCAGGGCAAGCTCGTGATAAAGGATGGCGCCGATCGCATAGGCCACGCGCCGCAGTCCATGGCTAGCGGGCGGACAGGGAAGCGGCCGCGGCCCGGTGAGAAACCCCGTGAGGAAGGCGAGCTCCTGGGTGCCCCACAGCAGGATCGCGGCGGTGAAGGCGACGTAGGCGCCGGTAACACTGTCGTCCGCACCGCTGCGGGCAAGCCAGTAGAGGCTGACGGGGAACAAGACGGCCGCACCGACGAGGCTCCAGACGATCGTCCTGCGGCGGCGCAGCACCAGCAGCAGCACGATCCCGGTGGAGAACCACCAGACGAACAGCGCGTAGAGGATCGGCGGCGCCACGGCTCCCATCGCCGGCCTACCAGGCCGGCGCGAGAAGCACGGACTGCGGCAGGGCCGTGCGCTTGACCGGGAGCAGATAGAGGCGCGCGAAGACGCTCGCCGCCGCGAGCGCCAGACCCGCCGCCTTGACCCGCCCGACGAGGCCGCCGCGCGCCTTGGCATCGGCGCGAGCCGCGGTGATGCGCAAAAGGCGATCGAGGCCGGCACGAAAGGCCGGACGATCGAGATCGAGCGCGACGGGAAACACTTGTCTGGCGATGGCGTTGGTGATGCGGAACACCCGAAAATCATAGTCGGTCGGATCCATCCCGACGGCTTCGTGGAAGGCCGGCCGCATGTGGTCGCGCACATACATCGTGGCATAGACGGCCAGGAGAAAGAACCGGATCCACAGCGTGTTGCGGCCCTTGAGAAGAGACGGATCGGCGCGCATCAGCAGCGCAAAGGCTTCGCCGTGGCGGAACTCGTCGTTGCACCATTTTTCGAAATACTGAAAGATCGGGTGGAACAGGCGATTGGGGTGCCGCTCGAGCTGGCGGTAGATCGTGATGTAGCGGGCGTAGCCGATCTTCTCCGACAGGTAGGTCGCGTAGAAGATGAACTTCGGTTTGAAATAGGTGTATTTCTTCACCTTGGTGAGAAAGCCGAGATCGATGCCGATTCCAGCATCCTTCAGCGTCTCGTTGATGAAGCCGGCATGGCGGGATTCGTCGCGCGCCATGTAGGTGAAGAGTTCGCGGATATCCTTGTTCTTGATCTGCTTCTTGATCTCGGAATAGAGCACGCAGCCGGAAAATTCGGCGGTCAGCGAACTGACGAGAAAGTCGGTGAACTCCTTGCGCAACTCGTCCGGCAGGCTGGCGATGAGATCGGCGGCGAACGGCGCTTCGCGGCGGAAATGCGCCTTGTTGTGGTCGGCGCGCAGCTCCGCCATGGTCGCATCCCATTCGCTGCGCACCCGACCGACATCGAGCTTGTCCATCGCCGCGAAATCGGTGGTGTAGAACCGCGGCGAGAGGATCGTGTCCTCCTTGGCGATGTCGAGGCTCGCGTTGGTCATCGCGACCGAACTTGCCATGGCGCGGGAGCCGCCGCCTTCCATCGGGATCATCGCGCTTTTCCTTCCGAAAAACTGACTTCGTAGAGTTCGGTCAATTCGAGGTAGCCTTCGATATAGGCCCAGGCCCGCTGCAACGGCCCGGCGCGCCGCACGCTGGCTTGGCAGCGGTAGACGGCGGATTCCCCGAACGCGATCGCTGTCGGCGCGTCGTGCACGATCACCTCGTCGCCGGGCCCGACGTCGATGCCCTGCAGATCGACATAAGCGTGCAGAGCATCAGGCGTCTGCTCGAGATCGACAGTGCATGGCACCTCGATCGTTTTCCGCGCCCATCCACCCGAGGCGCTGTGCCCGCCATGCTGAAGACTCGCCTCGGCCATGCCACGCTCCACATTCATCGCGGTGCCCGCTCGAGGAAATCGGCGAAAACCTGCTCGTTGGTCGACCCGAACGCTTCCAGTTCCAGCGTCCGATGGGTCTTGCTGTCTTCCAGCGAGAGTCGCCCATCGGCCCAGCGGGTCAAGTGAAAGGGATAGTCCGGCGCCTCATCCGAACGATGGAGGCCGTAGCGAAAGTCGTACAGCAGGCCGCGCATCGCGCCGCGCAGGAAACCGCCGGTTTTAGGCGGAACGGTGGCGATCAACGCGCCGGTCGTCGCGTCGCGGACGTCGATGCCGCGATCGGCGCGGTCCTCGAAGCGGAGGTCGCGGCTGGCGATCGCGTGCGTCGGCGGCATCGTCACGACATAGGCGCCGGTAAGCCGCGACACCGACGCTATCGCCATGGTCAGCACGAGGACGCCAGCGAGGCCGACGACCATCGCGCGGGGGACGATATTGCTCTCCATCGTGTAGCGCATCGCGGGCTCCTTTCGGGCGTGGTTTAAGCCACCGCCATGGCAGGCTCGGCATCGTGCTGACGGTGTCCGGCGTCCGCGAGAACGGGTGCGATCGCCGGCTCGGTCGACGCCGCCATCAGCGCCTTCGCGAGGATCGCCGCGACGCCGCGCGCGTCGCGGATCGAGCGCAGCATCGGTTCCGCCCGTTTGAAGCGCCACGGGCGCGCATGCGGCCACAACAGCAGGTAGGCAAGCTGATCCTCGGAGTTGAACGCGACGGTGATGTCGCCGGTGCCGTCGCGCTGCAGGTTCATCCCCGCAGAACCGATCTTGCTGAGCGGCAGGCTCAGAATGATCGGCAGCGCCGTGCCGATCTGCATGATGATCCGCTTGTCGGTGATCATGTAATGCGTCGTCATCGCAAAGATCCACGCCACGGCATAGAGGATCGCTGCCGCGCCGACGGCGGGAATGACAACCCAGAACGCCGCGACCATCGCATCCGACGCCCGCATGCCATCGCTATGCGCGGCGAACAGGTTCCAGACGGCGAGAACCGCGAAATAGCCGGTGATGGCGCGGACATGGAGAAACCGGCGGGCGAGACCGCCGGTCGTCGGGCGGCCCTGCCACAGCGCCGTCTCGTCGGCGGCGAGCTGCTCTGTGCCCTCGGGGAGAAACCGCCACGCGCTCATAGCAGCGGCCCCATGCGATCTGGCGTGGCGTAGAGGTGGCCGCCGGCGAAATAGCCGACGATCTTGTCCTCTTCGAGCTTGGTCACGCGATCGGGATTGGCGAGGATCGGCGCCTCGGCGAATTGCGCGGCGAGGATCGAGGCGACCTTGACGGTACGCCGGGTGCGGCTGATCCGCGCCATCGCCATCGGCAGCAGGACGGTTCGCAGCGCGGTCGGCAGCTCCACCTCGAGATAGCGGATCAGCACCTCCTGGCGGTCGACCCACACGTCCTTGACGGTGCCCGCGACCGCGCCATCGGCGCCGAGCACCACCATGCCGCGGGGATCGGGATCTTCTTTCGCGATCGAGTTTTCCGGCGAGATGCGCATCGGCGCGAGCACGTCATGGCCGTCGATGCCGAGTTCCGGCACATCCTCGCGGTTGGCGTAAGAGGCCGGGCCGACGCCATCGATCATCGGATTGCCGGTCGGATCCAGCGGCGCGCCGGGCCAGTAGGCCGAGGGCACGAGGGCGACGTGGCGGCGATCGTTCTGCACCTTGGGCACGGTGATCAGGCCATGCTCCTTGGTGAAGAAGGATTTGATCCGCGGCACCGAGGGGTAGCCCTGCACGACGACGCGGCCTGACGGATGATCGTGTTCGAGCGGATAGCCCTCGCGCTTGTCCTCGCGGTGGAGGTAGTAGATCAGCCCGGCGAAGAACAGCCAGAACACGTAGAGAGTCACCTGGGCGACATCGATGTAGCCCGTAATCGCGGCATGCCCCATGATTCTCCTCCTTCGTTTGTCTCAGATGCGGCCTGTTTGTTGGGCCAAAAGGAATGGTTGCTGACGCCGTGTGCGGGTAGACCGCACCAGGGGCCCGAGCGCTATGAGCGTCGCGAACAGCAGCGCGATTTCGCAATGATAGACGACGCTGTAACCAACGCCCGGACCGCTCAAAGCCGAACCCAACGAGCCCTGCGTGGCAAGCGAGGCGACGCCGTCGCGCAACAGACCGCCGGTGGCGACGGCGATGCCCGCGGCCGAGGCCTGCACCGCGCCCCAGACGCCGAGCACCATGCCGGTCTGCCCGCGCTGCGCCAGCCCCATCGCGGCGGTGAGCGTGCAATGGGCAAAGATGCCGCTGCCGAAGCCGATGAGGCCGACGCCGGCCGCAAACAGCGCGATGGAGTTCAGCGGATCGGCGAAGACCACGGCCGAGAAAGCCGCGATGCCGGTGATCGTCCCGACGGCGGCGAAGCGATACGGGTCGACGCCGCGCATCAGCCATTTGGCGGCGACGACGAAGCCGAACAGGCCGCCGACGGCCAGCACCGCGGTGAGGCCGGTCGTCGAGCCGACGGAGAGATGCAGCACCTGCCCGCCATAGGGCTCGAGCAGCACGTCCTGCATGGAAAATGCCATGGTGCCGAGCGCCACGGCGACGAGGCGGCGCACCGGCCGCCCCTGCGCGGCGAACAGCCCCCAGGATTCAGCGAAGGTCGGCCGCGCGAGATCCCGGGCGGTCGCCGCGGGATTGCGCGCCTCCTGCTTCCACAGTGCGACGATATTGATCACCGCTGTCGCCATGCCGGCGCCCTGCACCACCTTGATCAGGCGCAGCTCGGAGAAATGCGCGAGAGCCAAGCCAAAGATCAAAGCCGACGCCATCATGCCGAGCATCATCATCACGCAAAGCAGCGACACGACCTTGGGATGCGACTCCGGCGGCGCAAGGTCGGTGGCAAGCGCGAGGCCCGCCGTCTGCACCGTGTGCAGGCCTGCCCCCATCAACAGGAACGCCAGCGCTGCCGCGGCCTGCCCGACGAGCGGCGGGACGGGCATGGTGGTATCCCCGGAAAGAATGATCAGCGCGAAGGGCATGATTGCCAGACCGCCGAACTGGAGCAGAGTGCCGTACCAAAGGTAGGGCACCCGCCGCCAACCCAGCGCCGAGCGATGCGTATCCGAGCGAAAACCGATCACCGCGCGGATCGGCGCAAAAATCAGCGGTAGCGCGATCATCACGGCGACGAGCCACGTCGGCACGCCGAGTTCGACGATCATCACACGGTTCAGCGTGCCGATGAGCAATACGACCGCCATCCCGACCGACACCTGGAACAGCGACAGCCGCAGCAGCTTTCCAAGCGGCAATTCCGCCGTCGCCGCGTCGGCGAAAGGGAGAAACCGCGTGCCGAGCTTCATCCATTGCGCGGCGAGCTTTTTCTTCGGCGCTGCGGCGACATCGCTCATCGGACGACCTCCAGAGCCTGCGAAATGTAGAAGCCGGAGCTGACGCGGTGGGTGCGGTCCGTGTGCCACGCGGCAAGAGCAGGATGGCTGCGCAGCCGCTTGGTGATGGCAGAAGGGCCGATCGGCTCGATGGCCGGCGACTTGTCGCCGCGCGGGAACAGCTTTCCGACCGCGTGCATCGCAGTCAGGGCGGGCGTGCGCGGCGCGAAGGTGAAGATGATGCCGTGATCGACGCCGCTCGCGAGACGCGCCACCGCGTCCGCCATGTCGGCGGCGCGGTAGTGGATGAGCGAGTCCATCGCCACCGCGTAATCGAAGCGGCCGAGCGACGAGTCCAGCATATCGCCGGCGCGAAAGTCGATGCGGCCGCTACCGGGCAAAGCCGGCGTGCGGTCGCGCGCCAACGCCACAAGGTTCGGCGACAAGTCGATCGCGACGACGTCGGCGCCGCGCTTCGCCGCCTCGACGGCAAGCGCTCCGGTGCCGCAGCCGGCATCGAGCAAACGAGCGCCGGAAAGGTCGGCGGGCAGCCAATCCAAAATTGTCTGGCGCATCGCGTCGCGGCCGGCGCGCACGGTGGCGCGAACGCGGCTTACCGGCGCATCCGATGTCAGCCGCGCCCATGCGTCCACGGCGGTGCGATCGAAGTAGGTCTGCAGCTGGCCGCGGCGGGCGAGATAGGTGGTCTGGGTCATCAGTCGAACCCCAGCAGGTCGAAGATGTCGCGGTCTCTCAAGGCGCTCGGCGTCAGCGGCTCGGTACCGTTGTAGAGCAGCTCGGCGAGGCGGAGATATTCGTTCTGCACGGCCACGATTTCCGGCGTCTCGTCCATCTCGAACAGCGTCGCCTTCTTCAGCCGGCTCTTGCGGATCGCGTCGAGATCGGGGAAATGCGCCACCTTGTTCAGCCCCACGCGCGCGTTGAACTTGTCGACCTGATCGGTGCCGTTGCTGCGGTTGACGATGACGCCGCCGAAACGGACTCTATAATTCTTCGCCTTGGCTTCGATCGCGGCGACGATACGGTTCATCGCGAAGATCGAGTCGAAGTCGTTTGCCGTCACCACCAAAGCGCGTTCGGCGTGCTGCAGCGGCGCGGCGAAGCCGCCGCAGACGACGTCGCCTAAAACGTCGAAGATGACGACATCGGTTTCGTCGAGCAGGTGGTGCTCCTTGAGCAGCTTCACCGTCTGCCCAACGACGTAGCCGCCGCAACCGGTGCCGGCCGGCGGCCCGCCCGCCTCGACGCACATCACGCCATTGTAGCCCTCGAACACGAAGTCCTCGGTACGCAGCTCTTCGGTATGAAAATCGACGGTTTCGAGAATGTCGATGACGGTCGGAATGAGTTTTTTCGTCAGCGTGAAAGTCGAGTCATGCTTTGGATCGCATCCGATCTGCAAGACGCGCTTGCCGATCTTGGAGAAGGCTGCAGAGAGATTGGATGACGTCGTGCTCTTGCCAATGCCGCCCTTGCCGTAGACGGCGAAGACCTTGGCCGTACCGATCTTGACGCTCGGGTCGAGGTGCACCTGGACGGAGCCGTCGCCGTCGAGAAACGCTGCCGATTTGCAGGTGGGAGGCTTGATCGCGATGGTCATGCGGGTTCTCCCAAAACTTCAGCGGCTGAAATGCGCCTTGGCGTCGTACAAGGTCTCGATCGTGATGCGCGGCAATCCGCGCTCGGCGGCAAACTTCTCCGTATTGCGCCGGGCCTTGCCGCGCACGAAGAACGGGATCTTGCCCAATTCTTTTTGAGCCTCGGGTGCCCAGTCCAGCGTGATAGCGTCGGCGCTTGGCACGGCCTGCGGCATTACCAGGATCGGCGCAGCCCCCGATGCCGCGAGATGCGACGGCACGGCCGTATCGCTGAACTCGCCGTCTTCGTCGCGGAACATCCCGAGCAGGTGCTCCTCCAACCCCATCATCAGCGGATGGACGAACGTGTCGAAAATTACGTTGGCGCCCTCGAATCCCATCTGCGGGGAATAGCGCGCGGGAAAATCCTGGACGTGGACGGGCGCGGAAATCACGGCGCAGGGAATCTTGAGGCGCTTGGCGATGTGGCGCTCCATCTGCGTGCCGAGCACAAGCTCCGGCTGCAGCGCCTGGATATGCTGTTCGACGGCGAGGAAATCGTCGGTGATCAGAGCCTCCGCGCCATATTTCTGGGCGGCGTCGCGGATGTCGCGAGCGAACTCGCGGGAATAGCTGCCGACGGCGACGACGGTAAAACCGAGCTCTTCCGCCGCGATCCGAGCTGCGGCGACGGCATGGGTCGCATCACCAAAAATGAACACGCGTTTGCCGGTCAGATAGGTCGAGTCGACAGAGCGCGAATACCAGGGCAGTCGCGACTGTTCGGCATCCAGCATCGTCGACACATCGATGTTGGCGAGCGCGCCGACTTCGGCGATGAAATCGCGCGTGGCGCCGACACCGATCGGCACGACCTTCGTGCAAGGCTGCGCGAAGGCTTTTTCCAGCCACTTGGCGGAAGGCCCGGCAATCTCGGGATAGAGGACGACGTTGAAGTCGGCATCGCCGAGACGCGCGAGATCGGCGGGCGTCGCGCCCATCGGCGCTGCGACATTGACGTCGACGCCGATGCTTGCGAGCAGGCGGATAATCTCGGCGCCATCGTCGCGATGGCGGAAGCCCAGCGCTGTGGCGCCGAGAAGATTGCAGCTGGGACGACGCTCCGCCGCCCGCGGCGCGCGCTTGGCACCAGGGGCCAAGGCATGTGGCCCGGCAAAGGTCCGCACCAGCCGATAAAAGGTTTCGGCCGCGCCCCAGTTTTCCTTCTTCTGGTAGGACGGCAGTTCCAGCGCCACGATCGGCACCGGCAGATGCAGCGCTTCGGCAAGGCCGCCGGGATCGTCCTGGATCAGCTCGGCGGTGCATGAGGCGCCGACGAGGATGGCCTGCGGCTGAAACCGATCATAGGCGTCCTGCACCGCGCTCTTGAACAAGTTGGCCGTATCGCTGCCGAGGTCGCGCGCCTGGAACGTCGTGTAGGTCACCGGCGGCCGTTTCTGGCGTCGCTCGATCATCGTGAACAACAGGTCGGCATACGTGTCGCCCTGCGGCGCGTGCAGCACGTAATGCACGCCCTCCATGCCCGTCGCGATGCGCATCGCGCCGACGTGCGGGGGGCCTTCGTAGGTCCAGACGGTGAGCTGCATCTCAGGCCACCAGCTTTGTACGCCGTGCCAGGGGCCGCACGAACAGTTCGGCGAGATCGCCGGCCTGTTCGAAGCCCTGGATCGGCGTGAAGACGAGTTCGATCGACCACTTCGTGGTCAAACCTTCCGCCTCGAGCGGATTGGCGAGGCCGAGGCCACAGACGACGAGGTCGGGGTTTTGCGCGCGGCAACGGTCGAGCTGTTTTTCGACGTCCTGGCCTTCGCTCAGGACGACATCGTCGGGTAGCAGCGCGAGGTCCGCGGCGAGGTGTTCTCGATGCAGATAGGGCGTGCCGACTTCGACGAGTTTCATGCCGAGTTCGCGCGAGAGAAAACGGGCGAGCGGCACTTCGAGCTGGGAGTCCGGAAAGAAGAAGATGCGCTTGCCTTTCAGGGCAAGCCGGTAGCGGGACAGCGGTCGCATGGCGCGATCACGCGCCGGCGCCAGCACGCTTTCGACATGCGCGGGATCGATGCCGAAGGCCGCGGCCGCAGCGCCGAACCACAGGCTCGTGCCTTCGGCGCCGAGCGGGAACGGCGCATCGATGCGGGTTGCCCCGCGATCATCCAGCGCTCGCGCGGTGTCGCCGAGAAATGGCTGCGCCAAGATGTACGTCGTCTTGCGCCCGACAGCAGGTAAATCTGCGGCGCGGCGCGGCGGCAGGAACTGCACGGGACCAATGCCGAGCGCGGCAAACAGCCGCTTGAATTGATCCTCGACGACATCGGCAAGTGCGCCGACGACGAGAAGCGACGGCGCCGCGTCGGTCGCTTCCGGCGCCATCTCGGGAACCAGTGAGGCCAGGCAGGCATCCTCGCCCTGGGTGAAGGTCGTCTCGATGCCGCTGCCGGAATAATTGAGGATGCGCACACCGGGCGCATGATCGCGCGACAGCCGCAGCGCTGCGCGCGACAGATCGAGCTTGATGACTTCCGACGGGCAGGAGCCGACGAGGAACAGCAGCTTGATATCGGGACGTCGCTCCAGCAGCTGCGCGACGATGCGGTCGAGTTCGGCATTGGCATCGGAGAGGCCCGCCAGGTCGCGCTCGTCGATGATCGCGGTGGCGAAGCGCGGCTCGGCAAAGATCATCACGCCGGCGGCGGACTGGATGAGATGCGCACAGGTGCGCGACCCCACGACGAGGAAGAATGCGTCCTGGATCTTGCGGTGCAGCCAGACAATTCCGGTCAGACCGCAGAACACCTCGCGCTGGCCACGCTCGCGGATGATCGTCGGCTCGCGCCGCGTCGGCGCTGTCGCGCAAAGCCCCCCGGCCGCGGTCACGAAACCGCCTCCACCGCGGGCAGTCCCGCGCCCTGGAGCCGCGCCGCGCGGAGCTTCCAGAGAAATTGGCCGGCATTGATGACGTAGGTCGCGTAAGCGGCGAGCGCCAGTAGCATCAGCGCGTGTGCCGCAAGGGCGCCGGTCAGAAGCGCGACGACATAGGCGGTGTGCAGCGCGATCACCAGCATGCTGAACACGTCCTCCCAGAAGAAGGGCCGGGCGAACAGATACACGCCGAAGACGTCACGTTCCCAGATCGCGCCGGTGACCATGATCGTGTAGAGAGCCAGCGTCTTGACGACGATCGAGCCGGCCGCCCAGGCGTATCCTTCGCCCATGACGAGGAAGCGCACGACGAGCCCGAGACTGATCAGGAAAATCGCGAATTGTGCCGGCGCAAGAACGCCTTGGACCAAAGTCCAGACGCTACTGTCGCGCTTGAGGCGTTGTGCCGGCGTATACAGCAGACTGCCTCCGTTTTGACCCGGTGTAAAGTACCGCGAAGGTCCCCTGTCAGCCGATGTTGACGTGGCGGTAGGCCTTTGATGCAATGGCAGAACGGCATCGTCGGGTTGTGCGATGCACTCGTTTTCGTTCTTGCTTCCGACCCGCATCCGAACACCAACGGGGTTGCCCGTTGTTTCAGTTTCCAAGTCGCTTCGCTGGACGGCTCGCGGCATCGTTTCATCCAAGCCTTCTTGCACCATGAGAAAGCCTAGGCTCACAGGATCAAAGTGTCAACAAGACTAGACGTAAACCAAACTTGACGAACTGCGAAAAACAAGACCTATTTGGGGGAGGGGTTCGATCATGACCGAATTTCAAGGATTGGTAAGTGATTTCGACTTTCTGGGAGCGCCCGACCGGCCTGCTTCCGGCGACCCTTTTGCGATTTTACTCGCGGGGCTGCAGTCCAAGCGCGCCGCCGCACCGCCCTTGGATCTGCGGGCGATCGTGGAGCGGCAGGTGGTTCCGCATCTTCACGGCCTCCATCGAAATGACTTGCGCCAAACGCCGCCGCAGCCCATTTTGCCCGGTGTCAGCGCCCTCGAAGACGAGGTCACCGCTCTCTGCGACAGACTGCTGGCAAATGATCATGCCGGGGCCTGCGGCAGGATCGACGCGCTCAGGATTGAAGGCCGGTCGCTCGAGTGCATCTATCTCCATCTCCTGACGCCCGCGGCGAGCCATCTCCGTCGCCTGTGGAGCGAAGATCTCTGCGGCTTTGCGGAGGCAACGCTCGCGCTCCTGAACCTTCAAAGTGTGCTGCGGCACTTCGCACCGGCCTTTCGTGCCGAACGCGGGACGACGGATACCGGGCATCGGGCGCTGCTGGCCGCGCCGCATCGGACCGGCGTCGACGTCGCCGCGGCGATGGTCGGTCTGGTCGTCGTTTCGGAATTTTTCCGCCGCGGCGGCTGGGACTCCTGGATCGAGCCGGATCTGTCGAGCACGACGTTCGACGACACCGTGCGCCAGCAATGGTTCGACGTGATCGAGCTTCTTGTCGCGAGCGATCGGCAGCTCGACACGATTGCCTCGAGCATCCGCTCCATCCGTCGCGGGGCGCCCAACCGCTCGGTCGGCGTCATCGTCTGCGGTCAGATTTTCATCGACCATCCGGAATTCGTGCGCATGGTCGGGGCGGATCTGAACGCCGCGGACCCGCGCGCCGGCCTTTTACAAGCCAACCAATTCGTTTCCTTGCCGACACCGCAAGCGCGCCTCCGGTAACACGCGTCCTAAGACGACGAGAGCCGGATGTTCGCAGCGGATGTCGTGCCCGCCGCAGAAGGTTCAGGTTCCCGTGAAGGCTTTCAAGGCCCCCCACGATTCGATCGGCACGCTCGACGCGGAGACCGCTGCAACGCTGATCGCGACCGCGGCCGACGTTGCGATCGTCGTCGATGGCGCCGGCATCATCCAGGATCTCGCCTTCCAGCGCGCCGATCTGTCCCTGGAACTCGAGGGCTACGGCAAATGGTTCGGCCGCCACTGGAGCGAAACCGTCACCGCCGATAGCCAGCACAAGGTCGAGGCCCTGATTCGCGAAGCCGGAGCCAACAACGCCTCCGGCTGGCGCCAGATCAACCACCAGACGGCGCAAGGGCGCGATGTGCCGATCCTCTATTCCGCGGTCCGGCTCGGGTCGAGCGACAGGTTCGTCGCGCTCGGCCGCGATCTCCGCGCCGTCGCGACGCTGCAGCAGCGTCTCATCGATGCGCAGATGGCGATGGAGCGCGACTACGCCCGCCTGCGCTTCGCGGAAACGCGCTATCGCGTCCTGTTCCAGACCGCATCGGAGCCGGTGCTGATCGTCGACGCCGCGACTCTCAAGGTGGTGGAAGCCAATCCGGCTGCGACCACCCTGATCGACCGCGGATCGAAGCGCGGCATCGGCCGTCCGTTCGTCGAGATGTTCGCGCCCACCAGTCGCAGCGACATTCAGACCTTCCTGAGCGAGCTGCGTAGCGGCAACCGCGCGGACGACATGAGGGCCGAACTTGCCGGCACGACGCGCAGCGTGACGATCTCGGCATCGGCGTTCCGCCAGGAAGCCGCGTCGCTGCTTCTCGTGCGTCTGCTTCCGGTGACCAGCGCGCACACCTCGCTCGGCGCCGACGACGAAACGCGGTTTTCCAGCTTCATCCAGGCCGCACCCGACGGCTTCGTGCTGACCAATACGACCGGCCGCATCCTTGCGGCGAATGCGGCCTTCGCCGACATGGTCCAGGTCTCAGACGCGGATCAGTTGCACGGCACGCCCATCGAGCGCTGGTTCCGTCGCCAGGGCGTGGATTTCGACGTGCTGACCGCCAATCTGCGCCAGCACGGCAGCGTCCGGCTCTTCGCCACCACCTTGAACGGAGACGAAGGCGCGAGCATCGACGTCGAAATCTCGGCCGTGACGCTCGGCCAGGACAAGGCGAAGAGCTTTGGCTTCGCCATCCGCAATGTCGGGCTGCGGCTTAGCACGCCACCCGCCCGCGCGCCGCAGGACCTGCCGCATTCGGCGGCGCAACTCACCGAACTGATCGGCCGCGTTCCGCTCAAGGATCTGGTCCGCGAAACCACCGACGTCATCGAAAAGCTCTGCATCGAGGCGGCGCTGGAGCTGACCGGCGACAACCGCGCGTCGGCCGCGGAAATGCTTGGGCTCAGCCGGCAGAGCCTCTACGTCAAGCTCCGGCGGTTCGGCTTCGCGGACGTCGCCACGGAAGACGAGAGTCAGGCGTGACCGGCGCCGGGCCGGCAGCGCAGGCGCCAGCACTGGCGCCGCTGTCCTGGTTCGGCATCATCCGCCTCGGGCTTGTCCAGACCGCGCTCGGGGCGATCTTCGTTCTCGCGACCTCGACGATGAACCGCGTGATGGTCATCGAACTCGCTTTGCCCGCGGCCCTGCCCGGCCTGCTCGTGGCGCTGCACTATGCGATGCAGGTGCTGCGGCCGCGGCTCGGCCACGAGTCCGACGTCGGTGGCCGGCGGACACCCTGGATCATCGGCGGCATGGCGGTCCTCGCGCTCGGCGGCGTCGGCGCGGCGGTCTCCACCGCCCTGATGGGCCGCAGCCTGATCGGCGGGATCGCCCTGGCGATCCCCTCGTTCCTTCTCATCGGGCTCGGCGTCGGCGCGTCCGGCACGGCGCTGCTGGTGCTGCTGGCCAAGCGCACCGCGCCCGAGCGACGCCCGGCCGCCGCGACCATCGCCTGGGTGATGATGATCGCCGGCTTCATCATCACCGCCGCCACCGCCGGCCACTTTCTCGATCCGTTCTCGCCGGCGCGGCTCATCGCGGTCTCCGCGGCTATCTCCGGACTGGCCTTCGTCGTTAGTTGTCTTGCCGTCTGGGGGATCGAAGGAACGATCGAGACAGCCCCCGCCTCAGGCGAAAGCCAGAATTTTGCCGCGGCCTTGCGCGAGGTCTGGGCTGAGCCGCAGGCGCGACGGTTCGCAATCTTCGTGTTCGTCTCGATGCTGGCCTACGGCGGCGAGGATCTTCTCATCGAGCCGTTCGCCGGTGCGACCTTCGGCCTGACACCCGGCGCGACGGCCGAACTCGCCGGCTTTCTGCATGGCGGCGCGCTCGCGGGTATGATTGTGGTCGCCGTCGCCGGCACTCTGCTCCGCCGTTTGCGTTTCGGGGCGCTCGGCCTCTGGATGACCTGCGGATGCCTCGCGTCGGGCGCGGCACTTCTCGGGATCGCCGGTCTGGGGCTCGCGGGCGCGCCTAAACCGCTGTCCGCCCTTCTCTTCTGCCTCGGGGCAGCGAACGGCGCCTATGCGATCGGCGCGATCGGTTCGATGATGCAACTAGTCGGCACGGGCGGACCGGCGCGCGAAGGTGTACGGATGGGGCTTTGGGGCGCTGCGCAGGCTATTGCCTTCGGCGGCGGCGGCCTCATAGCGACCGTTTTAAGCGATGTCGCTCGTCATATCATGGCGACCGGGGCTGCTGCCTATGCCGTCGTCTTCCTGTGCCAGGCGCTGGTCTTTGTCTACGCATCCACGCTTGCCGCCGGCCTCGAGCGTTCCGCCGCACGGCTTTTACGAGACGACACGGACTTCGCCGTCCCGGCGGCCGACCGGCGATGACATAATATGATGATCGTTCTGATGGATGGAATTCTCGGGCTCGTCTTCGTGGAGGCACTGGCGCTGGCGCTGTATCACCGAACGACGGGTCGCGGGATCGCGCCGCAGCGCTACCTCGCGAATCTGTCCGCGGGATTCGCCTTGCTTCTCACGGCCCGCCTGGCGCTGGGCGGCGCGCCAGCCTGGCAGCTTGCGCTATGTCTTCTGGCGTCCCTGTGCGCGCATCTACTGGACTTCGCCGGGCGCTGGGACCAAGCGGCGGACCGCGGGATTCCATAAAAAAGGCGGGTCCAAAGCTGGACCCGCCTGTTCGATTCTCCGCCGGAGCTTGGGCTCGCGATGGCGTGAAGCTTTTACTTCTTCGTCGAGAAGGTCGCGACGTAGGCGACGACGTTCTTACGCTGATCTTCGTTGGCCAGCATGTAAACCATCTTGCTCGACCCGGTGGCCTTGTCGGCCTTGCCCTTGTCGGTCAAAAACTTCTTCAGGTAGGCCGACGGATTAACGAGGTAATCCACGATCTCCTGGTCGGTCCAGACGAGACCAGCGGCGCCGGCGTCCTTCATCAGGTTCGAATAGGCGAAGCCTGCGAACGTGCCGGCGGTGCGACCAATCACGTCGGTCAACGGCGGGCCGACGAGAGCCTTGGCATCCGGGCCGATGCGATGGCATGCCATGCACTGGTTGAACGTGGACTTACCCTTGGTGGCGTCCTGGGCGAAAGCGGAACCGCCCATCGCCAGCACCAGACCCGTGGCGATCACCGCCGCATTAATACTCTTCATTGCATTCCTCCCTCGCCGAATTGACGACCCTGCCAATCCCAAGGGATCCGGCACTGTCCAGGCGCAACGCTACAAAGGGCAGCCCCGTTGCAGAGGTCAAGCCACCTTTTTGTAGCGACTCTAATGTCGCGGCGTTTCCTGTGACTTCGTGGTATAGTTATCCAAAATAGTCCCTTGGGAGGACGTGAGGCTTGACCTCATCATCAACATATGACCCGCCGGCCTTCGGCGAGGCCGATCTGTCGAATTGCGAGCGGGAGCAGATCCATCTCGCCGGCTCGATCCAGCCGCATGGCGCCCTCCTCGTCCTCGACGACGACGCCACGACGGTGATCCAGGCCAGCGCCAATGCTCAGGCCTTCCTCAACCTGCCCCGTGACGTGATCGGTTGCGCCATAGACTCGTTTCCCGGCACGATGGCAATGCGGCTGCGGGCGCATCTTCAGGAACCGATCCACCGCCAGGCCGTCGCGGTGCGCTGCACGATCGGCAACCCCGCAATCGAGGTCGACGGTCTGCTGCACCGTCCCGCCGACGGCGGCGTGATCATCGAGTTGGAAAAGGCCGGCGAGCCCGTCGATTTGCGTGCTTCGATCGACCGGGCGTCGCAGACGATTCTGGGCGCGCCGTCGCTGCGCGCGCTGTGCGACGAGACCGCCGCGCTGTTCGAATCCATCGCCGGTTACGATCGGGTCATGGTCTATCGCTTCGACGAGCACGGCCACGGCCAGGTTTTTTCCGAGAAGAAGAAGCCAGAGCTCGAGGCCTTCCTCGGCAACCGCTATCCCGCCTCCGACATTCCGCAGATCGGCCGCGTGCTCTATCTGCAGAACCGTGTGCGGGTGCTTGTCGATGTCGGCTACGCGCCGGTGCCGCTGGTGCCGCGGCTGTCGCCGATCACCGGCCAGGACCTCGACATGTCGATGTGCTTTTTGCGCTCGATGTCGCCGATCCACCTGCAGTACCTGAAGAACATGGGGGTGCGGGCGACGCTCGTGGTCTCCATCGTGGTGGGCGGCCAACTGTGGGGTCTCGTCGCCTGCCACCATTATTCGCCGCGCTTCATCCACTTCGAGGTCCGCGCCTTGTGCGAACTCGTTGCGGAACTCGTCGCCACCCGGATCGCCGCGCTGGAAAGTTTCGTCCAGGCGCAGTCCGAGCTGGTCGTTCGCCGGCTCGAACAGCGGATGGTTGAAGCCATCGAACGCGATGGCGACTGGCGGATGGCGCTGTTCGACGGGCCGCAGACCCTGCTCAAATCGATGGGCGCGAGCGGCGCCGCGCTGCTATACGAAGGGCAGATCCAGACCGCTGGGGACGTGCCGGGCACCCAGCAGATCCGCGAGATCGGCGCCTGGCTCGACAGCCGGCCGCGCGAGGCCGTGATGGCGACCGCGTCGCTTGGGCGCGACGAACCGACCTTCGCGCCGCTGGCGGATGTCGCGACCGGCGTGCTCGCGACGCCCATTTCGGCGACGCCGGTGTCGAACACCGCAGGCGAGTACCTTCTGTGGTTCCGGCCGGAGCGCGTCCGCACCGTGACCTGGGGCGGTGATCCCACCAAGCCAGTGATCGTCGGGACGGATCCCGTACAGCTCTCGCCGCGCCTCTCCTTCGCGCAATGGCATCAGGTCGTCGAAGGGACGGCGGATCCATGGGCTCCGGCCGACCGCCGGACGGCGCGGCTGATCAGTGATACCGTCGCAGATATGGTGCTGCAGTTCCGCTCGGTGCGCATGCTGATCGCGCAGGACCAGCTGGAGACCCTGTCACGGCAGGTCCGCCTCTCCGTCCAGCCGATGATCGTCGCCAACGCGAGCGGGCGCATCCTGCTGACCAACGAGGCTTTCGAGCAGCTGTTGCGGCCGGGGCACCCGTCGCTGCGCCGGCTCGACGATCTCCCGCAGTTCTTTTCCGAACCGCTGAACGTGCGCAAGGCGATCCAGGATCTCACCGAGCAGGGGCGCACCTGGCGCGGCGAACTCGGACTGGAAACCTTGAGCGGCGACGTCAAACCGTTGACGGTGCGCGCGGAACCGGTGTTCGCCACGCTCGACCGCAAGCTTGGCTACATGGTCCATTTTACCGAGATCAGCGAGCGCAAGGCGGCCGAAACCGCGCGCCGGCGTTTTCAGGACGGCATGATCGACCGCCGCTTCGTCAGGCCGGCAAAGCTCGACGCGACGGAGGACAGCGCCTTCCAAGCCATGCTTGCGCCGATCGTCGAAAACGCGCAACTCGCCGCCCTCGAGATCACCTATGGCATCGATACGGACCGCATGCCGACGATGCTCGAGTCGATCCGCACCTCGGTTGCGCGCACTGCCGATCTGCTCGAGCATTTGATGTGGCATGCCGGCACGGACGCCGGACCGTCGATCGACACGTGAGCTAGTCAGCGCCGAGCATTGCCGTCGAGACAGCCGTCGACACAGCAATGGTATGACGGAACGCGGCAAGCGCCTCCGCGACGACATGCTCGGACTCAGACGTGCCGGGAACGATCGTGTCCAACGCCTCGCGCAGCGCGGTCTTACACGCCGCAATATCGGCGATGGCGGGAAAGTCGTAGAAGGTCAGTTGCGCCGGCTCGAGTCCGAGCGTGCGCGCCAGCAGCGGCTTGAGAATTTGCCCGCCGCTGAGGTCGCCGAGATAGCGGGCATAGGCATGCGCGACGAGGCCGATGCTCTCGCCTTGCGCCGCCACGGCGTCGGCGTAGGCCTGCGCTTCCGGCAGGATGGGCATCGGGCCGTCAGAGGCGCTGGCCAGAGCATGAAGGTCGTGACGCAGCGCCGCGCTGCGCGCCAGGCCCGGCGCCGCAAAGGCGCGAAGCGCCGGTATCGGGCTATCGACCGAAAGGTGCCGCTCCATCGCTTCATAAGCCGGCAGCAGACTGGCGACGTACATAGCATAACCGAAGCGGGTGGCCCGCCCGCGCAAAAGGTCCGCGATATAGCCCGAGCGTTCCGCCTCGCGATGGATCGCCTGCGTCCGTTCGCGAAGAACGGCGGCGAAGGTCGGCGCTTGAACGCCTGTGTCGATCGCGTGGAAGTCAGCGGCTTGGGCGGTCATGGGTCTCTCTGACGCTGGCGTGTTCAAGGAATGGATTCGGTCTACAGCGTTTCGGGCGCCAGCGGAACTCGCGTATTGTGGCGTAGGCGCAGAGCGCACCGCCCATCGAAAAAGCGTGCCCCTGGTGGAACACGCTCTTTCAATCGGACGGATCGCAGGCAGGCTGTCGCTATTTCGCGGCGGGGGCTGCGGGAGCCGCGGGCGCGGTCGGTTCCGGGGCGGCCGGAGGGGCTGCGGGCTGGGCCGGCGGCGCGTTCGCCGAGACCTGCGTGGTCTCCAGCTCAGGATAGGTCTTCACCATGCTAGCCCCGAGCAGCGGTTTGAACACGCCTTGGTGGCACGTCAAACAATTGATCTTGGGGACGTCGCCGGCCACGCCGAGGCGGTTCGGCGGAAACGTGCCCTGCAAGCTTTGAAGATAGGTTTCGTTGAGGTCGCGCACCATCCGGATGCCGTACCAGGCGTTGGCGCGCGCCGGCGAACTCTGGTCCCACGAGGAGAAGGCGCGGCTGTTGTGGCAGTAGGTGCAGTTGACGCCGAGCGACTCGCTCATGTGGATCATCAGCGCATAGGTCCACTCCGCCTGCTTGATCGAGCGACGGTCCCCGCTCGGCAGCGCCTCCGTCGAGATCACGCGGATATTTTCGCCATCGGCCTTGTTTTCCAAGAACGGCGTGAACGGATCGACCGGAAGCGCGGCGAGACCAGCCGCATAGGACGGCTGATTCTTGCCGGTGTGGCCGCCCATCGGGCCCTGCGCCGCTTCGTTGCCGTTGTTCTTGAACCAGACGTAGCTCGGCACCGGCTGCCCGCGATGGCAGGTGTAGCAGGTGACGCCGGTCGCAGCGACGTGGCTCTTCCAGTCCGCATTGATGTGCCGCGTCATCTGCAGCATCCGTCGCGCGACTTTCTTGGTGTAGAGCGAGTCGTCGGAAAAATCCTGGCCCTCGGCATGGCAGTAGGCGCAACCCTGCTGCGGCGCCACCCAGGCCGTCATGCTCGCCATCAGCCGGTTGAACTCGCTGATGTCGACATCCTTCAGCACCTGGACGTTCTTGTAGACCTCGGACGCTTTCTGGCCGGCCGCGTCGACCGGCGGCTGCTCCTCCGGCAGCTGGTTGGCCGCCGCGGCAGCGGCGAGCGCGGTGTTGTGATAGATCACATCCTGCCCCGTGCCACGATAGCCCTCCTGGACGGCGCTGGTCGCGCCGGGCCGCTCCAGAGACGCGTAGATCACGAAGGCCCCAACGATCACGGCGACCAGCGCGCCGAAGCGAACACCAAAACTCATGACGGAGCTCCCGGAAGCGTGAGCGGATCGACGGTGGGGGGACCACTCAAGGGATAGCTTGGCGCCACACCATGCTTGACGGCCCAGAGATACCAGTTGTCGACGGCGGTGCCGGTGAGCAGGATGCCGATGCCGCCGACAAGCGGGGTCAACACCGCGAACCACCAGGCCCAGCGATGGATGGATTCCATCGTCGCGTTAAAGCCCATCGTCCAGCGCCAGAACAGACCGGCGCGTTCGGCCGCCGTGCCGCGATCGACGATCTGCTCGATCTCGCGCTCGCCGCCGAGCCGACTGACCGCCAGGATGGTGCCGCCGTGCATCGCGAAGAGCAGCGTCGACCCGTAGAGAAAGGCGATCGAGAGCATGTGGAAGGGATTGTAAAAGAGATTGCCGTAGCGGATCGAGAAGGCCGCGGTCCAGTCGAGGTGCGGGAAGATCCCGAAGGGGACAGCCTCGCCCCAGCTGCCCATCAGCAGCGGCCGGATAAAGCCGAGCACGAGATAGAGCCAGATCGCCGAGGCGAACGCCCAGGCCGCATGTGTCCCCATGCCGAGCGCCTTCGCGCGGGTATAGACTCGGCCCCACCACAGCAGAACCGAAGCGGTGAGGAAGAAGCCCGCCATCTGCCACCAGCCGCCCTGATCGAGCGGACAGAAGACGCAGAGGCCGAGGGACGGCGGCGGTGGTTCCAATGCCAACCACGGCAGCTGGCGCACGAACTGCACGGGATCCCAGTTGACCGAGGCCCACATGTTGAGCCCGATGATCTCGAAGGCGACGACGCCGCAGAAGATCGAGGTCAAACCATAGAAGCCGAGATAGAACGGGCCGACCTGGGCATCGCCGATCAGGCCGAGCAGATAGACGAAATTGCTCTTCTTGCCGCGCGTCCATTCCGTGGCCTTGACCGGCACGCCGGCATAAAGCGGGCCGCGGACCTGAACCTGTGTGAAGATATTCTGATATTCCGCCACGACACGCTCTCCATTCGAACGGGTGAGGTTGGAGGGGATTGAAGACGTCAGTGCCAGATCGGCAGGTCGAGCCACCAGTTCCACCATTCCGGCCAGCCGCGCGACCAGAACGGCCCGGAGATGATGATGCAGACCGCGCTCCAGAAGCCGGCCGACAGGGCGAGAAACAGGCCGAGACGGTGGATGCCGATGGTGCCGATCGACCAGCCGATCAGGTCGCGGAACACGGTGTTCTCATGCTCGGGCGTCTTGATGAACTCGCCCTTCTGCGGATTGGTCGCCGACAGCACCAGCGAGCCGTGCAGCGATAGCGCCAGCGTCGTCGTGAAGAAGAACGTGACCGCCAGCATGTGCGCCGGATTGTAGTGGAAGTGTAGGTACTGGTAACCGGTATTGGAGACCCAATCGAGGTGGCTGAGGATCCCGTAGGGAAAGCCGAACCCCCAGGCGCCGAGCAGGACGGGCCGGATCACTTCCAGCGAGAAATAGGCGAAGATCGCGACGCTGAAAGCGATCGGCACATGCAGGCCGATCCCGAGCTTGCGGCAGATCTCGACCTCGCGCAGCGCCCATGATGAAAAGGCGCCGAGCGCGCAGATCGTGATGATCTGCCAGAGGCCGCCTTCGCGCAGTGGCGCAAGCGCGAGGCCGTAGCTGATGTCGGGCGGCGCGATATTGATCTGCCACACGTTCCAGGTCGGGCCAAGCGACGCGCCGTAGAGGATCAGCGCCGTCCCGATGAAGGAAAAGAAGATCGTGGTGACGCCGAAGAAGCCGACGAAGAAGGGGCCGATCCAGAAATCGAACAGATCGCCGCCGATGAGCGTGCCACCGCGCACGCGATATTTGCGCTCGAAGCTGAGCATAGCCATTTGAGACCCCTCCCATCGCGTGCAGGGATCGGGACGACCCTGCCTTCTCATCGGTTGTTTGCGCGTTGCCGGATCGCATGACCGCGAACACGCTCGCGTCCGATAGCGGGCTGAAGCGCCCGCCATCGCTTGTCGAGCTTGCCTCTACTTCGACGCCGGCGGCAGCGCGGACATCTGGCCGACCGTCGCATGGGAATGCGGGCCATCGAGCCAGTTGAACCGGTCGGTGCTGAGCAGGATGAAGTGGATGAGCAGAGCCAGGCCCATCAGGAACGTGAACAAAGCGATCAGCGTCCGACGGGGATCAAAAAGCAGCCAAACACGCCACATAGTGTTCTCCTTACGACAAAGCGGTCAGCGCGAGGCTGGCCAGATGATGAGCGCCTTCAAGCGCGGTTTTGTAGCCGTTCGGGCCAGGCAGCCACGGGCGCCACATCCAGACGAGGAAATGCGCGACGACGGCGATCACCGTGAAGATGATGAAGCTCGTCACGAAGATCGAATGGAATTCCCGTGCTTCTGGTTCTGTCATGCCTGAGATGGAGACATCGCGTCCCTGGACTTCAGCCATGTTACCCTCCTCCTTCGTTTGGCCGTGAGGCCGTTACCGCGATGGTCCATGCGGCGGGGCGTCGAAGCGGCCATCGCCTCGACGGTCATGCGCCCGGAATAATCCCGGGCGAATTCGCTGCGGCCTTAGCCGGAAAAGGCGATCTGCGCCGTGGTGCCCGACGCTTCCCACGCCTGGGCGAAGACGGAGCGGTTCGCGACGTCGTGCGAGAAGTTTGGGATCAGACGCATCGCGATCGCGCCGACGAGAAAAACCGGAAAGCTCAGGGCGAAGACGATGCGGAACTGCAAATCGTCCCAGCGCCGGTCGACGCCGCTGCTTATGGCGGTGGATTGTGCACTCATCAAAAAACCCTCCCCAAAGATCGATCGTGGCGAATCATGTGGCCCGACCCGCCGCGAACGCGACACGCGTCTCCGCGAAGTGATCGGCGGTGACGCGCGTCCCGCCGGCCTTGTGGACCTCGCGCTCCGCCGCGTCGCGCAAGCGCTTGGCGGCGGAAATCCGCACGAGGACCGGTTGTTCGTCGACGAGCGTTTCGAGCGCCGCGCGGGCGTCGTCGTCCCAACTCAATTGGCTGTGCAGGCGTGACGGCGTCGCCTCGACCGCATCCATCGCGCTCGCCAGAGGGATGATGTGGAAGAGCGCGTCGAACAGCGCGTTGCAGACCTCTTGCACCAGGTAGGTCGCGCCGGCGTAGCCCATCACCGGCGTGCCGGTGTGGCGCCGGATCACGGCGCCGGGGAACGACATCGGGATGTAGAGGGCGCGCGAATTGATTTCGGCGAGATACATGCGTTCGTTGAAGCTGCCGAACAGGACCAGCGGCGTCTTGCTCCGCACCGCCTGGCGCACAGCGTCATTGTCCGGCTTGACGCCGGGCCGGCGCGCGAAGGCGAAGGTGCAGGGCAGTCCCATTTCGGCTTCGAGAAAATTCCGGATCCCGCGCGAGTAGGTCTCGGTGGCAACCACCGCGAAGCTGGCGGTGGCAAAAAAGTCCTGGGTGACGGAGCGCCAGAGGTCCCACAGCGGCTTGATCGTGGTGTGTTTCTCCTGCTCGATGAATGGTTCGGGATCGAGACCCAGAAGTTCGCCGAGCTTGCGCAAAAACTTCGTCGTGGAATGCAGGCCGATCGGCGCCTGGAGGTAGGGCCGCTCCAGCTGCTCGCAGAGCAGGCGGCCGAACTCGCGATACAGGCAGACGTTGACGTCGGCGTTCACCAGCCTGGCGACATCGGCGATATGGCTGCCGAGCGGGAACACCATGTTGATCTCGGCGCCGATGCCCTCGATCAGCCGGCGCATCTCGTGCAGATCGGACGGCATGTTGAACGTGCCGTAGATCGGCCCGATAATGTTGACCCGCGGTTTTTCACCCGGCTTGCGCGCCTTGCGCGCCGCGACCTTTTTCGGCCCGAACTCCGTCCACAGCCAGTTGATCGCGCGGTTGGCGCTCTGCCACTGATCCTCGTCGATGGTGCGCGGCAGAAACCGTTTGATGTTGGTGCCTTCCGGCGTCACGCCACCGCCGATCATCTCGGCGATAGAGCCGGTCACCACCACCGCCGGCAGGGCGGGATCCAAAACCTTGTGGGCGCGCTTCATCGCGCCCTCGGTGCCCTTCTGGCCGAGCTCCTCCTCCGAGAGGCCCGTGACGACGATCGGCAGTTCGTGCGGCGGCAGGGCATCGGTGTAGTGCAGCACCGAGGTGACCGGCAGGTTCTCGCAGCCGACGGGGCCGTCGATGACGACCTGCAGGCCCTTGATCGCGGTGAAGGCGTAGACCGCGCCCCAGTAGCCGCCGGCCCGATCATGGTCGAGGACGAGCATCAGACCGCCTCCTCGGCTGCGGCGCGCTGCTTTGCCTTGATCTCGAGAGCGCGCTTGTATTTTTCCTTGAACTCCGGGCGGTCGACAGGCTGCTGCTCCCAGATGCCTGCGGCGTAACCGGTGCCGACGCCGTCGAAGAAATCGGTCATTGCGTCAAAGCGGGATTTCGACGCGATGGCGGCATTGACCACCTGCGCCAGCGAGCCCGCCCCCATCACGCCGAACAACGGTCGTGCCGAAATCAGGTTGGTGAAATACAAGGCCGGGATCGCCATCGCCTTGGCTTTTTGCACCACGGGCGTGGTGCCGATCGCGAGATCGGGCTTGTATTCTTGCATCGCGGCGAGATCCTGCTCAAGCGAAGCGCGATAGGTCACGGGGACGCCACGCTCTTCGAGCCAGGCGCGGTCGGGCTCGGACCAAGGCGTGCGCGGACAGGCGGTGCCGACGTAACGCACATCCGCCCCGCTCTCGACGAGGAGGCGTGCCACCAAAAGCTCCGAGCCTTCGTAGCCCGACAGCGTAATGCGGCCCTTGATCGGTTTGGCTGCCAAGGCGCCCGATATGGCTGGCAGAAACCTGTTCTTTGCCGTGTCGATCTTGTTCTGCGCGACATTGCAGATGGCGCCGATCGCATCGAGCCAGGCGGCAGTGCCGTCGCATCCGACCGGCGCGGAGCCGACGATCGGCCGGCCCGCGGCTTCGAACTCGCGGATGCTCGCCCTGTAGAACGGATGGATTGCCGCCACGGCTGCGCAGTCCAGTGCGGCATAGAGCTCGCGCCACTCGCGCGTCGGCACGACAGGGCCCGCTGCGAGACCGAGCGGCTCCAGCATCGCCGCGATGCCTATCGGATCGGCGGGAAACATCTCGCCGAGAAGCGCGATGGACGGCCGCTCGGACCGGCCTTTGTCCGGCGCCGCGACCGGACCCGATTCAGCCTCCAGCCGCGCATAGTTCAGCATCGCGCCGGCGAGCACGTCCTTGGCTTCGGCGTGGGTGGGAATGCCGAAGCCCGGCACGTCGATGCCGATGATGCGGACGCCGTTGATCGCCTTGGGCAGCAGTTGCAGCGGCACGCCGGACGCCGTCGGCACGCAGAGATTGGTGACGACGATCGCGTCGTAGTTCGCGGGATCGGCGATCTTGTAGACCGCGTCGCGGATGTCCTCGAACAGCTTTCCCGTGACTAGCGTTTCCGAATTGAACGGGACATAGCCGACGCTGCGACGCGCGCCATAAAAATGCGAAGTGAATGTGAGGCCGTAGACGCAGCAGGCGGAGCCGGAAAGGATCGTCGCGGTGCGCTTCATGCGCAGACCGACACGCAGCGAGCCGAAGGCCGGGCACATGCTTTGCGGCTGATCGTGTGGCCCCTGCGGATAATCCTGGGCGTAGCGATCGAGGATCTCGGACTTGCCCGCAGCCGACGCCGCGCGCTGCAATGCCACCTTGCCGCCGTGGCAGCCGACGCCATCGGCCAACTCGCCCTTGCCGAGAAGGCCGGTCTCGCTGCTGGCGACGCTGTCGCCGATGGGGGCGTCGTAATCCATGGGGCTCATACCGTGTCGTAGATGACTTCGAGGGTCGGCTTCGTCACGTCGGACGTGCCGCACATGTCTTCCATCGTCGCGGGCACGAGGGTGACGCCGCGGCCGACGGCATCGGCGCTGAAGAGATTGAGCAGACCGTCCTGCGTCAGCGGCTTCGGCCGCACCGGCGGCGCTTCGGCGACATTGGCGGCAAGGTCCTCGAAGACCGAAGCCCAACGATTGCCCGGCGTTCCGATGATCTCGTAATTGGCACTCTTGCGCCGGATGTCTTCGTCGGCCGGAATCGCGGCCAACACCGGAATGCCGGCCGTCTCGGCAAAAGCCTGGGCCTCGCCGGTATAATCATCCTTGTTGATGACCATGCCGGCGACGCCGACATTGCCGCCGAGTTTGCGGAAATATTCGACCGCCGAGCAGACGTTGTTGGCGACGTAAAGCGACTGCAGATCGTTTGAGGCGACGACGATCACTTTTTGACACATGTCGCGGGCGATCGGCAGGCCGAAGCCGCCGCAGACCACGTCGCCCAAGAAGTCGAGGAGGACGAAGTCAAAACCCCATTCGTGGAAGCCGAGCTTCTCCAGAAGCTCGAAGCCATGGATGATGCCGCGGCCGCCGCAGCCGCGGCCGACCTCGGGCCCACCCAACTCCATCGCGAAAACACCGTCGCGCTTGAAACAGACGTCGCCGATGGCGATTTCGGCGCCCGCCGCCTTCATCCGGGCGGAGGTCTCGATGATCGTCGGACAGGCCTTGCCGCCAAACAGCAGCGAGGTCGTGTCGCTTTTCGGATCGCAGCCGATGAGCAAGACCTTCTTGCCCTGCTGCGCCATCATGTAGGAGAGGTTGGCGAGGGTGAAACTCTTGCCGATCCCGCCCTTGCCGTAGATCGCGATGATCTGCGTCTCTTTCTTTGGCGCAACCTCGGGATCGCCCTGGACCACGGGATCCGGCTCGATCGCGGCTTCGGCGCGGAGCGCATCGGTCATGTTGATGGGCGCGAAGGCGTTCATGAGGCTCTCCAGTCGAGGACCATTTTGAGGCAGCCGGGATTTTCGAACGCGGTGCGATAGGCGAGGTCCGCCTGATCCGCGGCGGCGCGGTGGGTGATGAGCCCGTCGAGCGAGAGGCGCCCGTCCTCGACCAGCGCGCGGACCGCCTCGAGGTCGGTGCGCTGCCATTGTGCAGCGACGCGGAACCGCGCCTCGCGCATGAAAGCTGGTGGGAAGACGAACGACAGCGGGTCGCTGTAGAATCCGCCGAGGACGATTTCGCCGGCGGGCGCCAGGTGCGCAACGAGGCTGTCGAGAATGCCGGGAGCGCCGCTGACGTCGGTGATGACGCGATAGTCGCGGCGTTCGTCCGCGGCGGGATCGACGACTTCATAGCCCTGCGCGCCGGACCGGCGATCGGCGTTGATCTCCCAGACGGTCGGCGCCGCGCCGCCGACGGCGACGACCAGACGGGCGAGAAGCCGGCCGAGCACGCCATGTCCGACGATCAGCTCGGGCAGCGCCGCACCGGCGAACGTGTGGTAGGCGGTAGCGGCCAGCGCGAGGAGAATGCCGTTTTCACCGATAGAGGAGTCGATCGGCAGCGCGCGGTCGGCGCGGACGATGAGCCGCGAGGCCGAGGCACCGAACAGGCCGCGGGCACCCTCGTAGCAACTGGCGCCGGGGACGAAGACGGTTTGGCCCACGGCAATGGCAGAGTCGCCGTGGCGCTCGACAACGCGGCCGACGGCTTCGTAGCCTGGCACCAGCGGATAGCCCATGCCGGGAAAGGCCGGCATGGTGCCCGACCAGAGGAGACGCTCGGTGCCGGTGCTGATGCCGCTGTGCGCGATTTCGACGAGAAGATCGCCATCCCGCGGCGGGGTGAGATCGAGCGTGCGGACGCCGATGTGGCGCGGTTCGCTCAAGACGATGGCTGTCGTTTTCAAAGCGGCCTCCCGTCTTTCGGCTTGCGGGTGGTTAGTGCTGTAAGTCTAGAATGACAATTAATGTTGTCAACTAGACTTTACACTTCGATTTGCGGGGCCCGCGCTTTTTTGCGCGACCAGAAGGCTGGCGAGCATCGGGCGCGCCGTCGCGACGGGCCGCACGCGGCCGAAGCCGGCACCATACAGCAGCGTCATGAGCTCCCTCTCGCTGCGCGGCCGGCCTTGCCGCATGGCGAGCAGATAGAACTGGAAATAGGCGCCGACGGATTCCGCTTGCGGTGTATCGGCAAACGGTTCGGCCAAAAGGAGGATGCCGCCCGGCACCAGCGCGTCGAAGACCTTGCGCAACAGCAATGCCGCCGTCGCGTCGTCGTGATCGTGCAGGACGCGCACCAGCGAAATCAGATCGGCGCCTTTGGGCAGGGCCTCGGTCGTGAAATCGCCGCCGATCACGCTGGCTCGATTCGCAAGGCGGGAAGCCTTGAAGTTTTGGTCCGCACTTTCCGCGACCGCCGGGAGATCGAAGAGTATCAACGAGAGATCCGGACGACGGCGCGCCGCGGCGAGCAGGAATGCCCCGTCGCCGCCACCGACATCCATCAGCGTGCCGTGATCGATGAAAGGATAGGCGTCCAGAACGTCGTCGGCGATGAGCGCCTGGGACGAGGCCATCAGCTCGCTGTAGGGCGCCACCGCCTCGGCCGGAATCGTGCCGGGATTGTCGGCCTGCGCATAGGGCCAGAACGACGACAGCGCCGTCTCGCGCTTGCCGTCGCGCAGTAGCGCGACGGGATCTTCGAGATCGCGATAGAGCAACGCATGGTGCTCGACCATCGCCTTGATCGCGGGATTGCCGAGATAGGCGGCGCCATGAACGCCGAGGCCGTAGCGGCCGTCCGGAATTTTCTCGACGAGCTTCAACCCGGCGGCGGCGCCGAGCAGCCGCGCCATCGCAGGGGCCGGCAGGTCGAGCCGGCTGGCCAGCGCGTCGACCGCGAGTGGGCCGTCCGCCAGAGCCTCGAACAGCGACAGCTTCACGCAGGCGAACAACACCTGCGAATAGACAAAGCCGGCGCTGAGGTCGAACAGCGCTTTCGCGCGCTGGCTCGCGATCGGTCGTGTCAGGGGGAAGCTTGCCGCCCAGCGCTGAAACTTCGGGTCCGCGAGTTTTTGGTTGCGATAGGCAAACCATCGCTCGCGAAGCGATGGTTTGGCGTCGCCCGATGGGTCGGCCAGGGATGTCATCGTCAGGCGACCTGGCGCGCCAGGCTTTTCGGCAACAGGCGCTTGGCCTCGGCGTGCACGAGCGCCCGCAGATCCGCCGCGCCGCGGCACGGCGGGATCGAGGCGATCGCCTCGCCGACAAGCGTTTCCAACCGTTTGACGGCGCCGGCGACGCCGAGTTCGAGCACGGCGTTGGGTCGGCCGAGCGCCTGATCCTTGCCGATCGGCTTGCCGATTTCTTCGACGTCGGCGCAGGCATCGCGGATATCGTCCGCGGCCTGATAGGCTTCGCCAAGCGTCTCACCGAGCGTCCGCCACGGTTCGGCTTCGGCACCCGATGCTGCGGCCCCGGCGATCGCTGCGGCGCCGAATAGCGCGCCGGTCTTGGCGCGATGATAATGGCGGAGGTCGATCACCGGCTCGCATTCCCAGGCCTGCCCGGCGATGATGCCGGACGGCACGCCGACCGAACGCGATACGGTGAGCAGCAGCAGCGCCAGCTTTTGCGGCGCATGGGCGAGCAGCCCGAGAGTCTGAAACGCCAGCAGGATCAGCGCATCGCCGGCCAGCACGGCGAGAGGCTCGCCGAAGGCCTTGTGGACGGAGGGCTGGCCGCGGCGCAGATCGGCATCGTCGAAACAGGGAAGATCGTCGTGCACCAGCGAGGCGCAGTGCATCAGTTCGATAGCGCAGGCGGCGGCATCGGCGACAGAGGGGTCGTCCTCGCCGCAGGCCGCAGCCACCGCGAGGCAAAGACGCGGGCGGACCCGCGCGCCGGCCGGAAACACCGCATGATGCATCGCAGCCAGCAACCGAGGAGGACATGACGGGACGTCGACATTGCCGATCGCCTGAAGCAACGCTTGTTCGATACGCTCAACCGCATCCATGGCAGCCTCCCGTTCCACTAACTTTGATTGTCAGGCTACGTTGTCATATCAGAGTGTCAAGTGTTATTGACATAGGGCAATGGACGGGAGGGCGGATGCGCGATCATCGCGTGGTCATCATCGGCGCGGGGCTCGGCGGCCTCGTTGCGGCGATGCTGCTGGCGCACCGGGGCTGCGCGGTCACCCTCGTCGAAACAGCGCCGGCGCCTGGCGGCAAGATGCGCGAGGTTCTGGTCGACGGTGCCCGCATCGATGCGGGCCCGACCGTGCTCACCATGCGCTGGGTCTTTGAGGAGATCTTCGCGGACGTGGGGACGAGCCTCGACGCGCACCTCACCCTGCGTCGCGCGGAAACGTTGGCGCGTCACGCGTGGAGCGCGAGCGAGCGGCTGGACCTCTTCGCCGACATCGCGCGCTCGGCGGATGCGATCGGGGATTTCGCCGGCGCGCAGGAGGCGGCTGGCTATCGCGCTTTCACACAGCGCAGCCGCAAGATGTTCGAGACGCTGGACAAGCCGTTCATCCGATCGCAGCGGCCGCGGCTCGACCAGCTGGTCTCGTCCTTCGGCTTGTTCGGCCTGAAGGATCTCAGCCGGATCAGCCCGTTCACCACACTGTGGAAGGCGCTGGGCGAGCATTTTCGCGACCCACGCCTGCTGCAGCTGTTCGGCCGCTACGCCACCTATTGCGGATCGTCGCCCTTCCTGGCGCCGGCGACGCTGATGCTCGTCGCCCATGTCGAGCAGGACGGCGTGTGGTTCGTCGAGGGCGGCATGCATCGGCTGGCGCGCAGCCTTGCCGCGCTGGCCGCAGCGAAGGGCGCGACGCTGCGATTCGGCACGGCGGTGCGCGAGATCACCGTGGCGCAAGGCCGCGCCAGCGGCGTCGTGCTGGCCGACGGCACGCGGATCGCGGCGGACGCGGTGATTGCCAACGCCGATGCCGCGGCGCTGACGGCGGGCCTGTTCGGCCAAGGCGTCGCGCAGGCCGCACCGCGCATCGCCCCCAAGGACCGCTCGCTGTCGGCCGTCACCTTCGCGCTGCACGCCAAGACGCACGGCTACCCGCTGGAGCGGCACAACGTCTTCTTTTCCGACGACTACAAGGCGGAGTTCGATGCGATCTTTCGGCGCAACGCCATCCCCTCGGATCCGACAGTTTACATCTGTGCGCAGGACCGCGGCACCGGCGCCGAACCGACCGGCACTGAGCGCCTGCTGTGCCTCATCAATGCCCCTGCCGCGGGCGATGCCCGATCCTTTTCTCAAGCGGAGCTCGCGCGATGCGAAACCCGGATGTCCGCGCTGCTGGCGCGATGCGGCCTGACGATCGAACGGGACACGGCGCAGGTGATCACCGATCCGGCAGCGTTCAACCAGCTGTTTCCGGCGACGGGCGGGGCCCTGTATGGCCCGGCGTCACACGGATGGCAGGCCTCGTTCCACCGGGCGGGATCGCGGAGCAAGGTGCCCGGACTCTATCTGGCGGGGGGCAGCGTGCATCCGGGGCCGGGTGTGCCGATGGCGGCGATGTCGGGGCGCCTCGCCGCGGCAGCAGTCCTCGCGGACCGCGCTTCGACGGCGCGGTCCCGCCCGGCGGCTATGCCTGGTGGTATGTCGATGCGCTGAGCGACGACGGCGCGCACGGCCTCACCATCATCGCCTTCATCGGCAGCGTGTTTTCGCCGTACTACGCTTTTGCGCGCGCGAGAGGGCGTGGCGATGCAGAGAATCATGTCGCGATGAACGTCGCGCTGTACGGACGACCGGCGCGCTGGGCGATGACCGAGCGCGGGCGCACCAGCCTGCGCCGCAGCGCCGATCGGCTGGAGATCGGCGCCAGCGCGATGCAATGGGACGGCGCGACGCTGACGATCGGCATCGAGGAGGTGACGGCGCCCCTGCCCTCGCGGCTGCGCGGCACGGTGATGGTCCGGCCGAAGGCGCTGACCGGCGCCGTGTTCAATCTCGACGCGCGCGCAAGACATCGGTGGCAGCCGATCGCGCCGCTGTGCGACGTTACGGTGGATCTGCAGCGACCCGGCCTGCGCTGGCGCGGCAGCGGCTACTTCGACCACAATGCCGGCGACGAGCCGCTCGATGCGGCGTTCCGCTCCTGGACCTGGTCGCGCTTCGACCGCGGCGATCATGCGCGTATTTTTTACGATGTCGTCGAGAAGAATGGCGCCGAACGCTCGCTGTCGCTGCGGGCCGACGCATCGGGCGCGGTCGAGCCCGGCGCGCCGATCCACTACCGGCCCCTGCCGAATGGCTTGTGGGGCGTCAAACGGTCAGCGCCGACGGATGGAAGCATCGCGCCCGTGCTGGTGCGGTCCATGGAGGACGCGCCGTTCTACACGCGCTCGACGATCCGCAGTGGGATCGACAGGGCGCAAGCGACCGGCGTGCATGAGAGCCTGTCGCTCACCCGCGCTACCGCGCCGATCGTGCGAATGATGCTGCCGTTCCGCATGCCGCGGCGGTCGGGAAAATAGATCGCGGCGCTGCAACTTTCGTCATTGCAAGCGAAGCGGAGCAACCCAGGGGCAGCACAAGATAAATTTACGTGAGCATCGTTGCCCCTGGGTTGCCTCGCCTTCGGCTCGCAATGCCCCCCTAGCGACGATCATCCTTCTCTACACGCGCGGCATCCTCCGCCGCCTTACGCTTCTTGTATCGCCGCAAACTCATCAGCTCGAGCACGGCGAAACCGAGCACAAAGGCGAAGACCAGAACCAGTTCGATCAGACCGCCCATGTTTTCCATGCGCGCCTATCCCTAGAGACCTTGGACTTGTCGACGCCGCTCGATGCGGTCGAACAGCTCCATCACCCACACCACCTGCTCGCCCATGTTCGCGCGCGGCGTGGTAGCGCGAAGGCTCGTCGTCTCGATCGCGTCGATCAGAAAGCGCGCCTCCGCCAGCGCCGGCGGACGATCGCCGACGTGGCTCGGCGAAACCAAAGCCTTCAGCATCAGCTCGGCTTTCCGCCGCTTCGGCACGAAGGCGCGCTGCGTCGCGGAATCGTAGCCAAGCCGACCGATCGCGGCGCCGATCTCGGCATAGAGGAGACGCGCGGCGCGGATGCCGGGCCGGCACGTCAACGGCAGCTGCGCGATGCCGGCTTCGCTCGCGCGATAGAGCGCATCCGCTTCTGACAACAAGCGCTGCACGAGCCGTCCGATCGCGGGTGAAAAATGTGGCGCGGCGAGCCAGACGCCGGGGTCGATACCGACCTCGCGCAGCCAGGACAACGGCAGATAGATCCGGCCGTTGCGGGCATCCTCACCGACATCGCGGGCGATGTTGGTGAGCTGCATCGCGGCGCCGAGATCGCAGGCGCGCGCGATGGCGTCGTGGTTGCCGACGCCCATGATCACCGCCATCATCGCGCCGACCGACCCGGCGACACGGGCGGCATAGGCGTGGAGATCCGACAGGGTTTCGTAACGTTTTTCGCGCGCATCCCATTCGAGCCCTTCCAGCAGCGCTTCCGGCAAGGCGCGCGGAATGGCGTGATGCGCGACGGTGTCGGCAAAGGCGCGGTCGGCGGCGAGCGGCAAAGGCTGGCCGCGGTAGGCGCGATCGAGGCGGTCGCGCAAGCGAGCCAACGTGGCGAGGCGCCCGTCATGCAAATCGACGGCGTCATCGGCGAGGCGGCAGAAGGCGTAAAGCGCGATGGCCGGCTCGCGCACGCGGCGCGGCAGCAGATGCGAGGCGGCAAAAAACGTCTTAGACCCCGTGCGCAACAGATCGCGACAGGCGCGGCGGTCGGCTTGCGCGACGAGCATCGTCTCAGGAAAATGCATGGGCATCGGGCACCACTTTGTCGAGGATGCGGGCAGAGGAGAGGACGCCGGGAAGGCCGGCGCCGGGATGGGTGCCGGCCCCGACGAGAAAAAGGTTCTCGATGTCTTCGCTGCGGTTGTGCGGGCGGAACCAGGCGCTCTGCGTCAGCACCGGCTCGAGGCCGAAGGCCGCGCCGTGCACCGATGACAAATCGTCGCGAAAATCCTGCGGTGTCATCATGCGCGAGGTCACGATGTTGGCCGCGAGATCCGGCAGCACGGTCGCCGCCAGATGCGCTTCGATGGCGTGGCGGTAAGGCTCGGCCTGCACTTGCCAATCCGTACCGCTTTCGAGATGCGGCACCGGCGAGAGCACGTAGAACGCGTCGCAACCGTCCGGCGCCAGCGAAGGATCGGTCGCCGTCGGGCGGTGCAGGTAGAGGCTGAAATCCTGCGCCAGATGCTTGCGGCCAAAGATATCGGTCAGCAGGCCTCGGTAACGGGGGCCGAGCAGAATTGTATGATGATCGACATGCTCGTAACGCCGCCTGGTGCCAAAATACCAGACGAAGAGGCTCATGGAATAGCGTGAACGGTCGACGCGCCTGGCGCTCCAGCGCTTGTGCGCCGAGGCCGGCAGCAGGTGCTTGTAGGTGAAAGCGGAATCGGCGTTCGACACGACGACGTCGGCGGCCAGCCATTCGCCCGAAGCGAGGCGGACGCCGGCGGCGCGGCCGTCGGTGACGAGGATTTCGGCGACCGCCGCGTCGGTGCGGATATCGCCGCCCTGCCCGCGGATGAGATCGGCAAGGCCTTCTACCAGCCTGCCGGTGCCGCCCATCGCGAAATGCACGCCCCAGCGCCGTTCGAGATAGGCGATGAGGCAGTAGATCGATGTGGTGGTGAAGGGGTTGCCGCCGATCAGCAGCGGATGAAAGCTGAAAATCGTGCGCAGCCGCTCGTCTTTCAAAAAGCTGGAGACGAAGCCGTAGACCGAACGGTAACTCTTCAGCTTCATCATCGCGGGGACGATGCGCGCCATGTCGCGCCACGACGAGAACGGCACGTCGCCGAGCTGTTCGAAGCCGATCTTGAAGATCGCCTCGCTGGCCTGCATGAAGCGCTCATAGCCGTCGACGTCACCGGGCGACAGCCGCGCCACCTCCGCACGCATCGCGGCGGGATCGCCGGTGTAGGCGAAGGTCTCGCCGTCGTCGAAGCGGATGGCATAGAACGGCGTCACCGGGCGCAGGTCGACATGGTCGGCGAGGCGCTTGCCGCACAGCGCCCACAGCTCCTCGAAAAGAAAGGGCGCGGTGACGATGGTCGGCCCGGCATCGAAGGTGAATCCGTCCTGCCGATACACCGCGGCGCGGCCGCCGAGCATGGCGCGCTGTTCCAGCACGGTGACCTGGTAACCGCGTGCGCCGAGCCGCACCGCCGCGGCAAGCCCACCAAAGCCGCTGCCGATGACGATCGCATGCGGGCGCGTTTCCAGCCGTGGCGGGAAACTGGCCGTCGGCACGCGATCGAGTGTCAACGTCGTCATGCCGCCAAGTGTAACAGAAACCTGACACTTGGATAGCCGGATCGGCGAAAGTCTTACGCTAAGGCTTCCGTCAAAAGACCGAGGGTTTTGGCGAAATCGAGGATCAAGGCGGCGACATCGTCGGCGCGTTCCTCATGGGCAAGATGGCCCAGGCCGCGCATGATCTCGACCCTGGCCGACGGCAGGATCTCCTGAACCTTGAAAGCATCCTCGGAGCGGATGGTGCGGTCGTTCTGCCCGGCGACGAGCAGCAGCGGTACCTCAAGCTTGGGCAGGTCGCGGTACAGCGTATCGAGGTGCCAGTTCGCCATCATGCCGAGCGCCGCGGCGACGTGGTCGGGACTGGACACCAAGCGGCGGTAGAACTCGACGCCTTCGGGATCGATGGTCGAGCCGGTGTTGCGGATCAGCGATTCGACCGAGCCGGCGTCGCCCGCCTTCCAGGCGAACAGGCGCGGCATGAAGGGGTTGAGGAACAGCAGCTTGGCGAGCGGCGAAAAGATGTGGGTGGCGACGCCGCCGAAGGGCAGCAGCGCGCCGTTGAGACTGACGATGCCGCGCGGTGCGATGGCGCCGTCGAGCGCCATGCGGATTGCCACCGCGGCGCCGGCCGAATGCCCGGCGACGAGGACGGGGTCGAGATCGAGTTCGCGCAGCAATGCCGCCACGCCGCCGGCCATGCCCGGCAGCGACAGCAGCGTCTGCGGCGGCGATTGGGTAAAGCCATGGCCGGGAAGATCGGGAGCAACGACGGTAAAATGCCTCTCCAGGATCGGCCCGAGGTGGCGCCATGAATGCGTCGCCGCGCCGGTGCCGTGGAGCAGCAGCAGCACCGGGCCCTGGCCGCCGACCTGGACGTGCCAGCGAATGCCGGCGGCATCCACGAAGCGGCTCGCCTCGCAGTTCGGCCAGTCCCGCCCATCGACGGCAAACGAAAGCTTGTGATCCCGAACCATCAGGCGGCCCGATCGTGGAAGGCGCCGTAGGCCTCGGCGAACTCGTCGAGGCGTTCGAAATAGGACAGAGCGCCGGTCTGGAAGACGCGGACAGTCCAATTCGGACGCCCCTCAACCTCGGCCTTGCGCATGTAATCGACGAAGTCGCCGCGCACGCCGTGCGTCATGAAGACCGGCACGGTCAACGCCTTGTAGACGGTCATGATGTCGGCGCTGAAGAGGAAGCCGGAGAGGAACGAGAACGGCGCGTGCTCCGCGCCGGGCTGATGCGCGCTGCGATAGTCATAGGCGGCGAGACCGTCGTCGATGCGCCACGAGCCCCAGGTTTTCGAGAGGTAATAACGGATGCTCACCCGGCTCACGAGAAGATCGAACAGCCCGCGTCCCCAGGCGGGAAACGAAATCACATCGCGCACGGCGGGGCGGCCGTAGTTGCTGCCGGCGTCGCCGTCGCCGGATCGCGCCGCCTGCAGCCCGCTGGGACTGACGAGCCCGATGCTGCGGAACATCGTGGGATGCTCGGTCGCGGCGCGGGCCAAAAACTCGGACGACAGCGAGACCGCGATGGCGTCGAGCGGAAAATTGCCGTGGCGACGGCGGATCTCTTCCACCAAAGCCAGGATCGCATCGGTCATCAGCCGCGGCGTATAAATGCGATCCGGACGATCGGAAAAGCCGAACCCCGGCAGGTCGATCGCATAGACCGCGCGGCTCTCGGCGTAGTGATCGTAGAGCGGTTTCATCTCATAGGCGTTGGCCGAGGCGTTGACGCTGTGGATCAGCAGAAGCGGCGCGGCATCGGCCTTGCCGCCGCGGTAGTAGGACAGCGTCCCGAACGGCAGGGATAGCGTTTCGATATCGCCGTCGAGCGCCGGCGGCAGCGGCAGCTTGACCGGCGGGCGGAGATGGCGACCGCCTAAAAATCCGCCGACGAGGCCGAGCGACACGATGCTGAGCGCGGCCGCGCGGCGAGCCGCGGATCGATCCGGCGTGCGGCGGATGGGCAGGTCCATATGATCTCCTGAAGCCTGGCTTCACCGGGTGAAGCTTGGCTTCACCCGGACATAACGTGGTCGCCAGCTCAAACGTTGCGTTGGCGCTCCTGCGGGCCCGGCGAGGCCGCAAGCACCGCCTGCGAGAGCACCCGCGCATCGACATAGGGCAACGGCTGGTAGCGCGCGCCCATCGCGGCAGCCAGCTGCTGGGCCGTGGGGTTCGGTCGCGGCGCGATGTCGATGAGCAGGCTGCCGACGTTCTGAGCCCGCAGGGCGCGGGCGGCGAGCACGGCGTCGGCCTCGGCGTCAGGGCGGCCCGGGCGCCCGGCGCGCCCGATGTTGGCCCGGCCGTCGGTAAGGACCACGACAAGCGGCCTCGGGCCTTTGCGCTGGATCGTATCGGCGAGCAGCGCTGCGGCATCGATCGCGGTGGCGAGCGGCGTGCCGCCGCCCCCGGCCTGGCCGGCGAGCGCGCGCTTGGCGCGGGCCAGTGAGCGCGTCGGCGGCAGGATCAACTCGGCACCGAT
>NZ_LMUU01000051.1:0-6767 GCF_009765775.1 Beijerinckia sp. L45
CTGTCCCCGCAACCAACACTCACAAAAGCCCGCCCCAGAAAACGGGGCGGGCTTTTTGCGTCTCAAGTCAAGACAAGCATGGTTAAGCTTGGCCTGGAAGTTGCTTCGGCTCATGGTTACGAGGTTGTTGTCCATGAGCCCTGACGTTCTTCCCATTGCGGCCGAGCCTTACGAATTTCCGCTGGCGCTGGATCGCTGCGCGCTTCTCATCATCGACATGCAGCGCGATTTCCTCGAACCGGGCGGCTTCGGCGCTATGCTCGGCAACGATGTCAGCCTGCTGCGTCGGACTATCGAGCCTAACCGCCAACTTCTTGCGGCTTGGCGTGCCTCCGGCCTCCCTGTCCTCCATACGCGCGAGGGGCATCGCTCCGATCTCGCCGATCTGCCGCCCTCGAAGAAGGAGCGTGGCCATGGTGCGGTCTCGATCGGTGACAGCGGTCCGATGGGGCGCATTCTCGTCCGCGGTGAACCAGGCCACGACATCATCGGGGAACTGGCGCCGGCACCGGGCGAGCCGGTGATCGACAAGCCGGGCAAAGGCGCTTTCTTCGCCACGGATCTACAGGCCATCCTGCAGAGCCGCGGGATTCGCCAGCTCGTCGTGACCGGCGTGACGACCGAAGTCTGCGTCCATACCACTGTCCGCGAGGCCAACGATCGCGGCTACGAGTGCCTGGTGCTGGAGGACTGCGCCGGCTCCTACTTCCCCGAATTCCATGCGATGGCGCTCAAGATGATCACCGCCCAGGGCGGGATCTTTGGCTGGGTGGCGCCGTCCGCGAATGTCATCGCGGCGCTCGACGCGCACAGGGACGCAGGGTTCGTCAAAACGAAGGTGACGATGGCATCATAAGGAGAGCATGATGACGGTGAATGCGACGGCGGGCGCGAGACAGCCCGCGCTTTGGGTCCCGGGCGACTGGAACGCCTTCTTTGGGTTTGGCACCAACATTCTCGTCAATCTTCTCGTCCTGACCGGATTGCTGCGGTTCGTGCTGAAGATGCCGGACGACATCGTATTCGGCCGGATCCTGCCGGCGACCGGTCTGATGCTCTGTCTCAGCACCTTGTACTATGCCTACCTCGCTTATCGCCTGGCGAAACAGACCGGCCGAACCGATGTCTGCGCGCTGCCGTCCGGCATCAGTGTCCCCCACATGTTCGTGGTGGTCTTCGTAATCATGCTGCCGATTCTCGGCAAGACCGGCGATCCGGTCAAGGCCTGGGAGGCCGGGCTCACCTGGGTGTTCGTGCAAAGCTTCGTGCTGATGGCTGGCGGGTTTGTGGCGCCGATCATCCGGCGTATCACGCCACGCGCCGCGCTGCTCGGTTCGCTCGCCGGCATCGCGATCACGTTCATCTCAATGAGCCCTGCGCTGCAGATGATGCTGACGCCGGTCATCGGACTGATCTGCTTTGCGATTATTCTCGCCAACTGGTTCGGCGGCATCCGCTATTTTCGCGGCATGCCCGGCGGTCTCGTCGCGATTGCCGTCGGCACGCTGATCGCCTGGATCTCGAACGGCTTCGGCCTGAACTACGGCGGCTTGACGCTGGCCGGTCTCTCCGGCTCCGTCGCCCGCTTCGGCTTCTCGATACCGCTACCCGCGATCGGCCACGTGTTTTCCGGTTTCGAATTTCTTGGCGTGATTCTGGTGACGGCCATCCCGTTCGGGATCTACGACCTCGTCGAGGCGCTGGACAATGTGGAGAGCGCCGCGGCGGCCGGTGACTCGTTTCCGACGACGCGGGTGCTGACCGCCGACGGCATCATCAGCCTGATCGGCTGCTGCATGGGTAATCCGTTCATCAACGCGGTCTACATCGGCCATCCCGGCTGGAAGGCGATGGGCGGGCGGATCGGCTATTCCGCGGCCACCGGCGTGTTCGTGCTGGTGCTGTCGTGGTTCGGCATCATCGCCTTCATGACCGCGCTGATCCCTGTCGTCGCGATCCTGCCGATCCTGCTTTACATCGGCATGCTCATCGGCTCGCAGGCCTTCCAGGAGACGCCGCATAATCATGCGCCCGCGATCATTCTGGCCGTGATTCCGCAGATCGCGGCCTGGGGAAAGACGATGATCGACGGCGCTCTTGGCGCGGCCGGAACCAGTGTTGCGGCGATCGGGAGTGCCAAGCTCGCAGGCAACGGTATTCTCTATGACGGGCTCGTCGTCCTTGGCGGGGGCGCGGTGCTCGGCGGCATCATTCTCGGATCGATCGCGGTCTTCGTCATCGAACGCGCGTTCGAAAGAGCCGCTGCTTTCGCCTTAGCCGGCGGCATCCTCACTTTCTTCGGCCTGATCCATGCCGAGGCCATCGGGTTCGCGCGCTCGCCGACGCTCGCCTTCAGTTATTGCGCCGTCGCGATAATGCTGTTCGCCTGCGCGCGTTATGCGAGTTTTTCCACGCATTCTGCATCTGCACCAATAGGACACGCGTCAGAGGCGGTCTAGCATTCGACCCGGTCGCCGCCTCTGCGGTCGGCCGATCGCGGCGCTGCCCGGCAGATGCCCGGTTGCGTCGCACTAAGACTAGCTGCGGTGGCCTGTCGATCATCGAAGCCGTTTAAGATTCACGCCGCCGTTCAGCCAAACAGCGTCGTTACGTCGGACGTCGTCGAGCCGGTCGAGGTGGCACCGAACAGCGACGTAACATCCAACGTGTTGGTGCTCCCGAACAGCGACGTCGTCGAATAGGTCGTGGTCGACGCCGGCGGATTGAGATCATAGAGGATCGAGAAACGCTGGATCAGACTTTTGAGCTTGGTCGGGTCTTTGAAATCGGAAAAATCGAACTGGTTGGTGATCGCGTTCGCCTGCACGTCGATGTCGGCGCCGGACGCGGTGGAGGGCAGCCCCATCATGGTCTGGAAAATGGTCGTCAGCTTCGAGTCCGCGAGAATGCTGTAGGCATCGGTGATCTTGGATGCGTTGGTCTGAAAATACAGGGCGAGCCCGATGCCGGGGTTCTGCGCAGAGGCGTCCGTTTCCATCTGCTGTTCGATGTAGGCGTTGTTGACTGCGTTCAACTGGGCCTTGGACTGCGCCCCTTGCGTCTCGGGCACGATCATACCGGTCGTTGAAAAGTCGAACGCCGCGGCAAGCGTGCTAAAATTCGAGCCCATCGTGTTCGCGACGCTGCTGGCGCTGGTGACGTCGCTCGTCAGCACTTGTTGCAACACGGTGTTCGTCGTCGTCGCCGGGATGGCGTAGGCCTGCTTGATGTAGGCCACAAGCTTCGGGTCGGCCAGGAGACTGCTGACCGACGTGACATTGGCCATCGCGCTCTTGTAGTAGGCGGTCGCCGTCAACGCCGCGGTCTGCGAGGCGGCGTCGGTCGGGGCAGCCGCGAGATACGCCGACGTCGTCGCTGTGATATTGGCAGCGGACTGCGCGGTGAGCGGGTTCGTGGCATTGCCATTCGCATCGACGTTGAAGCCGAGTTTCAGCTGCAGGAGCGAGGCGTTCGCGGTCGATGTCGCGATCGATGACGTGTTCTCGATAACCGAACTGACCGTCGAGTCCGATGTCGTGGGATCGATGCCGTAAGCGGTGAGGACGTAGGACAGAAGCTTCGGATCGTTTTCGAGGTCGCTGACCGAGGTCGCCTTGCCGATATTGGCGTTGTAGTAGGCAGTCGCGGCCGCGCCGGCTGCGGTGTCCGAGCCTTCCCGTTCGGAGTAGAGTTGCACGGTCGACTGTTGCTGGGCTGCCGACTGGAATTGCGTCACGGTCTTGGCCGCGCCGGTCGTATCGAAATTGAACGCGCTGGCGAGGGCCTTGAACCCGGGATAGGGCGAGGTCGCAGCGAAGCTTGTTCCACTGCTCGGATCGCTGCTCAAGGCCTGCTGGATGTCCGATGCCGTGGCGGTGCTGGGGAGCCCATAGGCCTTGACGACGTAGGCGAGCAGGCGGGGATCGCTCGTCAGCTCGGCTGCCGTGGTGATCGACCCGATCTTCGACGTGAAATAGGTCGTCTCCGTTGCCGCGGCCGTTTGCGCGGCCGCCGTCGACCCAGCCGCGACCATGTATGCGTTCGTCGTGGCGGTGATGTTGGCATCGGTCTCGGCGGGGGTCGTCGTCGTCGCGGCCCCGGTCGAGTCGACATCGAAGGCTTTGTTGAGGGCTCCGTAGCCGGCGTCGGCCTGTTGGTTCAGGTAACTCGTAGGGCTCGAGAGGCTGCTTTCCAGGGTGTTGTCGAACGTCGACGACGTCGTGGAGGCGTCGGCGCCATAGGCCGTCAGCACGTAACCCAGCGCCACCGGATTCGCGTCCAGCTGGCTCAGCGTGGTGATCGACTTCATCGCGTTTTCGTAGTTGGTCGTCGCGGCCGCAGCGACGGTGGAACTGAGCGTGGTGTTGGCGTTGAACAGGCTTTCCGTCGTCGCCTGCTGGGCGGTCGTCTGCAGCTGTGCCGTGGTCGACAGCGTACCGTCCGTGTTGAAGCTGAAGGCCGCGGCAAAAGCAGTGTAGCGGCTGTCGTTGAGCTGTGCGGCGACGCTGGTCTTGCTGTTGGGGTCGCTGGTGAGGACCTGCGTGAGCAGGGCCTTGGCATAGGTCATATTCGATAGGCCGAAGGCTTGCGTGGCATACGACAGCAACTGGTAATTGTTGACCAGATCGCTGACGGTTTTCACCTTGCCGATATTGGCGTTGTAATAGGCCTCGGCCTGCGAAACGGCGGGTTCCGCGGCGGTCCGGGCAAGACTCTGCTGCAGATTGTTGCCGTAGAGTTGGTAGCCGAGAAAGGTCGAAATCATCGGAAGCAGCGCCCTTGGATCAGGGCGACGCTAACGGGATATGGTTACCCGAACGTCAAGGTTTCCTGCCGGCGTTGACGAACTGGGGCACTTGTCAGAAACGTGATGAACGGATGGGTGGAAGGCAACCCGAGAGCGCTGCTTCGATAGCGCCGACGATCCGCGCATTCGATCGTTACCGGGGAAGCATCGGCCTAAACCCAGGGTGTGACCGGCGGGATCACGGCATCCGGCGGCTCGACGTTGACGGAGCCGAAGTCGGCCGGCCCTACGATCTCGAGATATTCCATGTCTTTGGAGTAATCGAAAAGATAGTGCCGGATGCCGGGGCGCTGATGAACGCAGTCACCGGCCTCGACCAGCGTCACCTTATCTTCGTACATGAATTTGGCCCAGCCGCGGGTCATGATGACGATCTGGAAATCAGCAATGTGCTTATGCCAGCCGGTCCCGTTCGTCGGCGCCTCGTTGGCGCGGACGAGGTGGGCGATCACCTTGCCGCCGGTCGCCTTGGCGATGCCGAGGTCGCGATAAGCGAAGAAATTGCGCAAGCCGCCGACCTCGAACTGCGTGTCGCCTTCTTTCACGTGGGAAAAGGTATTGCCGTTTTCGTCGGGAGTTTCGCTGAGAGGCTTGTTGAGGACCGCGGTATCCATTGGCGTCGCTCCATTCGAGAGGAGAACGTTTCGCGCCAAGATCTGCCGCCGTCGGGATGCCCGACCAGCCACCAGAGCTTTGCCGAAACCGCGGTCAGCCAAGCGAAACCCGAGCCAACTTCGCCTCTTGCGAGCTGCGTTTGCCGATCGATTGCCGGTGCTCGCTCTGCCGAAGAAACGTGTGCTCTTGCCTTACCGAGGGGATCAGAACTCCGCTTCGAGTTCTTCGTAGACGTCGGGTTCGGCCTTCGCCGCAACGATCCATTCCCGCAGATGCGGCATCGCCATCATGTGCGCGCAATAGGCCCGGCACGTGTCGTCGAGTTCGACGTGGTAGGTGATGAACCGGGTCACGACCGGCGCGAACATGGCGTCCGCCATCGAACGTTCGCCGAGCAGGTAGGGGCCACCATACTGGTCGAGACAATCGCGCCAGATCGTGGTGATCCGGTCGATGTCGGCCTGCGCCTTGGTCCAGATCCGGAAGCCGGGATAGTCGCCCTTGATGTTCATCGGCAGCGCCGCGCGCATCGAAGCGAAGCCGGAATGCATCTCGCCGGAGATCGACCGGCAGCGTGCGCGCATCGCGCGATCGGCGGGCAGGATCTGCGCCTCCGGTCGGATCTCGTTGAGATATTCGCCGATCGCCAGCGTGTCCCAGATCGCGAGGCCATCGTGGGTCAGGCAGGGCACAAGCATGGACGAGGACAGAAGCAGCAGTTCTGCCCGCATCGACGGGTCGTCCGGGGAGATGATCTTTTCCTGGAAGGGCAGGCCCGATTTCTTGGTCATCAGCCAGCCGCGCAGCGACCACGACGAGTAATTCTTGTTGCTGATGGTGAGAACAGCATCGGCCATGGCAGCCTCCTCCCGCGTCGCAGGTCGGACCCGCGTTCCGCACCCCTGGCTTGCATGTTGCATGCCGTCGTCCAAGAAATGGGCAAGCGGGACGTCTGAATGATGTATGCGGCGTACGAAGCGCAGACGACCGTGTTCGACCTCATGCGCCCTTTCGCCAATGTCATGGCGGCCACGCTGCGAATGCCCTGGCCCGGCGTCACGCCGCGTCATCTCCGCAAGATGGCTGGCCACCTCGAAACCTTCGCCAACCTGCGCGTGACCAGCGTGCGCCCGGCCTTCGCGCTGGAGCCGGTCGCGATCGGCAATCGGCTCGTGCCGATCACCGAGGAGGTGGTGCGCATGACGCCTTTCGCGACGCTGCTTCGCTTCAAGAAGGACATCGAGGACGCGCAACCGAAGGTTTTGGTCGTCGCGCCGATGTCGGGGCACTTCGCGACGCTTCTGCGGGCCACGGTCCAGACCCTGTCGCGCGACCATGACGTCTA
>NZ_LMUU01000051.1:6777-82926 GCF_009765775.1 Beijerinckia sp. L45
GGAAGCCGGGACCTTCGATTTCTCGGCTTACGTCAATCACATCGTCGACTTCATGCAGGCGCTGGGGCCGCGATCGCATCTCGTGGCCGTTTGCCAGCCAACGGTGCCCGCACTCGCCGCGGCGGCGATCATGGCGGAAAACGACGATGCCGCACAGCCGGCAAGCCTGATCCTGATGGCCGGCCCGATCGACACGCGCATCAACCCGACCATGGTCAACAAGCTGGCCCTGGAAAAGCCGATCGAGTGGTTCAGGGACAAACTGACGAGCGCGGTCCCGGCCGGTCACAAAGGTGCGAGCCGCCGCGTCTATCCCGGCTTCATGCAGCTTACCGCCTTCATGAGCATGAACCCGGAACGCCACAAGAAATCGTTCAAGGACATGGCGCAGGCGCTAGCCGATGGCGACACCGCCAAATACGCGACGATGCAAACCTTTTACGAAGAATACTTCGCCGTGATGGACCTGCCGGCTGAGTTCTATCTCGAGACGGTCCAAATGGTGTTCCAGGATTTTTCCCTGCCCAAGGGCGAGCTCAGGGTCAACGACAGGCTGATCGATCTCAAGGCGATCCGCAAAACAGCAATTCTGACAGTCGAGGGCGAGCGCGACGATATTTGCGGCCTCGGCCAGACCATGGCGGCGCAGGAACTATGCTCCAGCGTGCGGCCCTACAAGAAAACACACCACGTGCAGACAGGTGTCGGCCATTACGGCGTGTTCAGCGGCCGCCGCTGGAACAGTGAAATCTATCCGAAGGTTCGCGACACCATTCAGATGGCGAGCTGACCGCCGATCGACACGACTTTAAAGCAAACAAGGCCGCTCCCGAGAGAGCGGCCTTGCTTTAGGTCTGACCGGCTTCGGCGTTAAGACGGACGGCGCGGTGCACCCGAGCCGGCGTTGCTTCGTGCCGGCGGCCGTCCCCCGGCGGGGCGTGGCCGCGACGATGCGGGGCGGTCGCCGGCGGCGCGGTTCTGACCACCCGCACCATGCTTGTGATCGAAGGCCGGACGGCCGGGACCACCCGAGCCACGACGCTCGCTGGCGCGATCGTACTGGCGCGGCGGACGCGCATCTTCGCGCGGTTCCGGATTGGCGGCAGCGCCCCGCGGATCGCGACGGTCTTCAGAGGGGATCGTCTGGCGCGTCAGCTTCTCGATGCTCTTGAGGAAGCCGCGCTCCTCGATGTCGCACAGCGAGATGGCCTGGCCCGTCGCCCCGGCGCGCGCGGTACGGCCGATGCGGTGGACGTAGGATTCCGGCACGTTGGGCAGGTCGAAGTTGACGACATGGGTGACCATGTCGACGTCGATGCCACGTGCGGCGATATCGGTCGCCACGAGGATCTTGGTCGCGCCGTTCTTGAACGAGGCGAGCGCGCGTTCACGCTGCGCCTGGCTCTTGTTGCCGTGAATGGCGAGGGCAGGGATCCCGACCTCTTCGAGGTGGCGAACCACCTTGTCCGCGCCATGCTTGGTGCGGGTGAAGACGAGGCCGCGGTTCATCTCTTCCTGGCGGATCAGATCGGCGAGGACGTGACGCTTGCGCGCCGTCTCGATGAAGATCACGCGCTGGTCGACGCGCTCGGCCGTGGTGGAGACCGGGGTCACCGACACCTTGACCGGATCGCGCAGCAGGTCGCCGGCGAGCAGGCCGATTTCCTTCGGCATCGTCGCCGAGAAGAACAGGCTCTGGCGTGCCTTCGGGAGCAGGGGCGTCAGACGGCGGATCGCATGGATGAAACCCATGTCGAGCATCTGGTCGGCTTCGTCGAGAACGAAGATCTCGACATGATCGAGACGCACGGTGCGCTGGTCGAGGTGATCGATCAGGCGGCCTGGGGTGGCGACGAGAATATCGACGCCGCGCATCAGCCGGTCGATCTGCGGACGGATCGAAACACCGCCGAAGACGGTGGCGATGGAGAGGCCGAGGTTCTTGCCATAGACGCGGAAGCTTTCCGCGATCTGGCTGGCGAGCTCACGGGTCGGGGACAGAATCAGCGCGCGGCAGGTGTTCTTTTCCGGGCGGACCCGGTCCATCGACAGGCGATGCAGGATGGGAAGAGCGAAGGCCGCGGTCTTGCCGGTGCCGGTCTGGGCGATGCCGAGCAGATCCTTGCCGAGCAGAACGTGAGGGATGGCCTGTGCCTGGATCGGCGTCGGGGTGACATAGTTTTCGCTCTCGAGCGCCTTGAGAATGGGCGCGGAAAGGCCGAGGTCGGTGAATTGCGTCAAGATTGGCTTTCAAGGCATGGCAACAGCGTCGGTCGACCTGTCGCGTCATTGATGAAGGGGATGCCGTGCGTGACCGGCTTCGGTCGGTCGGCGAGTGGCGGTTCGAACGAGCCAGGCGGTGCACTGGGCTTCAGACGATCACGCGGCCAGATGCCGTCACCGCAGATGCGGCTGCTCGCATTTGGTGGTTTTACGGCAAAAGGTCAAGCTTTATGTTGCATTGCGAGATTTGATGTCGCGGGTCGTGCTTCCCCAGGTGACAGATTTATTTTGACTGCTACACTCTTCAAATCGTCAACGAACGGAAGGAGGTGATCCAGTGTTTCAAGGTCATGTCGTGAGCCAGCCGAGGATCTCTTTTCCATCGGGATGTCGCGCTTAGACGCACCGGTGGTGAGAGAACGTCGGCGGTCGCGCTGACAGGCTCGGATCGACGGTCTGCCTTCGGGCGGACCCGAGAGCCTCCAAGACGGAAAGCCTCGGCGAAAGCCGGGGCTTTCTTTTAAAAACGTGTCGGTTTTTAAGTTTGCCGGCTTGCGAGACCGATCGCCGCCGGTCGTGTCATCCAGTGGCTCACGCTCTACCTTCCTTGTGTCGCACTCTCGCAGGGAGCAGAGGCATCACGATGGTCATTGCAGATATCGAAGCTGCGGCGAGCCAGCTGCGCCAGCTTATCGACTCGGCGTCGAACGTCGTCGCCTTCACCGGGGCCGGCCTCTCGACCGAAAGCGGCGTGCCGGACTATCGCTCAAAGAATTCGCCGTGGACGCGCTACACGCCGATCCCGTTCGACCTGTTCGTCGCGGACCCCGCACAACGCGTCGAAGCCTGGCGGCGGAAGTTCGCGATGGATGATCTCTACGCCGACGCGCGGCCGTCCCGCGGACACAGCGCGTTGAGTCAGCTCGTCCAGGCCGGCCAGCTTGCAGCGATCATCACGCAAAACATCGATGACCTGCACCAGCGCTCCGGCGTCGGCCCGGATCACCTGATCGAGCTTCACGGCAACGGCACCTACGCGACCTGCCTCACCTGCGCGCAGCGCTATGAGCTGCCGCCAATTCGCCGCGCGTTCGAGGACACCGGGGAGGCGCCCCGATGCGTCTGGTGTGGCGGAATTGTCAAGTCGGCCACCATTTCGTTCGGCCAGGCGCTGCCGACATCGGTTCTGAAAGCCGCACAAGCCGCGACGTTGGCGTGCGATCTGTTCATCGCCATCGGGTCGTCGCTCGTCGTCTATCCGGCCGCGGCGCTGCCCGTCCTGGCGCAACGTCATGGCGCCAAGCTCGTGATTTTAAACGGTGAAGCAACGCCCCTCGATCGTAGCGCCGACATGGTTCTGCGTGGTGACATTGGCACCGTCCTCGACAGTGCCACGCGGGACCCATGATCGAAGCGCGGATTGGTCGCCGCCGTTGGTAGAGAGACAAAGCTACCACACCTCGCCGGGATGTCCCTTCATCCACAAGAACGCTCGGTTTGCCGCTGTGCCAGCGCAGCGTCGATGCTATCAATAAAGGCCTGATTTGCAGGTGATTCGGGTGCGCTTCCCAGCGCAGGTGAATGCCACGATCGACAGTGTAAAGTTCTAAGGACGCACCACGTGGGCACCAAGGATCCCATTTTACCATTTCGCGACATCGAGCCGGGCGACAGCGCGGCCGAGGGAATGGAGCTCGTCGAAATTTCCGGGCGCATCAAGTGGTTCGACGTATCCAAGGGCTACGGCTTCATCGCGCAGGATGATGGGGCGGCCGACGTGCTGCTTCACGTGACGACCTTGCGGCGCGACGGGTTCCAAACGGCCAACGAAGGCGCGCGGATCGTTTGCGAAGCGCTTGTCCGGACCAAAGGCCTGCAGGTCTTCCGCATTCTGTCCATGGACGATTCCACCGCCGTTCATCCGGCCCAGTTGCCGGTTCGCACGCACGTGCAGGTGACGCCGAGCAGCGGTTTCGAAATCGTCGTGGTCAAGTGGTTCAACCGGGTTCGCGGATTTGGCTTCGTTTCGCGCGGCGATGGCACCGACGACATCTTCATCCATATGGAAACGCTGCGGCGTTACGGCATCGCGGAATTGAAGCCCGGCGACAGCCTGCTGGTGCGATTCGGCGATGGGCCCAAAGGCTTGATGGCTGCGGAAGTTCGCCTCCTCGAAGCGGCCTTGCCGTCGACCCATTAGCGTGCTTTTTCCCCGCCACGGTGCGGCTTGTGGGAACAGCGGAATGGTCAGGGCAAACAGGGTTTTGGGTTGCGGGACGCTCGTGTTGGTTTCGACCTTGATGGCGTCGAGTTGGGCTTTGGCGGCGACCGGTCTCGAAAAACTCGAAATCGACACGGCAAGCGGACCGCACATTCTGCAGGTCGAAGTCATGCGGACCCAGCCCGAGCTCGAGAAGGGCCTGATGTTCCGCAGATTTCTGCCGAAAGATCGCGGCATGCTGTTCGACTTCAAGGTCGAAAAGCCTGTCGAGATGTGGATGAAGAACACCTACATCTCGCTCGACATGGTTTTCATCGGCCATGACGGCCATGTCGTCGGCATCGCCCGCGACGCGGAACCGCTTTCGGAGACGATCATCCCGTCCGGCGCTCCGGCTTTCGGCGTTCTCGAAGTGAACGCTGGTGAGGCTGCGGCGATTGGTTTGAAAATCGGCGATGCAGTGCATCATCCCCTTTTCAAGAACTAGGCGCTCGTTTCAAAGGCCCGGAGGTTGTCCGCCGGCGCGGTCCGGCATGATGCCCGCCGCGGCGTGGCTGCTGTCGAGCGATGCTTTTTCGTCCACCTCGGCCAAGCCGCCGAAGGCGCGGTTGGTGGTGGTGGCTGGCCGGACCTCGGTCGTTGCGGACGGACCGTCCGCGACAAGCGCGTTTCTGGCGGCTTCCGGTTTCGCGGATCCTTGAGGAAATAGCCGAAGTGAAAGATCGAGATCGCCAGCACGATGCCGATCGTGAAGACAGCCAACAGGGCGATTATGACGCCTGATTCCATGCCTCTTCTCCCGTGTCCTGATTGCCGAATGCAACTCAACGTCGCGCGTGCGGGAACGATCCGGCGGAACGGCTTACCTTGTTGCCTCGCGAGGATTTGATTGCCTGCTGGTCGCGTAGGTATTTAGCGGCTTGTTGCGCCTGCAACAGTTTGATCTTATGCAGTCCTATCGGTAGGACCGCTGCAAAACGGGAAGCATTTCAGATAGATGCGTAGTGGTCGCAACAGTTTGGGTGCTTCGATGACAGCGAATCCCGCAGCCCGATGACGCGGTCATGCGAGTCGGATCCCTCGTTCTCTTCCGACGAACGACAGAGTCTAGACGATCGAAAAACGGCTGTCCTGGCGGCAGGGGATCACGCATCTCGCCTTCAGGTTCAGGCAGACGGCAGCGTCAGGATCAACGGCTTCAGCCTGGCGAGCCAGTTGCTGCGCCGGGGCGGGACTCGGCAGGCTGGCTTCAACGCGGCGCTGGTCGAACGCTTTCCCCAAAAGAATCTCTCCGTCCTGTTCAAGGAAGGCGATGCCCATCGCCTGCAGCGCTCGGCGGTCGCGCGCTTCTTCGCGCCGAAGGTGGTGAGTGAGCGCTACCGCCGGCTGATGACCGACCTGAGTGTTCGGCTCGTCGCACGCTTCAAGACCCGACGACGTGCCAGGCTCGACGATATGAGCCTCACGCTGTCCGTCGCGGTTGCGGCCGAGATCGTCGGCGTGACCGAGAGTGTTTTGCCCGGCCTCGGCTGGCGTCTCAACCGTTTCTTCGCCCTGGAGGCGCCGAGCCTCGATGCGCGGTTCAGCACGGCCGCCTATATCGTCCGGGCGCAGGTCAACCTGCTTGCGGTGTACCTTTTGGATGTGAGGCCGGCGATCCGCGCCCGCCGACGAGATCGCCGCGAAGATCTGATCTCCCATCTGATCGACCAGGGCTGGTCGGATCTCGATATCCTAACGGAATGCGTGACCTATGCGACGGCTGGCATGTCGACGACGCGCGAGTTCATCATCGTCGCTGCTTGGCACCTGCTTGAGCGCGGCGACCTGCGACGACGCTTTCTCGAGAGCGACGAAACCGGTCGGTGCGTTATCCTGGAAGAAATCCTCCGCCTCGAACCGCCGGTCGGCACGATCTTCCGTCGGACCAACGTCGCCGTCACGCTCGACGATGACGGGCGCAAGACGGATATCCCGGCCGACACCGTCGTCGCCATCGACATCCGCGGCGTCAATGCCGATGAGGGTGTTGTGGGCGGGTGTCCGCACCGGCTCGACCCCGACCGGGCAAAGCGCGGGCCGTCTGGCCATATGAGTTTTGGCGACGGCGCGCACAAATGCCCCGGCGCCTCGGTCGCACTGCAAGAAACCTCGATCTTCCTCGACCATCTCCTCCGCGTGCCCGGTGTGACCCTCGCGTCGGCGCCGAAGCTCAGCTGGAACACGATGACGATGGGCTACGTGTTGCGGCGCGTGATTCTGACCGCCGAATAACGCGCGGCAACCTTCCGCCGGGACCAGGGTTCGCGCTGCATGCTCCGGCGCCCCGCCGGTGAGCGGATGCTCCGGTATGATCAAGGCAGTCATTTTCGACGTGGACGGCACGCTGATCGACAGCGTCGATTTTCATGCTCGCGCCTGGCAGGACGCCTTCCGCGAGTTCGGCCACGAGATCGATCTCGCCAAGATCCGGGGCCAGATCGGCAAAGGCGGCGACCAGTTGATGCCGGTCTTCCTGTCCAAGGACGAGCTGCATGCCATCGCCGACAAGCTTGATGAGCGGCGTGGCACGATTCTGCACGAACGTTATCTTGCCAAGATCAAGGCATTTCCCGAGGTGCGTGCGCTGTTCCAGCGCATCCTGAAGGACGGTAAGCAGATCCTCCTGGCTTCGTCAGCCAAGGGCGAGGACCTGCAGACGTACAAGGAACTCGCCAGGATCGAAGACTTGCTCGATGCCGAGACCTCGTCCGACGATGCCGACAAGAGCAAGCCGCATCCCGACATCTTTCAGGCGGCTATGTCCAAACTACCTGGTGTCGAGCCGGACCAGACGATCGTCATCGGCGACACGCCCTATGACGCCGAAGCGGCGGGCAGGGCAGGGTTACGCGCCATCGGCGTGCGCTGTGGCGGCTGGCCGGACGGTGCGTTGAAACAGGCCGGATGCATCGCCGTCTACCGCGATCCTGCCGATCTTCTGGCGCATTACGATGCTTCGCCGCTGGCCACCCTATGAACAATTAAGGCTGCGGACTTCGGCCAGACGGGTTGGCGGCACTCGACCGACCGGCACACGCCGACGTCATGTTGACATGAGGGCAATTACCCTCAATACGGGTTGGATAGGTCGGATCAATTTTGAGACCACGTTCATGGCAACGCCCGAACCCGAATTCTGTAGTTGCGCGGCGCTTCGCCAGGCAACGCGTCACGTCACCCAATTTTACGACGCCGCGCTGGCGCCGTCCGGGCTCGGGCTCAATCAATATTCGATCCTCTCCCGGCTTAGCCGCTTCGGGCCGATGACGATCCAAAAGCTGGCGGCGCTCTTGGTGATGGATCGTTCGACGCTCGGGCATCTTCTGCGGCCGCTCGAAGCACGCGATCTGCTGACCTTGCAGACATCGCAGGAGGACCGCCGTAGCCGCATCGTAAGCTTGACCCAGGTCGGTACGGATCTGTTTGCCAAGGCGCGACCGCTCTGGGTCGACGCCGAGCGGCATTTCGAAAGCCGCTTCGGCGCCGAGGCGGCGCATGCACTGCGTGCCACGCTCAAGCAAGTCACGCAAACCGATCTCACGATCCGCTGATCCTTGAAAGGACACACTATGCCGCTCGCCCGTATCGACGTTCCCGCCGGCAACACGCCGGATTACCGCGCCACCATCGGTGCCGTCGTCTACGACGCAATGATCGAGACGCTGAAGGTACCGAAGGACGACCGCTTCCAGATCATCGCCGAACACGCGCCGGGCGGTCTGGTCATCGATCCGACCTATCTCGGCATCCAGCGCTCGGCGCAATGCATCATCATCCAGCTGACGCTCAACGAGGGGCGCTCCGTCGAGGTGAAGAAGGCTTTCTACGTGGCGGTCGCGGAGGGCCTGCACGCCCGGCTCGCCATCCGCAAGGAGGACGTCTTCATCAACCTCGTTGAGGTGAAGAAGGAAAACTGGTCGTTCGGCAACGGCGAAGCGCAATACGCCTAAGCGTCCGCCATCGACTGAGGGTAACGAGACGGGATCAGCCATGCGACTCGCAAGAATTCACTACAGCTGGGTCGTCCTGGCGGTCACCTTTCTGGTGCTCCTCGTCGGTGCCGGGATCCGTGCGGCGCCCGGCGTGCTGATGCTTCCGCTGGAGCAGGAGTTCGGCTGGTCGGCGGCGACGATCGGCGGGGCCGTTGCGATCAACCTCTTTCTATACGGCATGATCGGGCCTTTCGCCGTCGCGGTCATGGAGCGCTTCGGGCTGCGCCGCAGCGTCTGTGGCGCGCTTCTGCTCCTCGCCGTCGGCGTCGCACTGACGACGCTGATGCGGACGTCGTGGCAGCTGATGCTGCTCTGGGGCTTCGTCGTCGGCTCCGGAACGGGCATGATCGCGCTGGTGCTCGGCGCGACGGTGGCGAGCCGCTGGTTCGTCCGCCATCGTGGCTTGGCGATGGGAATCCTCACCGCCAGCAGCGCCACTGGCCAGCTGATCTTTCTCCCGGCAATGGCAGCCCTCGCCACCCATGAGGGCTGGCGCGCGGTCTCCCTCGTCGCCGCCGCCGCGGCCCTGGCGCTCGTGCCCGTCGTCGCGCTTCTGCTGCGCGACCGCCCGATCGACATCGGCCTGATACCCTACGGCGGCAGCGAACTCGTTCCGCATCCGCGTGGCGGCCCGAACCCGGCGATGCGGGCGTTGATCGCCTTGCGCGACGGCAGCCGGTCCCGCGATTTCTGGCTGCTCGCCGGCAGCTTCTTCATCTGCGGCGCTTCGACCAACGGGCTGATCGGCACCCACCTCATTCCAGCCTGCAGTGACCATGGCATTCCCGAAGTCACCGCCGCGGGGCTGCTGGCGCTGATGGGGATCTTCGATTTTTTTGGCACCACGGGCTCGGGCTGGTTGTCCGATCGCTACGACAGCCGCATCCTGCTCGCCTGGTACTATGGGCTGCGCGGTCTCTCGCTGCTGTTCTTGCCTTACGCTTTCGACATCAGCTTTTATGGGCTTCCCGTGTTCGCGGTGTTCTACGGCCTGGACTGGATCGCCACCGTACCGCCAACGCTCAAACTGGCCGGCAAGGCTTTCGGCGACGCCAATGCGGCCTTGATGTTCGGCTGGATCGCGGCGTTCCACCAGGTCGGCGCGGCGGCGGCCGCCTGGTTTGCCGGCGTGATCCGCACGGGCACCGGCGCCTACACCGGCGCTTTCACCACCGCCGGGCTGCTGTGCATCGCCGCCGCGATGATGGTCACCTTCATCGGTGCCGATACGTCGTGGCTGCGGCGTGCCCGCCCACGGCTTAAAGCCGGTACGACGCAGCCGGGAACCGTCGGAGCGCCTTGACGAGGCTAGGGTGCCGTGCGACGGAACCCACGTCGTTGCGCCGCAGTTCGGGGCGCGATGACGACGGGGCATAGCGCAGCCTGGTAGCGCGACGGTTTTGGGTACCGTAGGTCGGAGGTTCGAATCCTCCTGCCCCGACCACTTTTGTGGTAAGAGAATGATAGCCTTAAGCAATCGAGGGAACGGTGATGAGCGCGCGTATTTTTAAGCCCGCCCGCGCTGCGACCCAGTCGGGCGCGGGAAATGCCAAGCTTTGGAAGCTCGTCTACGAGCCGGAGACGGCATTGCAGGCCGAGCCGTTGATGGGCTGGACCAGTTCCGACGACATGAACCGCCAGATCAAGCTCAGCTTCGCCACCAAGGACGAGGCCGTCGCCTATGCCGAGCGCAACGGCCTGGCCTACCGCGTGGAAGAGCCGAAAGCGGTCGTGCAGAAAACCTTCTCCTACTCCGACAACTTCAAGTCGTCCCGCCTCGGGCAGTGGACGCACTAGGCTTTACCGTCCGACCCCGTAGCTCAGCTGGATAGAGCAGCCGCCTTCTAAGCGGCAGGTCGCTGGTTCGAACCCAGCCGGGGTCGCCACACCGCCGAGACGCTCCAGAAAGCTTGAACGTGGGATAGATGTACACGGCGGGGCGACGCGTTTAGCGTCCGCTTCTTGCGATGGAGCCGCTACGATGATCCTGCGAAATTCTTTCTATGCAGCGGCTGTTGCCGCGGGGCTGCTGGGATTGGGCTTCGGCAACAGTGTTGCCGCCCAAACCGCGACCGGGCCGCTCTCGCAAGCCGACGTTCCGGACCCTGCGGCTAAAACAGCATCTCCTAAAAAACCGCATCCGCTGAAGCCGAAGGTCGCGCAGGCGAAAGCCGCGAAGCCCAAGTCGCCGGCGCTGGAGCCATGGGCTGCCGTGGACCCCGGTCGGGTCGCCCCGACGCCGCCACCTGAGCCGCCGGCGCCGCCCGTCGACAGCAAAGCGGCCGTTGCGGCCGAGAGCACGAGTCCGACGCCAAGCGGCCGCCCCGATCTCGCAATGAAGTGGAGCGGCAACAACGATTCGGCGAGCCAGACGCGGTCGCAAAACTACGGCGGCGACGCCGAAGGCGCGGGCGCCGCGATGGGGCTCAAGTTTCACTTCTGATCGGCCGGTCGCGCGTCGATCTGAACGATCTGGCGTAACACCCAGCGTCGACCGTCGCTGCTGAGATCGAGACGGGTCAGCGGTGCGACGTCGAGGCGCCAGAAGCCGTTGGCGGACGCGCCGAGAACGGCAAGGGCCGCGCAGCGGACGACGGCGCCATGGGTAATCGCGAGCATTGTGCCGCGATTGGTCCGGCCCGCCTCGAGCCATTGACCGACACGGATCAGCAAGGCTGCGATCGAGCCACCGCCATGACCCTCATAGCTGGGATCGGCGAGCCAGGCGCCGAGCGCTTCGGGTTCCTCGTCCGCGATGGCGCCGAGGGGCCGTCCACGCCAGCGCCCGCAATCGAGATCCGCCAGCATCGGATCGACCGTGGCCTCGCAACCGAAAGCGGCAGCAGTTTCCGCGGCGGCGACGGCGGGACTGCGCAAAATCCTGGTGGCCTGGGGCAGGGCGGTGGCGTAGCGCGCGGCCGCGGCGGCCCCGCGTGCGGCGAGCGGCTCGTCAAACGGAAACGCCGCCGATCGCGTCGCCTCTGTCTCTGCATGCGCTACCAGAATTAAACGACCCGTCATGAAAGCCTTGTTGACAGGCAACGAGGGCGCTGCCTAGTTTGCCGGGTAACGAACGAGGAAGTCGGTGAAAGACCGACGCGGGCGCGCCACTGTTACCATCACTCGATGGAAGTCAGACCCTGGTTGGTTACATTTTTCTCGAACGGGACGCGAAATCCCAAGAGGTTACCATGGCCAACGTTACGCTTGCACCGACCCGCACGCCGGTTGCGATTCCCCTCCGCGAGATCCTGCCTTGGGCGATTCTCGGCGGTCTCCTGATGCTGCTTGCCATCTATTTCATCGGCGCGGAGCAGGGCGCGACGTCGCTCTTCAAGGGCATGTACGTCCACGAATTCGTGCATGACGGTCGTCATCTTCTGGGATTCCCCTGCCACTAGCACTGTTTCGGCTGCCGGTATCCGGCGGCCTGACGTCATGCGGTTTTTCGAAAACGGGCGATCGTGGATCGTCCCGAGGGGTATTGCTGTGAGCATTCATCATCTTATCATCCGTGGCATGCTGGTCGGCATCGTCGCAGGCCTTCTTGCCTTCGGGTTCGCCAAGATCTTCGGCGAGCCGCAGGTCGACCGCGCCATTGCGTTCGAATCGGCGGAAGCCAAGGCCAAGGGCGAGGCGCCGGACGAGGAGCTTGTCAGCCGCCAAGTCCAGGCCTCGATCGGGCTGCTGACCGGCGTCGTCGTCTATGGCAGTGCGCTGGGCGGTCTCTTCGCCATCGCCTTCGCCGCCTGCTACGGGCGCTTCACCAAGCTGTCCGTAAAGTCGGCGGCGGCGCTGATTGCGTTGCTCGGCTTCATCGCGGTCTATGTCGTGCCCTACCTGAAATATCCGGCCAACCCGCCTTCGGTTGGGGAGCCGGCGACGATCGGCATGCGCACCGGCCTGTATTTCTCGATGATCGTGATCTCGTTGATCGCGATGGTGGCGGCGGTGAGCCTCAAGCGCCTCTCGGAGAAGCGGCTTGGTCGATGGAATGCCACCGTGCTCGGCGGCGTCGCGTTTCTCGTCCTCATCGCGATCGCGCAGATCGCCCTGCCGGCGATCAACGAGGTTCCCGGCGAATTCCCGGCCTCGACGCTCTGGCAATTCCGCCTCGCCAGCCTCGGCATTCAAGCGGTGCTGTGGACGGTGATCGGGCTGCTGTTCGGGGAACTCACCGACCGCAGTCTGCGGGGCGGCATCAGCCGCTCGGCTTGAAACGAAGTGCCGTCAGACCACGGGACCTGGCGGCATAATGCCCTCGCGCATCAGCGCTCGCCGCAGCGGACCGACGAGCCGCACCGCGATCGCCCCGGCGCCACGGATGGCGTCGACAGGGGCAAAATCCGTCATGATCGAACGGTTCAGCACGTCGACGCCGTTGGTGCGTAGTGCGATGTCGCGGCGGCGTCCGCGTTCGTAGGAATGCAGCGACGCCACCGCGCCGATGTCATGTCCGCGATCACGCGCGACCCTCAGGGTGGCAAGGAGCTGTGCGATATCGCGAAGGCTGAGGTTCAACCCTTGCGCGGCGAGCGGCGGAAAGGCGTGAGCCGCCTCGCCAATCAGTGCGACGCGGGACCCGATCAGCCGGTTGACGCGCAGACCGCCCATCGGAAAGAAGCCGCGCGCGCTCTCCAGCGTGATGCGGCCGACGACCGATCGGGTCTGATGCTGAAGTTCCAGCGCCAACGCGTCGTCGTCGAGCGCCCGGCGGCGGTCGCCCTCCCGCGGGCTCATCAGCCAGACGAGCGATGACCGGTGCGGGTGTTCGTCCGTGCCTTGCAGCGGCACGAGCGTGCACGGCCCGGACCGGGTGTGAAATTCCGTCGAGACACCATTGTGCGGCTTTCGATGGCCGAGAAGTGCGGTGATCGCCACCTGCGGATAGCGCCACGCGCGCGCGGCGATGTTGGCCGCGAGGCGGGCTGGCGATCGCCGGCCGTCGGCGGCCACGATCAGCGTCGCCGCGTAGCGGAAGCCCTCGGCATCCTCGACGGTGACGGCATCGCTTGAAAAGTCGATGGTCTTGAGCAGGGTGTGGGTCAGCGTGATCCCGGGGAGGCTCGCGGCCTCGTCGGCAAAGCCCTGCACCAGCCGGTCGTTCTCGACGTTGGCGCCAAGCGCCTCGAGGTCGATCTCGTCGGCCTCAAGATACAGGTCCGGGACGGGGAGAAAGGGCGCTGTGTCGTCGATCATGCGGATCGCCTTGATCGGCTGAGCGCCATCGGCGAAACGAGACCAAACGTCGATCTCGCGGAGAAACCGCAGCGATCCTTCGAACAGCGCCACAGTGCGCCCGGTCGGCACCGCGTCGATCGGACCGGCGCAGATCACAGAGAACCCCGCCTTGGCCAGCGCTACCGCGGCCGCAAGACCTGCCGCTCCAGCCCCGGAGACGATCACATCGGCGGTGGCAGTGAGGCCCGCGCTAAGCGCGGGCCGGGTGGACTGAGTCACAGGTCGCTCCGTGGTCGAGACCTGCGGGACATCGGGCATTGCGGCATCCGGGGCAAGCCGACGAAAGGCCTCACACAGATACGGTCGCGTCTAGACTGGCTCAGCGCTTGTCCATCGGGACGTAGTCGCGCTTCGGCTTACCGGTGTAGAGTTGGCGCGGTCGGCCGATCTTCTGCATCGGATCCTCGATCATTTCCTTCCACTGCGCGATCCACCCTGCCGTGCGTGCGACGGCAAACAGCACAGTGAACATCGAGGTCGGGAAGCCCATCGCCTTCAGCGTGATGCCAGAATAGAAATCGATGTTCGGGTACAGCTTCTTCTCGATGAAATATTCGTCGCTGAGCGCGATGCGCTCGAGCTCCATCGCGATATCGAGCAGCGGATCGTCTTGAATCCCGACTTCGGCCAGTACCTCGTGGCAGGTCTGCTGCATGATCTTGGCACGCGGGTCGTAGTTCTTGTAGACGCGGTGGCCGAAGCCCATCAGGCGGAACGGGTCGTTCTTGTCCTTGGCGCGGGCGATGAACTTTGGAATGTTCTCGACCGAGCCGATTTCCGCGAGCATTTTCAGCGCCGCTTCGTTGGCGCCGCCATGCGCGGGGCCCCACAGACAGGCGACGCCAGCCGCGATACACGCGAACGGGTTTGCGCCCGAGGAGCCGGCCAGACGCACCGTCGAGGTCGACGCATTCTGCTCGTGGTCCGCATGCAGGATGAAGATGCGGTCGAGCGCTTTCGCCATGACCGGGTTCACCTTGTAGGGTTCACACGGCACCGCATAGCACATGTTCAAGAAGTTCGACGAATAGTCGAGATTGTTGTCGGGATAAACGAACGGCTGGCCGATCGTATACTTGTAGGCCATGGCCGCTAGTGTCGGGATCTTGGCGATCAACCGCATCGAGGCAATCATCCGCACCTTCGGATCGGCGATGTTGGTCACGTCGTGATAGAAAGCGGACATCGCGCCGATCGAGCCGACCATGACCGCCATTGGATGGGCGTCGCGGCGGAAACCCTGGAAGAAGCGGGACATCTGCTCGTGCACCATCGTGTGGCGCTGAATGCGGAACTCGAAGTCGGTCTTCTGCTCCTGGGTCGGCAGTTCACCGTAGAGCAGCAGATAGCAGGTCTCGAGGAAGGTGCCGTTCTCGGCAAGCTGGTCGATCGGGTATCCGCGGTGCAGCAGGACGCCTTCGTCACCATCGATATAGGTGATTTCGGATTCGCAGCTCGCCGTCGAAGTAAAGCCGGGATCGTAGGTGAACATGCCCGACTGGGCGTAGAGCTTTGAAATGTCGGCGACTGAGGGACCGATGGTCCCGTCCTTCACAGGCAAATTGATTGTCTTGCCACCGAGATTAAGAGTTCCGCTCGCTGTGCTCATGAACGTGCCTTCTAACGAGAAACACCACAAAACGACTGGCTGGGATCTTCGAACGTCCTGAAGTCGTCCCGTACGTGTTGCGTCGCGGCACGATTAGCTCATCGGTTAAACCGCTACAAGCAGCCGGCCCCGACACGTGCCGCGATTATGACAAAATCTTTTTGACTTGCACGTGCGCGTTTTGAAGCGGCGGCTCGGCTAAGCAGCCTGATCCCGGAGACGACCGAGGCTCTCTTCGCGGCCGAGCACTTCGAAGACATCGAAGATCCCGGGCGAGACAGCATGGCCGGTCAGCGCCGCGCGCAGGGGTTGCGCAACCTGGCCGAGCTTGGTCTTGGTGTCCGCGACATAGAGCCGGACTGCTTCCTCGATCGTTGGCGCCGTCCAGTCCGGCAGGGCGTCGAACCGGGGCAGCAACTCCTGGATATGACTGCGGCCGCCGCTCTCGAGAATGCTGGCGGCTTTCTCGTCCATCGGCAGCGGGCGTGACGCGAAGAGGAAGCCTGCGCCGTCGAGCAGTTCCACGAGCGTCTTGGCGCGATCCTTCAGGCCCGGCATGGCGGCGAGCAGCTTGGCCCGCATCGCATCGTCGAGCGTCACGCCCGCGCCGTTCGGCAGGTAGGGCAGGGCGTCGGCAAGCGCGTCCACCAGCTCCTGGTCGCCTGAGGCCCGCATGTAGTGGCCGTTGATGTTTTCCAGCTTGGCAAAATCGAAGCGGGCCGGCGAACGACCGATACCGCCGAGGTCGAAGGCCTCGATCATCTCCGGCATCGAGAAATACTCGCGGTCGCCCGCCGACCAGCCGAGTCGGACGAGATAATTGCGGACCGCCTGCGGCAGATAGCCAAGCGCGCGGTAGGCATCGACGCCGAGCGCGCCATGTCGCTTCGACAGCTTGGCGCCGTCGGGTCCATGGATCAGCGGGATATGCGCCATCGCCGGGATCGGCCAGTTCAGCGCGTTGTAGATTTGCGTTTGGCGCGCCGCATTGGTCAGGTGATCGTCGCCGCGGATGATCTGGGTGACGCCCATGTCGTGATCGTCCACCACCACCGCGAGCATATAGGTCGGGGTACCGTCGGAGCGCAGCAGGACGAAATCGTCGAGGTCCTTGTTGGCCCAAGTCACCTTTCCCTGCACCTTGTCCTCGACGACCGTCTCGCCGTCGAGCGGCGCGCGCAGACGGATCACCGGCTCGACGCCGGCCGGGGCCTCGGACGGATCGCGGTCACGCCAGCGGCCATCGTAGCGGGGCGTGCGTTTTTCCGCGCGCGCCTGTTCGCGCATCGTGTCGAGCTCGGCCTGGCTGGCGTAGCAGCGATAGGCGTTGCCGCTGGCGAGCAGGCTTTCCGCGACGTCGCGATGCCGTGCGGCGCGTTGAAACTGATAAACCGTGTCGCCGTCTCCTTCGAGCCCGAGCCATGTCATGCCGTCGAGGATCGCGGCGATGGCCTCGGGGGTCGAGCGCTCGCGGTCGGTATCCTCGATGCGCAACAGCATCTTGCCGCCGAAGCGGCGGGCATAGAGCCAGTTGAACAAAGCCGTCCGCGCGCCGCCGATGTGGAGAAAACCTGTCGGCGAGGGAGCGAAACGCGTGACGACCTCTTCGGCCATGAAGCACTATTCCTGTCAAAGCTGGGGTGAGCCGGTCGACGCGAGGCGCGATCCGGCCATTGCCTGTCGTGTAGCATGGTTCGTTTCAAAGAGAAGCGTGAGCCTTCGGGCGACACACCAACATGTGACGCAGCACTTGGGCGCCGGAGCGGGTATGCGGCTCGGATCATGCCTGCCGGATGATATGACGCTTGGTCTGAAGCCGCCGCAGGTTTGGCAATGGAGTTCGATGTGACAGGTTCGATTGGACGGCGCGATATTTTGGGCGGCATGGCGGGCGTCGGCGCCGCCGCGGCGTTGACCCCGTACCAGCTTGCTGCCGCACAAGCGGCCCCGGCCAACCCTGACGCGATCCTCTCGGCCTCGGCGAGCGATCTGGCCGAAGCGATCCGCAGCAAGCGGCTGAGCTCGCGCGAAGTCGTCGACGCCTATTTGCAGCGCATCGCCGTGGTCAATCCAAAACTCAATGCCGTCGTGCAGATCACCGCCGACGCCGCGCGCAAAGGTGCCGACGACGCGGATGCGGCGCTGGCGCGCGGCGCCATCAAGGGACCGCTGCACGGCGTCCCCGTCACGATCAAAGACACGCTGGAGACGACGGGCGTCATCTGCACGGGCGGGACGCTCGGCCGCGCCCACTACGTGCCGAAGGCCGATGCCACCGCGGTCGCGCGGCTCCGGGCAGCGGGCGCCATCATGCTCGGCAAGACCAACGTGCCGGAACTTGCCGGCGCGTTGGAGACCGACAACCTCATCTACGGCCGCACCAACAATCCCTACGACCTCAAGCGCACGCCCGGCGGCAGCAGCGGCGGCGAGGCGGCGATTATTTCCGCAGGTGGCTCGCCGCTCGGGCTCGGCACCGACGCCGGCGGCAGCATCCGCATCCCCGCGCATTACTGCGGCCTTGCCGCGCTGAAGCCGACGGCGGGACGCGTGCCGCGGACCGGCCAGTTTCCGCGTCCGCTCGGACCGCGCCAGTCGGTGTTCCACGTCAGCCTGATCGCGCGCCGCGTCGCGGATTTGGCGCTGGCGCTGCCTATCGTGGCCGGGCCCGACTTTCACGATTTCACCGTCGTCGACATGCCGGTCCACGACATGCGCAGCGTGGATCTGTCCAAGCTGAAACTCGCGTACTTCGCCGACGACGGATTTTCGTCGCCGACGCCGGAAATCGCCGCGGCCGTGCATGCAGCCGCTAAGGCCTTTATCGACGCGCATGTCGCCGTCGACGAAAAGCGGCCGCCGGACGCGGAAAAAGCGGGCACCGTCTACTACGACATGACGCGCGGCGACGGCGGCGTCGGGGTTCGCGCCTTCCTCAAGTCGGTCGGCACCAACCAAATTTCGCCGCTCTTCGAAGCGTCCATCGTCAAGCGCGCTTCGCCGGCGATGGGTAGCATCACCGAGGCGCTCGCCGCCTTCAACAAATGGGATGTCTATCGTAATACCATGCTCGACTTCATGCAGGGCTACGATGCCCTGCTGTCGCCGGTGCTGCCCTACGTCGCGCCGCTGCATGGCACGAGCTTCGACGACAATCTGCAACGCGGCGTCGGCTATGCCCAGATGCACAATCTGACGGGCTGGCCGACGGCCACGGTACGCGTCGGCACCTCGCCGGAAGGCATGCCGATCGGCGTGCAGGTCGCGGCGCGGCCATGGCGCGAGGATGTGGCGTTGGCCCTGGTCGCGCATCTCGAAAGTGTCTTCGGCGGCTGGAAAATGCCGATGGTCTGAGGCCGAATCGACCTCTAGGCAGAGGCCACGGCGCCGGGCACAATCGCGCCCAATGTGTCATCTCCCTTCGCGGGGTTTTACATGGCGGAGACGGTCGGCTCGGCGCTACGTGGCGCTTCCGCGACGCGCGGTAGTGCCGGCGATCGGCTGCGTCTGGCGCTCGCGGATCTCCGCCTGCGGCTCGCGCTCGCCTTCGAGGGCGAGGTCGAGCACCGCCGGCTGTTCCTCTGGCTGCCGGTTGCGCTTGGCGCGGGCGTCGTCCTCTATTTTACCGCCGATCGCGAGCCGCCGCTTTTCCTTTGCGGCGTGCTCTTCGCTGCCTTTGCGGCCGCCGCGTTTACCGCGCGGGCGCACCGCAAAGCCTTCTGCCTCTTCGTTGCGCTGGCCGCCTGCGCCGGCGGCATGCTGTCGGCGGGCTGGCGCACCGCAAGCGTCGCCGCGCCGGTGCTCGACCGCATCCGCATCGTCGACGTCGAAGGATACATCGAGGAGATGGATTTTCGCCGCACGGGCGCGCGCTTGATCCTGCGGGTCGCCGCGATGGATGGCGTCGATCCCGATAAGACGCCTTACCGCATCCGCGTGACGACCCGGCGCGCACCGCCGTTCGAGGCCGGCACTTATGTGCAGATGAAGGCGCGGCTGCTGCCGCCCTCACGCGCGGCGCAGCCCGGCGGCTACGATTTTGCGCGCGACGCCTGGTTCGCCCGGATCGGCGCCGTCGGCAACGTACTGGGGCCGCTTGATCTCGCGGAAGCGCCGGAACCGCCGGATATTTGGCTCGCTGCGACGATGGCGATCGATCGCTGCCGCAACGCTCTGGCGCGCCGCGTCGACCAGATCGTGGGGGGCGACGCCGGCGCCATCGCCGCGGCGATGGTCACGGGCAAGCGCGACCTTCTTTCCGACGATGCGAAAAGCCTGATCCGCGAGGCCGGGATCTTTCACGTCATCACCATTTCCGGCGTGCAGATGACGCTCGTCGCCGGCATCTTCTTCGTCGGGTTGCGACGCATTCTCGCCCTAAGTCAGACCTTGGCGCTGCGCTACCCCATAAAAAAATGGGCGGCCGGCGCGGCCATCGTCGCCGCGGTGCTCTACGACATTGCCACAGGATCGCGCATCGGCACCGAGCGCGCGCTTTTCATGACGACCATCATGTTGGTCGCCGTGCTCCTCGACCGCCACGCCCTGTCGATGCGCAACCTCGCCTTCGCCGCACTGGCCGTGCTGCTGTTCGAGCCGGAAGCGCTGTTGGGCGCGAGTTTTCAGCTCTCCTTCGCCGCCGTTGCCGCGCTGATCGCGGTCTACGAGGCGCGTGCCGCCGGGCGTCGCTCTGAAGACGGCGCCGACATGAGCGGCAGGGGTGGCGGCAGGTTCGGACTGCGGCACGGCCACGGTCTGCGCGGCGCACTGTTCGCCACTTTCTGCGCCAGCAGCGCGACGGCGGCGTTCATGGCCTACGATTTCCACGAGATGAACCCGTACGTCCTTGTCGGCAATCCGCTGACGCTGACGATCATCGAGATCTTCGCCGTACCGGGCGCGCTGCTCGGCACTTTTCTCTATCCGTTCGGTCTCGATGCCTTCGTCTGGCACTGGGTCGGCTTCGGCATCGCCATCATCATGGCCGCCGCGCGCTTCGTCGGCTCGCTGCCGGGATCGAGCCTGCATCTGCCGGCCTTCGCCCCGTGGTCGCTGGTGTTTTTCGCACTGGCCGTGCTCTCTGCGGTGATCTGGCGGAGTTTTGTGCTCCGCGCGACGGCGATCCCCTTGGCTCTCATCGGTCTCGCCGGCGCAGCCTCGGGTGCGACCTTCGACATCGCGGTGGCGCCGCTGGGCGATGCCGTCGCCGTGCGTCTAGCCGACGGCCGCCTCGCTGTCCTCGGGCAACGGCCCAGCGCCTTCGCCGCCGAACAATGGCTGCGCGCCGATGCCGACGGGCGCGATGCCAAGAGCGCGGTGCAGAAATCGGCATGCGACACGCTCGGCTGCGTCGGGCATCTCGCCGATGGGCGGGCGCTGTCCCTGGTGCTGGATCAGGCGGCGTTTGCCGAGGATTGTCTGCGCGCGACGGTGCTGGTGACGCCGCTGTTCGCGCCAAGGGGCTGCGCCGCGCCGATCGTTATCGACCGCGAGTCTCTGAAGGCGACGGGCGCTGTGACCCTCAAGGTAAGCGGCGACAGCTTCGTCATGCAGACGGCGCGCGGGGCCGGCGAGAATCGGCCATGGTCACAGGCGCCGAAGGCGCGGTGGGGCCAGGCCGCGCCGAAGGAAGCGGTCGACGCCGAACCGCTCAGTAGCGACGAATGAGGCTGACCAGCTTGCCCTGGATCTGCACCCGATCCGGCCCAAAAATCCGCGTCTCGTAAGCCGGGTTGGCGGCCTCCAGCGCGATCGAGGCGCCGCGCTTGCGCAGCCGCTTCAACGTGGCCTCCTCGTCGTCGATCAGCGCCACCACGATGTCCCCGGTTTCCGCCGTGTCCTGGCGGCGGATGACCACCGTATCGGAATCGAAGATGCCCGCCTCGATCATCGAGTCGCCGCGCACCTCCAGTGCGTAATGCTCGCCCGGCGACAGCATGTCCGGCGGAAGAGAAATGGTATGGCTGCGGCTTTGCAGCGCCGCGATCGGGGTGCCCGCCGCGATGCGGCCCATGACCGGGATCGAGATGATGCTCCGGCCGTCGTCGTCCTGGGCCTGCGCCGCGAGAGGGCGGACGCGACCGAGCGTGCCTTCGATGACGCTGGGCTCGAACCGCTTGCCGCGGTTCATGCCGGACGGGGTCGACGATTCCGGCAGGCGCAGCACCTCGACGGCGCGCGCGCGGTTCGGCAGGCGGCGGATGAAGCCGCGTTCTTCCAAGGCGATGATCAGGCGGTGGATGCCGGATTTCGAGCGCAGGTCCAACGCATCCTTCATTTCGTCGAAGGAGGGCGGCACGCCCGTCTCCTGCAGGCGCTCGTTGATGAAGCGCAGCAGCTCACTCTGTTTTTTCGTCAGCATCCGAAACGCTCTCGCTGGTGGTCGGCTTTGCAGAAACCCAAGCCGAATCCTTGACGTCGTTACCTATATCAGGGACGGCAGCCTTAAACAAAGAGTGAACAGAGCGCATTTGTTCTTTTTGTGTTCCCGCGAGCTTGCGGCCTAAACGCTCGCCTAAGCCGTCCTTTCGTCGATGTGTATGGAAAGCTCGAAAGTGATTCAGGATCGACACTGGAATTGGTGGCGGGAAGCATGTCCCTCCAGGCGCCAAACATCGCCGATCGATTGCCTTCTATTATGCTGTATCTGTCGAATGGAAGGCAACAACACCCGCCGTGTCCGCTGCTGGCTATTGACAAAAAAGTCGGATCTGACTCTAATATCGCCACTAGTCAAATGCCCAATTTTCTCGCAAGCTCGATTTGAGGAGATGTATAATGGTTTTGCCATATGATCCAGCCGTGGCGAGCAGCGATATTGCAAATGATCAGGCTGATGAGAGCGCCGTCATAAACAAACTATTCCAACTTTCCGCTTTATCGCATGAAGAGCTTGATCATTTGCAGCAACATATCGACGTCCTGGAAAAGCGACAAGATTCCGACACGCAGCACCACCATGAAGACACGCTAACCGAAGACTGATTTCCATGCCTCATAACTTGGTTGAATTATGAGTATGTGACGGGTCTTGGCTATGGTGGAACAGAGCGAAACTGTCGAATGGGCGAGCGATCCTATCGCCGCCAGCGGCTCTGGGGAGGAAGCACGACGGCCGGCAGGTGAGACCAAACCGTCCGGTTCGTCTATGGACGACGTTGTCGCTGCAAGTCCCTTGGGCGATCATCTCTATATCAACCGACAGCTGGATCAGTGTTTTCGTCGTCGTCTTGCGACGCTGGCTTCCTCTCTGGAGGGCGCAAAACGACTGATGCTTCGACTAGAGGCGGCGAGCGAGTACGAGCGGTATCGTGTCATAGGCAGCACGGTCGTGCGTTGCGCGATCCAGCATGGTTTACGACAGGTCGAGACGGGGCAGCCGTACGGCCTGCCGATTGCGGATTGCGATGCCGTTCTGGCGGCGACTGCCAATTCGATCAATGCCGGTCGTTTCGGGGACGCGACATGGGGCGCCGGCCGCCGTATCGGAGACCAGATCTACCACGGTGCGATCTGGTCATCTCAAAGTGAGGCTGAAGATCCCGTGTCGGCGAAGGCGCTCGACTTCGTCGTACGCGATAATTACCCGGGTGGTCCAAGCGATCCCTCGGCAAGCGAGATCGATGCGCTGCGACGCGGCGCGCGCCTACTTGAGGCGCTCCTGCCCAAAGTCGCTCGCAGCGCACTTGCCCATGCGCATTCCATCGTAATTTTCCGCTCAGGCGGTGCGTGGCAGCGGACCGCCTCCAGTTCGGAATTCCGTTTGGGCGGCACGATATTTCTCAGCAGCAAATATCTGTCGAATCCATGGTGGGTGGCGGAGCACCTGTTCCACGAGGCGCTGCATCAACAGATGTACGATTTCCGTCACACCCATTTGCTTCTGACGGCCGACTTCGATCGTGACGACGCGCCGCGCATCGTGTCCCTGTGGAACTCGCCCGACAGCAACCGTTGGGACGCGCACCGGTCGCTTGCCGCCTTCCACGTCTACGTTCATCTCGCACTACTAAGTCGCCTTATCGAGCAGCGGCCGCCTGCAAAAGCCTCCTCGTTTCCGACCGATCCGATGCGCATGATCGCGAGCACGGTCGCTTATCAGCGCGCGCATTATCTTGCAGAGCATTTGAAAGCAGAGTGCTGGAACGAACTGGGACCGGCAGGCAAAGTGTTCGTGTTGTTTTATACCCGGGTTCTCCAGAGCATCGACATCAGGCCGCCTCCGCCGGCCGCCTCGCTTCATCTGCTCCTCAACCGGTACTTGAGGGAAGCGCGGCGCGTCGATGCTTTAGGTCTTAAAGTCGAGCTCGTCAGTAACAACGCGCGGCTCGAATTGGAAAAGCTCGCCGCCGGTGAGACACGGGATGTAAAATACATTCTAGCCGCCTTGCAGAAGACGCAAGCGCTCGACGACTTCGAGGCGGCACTCGCCGAGGTCGACGAGCGCGATCCTGCGAAGCGCTTCGCGGCGATACGCGATCTGATCGCGAAGACGCTCCGCGAAGTCTCGATCGACGGCTATAGCCTCGGCGGATCCGGCCAAGTCGACGGCGCCATCCGTGCCATGGTGGAAACATCGAGCGACCAACTCAAAGTTCTTCTCGCCGCCTGACTCGACCGAGACGACGCGCCCCAACATCGCGGCTCGTGCTCGCAGCCAAAACGGCGAGGCATGGATGAGTTCGATCCCGGGGAGCGGACATCAGGGAAGCCGGCATCCCGGGGTGCAGGCTCTGCTCCAAAAACTACGCCGCAACACCCCATTGGGCGCCCACGAATTCGCGTTGCTCAAACGACAGATTTCTGGCCTGACGCCGGCCCGATCCGAGGCTTCTTGGGGGTCCGATGCCGGCCGGTCTACCAACCCGGCCCTCACCGATCGCGTGAATGATACGTTGTCCGGCGCCGCCGATCTGGTCGGCGGTGCGCTTTGCGCTTCGGGATTGAGCCTCCCCGCCGCGTTTTATAATCGCGCTCAAGGCCTCACGGTATCCAGCATCGGAATTGGCACGCATCGCGGCGCTTCCGACGATCAGACGGACGCGGCGTATCGCGCCGCGATCGGCGAGTCCTTTCGGCGTGGGATCAACCTTGTCGACACCGCCATCAATTATCGCAATCAGCGCTCGGAGCGCGCCGTCGGCGAGGCCCTGCGAACCTACCTGACCGCGGGCGGGCGACGAGACCAAATCACAATCTGCACGAAGGGAGGTTTCCTGATGCCCGACGCGATCCCGCCGGCACTCCAGGCGGACGACGTGGCGGCCAGCCGGCATTCGATCGCGCCGCTCTTTTTGCGCGATCAGATCGACCGCAGCCGGTGCAATCTCGGCATCGCAACGATCGATGTCTATTACCTTCACAACCCCGAAGTTCAGCTTGCAAGTGCTCGAAAGACGGTTTTCCAGGCCATCATGCGGCAGGCCTTTGAAGCCCTGGAACTAGCGGTGTCAGACGGAAAGATCCGGTTCTACGGCGTGGCCACCTGGACCTTGTTCCACGATGATCATGTATCGCTTCAAGGGTTGTTCGATCTCGCGCAGGCGATTGCTGGCGACGAACACCATTTTCGCTTTCTGCAGGTGCCGTTCAATTTGGGAATGCGGGATGCGCAACAGCGTGGCATCGGGGGGAAACCGTCTCTCATTGAGGTCGCTGCCGTTTGCGGGATGAGCGTCTTGGCCAGCGCGCCCATCCTGCAGGGGCGGCTGGCGGCGGATCTGCCTGATGCGCTCGCCACGGCGATGCCCGGCCTGACGCGCGACTCGCATCGCGCTCTGCAGTTCGTGAGATCGACACCGGGTATCGTGGCCGCGCTGGTCGGGATGCGGCGGCTTCGACACGTCGCCGACAATCTCGCCCTCGCCACCGAGCCCCTGCTGTCGCGCGATGCGTATGAGGCTTGTTGCGCGCTGCTGGACTCGTATCGAGCTTAGGCTCCAGTCAACACACGTCGTCGGCGATCGCTTGCGTTTTTAACGAGCTTCCGGAACAACGAAACGATGCGCCAAGCCAGCCAATGTCTCGCCATCCCCACCGACGGCAAAGGCCTCTATGAGGTGACATGGGCGGTGCATCGTTTCGTCGAGAGCGAGCGGATCGAAACCGGCTTGCTGACCGTCTTCTGTCGTCACACCTCGGCCTCCCTGCTCATTCAAGAAAACGCCGACCCAGACGTTCAGGCTGACCTGAAACGGTTCTTCGAGGCGGTCGCGCCCGAAAATGCCGGCTATATCCACGGCGCGGAGGGGCCGGACGACATGCCGGCGCATATCCGGGCGGCGCTGACCCAGACGCAGCTGTCGATCCCCATCGCGGACGGGCGGATGGTGCTGGGGACATGGCAGGGGATCTACCTGTTCGAGCATCGCCGTGCGCCACACCGCCGCTCGATCGCCCTGCATCTGATCGGTGTGTGATCGCAATGAAAGGGCGCATGCCACTCGGGGCCGGACCTGACGAGGCGTGTCACGTCCACGTGGCGGGAGTAGCCTGTCGATGGCGCCTCGGCGGCCTCGCGCTTAAAGCGTCTTCAGATATTCCAGCAAGGCCTTCTTCTCGTCCGCGGTCAGTGTGGTCGTGCCATATTCGTGACCGCAGCGGCTGTCGCCGGAGTTGGGCTGGCTGCAATCGGTCGTCTCGAGCGTGTAGTCGAACTTCGTCTGGTCGGCCGCAATGCCGACCTTGTCGATGTCGTAGGCCGGGCCGATCTTGAAGCGGACCGGGCGCTCGGCAGCGGTCTTGAGCAGATCGCTCAGCGTCGGCACCGAGCCGTTGTGCAGGTAGGGCGCGGCGGCCCAGATCCCTTCCAGCACCCGCGATTCGTAGGCGTTCACCGGCGCCTCGCCGGGCGCGGTGGTCGTCGTCCCCAGCGACTTTTCCTTCGGTCCGGGAGCCCGGAAGGCGCCCTGCAGCGTGCGCAGGTTCGGCGGCAGGCTCTTCAACTGGATCGCTTTGGCGTCGCCAGCAATCTTGGCCTTGATGTCGAAGATCGCCTTGAGACGCGTGTCCTCGACGGCGAGACGCGCGATCGGGATGTAGTATTGCAGGATCGAGCCGATGACCGATAGGGCAAGAGTGTTAAACGCCTTATCGGTCGCTTTCAGCGGCGCCGTCAGGAACGGGATGGAGGCGCCATCGAGCGTCCCGGTTTTCGCCGTCCACGCCAGCACGTCATATTCCCGCGTATCCGTCCCGACGTTCTGGACCGGGGTCACCCAGGTTTCGTTGCCGAAAATGGGATCCGACTTTTTGACGATACCGTGGCATTCGACGCAGCCGCCAGTGGCTTGCGGCCGATCGAAGACGACTTTTCCCGCCGCCACCAAGGCGGGGTCGACTGGCCAGCGCCACTTCGGCGGGCCGATCTTCTTGACGAGCGTCTCAAGCGTGTTCAGGCCGTCGAAGTTGGCCGAATTGTTTGCAAGATAATTGATCCGGAGCAGGTGCCACCAGCTCTCTTTCGTGGGCTCGAAAATCCCGAAGACGCCGTAGACTTCGCCGAGATTGCGTGACAGGGCGAGGAGATCGTTGCCGTTCGCCGCGAAGCCCGGCCATTGCGTGCGGTCCTGAATCGGAGCGTTCCACAGGAAGGGATAGCGGACCGGCGCATCGGCGACATGGATGTTCTCGGGAATGAGACAGCTGGGCGGGGGTCCGAGATCGAGCCCCGTCAGGCGATTGAAGATCATCCCGACGGCGTCGAGCCGCACCGGCCCCCATGGTTTTGGCGGCAGCGCCTTACTGACGAGGGTGTGGTAGCGCAGATACCAGGCCTGGACCTCCTGGTGGAGCGCCGTCGCATCCTCGCTGTTCGCGCCCGTTTGTGCCAAAACCTCATTGGCGAAGGTCGTGAAGGCGGGCCCGTCGGTCAGGATATGCGAGACCGCCGTGTCGAGGTCCGCAAGAAAGCTTTGAAAGTCGGTGAAGGCCGGGCCGCCGTCGACCCGATAGGTCGTGCCGGCCACCGTGATGTCGCGGGTATGGCAGGCCGAACACGTCATGCCCGCGATCTTGACCGGGGCCGGGCCCGATGCCGTAAACCCGACGGGCAGTCCATCGGGGCTATCCGGATTGGCGAGATAGCCGTAGCGGCCGAGATGATCCGCGAGAAACGGCATGCCGTTCGGTTGCTGCAGCGCCTGCAACCACGGCAGCGGGATCATTTTCGAGCCCTGGTCCTGCTTGTAGAAATCGCCGCGGGTAACTGCCGTCCAGTTCGGCCCCTGGTCCATATAGGTCGGCGCCGTCTCGGCTGCATGGGCGTGCCCCCCGAGGATCGCGACCATCACAGCGGACGCCAAAAGCGCGGACGACTTCATCCCTGCCTCCAAACGAATTCAGCCGAAAAGACAATGAGTTATAATGTCGGCGCAGCGCGGAAATGACGCCGTCGTATCGAACGCAACACTATGCCGCCGTATCGGCGAAAACAACTAATACGTTCAGCCAAGGCTGCGTGGCGACTTGGGTTGTGGTTCGCGACTCGCGTCACCAGCCCTGCTCGAAGCGCAAGATCCGGCAGGGGGCGCCGGCTTCGGCCGCGGGCGCGTTGGGTTCGCGGATCACCAGGCATTGCGCCTGCGCAAGCACCCGCAACATCGACGAATCCTGCACGATGTTCGGCACGGCGACCGGCGTGCCGTCGTCGCGCAGCGTCAATGCCGCGCGCATATAATCCTGGCGCTTGTCATTGGCCTTGAGCGCCACACCGAGGATTGCGGGTTCGCTGCGATCGATATGGGCGGTCTTGTCGCCGGACAAAGCGCGGACCAGCGGCACGAGAAACAAAGCGCTGCAGACGATCGATGAAACCGGATTGCCCGGGAGGCCGAGGATCGCCATGGCGCCGAGGTGCCCGTGGATCAGCGGCTTGCCGGGCCGCATGGCGATGCGCCAGAAGCCGAGCTCCATGCCTTCCTCGGCGAGGGCCGGCTTCACCAGATCGTGATCGCCGACGGACGCGCCGCCCAGCGTGATGAGGATATCCGCCTTGGCGTCGCGTGCGGCACGGATCGCCGCGACGAGCGGCTCCAACTGGTCGACGACGATGCCGAGATCCAGCACCGTGCCGCCGGCCGCGTCCACGAAGGCCGCGATCGCAAAGCTGTTCGAAGCGACGATCTGGTCTCGGCCGGCATGCGCACCCGGCTGCACGAGCTCGTCGCCGGTGGCGATGATCGCGACCAGCGGCTTGCGGGCGACGGGCACGCGTGGATGGTCCATCGCGGCGGCCAGCGCCAGTTCCGCCGCGCCGAGACGCGTGCCGGCGGGCAACAGCATTTCGCCAAAGGTGAAATCCAGACCGGCGCGACGGATGTTGCGGCCGGCGAGCGGGACGGCCGTCGCACGGATCCGGTCGCCATCGGCGATGGCGTCTTCTTGAATCAGGATCGTGTCGGCGCCGTCCGGCACCGGCGCTCCGGTGAAGATTCGGACCGTTTCGCCCGGCTGCAACGTCGCGCCGTAGCGTAGGCCGGCCGCGCTCTGGCCCACGAGTTGAAGCGGCGGCGCGCCTGCTGCGAGATCGGCGGCGCGCACGGCGTAGCCGTCCATGGCCGACATTGCGACGGGCGGCTGGGTACGCATCGCCTTCAAATCTTCCGTAAGCGTCCGGCCACGCGCGAGGTGCAGCGGCACCATCTCCGTCGGCATCGCCTTAGCCGACGCGAGGACGCGCGCGAGGGCCTCGGCGACGGAAAGCAGGCCATCACTCATCGCGCTGTCCAATCGCCGGACTTGCCGCCGGTCTTTTCGAGGAGGGCGATACCTTCGATCCGCATGCCGCGATCGACCGCTTTCAGCATGTCGTAGAGGGTAAGGCAGGCGACGGAGACGGCGGTGAGCGCTTCCATCTCGACGCCGGTCTGGCCGGAAACCTTGGTTAGCGCCTTGACCCGGAAGCCGGGCAGGGCGGTGTCGGCCTCGATGTCGACGGTGACTTTGGTCAACGCGAGCGGATGACACAGCGGGATCAGGTCCGCCGTCCTCTTGGCCGCCATGATCCCGGCGATCCGGGCGGTGGCCACGACATCGCCCTTCTTGGCGGTGCCGGAGAGCGCGAGATCGAGCGTCGCCGGCAGCATCGTGATGCGGCCTTCGGCGACGGCGACGCGCTCCGTCACCGCCTTGCCGGAGACGTCGACCATGTGCGCCGCGCCGCTTGCGTCGAGGTGGGTGAGCTTGCTCATGGGAGCACGACGGTCGAGGCGGCTTCCCCTCCCCCTTGCGGGGAGGGGTGGGGGTGGTGGTCACGCTGTTCTTCGATCTTTAAGTGACGAGCAGACGGATGGACCCCCACCCCTAGCCCCTCCCCGCAAGGGGGAGGGAGACGCACGCCGTGGTCATAGATGATGGTCGTCATATCGCGGCCGTGACGTCGGCCTGCAGCAGCATCCGCGTCGCGGCGGCGACGTCGTCTTGGCGCATCAGGCTCTCGCCGACCAGAAAGGTCTGGAAGCCGACGGCGCGCAGCCGCAGGCAGTCGGCATGGGTGAAGATGCCGCTCTCGCCGACAAGGATGCGATCATCAGGCACCTTGGCAGCGAGACGCTCGGACACGGTCAGCGAGGTCTCGAAGGTGCGGAGATCGCGGTTGTTGATGCCGAGCAGCGGCGTATCGAGTTTTAGCGCGCGCAAAAGTTCGGCCTCGTCGTGGACCTCGACCAACACGTCCATCCTCAGCTCGTGCGCGGCGGCGCAGAGATCGGCGGCGATGACGTCGTCGAGGCATGCCATGATGATCAGAATACAATCCGCGCCATGCGCGCGCGCTTCCGCGACCTGATAGCGCTCGAACATGAAATCCTTGCGCAGCGCGGGCAGGGTCGTGGCGCCGCGCGCGGCATCGAGAAAGTCGAGATCGCCCTGGAACGACGGTCTGTCGGTCAGCACCGACAGGCAGGCCGCGCCGCCGGCCTCGTAGGCCTGCGCCAGCGCCGGCGGGTCGAAGTCTTCGCGGATCAGCCCCTTGGAGGGGCTCGCTTTTTTGACCTCGGCGATCAGCGCCAATGCGCCGGCGCGATGCTTGGCCTCGATCGCCTTGACGAAGCCGCGCGGCGGCGTCTGCGCCTCGGCCCGCGCCATCATCGCCGGCATCGGCACCAGCGCCATCGCGTCGAGAATCTCGCGGCGCTTGTAGGCTTCGATCGTCTTGAGAATGTCGGCCATCATATTACCCTACTGCGGCAGGATTGCCGCCGTTGGAGACAAGGACCAGCCGGTCGAGCACGGCCTTGGCCTGGCCGTCGTCGATCGCGCTCTGCGCCAGCGCGACGCCGGCTTGCAGATCGGGCACGCGATCGGCGACGCGCAGGGCCGCAGCCGCATTGAACACCGCTATGTCGCGATAGGCATTTTGCGCCCCATCGAGCACGCCGCGGAGCGCCGCTGCATTATGGGCGGGATCGCCACCGCGCAGGTCGGCGAGGCTCCGTCGCGCCAGCCCATAGTCCTCGGGCTTGATCTCGACGGTTTTTAGCGCACCGTCCTCGATTTCGACGATGGTGGTCGGGCCGGTGGTGGTGATCTCGTCGAGACCGTCCGAGCCGTGGACCAGCCACGCCCGTTCGGCGCCGAGATTGCCGAGCACGCGGGCCAGCGGCTCCAACCAGGCCGGCGCGAAAACACCGACGAGCAGCCGCTTCACGCCCGCCGGGTTGGACAGCGGCCCGAGCAGGTTGAAGATCGTGCGCACGCCGAGATCGGCGCGCACCGCCGCGAAATGGCGCATTGCCGCGTGATGCGCCTGCGCCGACATGAAGCCGATGTTGGCTTTGGCGAGGCAGCGCTCGATGTCCGCGGGGCTGCCACCGACGACGACGCCGAGCGCCGCCAACACGTCGCTGGAGCCGGAGCGCGAGGACGCCGCCCGGTTGCCGTGCTTGGCGACGGTGACGCCGCAGGCCGCGACGATGATCGCGGCGAGCGTCGAGACGTTGTAGGTGCCGTGGCCGTCGCCGCCGGTGCCGACGATGTCGATGGCGTTGGCCGGCGCCCTGACCCGGAGCATCTTGGCGCGCATCGCCGCGACGGCGCCGGTCAGCTCATCGACGGTCTCGCCGCGGACGCGAAGGCCCATGAGGAAGGCGCCCATCTGCGCCGACGTCGCTTCGCCGGCGAGAAGGTGATGGAAGGCGGCCTCGGCCTCGGTTCGCGACAGCGGGATGCCGGTCGCGACCTGCGCCAGGAGCGGTTTGAACGGATCCATTACGCCGCGCCGACGCGGAGATGCGCGTTCCAGGACGCCGCAAGATCGAGAAAGTTCTTCATGATCACGCGACCGTTTTCCGAGGCGATGCTTTCGGGATGGAACTGGACGCCATGGATCGGCAGGGTTTTGTGCGACAGCGCCATGATCAGCCCGTCGGTTTCCGCCGTGACGTTCAGAACCGGCGGCAGGCTCGACCACTCGACGACGAGCGAGTGATAGCGGGTCGCCTGAAACGGCTGGGCGATGCCGTGGAACAGGGTTTCGCCGCGATGCTCGATCGTCGCCACCTTGCCGTGCACCGGCAGGGGCGCGCGAACGACGTCGCCGCCAAAGGCTTCGCCGATGGCTTGGTGACCAAGACAGACCCCAAAGATCGGAATCGTCTGGCCGGCCCGCTTGATGACGTCGAGGCAGATGCCGGCGTCCTTCGGGGCGCAGGGACCCGGTGATAGGACGATGGCGTCCGGGCGACTGGCGATCAGATCGTCGACGCTGATCGCATCGTTGCGCACGACGTCGACGCTCACGCCGAGCGCACCGAAATCGTGCACCAGGTTCCAGGTAAAGCTGTCGTAATTGTCGACGAGGACGACGCGGATTTTGGCCATGGCGGCTTTATCGTTCTCCCGCGCGGCGCAGGTCAAGCGCAGCCTTGCCCTCGATCGTCACGCCTTCTTCGTGACGCTCTGTTTCGGTTAAGCTGCGAACCAGGGAATCGGAGATCGAGCATGGCATCCAATGAGCCGACACGACGGGACGTCATGGTCGCGGGCGCCGCGGTGACTTTGGCCGCCGCGACGGGCGGCGCTGCCGAGGCGCAGACGCCGGCCACGGTCACCGGCACGGTGCGCGAGGATATTTCCCGCACCGGCGGCCATGCCATCACCGACCTGCCGCTGCCCGGCGTGCTCGTGTCCAACGGCCGCGAGGTGGTCCGCACGGATGCCAACGGGCGTTACACCCTGCCGATCGAGCCGGGGATGACGGTGTTCGTCATCAAGCCCTCGGGCTTCGCCGTACCCGGCAATCTCGACACGCATCTGCCCTTGTTCTCCTATGTCTACGAGCCGGACGGTACGCCGGAAACCCTCGGCCTGCGCTATCCCGGCCTATTGCCGACCGGTTTCCTGCCGAATTTCATCGATTTCCCGCTGATCCGCGTGCCGGAACCCAGCCGTTTCGACGTCGTGCTCCTGACCGATCCGCAGCCGGAATCGACGGCCGAGATCGAATACGTCCGCGACGACGTCGTGTCGGGGCTGATCGGCATCGAAGCCGCCTTCGGCATCACCTGCGGCGATCTGATGTTCGACGACCTGTCGATGTACAACCGCTACAACCGGATCATCGGCAAGATCGGCCTGCCGTGGTGGAACATCGGCGGCAACCACGACCTGAACTTCGAAGCCCCCGACGCCAGGCACTCGCGCGAAACCTTCAAGCGCGTGTTCGGCGCGACCTATTACGCGCATGAATATGCCGGCGCGACCTTCGTCATGCTCGACAATGTCGATTACCTCGGCCCCGACTCGACGAAGCCCGGCAAGAGCGGCAAGTATCGCGGCTTCTTCGGCGCCGACCAGCTCGCCTTCGTCGCCGCCCTTCTCAAGGAGACGCCGGCGGATCGGCTGATCGTGCTCGTCATGCACATCCCGCTGACGACCTATCTTGATCCCGCCAACCTCGCGATGAACACCGTGAATGCCGCGGATCTGCTGAAGCTCCTCGGCGACAGGCCGAGCGTCAGTTTCGCCGGCCACACCCATTCGACGGAGCATCACTATCTCGGTGCGGCGGACGGCTTTTCCGGCGCGACGCCACATCACCATCATGTGCTGACGGCGGTCTCCGGCTCCTGGTGGAGCGGCCCGCTCGATCACCGCGGCATCGCCTGCGCCGACAGCTATGATGGCACACCAAACGGCTTTCACATCCTGTCCGTCGACGGCGCAAGCTACACGACGCGCTTCGTGCCGGCGGCGGAGCCAGGGGGCAAGCAGATGCGCATCGTCATCGAGGCGCAGGCGCACCAGGACGACCACGAAGTGTTCCGCACCGTGACGATGTCGGAGCTGCTGCGCTCGCCGATCACCGCCGACCAGGCCGGAGGCGCCACCGTCCTGGTCAACGTGTTCGACGGCGGCCCGAAGACGGTGGTGACCGGCTTTATCGACGGCGGGCCGCCGCTGACGATGCTGCGGATCAGCCGGCCCGACCCGTTCATCCAGCAGGTCTACGGCCGCTATCCCGACACGATCAAACCCTGGGTCAAGCCGATGGCATCGTCGCATATCTGGACGGCGAAACTGCCGGCCGGCCTGCGGCAGGGGACCTACGCGATCAAGGTCAAGGCGGTGGACGAATATGGCCGCGAGCATCGCGACAGCATGGTGCTGGAGGTGATTTGAGGTAGAAGACGCTTAAAATATCGGAGGAATCGTCCATGGATGTCGCAAACGTGACGCGCGCTTCGGCGCGCGGCTGGGCCGCCGATTTGACGCCCGCCCATTGGCGCATCCTCGCGGCAAGCTTCATGGGCTGGATTTTCGACGGCTTCGAATCCTTCGCGCTTTTCCTCGTCGTCCCGATGGTGCTCAAGAGCCTGCTCACGCCGGATCAGGCGAGTATGGGGGCGATCTGGGGCGGCGCCGCCATTTCCATCACGCTGCTCGGCTGGGGCATCGGCGGGCTGATCGGCGGCATCATGGCCGATTATCTCGGCCGCAAACGGATGATGATGCTTTCGGTATTGGCCTATGCGCTGCTCAGCGGGCTCACCGCGTTTTCCACCAGCTTCTGGATGTTTGCCGCTCTGCGTTTCCTGACCGGCCTCGCGATGGGCAGCGAGTGGAGCACCGGCGTCGCGTTGGTGGCTGAAACCTGGCCGGACAAGGCGCGGGCGAAGGGCTGCGGTTTTCTGCAATCGGGATTCGGCTGCGGCACCTTGCTGGCGGCCGGCGCCTGGATGGTTCTGCAGCAGTTCCACCCGATGGGTGCAGACACCTGGCGCCTGATGTTCGTCGTCGGCGCCATCCCGGCGTTTTTCGTCCTCTATATCCGCCGCGCCGTCGCGGAGAGCGACAAGTGGCTGGCGTCCGTGCGCGAGCGCCGCTGGGCGGCAACGGAAGGCGGCACCGTCTCGACTCAGGTCAAACGCCCTTTCACTTTGGCGGAAATCTTTCGCGAGCCGGAAAGCCGCAAGCGCGCGCTGCTGACATTCCTGCTTTCGTTGGCCACCACGGTCGGATGGTGGGGCGTCTCCAGCTTTTTGCCCGGCCACATGCTGCAACTCGCAAAGGCGGCCGGCGTCGCCAACCCGCCGCTTTGGGGCAGCAGTGCGGCGCTCGTCTACACGGCGGGCGCGGTCGTCGCCTATCTTCTCGCCGGCTTCCTCGCCGACGCCTGGGGACGGCGCGCCTTTCTGCTCTTCACCTATGCCGGCTGCCTGCTGTCGACGCCGCTCACCTATCTCTGGGCCAGCACGCCGCAGAGCCTGATGGTCTGCGCGGCGATCAACGGCTTCTTCACGCTGGGCTGCGCCTATTCCTGGATGGCGATCTATCCGGTCGAACTCTTCACCTCGAGCGTGCGCTCGACGGCGGCGAGTTTCATCTTCAACGCCTCGCGTCTGATTGCGTGGGTTTTCCCGCTGATGGCGGCGGCGATGATCCAGACTTTTGGCGGTCTCTCCGCCGCAGCGATGACGCTTGGGTCGATCTACCTGCTCGGGCTGATCGTGCCATGGTTCCTGCCGGAGACTGTGGGGCGGCCGCTGCCGGACTGATCAGAGCATTTTCCACAAAAGTTGCAGACTTTCGTGACCGAGAAAATGCTCTGACTTTTGAAACGTCTGACTTTTGAAAAGAAAGTGGTTTCTGATCGCTTCGGTGATTTCATCAAAGCGACAAGCTCTATCGGCCGAACCTGACCGCCTCTTCCGCCGCGCGGAACAGCGCCTGGGCCTTGTTGCGGCATTCGCGCTGTTCGCTTTCCGGATCGCTGTCGTAGACGATGCCGGCGCCAGCCTGGACGTGCATCGTGCCGTCCTTGACCACCGCCGTGCGCAGCACGATGCAGGTGTCCATCTCGCCGAAGGCGCTGAAATAGCCGATGCACCCGGCATAGATGCCGCGCTTGTCGGTCTCCAACTCGTCGATGATCTCCATCGCCCGGACTTTTGGCGCGCCCGATACCGTTCCGGCAGGAAAGCCGGCGCTGAGCGCGTCGATCGTGTCATGGGCCGGATCGAGCAGTCCTTCGACGTTCGAGACGATGTGCATGACGTGGCTGTAGCGCTCGATGCCGAAGCGGTCGGTGACCTGTACGGACCCCGTGGTGGCGACGCGGCCGACGTCGTTGCGCCCGAGATCGAGCAGCATCAGATGTTCCGCGCATTCCTTCTGATCTGCCAGAAGGTCGGCGGCCAGCGCCTCGTCCTCGGCCTTGGTCTTGCCGCGCCAGCGCGTGCCGGCGATCGGGCGGATCGTCACCACGCCGTCGCGGACGCGGACGAGAATCTCCGGGCTGGAGCAGACGATCTGGAACCCGCCGAAATCGAGATAGCAGAGGAACGGCGCCGGATTGACCCGGCGCAGAGAGCGGTAAAGCGCGAAGGCGGGCAGGGCGAAGGGCGCGGAAAACCGTTGCGACAGCACGACCTGAAAGACGTCGCCGGCGCGGATATAGTCCTTGGCCCTGTCGACCATGGCGAGGAAACGCTGCGGCTCGGTGTTGGACACCGGGACGATCGGCGCGCCACTCTGGCCGCCGCGGGCGCTCGCACCATGGGCCAGCGGCCCGTCCAGCGTCGCGACGATGCCGGCGATGCGCTGCTCCGCCTGAGCGTAGGCGTCCTCAGCGGTTAGTCCCTCACGCGGCCGCACCGGCGTGACGATCGAGATCTCGTCGCGCACGTTGTCGAAGACCACCATCAGCGTGGGCCGCATGAAGATCGAATCCGGCACGCCGATCGGATCGGGCTTCGCCGGCGCCAGCCGCTCCATCTCGCGGACCATGTCGTAGCCGAGATAGCCGAACACGCCCGCCGCCATCGGCGGCAGCACGCCCTCGACGGCCGGGATGCGCGATTCCGCGATCAGCGCGCGGAGCGCCGCAAGGGGCGCCTCGGGGCAGGGGACGAAAGACTCCGGGGCCAGCAGGGCGTCGCGGGCGATTTCGGCGACACCGCCGGTCGTCTGGAACATCACATCCGGGTCGAGTCCGATCATCGAGTAGCGCCCGCGCGAGACGCCGCCTTCGATCGACTCGAGCAGAAAACACCGACCCTTGCGGCCAGCGGACAGCTTGAGAAAGGCGGAGACCGGCGTCTCGAGATCGGCGATCAGCCGCGCGACGAGCAGGCAGGCGTCGCCTGCCTCATAGCGGGGCGCGAAGTCTGCGAAAGCGGGTTCGATCATGGCGTCATCACGACCCGTTGCCGCCACCGCCGGCATCGCCGCCGATCGCCGCCGCCAGAGCCTGCGCGTTGATCTTGATCCCGAAATTCTGTTCGAGCCGGGCGAGGTACTGCGCCAGCGCATCGTCGAGATAGCCACCCTTGACCTGCTCGATGATCTTCTTGAATTCGGGATTGTTGGCGTCCATCGGCGGCACCACGGCGTCGAGCACCTGGAACAGGATGCGCCCGCCGGCCGGATCGGCCGACGAGCCGGTCTTGTGCAGGCCGATGCCGAACACGGCGGCCACGACATTGGACGGCACCGACGGCGACCCGCCGCGCCTGACGTCGGCGCTATGCTGGATCTTCAGGTTGCCCTGTTCCGCTGCGACGGCCGCGAAAGCCTTGCCGCCGTTGATGGCCTTCACCAGCTCTTCGCTTTTGGCCGCCAGACGCTTCGCGGTCTCGTCCTTGCGCCAGCCGGCTTCCACCTTGGCCCGCACGTCGGCGAGCGGCAGCAGGCGGGACGGCTCGATCGAGGCGACCTCGTACCAGGCATACCCACCGTTGGCGGTCGAGATCATGTCGGTGTCGGCGCCGACGTCCGAGGCGAATGCCGCCTTCAGCAGTGTCGGGCCGTCGACGATGCCTTCGACCGGTTTGTCGGCCTTGTCGTGGCCCTGGGCGTCGACCGCATCGATGACCCGGGTCTGGGTGCCGACAGTGGCCGCGGCTTCCGTCAGGGTCTTGCCGGCCGAGCGCTGCTCCTCGATCTTGTCACGCAGCTTGGTCGCCTCGGCCTTGGCGCGGATGATCGCGATCTCGTCCTTCAGCTGAGCCGACACTTCCATCAGCGGCTGCTGCGTCTGCGGCAGGATCTTGCCGACATGCACCAGCACGCTGCCGAACTGCGTCTTCACCGGAGCGCTCACGCCGCCCTCGGGAAGGGCGAACGCCGCGTCCGAGACAGATTTTTCGGCAAGCTGGCCTTTGGTGACGGTGCCGAGGTCGACGTCCTTATCGGAAAGCTTGCGCTCCGCGATGAGCGCTTCGAAGGTCTCGCCCCCGTCGAGCTTGGCCTTCGCCGCCGTGGCCGCCGCCTCGTCGGGAAACACGATCTGCTGCAGCGCGCGCTTCTCCGGAACGATGAAGCGGATCGCTTTGGTCTCGTCATAGCGCTTCTGGACATCGGCGTCGGTGACCGCATCCGGCTTCACCAGGCTCGCAGGAATGACCGCCAGCGTTACCAGCTTGCGGAATTCGTTGGCCTGATAGAAGTCCTTGCGGTCCTGGTAGTATTTCTGGAGCTCGGCGTCGCTCGGCTTGGGGATCTCGCCCGCTGCCGCCGGCGGCAGTTCGAAGAAGTCGATCGCGCGGGTTTCCAGCTGGTAGCGATTGATCGCTTCCGACAGCGCCTGGGGAACCTCGACGCCCCCGATCACCGCGTCCGAGACGTCCTGGCGCAGAAGCACGTTGCGCTGCTCCTTAACGTAGCCGGCTTCGGTCAGGCCGTTGTCGCGCATCAGGGCTGCAAAGCGGAACTTGTCGAACTGGCCGTTGGCCCCCTTGAAACTGTCGTCTCTGAAGATCGACTTGGCGATGTCGGCGTCGCCGATCGCGAGCCCCATCTTTTGCGACTGCTGGTCGAGCACGGCTTCCGTCAGCAAGCGGGCAAGGACCTGACGATCGAGGCCCATGCGGCGGGCTTCGTCGTTGGTGATCCCACGCTTGGCCTTCTGCTCCATGCGCTGGAGCTCGGCCTGATAGGCGTTGCGGAACGTGTCGACCGAGATCCGCACCGATCCGATCTTGGCGAGCTCGTTGGCATTGAAGCCGGTAAAGATGTCGCCGATGCCCCAGAAGCCGAAGCTGATGATGATGAAGCCGAGGACGATCGCCATCACCGCTCGCCCCATCCAACTTTGCGACGCGGCGCGCATCCGATTCATCATGGCTTGAACTCGTCTCTGGTTTCGTTTTTGCCGCGCGGGGTTGATGTGGACCCGACGGTCGTCATCGCTTCGAGGCGTTTGCGGCGCGACTATAGAAAGGCGGGGGCGTCGAAGCAACGGATCGTGCGCGACCTTTGCGGTTCTCCGCCGGCGATGCTAACGGGGGTCGCGACCTATTTGAAACACCGAGCGCATTCGACCCCGATCTTCGAAATCCGGGCAGCGGGCCTGGCTCCAAGGAGGCTTTTCGTCGATGGCACGACCGCAACCGCTTGTGGCCGGAAATTGGAAGATGAACGGGATGCTCGCCGATCTCGCCGAGATCGAGGCGGTTCGCGACGCCGTCGATGCCGGCGGCGGGGGCGGTGCCGAAGTTCTGATCTGTCCGCCGGCGACGCTGATCGTGGCCGCGGCGAAACTCGTGCAGGGATCGCGTCTCAAGATCGGCGGTCAGACCTGCCGCTCCGAAATTTCTGGCGCCCATACCGGCGACGTGTCGGCCGCCATGTTGAAAGACGCCGGTGCAACCTACGTGATTCTCGGCCATTCCGAGCGCCGCGCCAGCTACGGCGAGACCAATGCCGCGGTCCGCGCCCGTGCGATTTCCGCGTTGGATCTCGGCATGTCGGCCATCATCTGCGTCGGTGAGACCAAGGCGGAACGCGAAGCCGGCCGCGCAACGTCCATCGTCGGACGCCAACTTCTCGGCTCCGTACCAGCGCATCCCGACCCAAGCCGGCTGGTCATCGCTTACGAGCCGGTCTGGGCGATCGGCACCGGGCTCACCCCGACCAACGCCGACGTCGCGGCGATGCATCGCTTCATTCGCGGCGAGATCGAGCGCCTCGTGCCGGCCGGCGGTAGCGACGTCCGATTGCTCTACGGCGGCTCCGTACGACCGCGCAACGCCGCCGAGCTGATGGCGATCGCCGATGTGGATGGCGGTCTGATCGGCGGCGCGAGCCTCGACGTCGACGACTTCATGGCGATCGCCGGCGTCTATCGCGAGGACGTCAAGGCTGCGGCCTCGGCATAGCGGCTGGGTCTTCCGGGGCCCCCAAGGCGTCCCCGGAAACAATATCACGAGACCAATTAGTCCAGCTTCTCGACAAGGTACGACCGCACGCTTGCGGCCTTGTCGAGGTCCGCCTTCAGCTTGGTGTAGGTGGGCGATGCCAGCCAGGTCCGTGCATCGGCGACGGCAGGAAAGCTGATGACCGAGAGGTTCGACGGCGCGCCGCCGAACAGCGATTCGACCTTTTCGCGCATCACGAACTCGCCCTTGAAGTCCTTCAGGCTGGCGCGGATTTCGGCCGCCAGAGGCTTGAAAGCCGCGGGATCCGTGATGTCGAACTCATAAAGCAGAAACGCTCCCTTGTTGAGGGGCGCCTTGATCTGGGCGAAGGCGGACGGCATCGCCACGGGTGCAAGAGCGAGAGACAGGATCAATCCGAAACGCAGGGCAATCTTCATGGTGTCCTCCCGACGCGAGGCCGCCCGCTGATGCGGGACAGGATGCCGTCGCGACCCGCCCGGCGTGCCGCCCGGCGAGAATGATGCCCAAAGCATGGCCCCTGGCGGAGCGCAAGGCGGATCGCCCGATGCAAGATGGATTGCGGATCGAAGTGACATCTCTTAGAAGGAAGGCGCGGGCGGACTGAAGGCCAGATCGCCCCTTTCGCGTTGCCGATGCCAGGGTCTCTTTCGACACCTGGCGGGTGGTGACACGAGCGCATTCCTTTCTCCGTTATACGGTGCATGGCGTCCTCCGAGACGCGGTACTGACTTGGATAGTTTTCGATGCAGACGGTTCTGATCGTTGTTCACCTGATGATCGTCATCGCGCTCGTCGCGGTGGTATTGCTCCAGCGCTCCGAGGGCGGAGCGCTCGGCGTCGGCGGCGGCAGCGGTTTCATGACCGGACGCGGCCAGGCCAACGTGCTGACGCGCGCCACCGGCATTCTTGCCGCTCTGTTCTTCGTCACCAGCCTGAGCCTCACGGTTCTGGCCGGCTTCGGCCACGGGCAGCGTTCGATCCTCGACGGCAACGCGCCGGCTGGCGACAGCACGCCCGCAGCGCCGGCGGCCTTGCCGCCCAAGGGCGAAGGCAGCGTTCTCGACCAGCTGCGCAAGATCGAAGAACAGAAGGCCAGCCAGCCAGTCGCTCCGGCCCCCGAAGCGCCGACCGGCCCGGCCCCGCCGCGCGGCCAGTAAGCCGCGCGACCAAGACAACACGTTTCCTGTTTCCGGCCCCGTCTGCTTTGTGTGGACGGCATGGTTGGTTGCGGATTTGGGGCTCCCCAAACTCGTAAAACATCGATAGAGCTTGTGGCCCATGGCGCGGTACATTTTCATCACCGGCGGCGTGGTTTCCTCGCTCGGCAAAGGTTTGGCTTCGGCGGCGCTCGGCGCCTTGCTGCAGGCGCGGGGCTATACGGTCCGGCTGCGGAAACTCGATCCCTATCTCAACATCGATCCCGGTACGATGAGCCCCTATCAGCACGGCGAGGTCTTCGTGACTGACGACGGGGCGGAGACGGATCTCGACCTCGGCCACTACGAGCGCTTCACCGGGCGCCCGGCGGTCCGCCAGGACAACATCACGACAGGCCGGATCTATCAGGAGATCATCGCCAAGGAGCGACGCGGCGACTATCTCGGCGCTACCGTACAGGTGATCCCCCACGTCACCAACGCGATCAAGGAATTCGTGCTCTCCGGCAACGAGGGCATCGACTTCGTGCTGGTCGAGATCGGCGGCACGGTCGGCGACATCGAGGGTCTGCCGTTCTTCGAGGCGATCCGCCAGGTCGGCAACGATCTGCCGCGCGGCCATTGCATCTACGTCCACCTGACGCTGCTGCCCTACATCCCGAGCGCCGGCGAGCTGAAGACCAAGCCGACCCAGCATTCGGTGAAAGAGCTGCGCTCGATCGGCATCCAGCCCGACATCCTGCTGTGCCGCTGTGACCGTCCAATCCCGACCGAAGAGCGCCGCAAGCTCGGCCTGTTCTGCAACGTGCGCGAGACGGCGGTCATCGAAGCGCGCGACGTCGGTTCGATCTACGACGTGCCAATGGCCTATCATAAGGCCGGGCTCGATCGCGAGGTGCTCTCCGCCTTCGGCATCGAGCCGGCGCCAAAGCCCAACATGACGCGCTGGAACGCGGTGACTGAGCGCCTGCGCCACACCGACGGCGACGTCACCATCGCCATCGTCGGCAAATACACCGGCATGAAGGACGCCTATAAATCGCTGATCGAGGCGCTGACCCATGGCGGTCTTGCCAACCGGGTCAACGTCCACCTCGACTGGATCGAATCCGAGATTTTCGAGAGTGGCGATCCGGCCGTCCACCTCGAGCATGTCCACGGCATTCTTGTGCCGGGCGGCTTCGGCCAGCGCGGCGCCGAAGGCAAGATTCTGGCGGCACGCTTCGCCCGCGAACGCAAGGTGCCTTATTTCGGCATCTGCTTCGGCATGCAGATGGCGGTCATCGAGGCCGTCCGCGCGCTCGGCGGCCAGGCGAATGCCAACTCGACGGAATTCGGTCCGACCGAAGAGCCGGTCGTCGGCCTGTTGACCGAGTGGATGCACGGCAACGAGCTGCAGATCCGCGCCGCCGAAGGGGATATGGGCGGCACGATGCGGCTCGGCGCCTACAAAGCACATCTGAAAGCCGGGTCGAAAATCGCCGGCATCTACGGCGACACCGAAATTTCCGAGCGTCATCGCCATCGCTACGAGGTCAACACGGCCTATCGCGAACGGCTCGAGTCGCACGGTATGACCTTCTCCGGCATGTCGCCCGACGGCCTGCTGCCGGAGACGGTCGAGTTCGCCGACCATCCCTGGTTCATCGGCGTGCAGTACCATCCAGAGCTGAAGTCTCGGCCGTTCGAGCCGCATCCCCTGTTCGCGAGTTTCATCGCCGCGGCGAAAGAGCAAAGCCGGCTGGTCTGAACGACCGCCGTCGGGGGACATCTACCCGGCGCCTTGAGACGCAATCGCCGTAAGGCGAATACCTGTGAATATGCAACCTATGATATAAGGCGCCTCTGCACGTCGGGGGAGCGCCTCTATGCTGAAACATCGCAGAGTCTTTGTTCTTTTAACGTTTCTTCTTTTCCCGGCCGCACTCGCCGAAGTCCAGGAGGCGTCGCCTCAAACCGCTTCGCCAGTGCCGAGCGCGAAATCCGATGCCCTGGTCGGCGGCATTCACGGAAGCGTCGTGGCCGCGCTCACCTCGAAGTTTGGGACAGACGATATCGGCATTCCCGGTGCCGCCGTGACATTGCAGCAGAACGACAAAGCGGGTGGGGCGGGGACGCCCGCGGGCGCCACAAATGCAAGCGGCTTCTTTGCGTCGCCCTTGCAACCGGCCGGCAGCTATCGTGTCTGTGCCAAGGCTCCTGGCTTCGCGGAGGGCTGCACGGCCAAGCCTGTTACGGTCGCGCAAGGGTCTGTTTACGTCGATCCACCCCTTGCCCTGCAGCCCCTCGGCAGCGTGCTTTATGGCGTCGTCACGCTGCAATCCGGCGATATCGCCGCGCGTTCGGCGGGCGCAGTCGGCACCACCGCAAGCGCAGCCACTGTCGTTTTGAAAGATGCTTCTGGCCACGTTGTCGCCGGCCCGGTCCCGGTCGACAGCAGCGGGCGCTACGTTCTTGGAGGCGTATCGCCAGGCGCCAATCTTACGCTGACGGCTGCCCTTGGACAGGCCAGCGTTTCCAAGACGTTGACCCTTTCTGGGGCCGATCTCAATACGGGAGCCGCAAACGATCTGGTCTTGCCCTCGGCGTCACCGACCGTCACCGGCGTCACCATCGCTGCGGACGGCAAGCCCGTGACCCGAGTCGCGCCCGGCAGCACCGTGACGGTCACGGTGGCCGCAACCACGCCGACGCCGGAGCCCTTGCACTACCGTTGGATCACGAATTCGTCGGGACTTGCTGCCGAAGACAAAGCCAGCGTGATCTGGACGCTACCGACCGCCGACGTTGCCAACGTGCTGTTCGGCGAGGTTTCGACCGAACGCGGCGGTGCGACACGTTTCAGCGTCACCATTCCGCAGAGCGACAGGGCGACGGACACGCCCGGCAGCCTGACCATCGTTCCCAGTGGTCGCGCCTTGCTGCCCCGAAGCGACGGGTCCGATCGTGCCGCGTCACGTCTGGTGGTTGGTGAGACAACCACCGGTCCTATCGGTCTGATCAAAAACGGCGCGGTCTCCGGCAGTGGTCCGTCGAACATCTGCATTCCCTGCATCTTCAGCACCGCCTATGCACCACCGCCGCACCAAGGTGATTTCATCGATCCGGTTGCGATGATGAGCAACGCCTGCACGGATGAAACCAGCTGTAAGGCGGAGGCGACCGCTTACTACAAAACGATCGGCGCCCTCGATAGCGCCGGCAATCCCACCTCCACCTTGGGCACGCTCAAGGCCTGGAAGCAGACGTTCGGCTTTTCGGCGGACCCGACGACGCCGGCTGCCGGCGAGATCCACGCGACCTACTTCAACAACGCCGACCTTCAATTCGGACGCGACATGCATTGCCGCAGTGCCACGTCGATCAGCTCGACCTCGATCGCATGCTACGTGTCGAATTACGGCGACGGGACGCACACGTTCGGCAGCGACCCGCAGACGGCCATCGCTCGGGCGATCGCCAACGCGGGACGCATCGCGACCGTGGCAATGACGTTCAGCCAAAGCCATCTGCTTCTGCTTGGGCAGCCGTCGCCGCCGCCCCAGGTCAACTTCTTCGTGTTCAATGCTGGCCTGAGCGACGTGAACGACGGCGCCCTGGTGACCGAGGCTGTGCTCGACAGCCAGGGGCCCAAAGCTCTTCCCGGCCTGTGCATCTCGTGTCACGCGGGAGCTTATGATGGCGCGGCGCACAACGTAAAGCTGGCGAATTTTCTGCCTTTCGATTCGCCGAGCTTTATCTTCAGCATCGCGAACCTGAATTTTCTGGAATCAAGCCAGCGCGAAGCGGTCCGATCCCTCAACGCCCTCGTCCATTCAGCCTCGCCGCGACCGACCATCCCGCAGTTGATCGATGGCTGGTATCAATGGTGCGGCGGCGTCGACAAGAAGAAATGCTACATCGACGACATCGGGCATCCCTATTTTCCGAACGCCGCTTGCAAGTCCGGTACAGCCGCGTCGGATCAATCCTGTGGTTGGCCGGCGACGTGGGGCGGGATCAACGCCGAAAGCTTCTATCAACGCGTGCCGCGGGTGTACTGTCGGACCTGCCACGTCGCGCAGTCGACTTTCCTCAACGTCGATTCGTTCATCGACTGGAAAAACCAGGAGCCTTTCATCAAATCGTATGTCCTTGCTTCGCAAGGAACACCGTCTGCCGCGAACTACATGCCGTTCGCCGAGGTCCCATATAAGGGATTCTGGTTCGATTTTCAGGCGCAGACCGCGCTCAGCAGTTTCCTGGCAACGGTCGGTCCCTGAGGGCATCGCGTCAGGGATGACCGTTGAACGCTGACCGGGAGTGCTGACCCGGGAGCGAAGTCTGCCGTCGCGAACCTGACGTTCGTCTGGCCTTCGCCACCCGTGGCGCATGAGGCCTGTTTACATCCGGCCCCGCTCTCCATATCACTCGCGTCCCATTCGCTCACCGAAAGCCATTCATCCCATGCGCGCCGAAGCCGAAGCGCTCGTCGAATCGATCAAGCAATCCATGGGATTGCTGAGGAGGCATCTTTGACGTCGATACTGCGACGCGCCGCTTAGCCGAACTCAATGCCAAGGTCGAAGACCCCGATCTGTGGAACGACGCGGATGCCGCGCAGAAAATCATGCGCGAGCGGACCGAGCTCGAGGATCGCCTCGGCTCCATCGCCCGCTTCGAGCGTGATCTCGAGGATGCCGCGACCCTCGTCGAACTCGGCGAGATGGAGGAGGATGCCGACACCGAGCAGGAAGGCATCGCCCAGCTGAAGGCGCTCAAGGTCGAGGCGGAGCGCCGCCAGGTCGAGGCGCTGCTGTCCGGCGAGGTCGACGGCAACGACACCTATATCGAAGTGCATTCCGGTGCCGGCGGCACGGAGAGCTGCGACTGGGCGCGCATGTTGTTTCGCATGTACGCCCGCTGGGGTGAGCGCCACAAGTTCAAGGTCGAGATCATCGAAGAGACGTCCGGCGACGAAGCCGGCATCAAGTCCGCGACCCTCGTGGTCAAAGGCCACAACGCTCACGGCTGGGCCAAGACCGAATCGGGCGTACATCGCCTCGTGCGGATCTCGCCGTTCGATTCGAACGCGCGGCGTCACACCAGCTTCGCCTCGGTCTGGGTCTATCCGGTCATCGATGACAAGGTCGAGATCGACGTGAAGGAGTCCGACTGCCGCATCGACACGTATCGTTCGTCCGGCGCCGGTGGCCAGCACGTCAACACCACCGACTCGGCGGTGCGTATCACCCACATCCCGTCGGGGATCGTGGTGGCATGCCAGGGCGAACGCTCGCAGCACAAGAACCGCGCGACCGCTTGGAACATGCTGCGCGCCCGGCTCTACGAAGCCGAGATGATGCGGCGCGAGGCCGAAAACAGCAAGACCGAAGCCTCAAAGACGGAGATCGGCTGGGGTCACCAGATCCGCTCGTATGTTCTGCAGCCCTATCAGCTGGTAAAGGACCTGCGCACCGGCCACACCTCGGGCGCGCCCGACGACGTGCTCGACGGCGGGCTCGATTCCTTCATGGAAGCCTCGCTGGCGCAGCGCGTCTACGGCGGCGGCCCGGGCGAAGTGGAAGACGTCGACTAGAGAATCGGACGCGAAGGCTGCAGACTTTTGCGTTCGATCCGATGCTCTAGATTTTTGGAAAAGAGCGATGGCTTATCGCTCAAGCGACGTCACTTGAGCGGCCAGCGCTAGACGGCAACGACCCGAAGCCCCAGGGTAATATTCCGCGCCTGGATAGTATGAGGCGCCCGGAGGCATGACGTTGGACACCCCACGGCGCGAGCGTATCTTCAACATCCCGACCGTCGTCGTCGTGATCTGCGCGCTGTTGTTTCTGATCCAGGGGCTCGGCGATCTAATCGCACCGGAGACCTACGGCCGCCTGCTGATCCGCTTCGCCTTCGTGCCCGGCCGCTTCACCTTCGCCTTCGATCCGGACCGGGTGTCCGCCGCCTTCAATCAGATTGCGAAAGGCGACGAGTTGCGGGCGCAGATCGCCGCGGCGTTTCTCGGCGACGGCACCGCGCAATGGTGGACGGTTCTCACCTACGCCTTCCTGCATGGCAGCTGGATGCATGTGGGGGTCAATTGCCTTTGGCTGGTCGCTTTCGGCGGCGCCGTGGCGAAGCGCCTGAGCACCCTACGGTTCCTGGCGCTGCTTGCCGTCTGCTCGGTCGCCGGCGCCTTCGTCCACTACCTCACCCACGTCGCGGATCTCGAGCCGGTGGTCGGGGCGTCTGCCGCGGTGTCCGGTGCGATGGGCGCGGCGACACGCTTCATGTTCCAAACGGGAGCCCCGCTTGGGACAGGCTTTGGCCGCAGAGGATCTGTCGATCGCGACGATGTGATGCGCCTGCCGGCCTTGAGCCTGTTCCAGACCCTGACCGATCGCCGCACGCTGACCTTCATCGCGATCTGGTTTCTGTCCAACCTGATTTTCGGTGTGTCAGGCGCGATGCCGGGCCTCGGCGACGCGACCGTCGCGTGGGAGGCCCACGTCGGCGGGTTTCTGGCCGGGCTGCTGCTATTCGGCTGGTTCGATCCCGCGCCGAAACTCGCGCGTCCGGATCACGATATCGTGGCCGACGGGCCCGAGCCGACGATCGCGCCAAGCGAAGGAGCCGAGTTTTAAATCGGGATCAAACCGATTTCGGCAGACAGGTCACTTCGAGGCGCAGGATCGCCGCGAGGTCGTCCATGCGGAACGGCTTCTGGAGCACGGGGCGTTCCGAATGCGACGCCGGGATGCCGGAGCGGCCGTAGCCAGTGGTGAAGATGAAGGGACAGCCGCGCTCTGCCAAAGCATCGGCCACCGGATCGATTTTCTGCGCGCCCAGATTGACGTCCAGCAAGGCCCCATCGATCGGTTCGCGACCGATGAACTCGATCGCCTCCGCGACATGCGACATCGTTCCGGCCACCGCGAAGCCGAGCTCGTCGAGCATATCTTCCAAGGTCAGAGCGATGAACGGTTCATCCTCGACGATCAAGATACGCGGCTTGGTCACTCCGCCGTTGCCGCTCACCGTCGTATGGCCTTTGCGTTGAACATGAACCGATCTTTGCCCCTCGCTCAACACAAAGTCTAGCCAAAGATAGGCTAAGGGTGAGCCCGTCGCGTATGTTCGTCACGCGTCAAGATGGCGCGTCCCGGTCTTGCGCAAGGACCATGGTGCGGCAACCGCGGCAACGAGCCATCCTGCGATCATCAGCATGCCGCCGGTCGGCGCGGCCATCGGCATAAGCCGCAAGCCGGCCATGGCGCGAATCGCAAGATCGCCGCAGAACAGGATTGCCCCAAGGGCGATCAGGGAGCCGGCGACGAGAAGACCGCGCTCCGCCTTCGCCCGCATCAGGGCGACGAGGCCAAAGAGCGCTGCCGCGTGGAAGAGCAGGAAGTCGGCGGCTGTGTGAAGCGTGGTATCGCCAACGATATGGGCCGCTGCCGCGGCCAGTCCAACGCCGGCGGCCCCGAAGAGGCCCGCAAGAGCCGCCAAAGCCATCATCCAGACCCGCATCAGATCGCCTCTTGCTCCTGCCCCGAATCGTCGCGGACGTGGGGGCTTCCGGCCGCCCAGCGCAACCGCGCCGCCTCCATACCCCAAACCGCACCGAAGCAGAGAAAAAGCTGGCGCCAATGATCGACGTCGATCTGAAAGCCTTGCATCAGAAGGACGAAGAGGGTCGGCGCAAATACCTGGGCGAGGCGCTGGAACGGCGATCGCTTGAACATCAGCCGGAACCCGACGAAGAGGCTCGTGAGAACCAGCGCGAACCAGGCGAAGCCGCCGATCCAGCCGTCGTTGGCAAAGGCTCCGATATACGAATTATGCGGCTCGAGATCGAAGATGAGGCGGAAACGCAGCGGCCCGAAGCCTTCCGGCTTCTCCACCAGCATCGGCAGCGACCGCATCTGGTTGCCGAAACGTCCGGTGTAGCCTTCGTCATATTCCTGCGTGACCGCGGCGCGCTGTAGGAAGAAATTGCGCACGGTCGTGTCCGACAGCGCAGCCACCATGGCGAAGAGACCGAGGCCGAGGGCGAGGCCGCTCATCGTGAGAATGCGCTGCCGCATCGCACGGCTGTCGGCCGTGAGGTAGCTCGTGACAGCCATGATGATCAGCGCCGCGAGGGCCGCGCCCCAGGACCCGCGAGAATACGAGATGAAAACGCCGATGAGCACGAGGCCGAGACTGCCCATCGTGAGCAGGATGCGTCGCGTGCTGCCGAGCAGAAGCATCTGCAGAAGATAGGTCGCGGCAAGCACGAGATAGGACCCGAAGACGTTCGGATCCTTGAACGTTCCGGAGACGCGGCTCTCGACCGTGGTCAACAGCGGCGCGAGGCCGCCGATATCGAGGTAGCCGATGATGCCGACGATCGCGGAAACGACGGAGCCGATGGTGAAGGCGTTGAGGCAGACCGTCGCGCGTCTAAGAGTCCGCTCGCTGAAGAAGATCGTGAAGAAGACGGTGGTGACGAAGAGATACAGCGATTGCAGCTGATACAGCCGCGCGTCGGCCTCTTCCCAGTGCGGCATCAGAGCGAGAAAGCCGGCCGTTTCGAACACGATCCACAACAGCAGCACGGGCGCGATCGCGCGATGGATCTTGAAGCCGCCGAAGGCCCAGATTGGCACCGCCAGAAGCGTCACGAAATCGTAAGGCGACGGCTCGATCAGCGAGATCATCCCGGTGAACATCTGCAGCGCGAAGACGGCGTTGACGACGCGCTGGTAGTCGATCGTCAGGCGACGCGGCTTGAGGGGAAGCGCGACGGCGCCGGTCATGGTTTGCTTTCGACCATCAAGAGGGTCAGCGGCTGGCGCACCAGCAGCCGCTCGCCGGTCTGGCAACCCGCGACCTGCATGATCGTGAAGAACAGTTCCGGCGTCGCGCCGATCTCATCGAAGTTGCGGCTCGATGAGGTCGGATCGAGCAGCGAGGGATAGTTGATGATCGAGGGGCCAGCCTTGCAGAGATCGCCATAGAGCGTCTTGCCGGCGACCAGCAGGCGCGGCGCGCCCCAATGCAGGAGGTCGCGACCGACCGCGTAGTAGAAGCCGTCAACCGGAAAGACGCCGCCGCTCGGCGCCTGGAACACCGCAATCCAGAGGTTGCTCGGGCGGTGGTGCACGACGCCTCCCACCGCGTAAGCAAACGGCGCGATCGCCTTGCACGGCTTCGGCTTTGACTTTGCTTTGTAGGGATCCGCGTAGCGGATGGTGAAGGCCGTTCCATCATAGGCCCGCCACGACGCCGGTTTGGACGGATCGTCCGTGCGGAACAGGCAATTGCCGAAGGGCTGGCTGTCCCACCCGGTCGTCGAGACGAAGGCATAGCGGTAGGGGCCGTCCGCCACGATGTTCGAGGGATTGAAGAAACCGCGATGGCGGCCCTGCTCGACATCCTGGGTGAACGGCGCGCTTGCAACGACGAGAGGACTTGCCTCGTCGAAGTTGGCCCCGCCGTCGTGCGATTGATACGCCAGCACGGAATTGTACCAGCATCCGAGTTCGCCGCTGACACGACACCGGCCATGATCGTCCGCGTGATACTCCTCGTGGACGAGTGCGCTCACGCTGCGCCCGTCCGGGGTCCAGGTCGCGGCGATGAAATTGCGATCGGCGTGGTGCGCCGGGTCGGCGTCGAGCGGACTGCCGAGCGCGACGTGGCAGTCGATCTTCAGATGCGCGAAATCCGGCCCGCGCAGCGCCCGATTGAAGAAGTGCAGGCCGAACAGCGTCACGCCACCGTTGCTGTCGCGATAGGCCCGCGGATTGAGATCGGGGATATCGTTGGGTTCACACCCATCGCGCGTCGAATTGAAGACGACGGACGGCGTTCCGCTCAGCGTCAGCGTGAGATCGGCGCCATGCGCCGGCGCCGCGAACATGAGCCCGAAGACGAGAACGAGCCGACCGATGCGCACGATATTCCCCGCTTCATCGGTGATGAGATCAGTAGGCGTTCTTGGCAGTCAGCAGCGCCACCGGCGTGGCGAAAAGGACGTAGATGTCGAGGAAGATCGACCAATTCTCGATGTAGTAGAGGTCGCATTCGACGCGCTTCTGGATCTTTTCCGGCGTATCGGTCTCACCGCGCCAGCCGTTGATCTGCGCCCAGCCGGTGATGCCCGGCCGCACGCGGTGGCGGGCGAAATAGCTGTCGACGACCTCGTCGTAGAGCCGATCGTCGGCCTTGGCATGCACTGCATGCGGGCGCGGCCCGACGAGCGAGAGATTGCCCTTGAACACGACATTGAAGAGCTGCGGCAGTTCGTCGAGCGAGGTCTTGCGGATGAAGCGCCCAACGCGCGTCACGCGCGGATCGCCGCGGGTGACGAGCTTCGCCGCGGTGGCGTCGAGCTGTTCGGTGTACATCGAACGAAACTTAAAAACTTCGATCAGCTCGTTATTGAAGCCGTAGCGCTTCTGGCGAAACAGCGCAGGGCCCTTGGAGTCGAGTTTCACCGCAAGCGCGACAAGCAGCATCACCGGCGACAACATCAGCAGGCAGAACAGCCCGACGACCTTGTCGAAGATCGTTTTGACGACGACGTCCCAGTCGGCGATCGGCTTGTCGAACAGGTCGATGACGGGAACGCTGCCGATGTAAGAGTAGGCGCGCGGGCGGAACCGCAGCTTGTTCATATGGGCGGCGAGGCGGATATCGACCGGCAGCACCCACAGTTTGCGCAGCATCACCAGCAGGCGCTGTTCCGCGCTGATCGGCAGGGTAAAGATCACGAGGTCGAGCGGGGTGTGCCGCGCGAAATCGACGAGATCGTCGACATTGCCGAGCTTCGGAAAGCCGGCGACCACGTCCGGCGAACGCGCGTCGGTGCGATCGTCGAAAATGCCAAAGATATGCAGGTCGTCGCTGCCCTGTTCCGAGAAATCTTCGAGCAGCTTGTGCGCGGCCTCGCCACCGCCGACGATCACGGTGCGGCGGCTCAACCGGCCGGTTCGCGCGAGATGATCGGTGGTGAAGAACAGCGCTGTGCGCTCGACGACCAGCGCGACGAAGCCGGCAAAACCCCAATGGACAAGCCAGCCGTTGAGAAAGACCCTGTCGACCTGCGCCGCGTAGCAGACCCCGTAGGCCAGCGCGAAGATGCCGATCCAGGCCAGCGCGATGCGCCAGCCGAACCGGCTTGGGAGCCGAAGCACCGAGACGCGGAACACCCCAAGAGCCTGCAGCACCAGCATGATCAACGCGGCAAGGAGCGGCGCGCCGAGCAACGGCAAGACGGCAAACCCGAGGACCGGCACCACGACCATAAAGTAGGTTGCGATGCCGGTTGCGAGGATGAGGAAGAACTCGAACAGGCGCACGAGACCTTCGAGGATGACCGCCGAAATGATGCGGCGTCCCTTGTGCTGCGCCATTGCTTCCGCGAGGGCATCGAGCTCACGGGCGTGTGGATTGACAGCGCGTTCAGCCTCGCCGGCGCGGGCGGCCAGATCGATAGCGCGAAGGTCTTGTGCGGAAAAGGCAGCCATGGCGTGCTTTCAAAAACGTCACAAGGAGAACGTCAGAGGACGGGGAACATCATGAAGGAACGACGACGGACCGCTTGGCCTCGTCGCGCGTCAAAGCACGCCGCGCAAAGGCGTCGCGATATCCGGCGATCACGGCATCGGCCATATTGGCGATCGAGAAACGGGTGGACGCGAACGCCGCGAGCTCTTCCGCCTGCTGACGGCGCTCCGCCGGATCCATATCGAGCATGCGCTCCATGGACTGCGCGAGCAACGCAGGATTGTCGGAGACAATCAACCTTTCGCGATACGGGCCGAAGACCTCGTTGATGCCGCCGACGTCGGTGGCGATCATCGGGATCTGTGCGCCTGCGGCTTCTAGAACGATGTAGGGAAGTGATTCCGCGCGGCTCGGAATGACGAGGATCTTGCCGAGGGTGAAGGCGACCGGCGCCGGCATCGCGCCGGGGAAGGTCACGTGCGCTGCGATGCCCGCCGCTTCGGCCTGGCGGATGAGTTTTTGCTCGTCGGGACCAGAGCCGACGAGAATGAGCTTCAGAGCCTCGCCACGCCGCCGCGACAGCGCGGCGGTCGCGTCGATCAGGGTGTCGATGCCTTTCGCCGATCGCAGTTCGCCGACATAGACGAAGTCGGCGGCGTCGGGCTTCGGCCTGATCGGGGTGAATTCGTCCGGGTTGATGCCATTCTGGACGATGCGCACCAGCGCCTGCGTGTCACCGACGCGCTGATGAAAGCGATTGGCGATGAAAACGCTTTCGAAGAGCAGCACGTCGGTTCTCGCCGCGAGCAGCCGCTCCACCGTCATGTAGGTGGCTTGCACCACCGGCGTCGCGATATGATTGAAGCTTCCGCCATGCGGCGTGTAGCAGCGGATCGGGGAAAAGGCGCGCGGCAGATAGCCGGGCAGGCGGGCGTACAGCCCCCCCTTCGAGCCATGGCCGTGGATGACGTGCACCGTGAGCTGTCGCGCATGGGCATCGACACGCATGACGGCACCGATGTCCTGCAGATGCGGCGCGCGGCGCATGGGAATCCGCAGGATGCCGAGTTCGAGGATAGGCTCGAGTTTGGCGAGATTGTCCGTCGCGCGATCCCCGCCGGTGAGCGAGTCGACGACCAACCCGACGGCATGGCCGCGGGCAACCTGTTCGCGCGTCAGATCGAGGACGTGCCGAAACAGGCCGCCCAAAGGGGCGCGCAAGACGTGAAGAATACGCAAGGGGCTTTCACCTTGGCTCGCAGGATCAATGGTCACCCGTCGAGCATGCCCTTGCGAGTCTAAAAAAAGCGTTCCCTCACGAAGATCGTATCGCCAGGCTTGACCGGCTGCGCGACGGGGACACTGGCGGTGATCGGGTGCCCGTCGATCACCCGGGTGAGGTCGACCTCATACTTGTTGGCGCGCGGCGAGAAGCCGCCGGCGACCGCGATGGCGGTCTCGGCGGTCATCCCGTTGATATAGGGATACTGGCCTGCGGTGGTGACCTCGCCGAGCACGAAGAACGGCCGATAGGCATCGATCTCGATCGACACCTTTGGTTCGCGAATGAAGCCTGCGCGCAGCTTCTCCTCGACGCTGCGCTCAAGCGCCGTCGTCGTGAGCCCCTGGGCGGTCACCGCGCCGATCAGCGGCATCGAGATCCGGCCGGTGGCGTTGACGGCGTAGCTGTTGCTCAGGCCATCCTGACCGAACACGATGACCCGCAGGCGATCGCCGCTCGCCAGCGTGTAGGGCACGTCGGCATTGAAATCGGCATAGCCGTTCTGGCGCGGCGCGCAGCCGCTTACGACAATAGTCATCGCCAGACATAGGGCTGTGAGCCAGTGCTTCATCGTCCCCGCCATAGTATTAAAGCTTTGTTTACCGCTGCGATCGATGCCCGGAACCTAACCAAGCTATACGGTCGCGTGGTTAACAAAGCCTTGAATGGTAAACTATGTCTGAGCGATTAACTTCACATCAACTTCGATGCTGTTTAGATTAACGATAATATGAGTGCGGGATTTCCAATGCAGCGGACCTTAGATGGTGTCTCACAGCGGCAAGAGGCTGCGGGCGAGCTCGATCTCGGCGCACTCGGTGGCGTGCTGAAGCGGCGACGCCGCGCGATCATCGTTCCGACGGTTCTCGCGTTTCTTCTTATCTGCCTGTTCGTCAACGTCGTCACGCCTCGCTACACCGCGGAATCGCAGGTTCTGCTGGAAAACCAGGAGACCTTCTTCACCCGCCCCGACCGTTCGACGGCTCCGAGCGAACAGGCGTCCCTCGTCGATCCCGAAGCGGTCGGCAGCCAGATCCAGCTTGTCACCTCGCGCGATCTCGCGCGGCGTGCCATCAAGGATCTCAACCTTCAGGGCAATCCCGAGTTCGACCCGGCCGCACGCGGCATGGGCGCCCTGACGCGCGTTCTCGTGCTTCTCGGCATCGCGCATGATCCGACGCAGGATACGGTCGATGCCCGCATCCTCCAGGCGTTCGAGGACAAGCTCACCGTCTACTCGCCACCGAAGACGCGGGTCATTTCCATCCAGTTCCAGAGCAAGGATCCCGAACTGGCGGCACGTGCCGCGAACAAGATGGCGGAGCTCTATATCGCGGAACAATCCACCGCCAAGCGGACTAGCGCCAAGGCGGCCGCCGATGCCCTGAGCGGCCAGATCGCCGATCTGCGTCTGAAACTCGCCAAGGCCGATGCCGAGCGTGAGCAATATCGTCTGGATTCCGGCCTGCTTGCCGGCAGCAACAACATGACGGTGAGCGGTCAGCAGCTCGCAGACATCAACAGCGACCTGTCGAAGGCGCGCACGACCCAGGCCGATGCCCAAGCCAAGGCCTCGATGCTGCGCGACCTCATCCGGCAGGGCAAGACGGCCGACGTCACGGAAGTGATCAACAATGATCTCGTGCGCCGCGTCGGCGAGCAGCGGGTGACGGCGCAGGCACAGCTCGCGCAGGAGTCGCGGACGCTGCTGCCGGGCCATCCCCGGATCAAGGAATTGACGGCGCAGGTCGCGGACCTCAACGCGGCATTGAAGGCGGCGGCGAAGCAGGCCGCGTCCACGCTGGAAAACGAGTCCAAGATCGCGGGGCAGCGGGTCGCCAATCTCGAGACCGTGCTGACGCAACAGAAGAAGGTGGCCGGCGTCGCCAATGGCGATGAGGTCCGGCTGCGCTCGCTCGACCGCATCGCGCAATCCTACAAGGACCAGCTCGACAGTTCGACGGCAAAGTATCAGGAAGCGCTGTCGCGGCAGACCTCCATGGCGACGCCGGCCGATGCGCGGATCATCGCCCGCGCCGTCGAGCCGCAGGATCCGTCTTATCCGAAGAAGCTGCCCTTCATCATCTTCGGGACCGTCGCGACGCTGGTGTTCGTGGTCGGGTTGATCATCGCACGCGAACTGCTCGCGGGTCCGCGCGATCTCGTGGATGAGGAGGTCGTCGCGCCACCGGTCGCACCGCGTCCGACGCGCCGGGAGCCGCCGCTCGCACCGGCGACAACAGTGGTCGCGCCTGTGGTGGCAGCGCCTGTCGAGCCGGCGCCAGCGTCAAAAGAAAGACCCGCTCCGACAGTGACGGAAGCGCCACCCGTCGTCCGCGCGCCGAAAGCACGCGAGCCTGGCGACGCCGTTCTCTCGTCGTCGGCGCAATTGCGCCAGGAGGTCGGTTTCGACCGGCCGGCGCGTCAGGACACCATTGTGCTGCCGCCGTCGCGCACCGAGCGCGAGCCTAGAACGCCATGGGCCCTGACCGGCCTCGTCGAAAGAGTGAAACGGTTTGGCCAATCTGCCGCGGCATCGCGCGGAGCGGACTTGATGGCCGAAGCGTCCGCTTTCCCTAAAGCGAGCACCGCGGGTGTGGGCTGGGATAGCGGCGTCGCGCCGCTCATGCCGCAGCAGACCCGCAGCCCCGTCACGCGGCCGGCGCCAGCCGAACGCGACATCGGCGAGGCGGTGGACATGGATGACCTGGCCGCGCGGATCGTTGCCGCGCACGTGCCGGGGCGCGGCCTTCATGTCGTCGGCGCCAGCCTCGGTTCGACGGCAGGTGCGACGGATGAGCTTCTTGCCCTTGCCCGTTCTCTGGCCGAGCGCGGCCGCTCGATCATCGTCGACCTCAATGCGTCACCATCCAATCTCGCGGCGCTGGCCGGGGTGGGCGAGGAGGGGGCCTATGCCGTCAAGACGCTTCCAGGACTGGCCGAGCTGCTGTCGGGCAGCGCCTCGTTCGCCGAAGTGATCCACCGCGATCAGGCATCGCGCCTGCACTTCATCCCGACGGGCATGCGCGAAGCGGATTTCCGCGATTTCGACCTGATCCTCGACGCGCTGTCCGAGACCTACGATTTCATCGTCCTTCTGGCCCCGGCATTCCCGCGCAGCGACATCGCGAAGGTGATGGCGCCCTATGCCGATTTCGTCGTGCTGACGGCGGCGAAGGAGGCGGACTCCAGCACGCTGTCGGTCCTGGAATCCGAGCTGATCGAGGCCGGTGCGCAGGAGGTTCTGGTCACCGGCCAGTTCGCCCGTGCGGTGGCCGTAGCGTGATCCAAGGTGTGGGTTCGGTAGAGGCGCCTAAGCGCCGGGCTTGAGCGCCCGGAAGCGCTTAGCCAGCGTGAACAGGCGCGGGTTCTGCTTCACCATCCGTTTGGCGCGCTGCGACGCCGCGTGCAGTTTGAGATAAAACCATCCCCTCGGCGATGTCGAAACAAAAGTATCGAAGAGCGGGATGGCCTCGTCGCAGAAGGTGCCTTTGTAGCGGGCTTCGCCGATCCCGAGGTCGAAGGCCCGCAGACCGGCTTCGCATTGCGCGGCAATCACTTTCATCAGAAGCAGATCGCCGGGACTGCTTTTGGCGATCTCGACGGCGGCATCGAACGAGTTGAACATCCCGCTCCACTGGCCGGCATGTGCGGCGCCGCCATAGACCGCGACGATACGCTCGCCGGCCTTGAGAGCGTGGAGCTCGATCCCAAAGCCGTGCTGCCCTTCGGCACTCGCGGTCTCGATGAAGGCGCGCATTTGCGGATCGTCGAAATCGGACGCGATGTTCTGGGCGCGAAAACGCTCGAGCCGCTGCGCGAAAAAGCAGTCCAGCACGGCTTCGCGCTCTTGCGCGGACGCGATCAGATGGGTGAGCGGCCCGATTTCGGCAAGCCGGCTTTCCTTCTTGCGGAGTTTCTTGCGGCTGTCCTTCGACAGCTTTTTCGCGAAGAACTCTTCGGCCCGCGTGGCGAGCGCTGTGCCGAAAGCCGCGCTGGGACTCGCCTGATGCGGGAGCGCCATGAAAGGATTGGCGGTGGCTCCCCAAACGTAAGGTTGGTTCACCAACAGAAAGGCGTCCGGCGCGTCGCGGCCGAGTTCCCGCGCGGCCCGCGACAGTAGCAGACGCAGATCGGCCGCCGTCCAGGACTGGCCGGGACGGAGCAGGCCGATGTTGAAATTGCTGTCCTTGCCACCCAGAAACGTCGCGACCCGAACGGCGCCGCGCTTCTGCAGGCCTAGGCAGAGCAGAGCGGCAGGTCGATCGTCCGCGCCGAATGCGAGCACGAAGAAGGGGGTGATCCCGGCCTTGCGGCCGAGCGTGGCGATCCATGGCACGAGCCAGGCTCGCGTCTGATAGATCGAGCAGGGTGCGCTGGTCTCGAGCTCCGCCCAGGCGGCCAGCACGACCGCATCGGTCTCGCGACGCAAGGAGACACGGGCAAACGCCGGGACGGCTGTTGCGGGGACGGGTTGCGTCGACGGAAGATCGAGTGCTGCACTCTGGGATCTCATCGCGGTCCTCGTCGCATCCGGCATTTTCGGCTTCTTGGCCGTGGTTGTAGCAACGAAAGCTCAACGTCCCCTTGCCAGAATGGGTTAAGGCCAATGCAACAAGGGGGAGCCGATGAGCGCAAGCAAGCAGCAGATCATCGCCGCCGGCTTTGCCTTCTTCCGCGCGACCCGACTGCATCGCCTCGTCGCACCGCTGACAGCGGGGCAGGGCGCCATCCTGATGATGCACCATGTGCGGCCGTGGTCAGGCAAAGCCTTCGCCCCGAACCGCCTCCTCGAGATCGAGCCTGGCTTTCTCGATGCGGCGCTGACGCGGATCAAGGCTTTGGGCTTTGATTTCGTGACGATGGACGAGGCGCTCAGCCGTCTGGGGAAGCCCGGCGCAAAGCGGTTCGTAACGCTGACGTTCGATGACGGTTACCGCGACAACGTCGAGCATGCCCTGCCGATCCTGGAGCGCCACGCGGCGCCGTTCGCCCTGTTCGTCACAACCGGTTTCGCCGATCGCTCCGCGCGGCTGTGGTGGGTGGAGCTCGAAGAATCGATCCGGACGCTCGACGTCGTCTCGGTCGATATCGATGGGATGACGCTCGTCATGCCATCAAAGACGCCTGCGGAGAAGCTTGCGGCGTTCGAGGCCGTATACTGGCGGCTCAGGGGCGGGCCGGAAGATCGGTTACTTAAGGTCATCGCGGATCTCCTCTCGCAGGCCGAACAGTCCTCGCCCGCTCTTGTCGCGCCGCTATGCCTCGACTGGGCCGGTATCGTGGCCTTGGCGCGGCACCCCCTTTGCACGATCGGGGTCCATACCCTGACCCACCCGATGCTGGCGAAACACCCGTCCGATATCGTGCGCCGCGAGCTCCTGGAAAGCCGCACCATCATCGAAGCCAAGATTGGCAAGCCGGCGCGGCATCTGGCTTATCCCGTCGGTGACCCCAACGCGGCCGGCCGACGCGAATTCGCGCTTGCCGAAGAACTGGGCTTTGCCAGCGCCGTGACGACCCGACCGGGCATGCTTTTTCCCGGGCACCGCGCGCACGTGCACGCTCTGCCGCGGCTGTCGCTGAACGGCAATTGGCAGAGCCTGGACAGTCTTGAGGTCCTGCTCTCCGGCGTTCCGTTCGCGCTGTGGAACCGCGGCAGGCGCCTCAACGTCGCCTGATCACGGCGCGTCGGGGCGTTCCATCCAGCGGATCAGCGGCATAATTGGCAGGATCCAGGCCATACCGATCACGGCGTAGTACAGCCCCTGGACGAGACCTGGCGCGTCATGGATGGCCTGAACCTGGGCGAGCGCCATCGCCACCAAAGCATAGATGACCACAAAACAAATGGTGATGACCACGCCGAGAAACTTGCGTTGACGGCGACGCATGGCATGCTCCGAGCGGCCGAGAATGGGCATGCGACAGGCGGCCCATGGACTTTGCCGAGGCTCTGGCTTTATCTGCCGCCCTCATCTCGCGTCAATCTGGCGTAAGGCCCAAGGAGCACTGTTCGCGGTGACCGATCTTTCCCTATCGCGCGCGACCGTCCGTGACATCGCGGCGGCCCATGTACGCGGCCGCACCGACGCTGTCTCGATCTGGCTGTGGTGCGTCGCGGCGCTGGTGATGCTGATGGTCGTCGTCGGCGGCGCCACGCGGCTTACCGAATCCGGCCTTTCGATCACAGAGTGGAAGCCGATCACCGGCGTGATCCCGCCGCTGACTCATGAGGGCTGGCAGCAGGCTTTCGACAAATACAAGCAGATCCCGCAATACCAGACGCTGTTCCCGACCATGGATCTCGGGGGCTTCCAGACGATCTTCCTCTGGGAATGGACGCACCGGCTGATCGGCCGGTTGCTCGGCTTCGCGCTGCTGGTGCCGCTGATCGTGTTCTGGGCGCGCGGCATGCTGTCGCGGCTCCTGAAGTGGCAGATGCTTGGCATTTTTGCGCTCGGCGGCCTTCAGGGTTTTGTGGGCTGGTGGATGGTGTCGTCCGGGCTGTCCGGCCGCGTCGAGGTTGCGCAGGAGCGGCTTGCCACGCATCTGCTGCTGGCGTCGATCACCCTGACAGCCCTGGTCTGGCTTGCCTCCGGCCAGCGCCGCACCTTTATTGCCGAGCGCCTGCCGGCGGCGCTGCGCCACCTTGCCAGCCTGATGATCATTTTGGTGCTGGTGCAGATCGCGATGGGCGGTCTCGTCGCCGGCCTGCGGGCCGGACAGTCCTACAACACCTGGCCGCTGATGAACGGCCACTTCATCCCGCCGGCCGCTGACCTCGGCATGCTGACGCCACTGTGGCGCAACCTCGTCGACAACATCACCGCCGTGCAGTTCCAGCACCGCATGACGGCCTACGTTCTGTTCGGGCTGGCGATCCTGCAGCTCGTGTGGACGCGTCGCGTCGCGCCCGGAACCGCGGCGGCGCGCCGCTCGGTGGCGATTCTCGGCCTGGTGACGCTGCAGGCCGCGCTTGGCATTATCACGCTCGTGCTGGTGGTGCCGATCTGGGCCGGGCTGCTGCACCAGGCCTTCGCCATGCTCGTCCTCATCATGACGGTGGTGCACCGGCAGTGCCTCGGCGCCAAGGCGTTGGCCTGCCCGGAGCCGGCAAGCGGCACCCTGTAGGGTCAGACCGTTAGAGCCTGATCCAGGTCGGCGATGATGTCCTCCTTGTCTTCCAGACCGATGGAAAGCCGGACGACATCGGGGCCAGCGCCGGCGGCGATCCGTTCGCCGTCCTCGATCTGGCGGTGGGTCGTCGAGGCCGGGTGAATCACCAGCGAGCGGGTGTCGCCGACATTGGCCAGGTGGGAAAACAGCTTCAGCTTCGTCACCAACCGGATGCCGGCGTCGTAGCCGCCAGCCACGCCGAAGCTGAAGACGGCGCCAGCCCCCTTCGGCGTGTAGCGTTGCGCCATCGCGTGGCCCGGATCGCTCGGCAGGCCGGCGTAATTGACCCAATGGACGGCAGGATGGCGGACGAGGTGGTTGGCGACGGCGAGCGCGTTGTCGCAATGGCGCTGCATGCGCAAGGGCAGCGTCTCGATGCCAGTCAGGATCAGAAAAGCGTTGAACGGCGAAAGCGCCGGTCCGAGATCGCGCAGGCCCAGCGCGCGGCACGCCACCGCGAAGGTGAAGTTTCCGAAGGTCTCGCCCAGAACCATGTTGCCGTAGCTCGGGCACGGCTTGGACAGCAGGGGATAGCGGTCGTCCTGCAGCCAGTCGAAGGTCCCGCCGTCGACGATCAGGCCGCCGATGGAATTGCCGTGGCCGCCCAGAAACTTCGTGGCGGAATGCACGACGATGTCGGCGCCATGGTCGAATGGCTTGATGAGGTAGGGCGTCGCCAGCGTGTTGTCGACGATCAGCGGCACCTTGGCCTGCTTTGCGATGGCGGCGACGGCCTCGATGTCTGTGATGAAGCCGCCGGGGTTGGCGATCGATTCGATAAAGATCGCACGCGTCCTGTCGGACACGGCGGCAGCGAACGTCTCCGGCTGTTCGGGATCGGCCCAGTGGACGATCCAGCCAAAACTCTTGAACGCCTGGTTGAATTGGTTGATCGAGCCGCCGTAGAGCCTGGTCGAGGCGATGAACTCGTCGCCCGGCTGCATCAGCGCCTGGAACACCACGAGCTGTGCCGCGTGACCCGACGCGACGGCAAGTGCCGCCGTGCCGCCCTCGAGCGCCGCAATGCGCTCCTCGAGCACGGCGTTGGTCGGGTTGGTGATGCGGCTATAAATATTGCCGAAGGCCTGGAGCCCAAACAGCGACGCCGCGTGGTCGGCATCGTCGAAAACGAAGGATGTGGTCTGATAGATCGGCGTCACCCGGGCATTCGTCGCCGGGTCCGGCTGGGCGCCGGCATGGATCGCCAGGGTGGAAAAGCCCGGGCTTCGCGGCTGGTCGGACATGGGGTCTCCGGTGGAAGCTCGAGGGTCGGGCCTTTGCTAGCCGATCACGACCGTCGCGTCAGCGGGCGAGCTCGATTTTCGGACACCGATCCATGACCACGGTAAGGCCGGCGGCGCGCGCCCTAGCGGCCGCGGCCTCGTCGATCACACCAAGCTGAGTCCAGATGATCTTTGGATGCGGCACGAGCGCCAGCGCTTCGTCGACGATCCCGGCAACGGCGTCCGAGGCCCTGAAAATGTCCACCATGTCGATGGGGTGATCGACCGCGCCCAGGCTGGCGAAGACCGGCGCGCCGTGGATCGTCTGGCCGGCGAGGCCGGGATTGACGCCGACGCAGTCGTAGCCGCGCGACAGAAGAAATCGAAATATGTCGTTTGAGGGCCGGGCGGGATTAACGGACAGGCCGACCACGGTGATCGTCTTGGTGTCGCGGAAAATCGTCGCGAGCAGGTCGTCACATTCTGCGGTCACTTGCGTCACCCGCCGGTGACGCTCATGTGCCGTCCGACTGCGGGACGCGCGAGCGTGCGGTCTATGATGAAGTCGTGGCCCTTTGGCTTGCGCGCGATCGCCGCGGTGATGGTGTCGTTGAGCAGATGGTCGTCGTTGGAGGCGCGAAGTGCGCTGCGCAGGTCGGCCGCGTCGTCCTGGCCGAGGCACATGTAGAGGGTGCCGGTGCAGGTCACCCGAACCCGGTTGCAGCTCTCACAGAAGTTGTGGGTCATCGGCGTGATGAAGCCGAGACGCCCGCCGGTCTCCTCGACCTTAACGTAGCGGGCGGGACCGCTGGTCTTATAGGCGAGGTCTGTCAGCGTATAGCGGCCCATCAGGTCGGCGCGGACCTGGTTCAAAGGCACGTACTGGTCGATGCGCTCTTCGCCGATCTGGCCCATCGGCATGACCTCGATCATCGTGAGGTCCATGCCGCGCCCATGCGCCCACTCGATCATCCCAGGGATCTCATGATCGTTGACGCCCTTCAGCGCCACCATGTTGATCTTGATCGCAATGCCGGCATTCTGCGCCGCGTCGATGCCGCGAAGCACCTGAGAGAGGTTGCCCCAACGGGTGATCGAGCGGAACTTGTCGGTGTCGAGACTGTCCATCGAGACGTTGATGCGGCGCACGCCGCAGTCGGCAAGTTCAGCGGCATATTTTGCCAGTTGCGAGCCGTTGGTCGTGAGGGTCAGTTCCTGAAGCGCGCCACTCTCGAGATGCCGCGAGAGGTTACGAATCAAACCCATGACGTTACGCCGGACGAGCGGCTCGCCGCCGGTCAGGCGGATCTTGCGGGTTCCGCGCGCGACGAAGGCGCTGCACAGCCGGTCGAGCTCCTCGAGCGTCAGCAGATCGCGCTTCGGCAAGAAATCCATGTCTTCCGCCATGCAGTAGACGCAGCGGAAATCGCACCGATCGGTCACCGAGACCCGGATATAATTGACATGTCGCCCGAAGGGATCGACCAGCGGAGCGGTGGCGGGGGGCTGGAATGACGTGGGGGTCGACGCGGCGGGAGGTGCGAATGCAACGGTCATGCAAAACTATATAGCGCAGGATCGCGCGCGCGGTAAGACATAGGCTGATGCAAAGGATCAACGAAATGGACGCAGCCCAAACCGAATGGCCGACCGAGATCCGTCTCGTCGAAGGCGGCAAGGCGTTGAAGGTCGCCTTCGAAAGCGGGGCGACCTATACGCTGCCGGCCGAATATCTCCGTGTGATGAGCCCGAGCGCGGAAGTGCAGGGCCATAGCCGCAAGGAGCGCAAGACGGTCGGCGGCAAACGCCAGGTGGCGATCATCGGGGTCGAGCCGGTCGGCACCTACGCGGTGCGTCTGAGCTTCGACGACATGCATTCGACGGGAATTTTCACCTGGGTCTATCTGCACGACCTCGGGCAGTCGCACCCGAAACGCTGGGCCGAGTATACGGCCGAGCTGGAGGCTGCAGGCCTCAGCCGGGATCGCGCCGGCGAAGCACATAGCCACGCATAAGCAAGAAAAATCAGCAGGTTGGATCCCGCTGATCATGTTTTACAGGAAGCGGCTCAGCGCTGAACGACGACCTTGGTGCCGACGCTGACTCGACTGTAGAGATCTGTCACATCCTCGTTGGTCATCCGAATGCAGCCCGACGACACCGCCGTGCCGATCGTCTCCGGCTCGTTGGAGCCGTGGATGCGGTAGAGCGAGCTGCCGAGATACATCGCACGCGCGCCCAGCGGATTGCCGATACCGCCGACCATGTGGCGGGGCAGGTCGGGACGGCGGCGCAGCATCTGCGACGGCGGGGTCCACTCCGGCCATTCTTTCTTCATCGACACCGTTTTCACGCCGCTCCAGGCGAAGCCGGGACGGCCGACGCCGACGCCGTAGCGGACGGCCTGTCCATTCGGCAGCACGTAATAAAGGCGCCGCTCCTGGGTCGAGATGACGATCGTTCCGGGTGAATAATGGCCCTGGTAGGCCACGGTCTCGCGCGGCGGCGCGACCCCGAGCGGACGACCGTCCGCGCCGACCGAGGGCCCGGGCCGCAAGAAATCAAACAGATTCGCCTTGGCGGGAGACGTAGCCGCGGCGAGGGCGAGAGAAGCCATGCCGGCGAAAGCCAATACCTGTCGGTTCATGATGGAGGATCCCATGGCAGGTCCGACGCCGTGACGGCGACGACCGGGTGCTGCCATAGTCCGGCCACAGCCGCCGATTTGGCAATGGGGTCGCGCGCCGGTGCCCTGGTTTGCGCGCAAACGTGGCATGGCGGCAACAAGGCCGATGGCGTTCCGCACCGTCCTGGTCCAGGATGACGGCATGCCGCTCCCCGTTCCCCTCGCCGTCGCCATCTACATCACCATCTGGTTCACCGTGCTGTTCGCGATCCTGCCGATCGGCGTGCGCTCGCAGCAGGAGGAGGGTGCGGTGGTTCCCGGCACCGAGCCTGGCGCGCCCGTCGCGCCGCGCCTGGCGATGAAAGCGGTCGCCACCACGCTGATCTCGGCCTTACTGCTGGGTCTTCTGCTTGCCTACATGCATTGGGCGGACTGACGCACGGGTTTCCCGCCGCGGCGCCTTGCTTTGGGACGCGGATCGGGCTACCTCCTGCGCACGACGAGCGCTTTCCAGCCGGGTTGCATGACCGGGTTGAACCAGGATTTGCTCGGACCCATGGGTGTCGAAACCCTGGTTCAAGCGTGTCTTCGACGGCGTCGGACAGGCTTTCGAGCGCGTAGCTCAGCTGGTAGAGCATCTGACTTTTAATCAGAGGGTCTCGGGTTCGAACCCCGACGCGCTCACCAATAAAACAAGCGCTAGCCGCTTGTTGGTGAGATTACTTTTGCACTGGCACCAACAGGCAGCGGACCAATCGCGAGTGCGCCCGCGAAAAGGCATGAAGCGAAGCCCGCGGCGAGCCAGAGCGCACGAAGGCCGAAGAGTGGGAAAACCATCGCTCCGGCGATGCCGCCCGCCACGAGACCGATCCACAGCATGAGATAGGGAATCCACGCGAAGGGTGCGCCGCCGGTCAGAGCGCTTGCCAGCTTCTGGCCCAGCTTAACGAGTGTCCCCGTCATATAGGTGACGCCGATGCTGACTTCGCCATCGCGTTGGAACACGTTGTTCGCCGCCCCCATCGCGCCGGCCATGACCAGGGTGAGCGGGACGCCTTCGACGCCCATCATCGACGATACGGCGCCGATCAAGAGCAGGACAATGACGAACGCCAGGACGGCTTGCTTGCGCCATCGATCCGCCATCTGGCCGAGCACGGCGCCGGCGACCACGCCGACGAGGAAGGCCGCAATCAGGGCCGCCGCCAAAAAACCGAGAGGTGCGCCGGTGACGGCGCCGACGGCGGCACGGGTCGAATTGCCGCTCATGAACGACACGAAAAGCCCGTTTAGTTTCAAAAATCCCAGCGCATCGACGAAGCCGGCCAAAGCGGCGAGGCCCATGGCCATGACATGATGACGTTTTTCGTATCGCAGCATCGCGTCACCATAGGGCAGATCGAGCCAAGACGTGAATGTTTCAGAGGTCCCAGGCGGCAATGCCGGGCGGCCGCAAGCGTGCTGGGTCAACTTAAGCAACGGAACTATCGTCGCCAAACAGGATTTTTTCGGTTTGGTCAGGAGAGCATATGACAAGTCGGGAACAGGATCTGGCATCTCCCAAGACGAACGGCGCGGCCGATCATGGGGCGGTAAAGCGCAACCCGGACAGCGTGTTCGAGGCAACGCCTGCGTCAGATCCGAAAGCTGCAGCGCCGACGGAACACGCCGAAGGTCACGGTGAAGACGGACGGGAAAACGACCTCGATCGTGCCGAAGAGGCGGGCCGTGAGGGTGGGAGGCGCTAAGCCTGCTGGCAAAGGGCGAGCGATGCTGTAGGTCTGGGCCATGCCTTTGACGCCCCCGAGACCCAAATGACGAAAACCGAAGCGATGGAGCGTCTCGACGCGCTCACCCAAGCCGTCGAGCGTGCGGATCTGGCCACCATCGAGGCGCTGGACCTGGCTTCGCTGTCGGACATTGTCACCACGGCATCCGCGACGCCCGATATTGCGCAGGCCGAGCGTCAGGCCAGAGCCCGGATCGGCTATCTCGATCGTGCCATCCGTAGCAACGGTACGGCCGCGCCGACTAACGATATCGAAAAGCTTCGCCGTCGCGCGGCCCGCGCTGCGGTCGCTTTACGCGATACGATGGCGTCGGGCGCCAGCGCCGCCGCGGCTTGACGGGCCGCACGAGACCGTTTCTATGGCCTCAATTCTCCAAGCCTCGTATCCCGGCCGCCGTGGCCTTCACCATTGATCCGCCGCGCGACTCGATGGGCTCGACGTTGTCCATCAAGTTCGGGCTTCGCTCGTCTTGGTCCGCGCGAAAGACCTCATCACCAATCAGGAGCCATCCCATGGGTCGTCCGAAGCAAAAAGCGGCGGAGAGCACGTTCACCCTCTTCGACGTCTACTACGAAGACGGGTCGCGCTCTTCCAATCGCAAAGTCCATAGCGCGCTGCTCGGCGGCCTGGATGGTGACGAACCGGCACGGCAGGCGATCGAGGCGCAGGATCAACTGATCGCGACGAAGGCCTCGCGAACCGCGCTCCCGATCCTGAAGCTCATTCGCTCTTGATCAGGCGGGAAAAAGCGCCGCCAACGCGTTGATCCAACGCGCATGTTGGCGCAATCTCCCCCGATCAAATCCGGGGCATCAGCCCTCCTTTATCGATTCTGACCCTAGGCTGCTCATATGGCACGCAAACCCAACTTCAATTTCGAGCGTATGGAACGCGACAAGGCCAAGGCCGCAAAGCTGGCGGAAAAGGCCAAGGCAAAAAGCGCGAAGAAAAATGGCACCGCCGAGGAAGGCACGCCCGTCGAACCCGTTGCCACTGAGCCGGAAGCCTAAGGATAGGGCGACGACGCAAGATGACCGATCCGCTTCCCAAGCGTTGACGGTCGTCGGGTGCCCGGCGATCGCCGCCCTTCATCTTTGCGAAAGTATCTTTGTAAATCGGTGCTCAGATCACTGCGTCGTCATCGGAGATCTTCAGCAGGTTGCCTCGCCCCCGCATCGCAAGCTTGACCATAAAGGCGAAGCTCCTTTGGTTTTTTGCTGTTGGCATAGGCATGTAATCTACGGCATTCATTCGGCTTAACGATTTATTAACTATATCGACCGAGGTTGGCGGTAAGAGTTACCACCAGCGGAATCGTCATGTCCGACCAAACTGGCCATCGCGCCTACGAAGCGAACTCGAGGGCGTCTTACTGGGACGATGGCCTTGCTTCGGAGACGCAATCCGCCGCATCCGAGGCAGCGTCGATCCCCGACGCCGGAAAACGCGACACGTCCCTGAGCGCCTTGGCCGGGCTCGCGTCCGTGCCGATCGAAACGTCAATGGTCTCTGATCTCAGCGGAAGCCTTCACAGCATGTTCGACGACATCTGCGACAAGACCTTGCCGATCTACTTCGGCCCGCTTCTCGGACGCCTGTATCTCGAGGGGCTTTAAACCTGCCGCTTCAGATCTTCACAGCCACTTGATCCAGCCGACCACCGCCTGTCCTGCCGCAGAAAACGGCCGGCCCAACGCCGACATGTCGGGAACATGGTTCAACGGATTCAATGAAAATCCCTTGGATTCCGAAGACACCGGCTTGGCCGCCTTGGTCGCCTTTGCCGGCATGGGAATCAGCGCCGGGGGCAGGAATACGTTCTGCGGGTCGATCGCGGCCACCTGCCGCCTCGGCGGCACAGCAATTACCGGGGGCGCCAGGCGGACCACGCATAGGCGGTCGGCGCTGTCGCAGGTTTTCTTTTCATGCAGCATCGGCCGCGCCGCGAGCGGCGGCAGGGTCAACGATGCCTTTGGCACGACAAGCGAGGACGACCGCAACGGTTCGACCGGCACAACGTCGGCCGATGCCGCGGCCGTCAGATGCCCCGTCCAGCCCTGATCGACCGGCGCCGAAGCCTCCGGGCCGCTCCGATGGGCATAAGCCAGAGCTGAGAAGGCGACCACCACCGCCGCCGTGACCGCAAGCGATTCGCGACGGGCGGCGATGTTTAAAATCCGCGGTGCGCTCGCAAAAAGCATCGCCATGACCGATCCTCGAAACTTCGCTCGAACCATAACACCGCGGCTTTGCGTCAACAGAACGGCGATCCACGCCATCGCGATGGGCAAACCAGCTTAAAGTGTCGATTAACGTGCGATATCAGCGGCCTGCAAACGTCTTTCGATTACAGCTGCAATACGTTTTTAAAAGCCTGTGCCGAAAAGGCTTCATGCCTTGGCCGCAAGCTCCGCGACTCCGCCATGCGCCGCCGACCAGGCCAGAGGGTGGTCAAGGAAGGCTTCGACTTCGTCGAGTACGGATTTTTCGAAATACTGGCTGCCGCGGGCGACGGCGAGAATGTCGCGCCAGGTCACGAGATAATGCATGCCGACCCCGATCTCCGCCATCATCGTCCGCGCCTCGGGGAAGATGTCGTAGAAGAAGAACACGAACGTGTGCTCACAGCGCTGCCCGGCCTCGCGCAGCGCATTGCAGAAGCTGACCTTGCTGCCGCCGTCGGTAGCGAGATCCTCGACGAGCAGGGCGTGCGCGCCCTCGGTGATCTCCCCCTCGATCCGGGCGTTGCGGCCAAAGCCCTTGGGTTTCTTACGGATATACTGCATCGGCAGGTGCATGCGGTCGGAAATCCAGGCGGCGAAGGGAATGCCCGCCGTCTCGCCCCCGGCGATAATGTCGAGCGCTTCGTAGCCGATCTCGGTCTCGATCGTTTCGATGGCGAAGTCGACGAGCCGCGTGCGGATCCGGGGGTAGGCGATGACCTTGCGCATATCAGTATACACCGGGCTCGCCAGTCCGGAAGTGAAGATAAACGGCTTGCCGTCGGTGAAGAGAATGGCCTTCGATTCGATGAGCATCTTGGCCGATTCGACCGCGATCGTGGACTTACGGGGGGAGGGGGCGGGCATCGTTTCGGGCCTCGACGGTTCGCGCGCCACGGCAGGTAACGCATTGTTACGAGGTCGCGACTTGGTTTGATCAGCTCGGCCTTGTCCTGGCCCGGTGAGCCTGTATCGTCAACACGTCAGCTTCTGTCCGCGGTCGCTTTGCCTTGTTTCGAGCGAAGTGGCACCCTAAACACCAACACCGTCGTGTTTCGCGATTGGGCTTTGTCCCGCGAACACGCCTGCGAGGTTTTCATGTCGTCGACCGTGTTACCGTGGTGGCTTCCGCTGTCCGTGTTCGTGTGGGCCGTGCAGATGGTGTTCTACCATGGCACCGGCTATGCGTTCGAGCATTGGGATCAGACTGGAAAGCTGCGCCGGTTCAAGGTGCGCGACGTCGATCGCAAGACCTACCGCCAATTGTTGCCGCGCGTGCTCGCCAATCAGGTGTTCATCCTGCTGCCGGCGATGGTGGCCGTCCAGGTCCTCGGTCTTTGCTTCGTCGGGTCGGACCACCTGACGGTCCTGTATGTCATTGCGATTCTGGTGGTCATGGGGATCGGTCATGATGTCGTGCAGTATGCGACTCACCGTTACCTGCTGCATCAGCCCCGCTTCACCAAGCTGCTGAAACACTCGATCCATCACTCGACCCGCGCCAGCAAGGGCATCAGCGCCTGCTACATGAGCGGCGCCGACTTCTTCCTCGAGATCGTCCTGCCGTACCTTCTCCCGCTGGCCCTGCTTGGCGGCGGCGGATCGAACGTCTGGTTCCAGACGGCGATTGCCGGTCTCGGCGCGATCGGCGGCGTCTACGAACACTCCGGCTACGATTTTTCAGTGCTGCTGCCGAAGAGTGCGATCGCCGCCCGCATGCCGCGTGTCATCACCGCCGTCGCCGGGTTCATCACCAGCCACGCCCATGGCGAGCACCATATGAAGGGCAACGTCAGCTTCAGCGACGGCTTTGGCAGCCCGGGCGTTTGCGATAAGGTCTTCGGCACGGGCTGGGATCAGGTCGAAGCGCGCAACCGCGCTGCGGCGGCCGCGACCCCGGCGGAGTAAACAGCGGGTCTCGCAAGAGACCGTGCCTAAAATTTTCACAGCGACCGCCGCTCGGATGACTTCATCCGGGCGGACGACGTTCCAAGACAGCAATTGAACAAAACCATGAGTGCCGAGACCCTCCAGGTCACCGAAGACGAAGAGGGCATGCGGCTCGATCGTTGGTTTAAGCGTCGGGTGCCGACGCTGTCTTTGTCCCATCTCAACAAGATCGTGCGCACCGGCCAGGTCCGGGTCGACGGGGCGCGGGTCAAGACCGCCTTCCGCCTAACCCAGGGCCAGAGCGTGCGCGTGCCGCCGCTCAACCTCGAAGCGCAGCCGGAACGGATCTTCGAGCCGATCGAGTCCGACGCCCGCGCGCTGCGCGACATGGTGCTGTTTGAGGATCGCGACCTGATGGTGCTGAACAAGCCCTTCGGCCTCGCCGTCCAGGGCGGCTCGGGGACCAAGGTGCATATCGACGGCATGCTCGCCTCGATCCCGAACGAGCGCGGCGACCGGCCTGTGCTCGTCCATCGCCTCGACCGCGACACCTCGGGCGTTCTCCTCGTGGCGAAGACACGAAAGATGGCCGCCGACCTCGGCGAGGTGTTTCGCTCGCGTCAGGCGAAAAAAACCTATTGGGCGCTTGTCGAAGGCGTGCCGCGGCCGGAGCAGGGGCGGATCTCCCTCTACCTCGCCAAGGGCGAAGGCATGGGCGACGTCCGAGGCCCGAATTTTGGCAGCGATCCCAGCGACCACTTGGCGCGTGAGAAGATGCGGGTCGCCAAGCACGGTGATGACGACGCGCAACATTCCGTGACCTACTACGCGACCGTCGATCGCGTCGTCTCCCGCGTCGCTTGGCTGTCGATGAAGCCGATCACCGGGCGCACGCACCAGCTCCGCGCCCATGCCGAGGCGATCGGGCATCCGATCATCGGCGACCCGAAATATGGTCTCAAGCCGAAGAACGACCCGCGCCGCAACGATCCGCTGCGCGCCGTGCCCGACGGCATCGAGATGAAGCTGCATCTGCTGGCGCGTCGGCTGGTGCTGCCGCACCCGAGGGGCGGGACGCTCGACGTCACCGCACCGCTGCCGGCGCATATGAAGCATTCCTTCGACATGCTCGGCTTCGATATCGGAACCGCCGATCCGATTGAAAACGCGCCTGAATAACGTTTTCGTAGTTCAGCGTAGGTTCACGCGAGACGGTTCGTTATGGCGTCGGGGACGCGTCATGCCGACCGACCCATAGGAGCCGACCTATATGAAACTCTCCGCCCTTACGATTCTCGCCAGCCTTTGCCTCGCGGCGCCAGCTTTCGCCCAGTCCGCTACGCCTGCCGCGCCGACGACGGCCCCTGCCGCCGCCACGACCGCGCCAGAGATGAACAAGGACGGCAAGCCCAAGGCAAAGGCGGTTCGCAAGGCCTGTCGCACTGAGGCCAAGTCCCAGGGGCTCAAAGGCGATGCGCGTGAAAAGGCGATCACCGATTGCTTCGTCAAGCAGCGTCCCGATCTCGCGGCCAAGGAGACCGCACGCGACCAGTGCCGCGCCGACGCCAAGGCGAAGGGCCTGGAGAAGGGCGCCGATCGCAAAGCCTTCGTGAAGAGCTGCGAAAAGGACAAAAAGTAATCCCACGTTTTCGCCGACCTTTTCCGGCGCGAGCGGTATAAGGCGAGGAGCGCCAGCCGTGGTGCTCCTCGCCCACCAGGACCAGACGTTGAAGCTAGTCATTTTCGATGTCGACGGGACGCTCGTCGACAGCCAGCACCATATCGTCGAAGCGCAGAAGCGAGCCTTCGCCGTTTTCGGCCTCGCTGCGCCGACGCGCGCGGAATCGCTCTCCGTTGTCGGCCTGTCGCTCAACGAAGCCTTTGCCGTTCTGGTCGGACCCGATGGGCCCGTCGAAGACTTGGCGACCGCCTACAAGGACGCCTGGACCGATCTTCGCGGCGAGGTTGGTTTTACCGAGGCGCTTTATCCCGGCGCGGCCCGCGTCATCGACGTGCTGCGGGCCGACCCGGCCATCCTGCTCGGCATCGCCACCGGCAAATCGCGGCGCGGCGTCGACCGGATGATCGAGACGCAAGGCTGGGGCGGCCTGTTCCAGACAATCCAGACCGCCGACGGTCACCCGTCGAAACCGCATCCCTCGATGATCCTCACGGCGATGGCGGAGACCGGCTGTCCGCCCGAGGCGACGGTGATGATCGGGGATACGACCTACGACATGGACATGGCAGTCGCGGCCGGCGTCCGCGCGATCGGCGTCAGCTGGGGCTACCACCCGCCCGCCGCGTTGATCGCGTCGGGGGCCGAGGCCGTCGTCAAAGATTTCGACGATCTGCTCGTGACGATCCGAACGGAACACTAGGCATGGCCGACCTGCGCAACGATCTCTTTCCGGACGACCGCGAGCCCATCGACCCCGTCACGATGGCGCGGCGCGACCTACAGAAGACGCTGCCGAAGCGGTTCTACACCGAGGTCGCCGTCGGCCCGCACGAGCGCGGCCATGCCCTGCTGCTCGACGGCAAGCCGGTGCGTACGCCGGCCAAGGATCACCTGGTGCTGCCGACTGCCGAACTGGCCGAGCGCCTCGCCGCGGAATGGCGGGCCCAGACCGAGTTGATCGACCCCGCGACCATGCCGCTGACGAAGCTCGCCAATTCCGCGATCGACGGCGTCGCCAAGACGCTCGACGCTACCGCGGCCGAAGTTGCGAAATTCGCCGAGACCGATCTCGTCTGCTACCGCGCCGGCGGCCCGGCGCCGCTGGTCGCGGCGCAGAGCGCGATGTGGGATCCGATCCTCGCCTTCGCGCATGAAGCCCTCGGCGCGCGCTTCCTATGCGTCGAAGGCGTGATGTATGTCGCGCAGCCGGAGCCGGCGCGACTCGCTGTGGCCCAGGCGGTCGACGCGATCGCCAAGGGGCCATCGGGGGCGCTCAAGCTCGCGGCGCTCAACGTCATGACGACGCTCACCGGCTCCGTGCTGACCGCGCTGGCGGTGGCACGGACGCATCTCACCGCGGAAGAGGCCTGGGCGACCGCCCACGTCGACGAGGACTTCCAGGCGCGTTTCTGGGGTACCGATGCCGATGCCATCGCCCGCCGCGAGCGGCGCTGGCGGGACATGGCCGCGGCGGCGGAGACATATCGGCTGAGCTGAAAAGAATGAGGGGTCAGCCAACGGCGCCGCACGGATCGGAGTGCGGATGCTTTGACGACCGGCGCTGGCCTTCGTCCGTACCGGACGTTCCTGCAATTTCGGATGTTGCCTCAAACACGAACTTGAACTCGAGGGGACGGTCGCAGCCCCGCTGGCGGAGAAAAGTATGACGCTTCACACTTGGTTACTTTTTGTGGCGGCTGTCTTTCTGCTGTCGGGAACCCCCGGTCCGAACATGCTTCACATCATGTCGCGAAGTGTCGAACTGGGACTGAAACGCAGCGTTGCGGCTATGGCGGGCTGTCTCGTCGCCATCGTCATCATTCTCACGGCATCCGCTGCTGGTTTGACGACGCTGCTTCTCGCCGTCCCAGGCGCGTTCGAGGTCCTGCGCTATGCCGGTGTCTTCTATCTGGTTTATCTTGGCCTGAAGGCTCTTCGAACGAAGGCCGCCCCGCTCGATGTCGGTGATGCGGATCTGCTTCCGAGAATATCGACCGCATCGGTCTTTCGCGGCGGCTTTACGATAGGTGTCAGCAATCCCAAACTGATCCTGTTTGCTGCGGCGTTTCTGCCGCAGTTCATCGACGCCACGCGGCCTCAGACCGTCCAGTTTGCCATCCTTGTTGTGACGTTCGCAGCGGTGGAGACATTTTGGTATGGCGTGTATGCGCTGACGGGCCGTTCGCTGTCGCGCTACATGGGACGGCTCGCAATCAGGCGCGCCTTCGATCGTGTCACGGGCGTGATTTTCATCGGCTTCGGTCTGGCTTTGCTGAGAGCCAGACCTGCGTGAGCTTCGTCCAGGCGCAGCCACTTATGGCCAATCAAAGCTCCCCCGTCGCTTGCACGCACCGTTCCTCGCTCGAACTGCAGCTTCTCCCTTGCCCTACAGTTTCCGTCCGAGAAAATCGCGGATGAGGCTCGCGATCTCCGTCGCGTGCGTCTCCAGCGCAAAATGGCCGGTATCGAGCAGGTGAATCTCGGCGTCGGGGATGTCGCGTTTGTAGGCCGCGGCACCCGCAGGGATGAAGGCCGGATCGTTTTTCCCCCAGGCCGCGAGAAGCGGCGGGCGATGCGTGCGGAAGTAGGTCTGGAAGGCAGGATAGAGCGCGACGTTGCTGCGATAGTCGAGGATGAGATCCAGCTGGATCTCTTCGGCGTCCGGTCGCGCCATGTAGGCGATGTCGAGGGTATAGCCGTCCGGAGACACGTGGCTGCGATCGGCGCCGTGGAAGTATTGAAAGTTTCGAATTGTGTCAGCGCTGAGGGATTCGCGGCAGGCTTCGCGGGTCTCAGGCGTCGGGTCGCGCCAGTAGGCCTCCCACGAGCCCCAGGCATCGCTGAACCCGTCGGTATAGGCATTGCCATTCTGGCTGATCAGCGCGGAAACCCGTTCGGCATGCGCCATGGCCAGCCTGTAGCCGGTGGGCGCGCCATAATCGAAGACGTAGAGGGCGTAACGATCGAGTCTCAGGGCTTGCGTGAACCCATCGACCACGAGCGCCAGGTTGTCGAAGGTGTAGGCAAATTTGCCGCGCGGCGGCGCCTTCGTGTTGCCGAAGCCAGGAAGATCGGGGGCGATGACGCGGTAGCGATCGGACAGCAAAGGGATGAGGTCGCGAAACATGTGGCCGGCGGTCGGGAAGCCGTGCAGGAGGAGGATCACCGGTGCGTCGGCCGGTCCCGCCTCGCGGTAGAACACCTCGACATCCCCAACCATCTTGGTGTTGTAGGTCATGGTCATCGCTTTTCTCCTCAGTTCAGGGATGGCAGGTGCGGCCGGGCCCGTCGGCTCGGCGGCTGAAACCGATGCGTGGGGGAGCATGCTTGCAAGGCCGGCAACGAGGGCGGTTCGCAAAGTATCGCGGCGGCGGAGGTTTGGGTGGTTTAGGCTGGTCAAAATCAGGTCTTCTCTCTAAAGCCCTCGGCATTAAAACTACCGACCGGTCGGATGTAAAGCGAAATATGAAGACGACGCTACAAGCCATCGTGCTGGAGGCACGGGAACTGTTTCGCGACCGCGGCTACGACGGCATGTCGATGGCGGATCTCGCCGCGCGTGTCGGACTGAAGAAGGCGAGCCTCTACACGCGCTTTCCCAGCAAGGAGTCGCTGGTCGGCGAGGTTCTCACGCTGACGCTCGACGAAACGTTCGAGGGCCTGGCGGAGACGG
>NZ_LMUU01000052.1 GCF_009765775.1 Beijerinckia sp. L45
CGACCGGGCCGAGCTCGACCCCTGGTACGCCAAGGCCGAGGACAAGATGGGCGTCACCCGGACCAACGGCATTCCCGGCCTGCCCGGCAACAACAACTTCAAGGTGCTGGAGGCCGGGGCCCGCAAGATCGGCTACAAGGACGTTTCGACCGGCCGCATGGCGATCAACAGCGAGCCGCGCGACGATCGCGGCTCCTGCCAGCAGATCGGCTTCTGCTTCCAGGGCTGCAAGTCCTCCGCCAAATGGTCGACGCTCTACACCGAGATCCCGAAGGGCGAAGCGACCGGCAATCTGGAGGTCCGCCCCAACAGCATGGTGGTCAAGATCGAGCATGACGCCGCGGGCAAGGTCACCGGCGTCGTCTATGCCGACGACAAAGGCGCCCAGCACCGCCAGAAGGCCCGCGTCGTCGCCGTCGCCGGCAATTCGCTGGAAAGCCCGCGGCTGCTGCTCAACAGCGCCTCCTCCCTGTTCCCTGACGGCCTCGCCAATTCTTCGGGCCAGGTCGGCCGCAACTACATGCGGCATATGACGGGTAGCGTTTACGGCGTGTTCGAAAACCCGGTCCACATGTACCGCGGCACGACGATGGCCGGCATCATCCGCGACGAAGCGCGCCACGATCCCTCGCGCGGCTTCTTCGGCGGCTACGAGATGGAGACGATCTCGCTCGGCATCCCGTTCATGGCCGCCTTCCTCAATCCCGGCGCCTGGGGCCGCAGTTTTACCGCGGCGATGGAATCCTATTCGCGGATGGCCGGGATGTGGTTGATCGGCGAGGACATGCCGCAGGATTCCAACCGGGTAACGCTCGATGCCGTGGTCAAGGACAAGCTCGGCCTGCCCGTCGCCAGCGTGCATTACGACGATCATCCCAACGACGTCGCGATGCGCGACCATGCGTTCAGGCAGGGTGCGGCGATCTACAATGCCATCGGCGCGACGCAGACCTATCCGACCCCGCCCTATCCCAGCACCCACAACATGGGCACCAACCGGATGAGCGAAAAACCACGCGACGGCGTGGTCAACAAGTTCGGCCAGACCCACGATGTGAAAAACCTGTTCGTCTCCGACGGCAGCCAGTTCACCAGCAGCGCCGCCTGCAACCCGACCCTGACGATCGTGTCGCTGGCGATCCGTCAGGCCGACCATATCGCCGGCGCGCTGCAGCGCCGCGACATCTGACGGGAAAAAGAGATGCCATTGCGAAGCGTCTGCACTGCTCTGATCCTGGGTGCCGCATTGACCCTGCCGCTCGCATCGAGCCGGGCGGAAACGGGGAGCGTGGCCTATCCGAACAATCCGAGCGCCACCCCCGCGGCGAATGACGGCGGCAAGTCGATCGGCACGGATCCGTCCTGTGCCGACGCGCCATGCCCGGCGAAGCCCGCAGCCTCCGGCGGCGCCGGCAGCGCAACGCGGTCGGATCAGGCGGCCGGTATCAAGACACCGGCAAGCGCCTATCCCGGAAGTCCCGTCAAGACGCCGGCAGCGGACGGCAAAGCGCCGCCCTGATTTCGGTGCCGTCTACTCCGCGGCGATTAGCACCGGCGTCGAGGTCTTCATCTCGGCGCTTTGGGCTGCATAGAGAAGACAGGAGCAGCGCAGCAACGACGCCAGGTTGCGGACGCTACCGTGACGGTCGAGCACCTCGTCATGCAACGTGTTGACGAACTGTCCGACACTGGTTCCTTCGCGGGCAGCGATGTCCTCGAGCGTGCTCCAGAACGTGTTTTCAAGGCGGATCGACGTAGAATGGCCGTGAATCCGGATCGAGCGCGTCTGCGATCCATAGTTGCTCTGGGGCTGATGCGCGAACATCCTGCACATGGTGTCGTCTCCCAAATGATCGTGTTCTTTGGAGCTATTCTATAGGGGATGTGAAAGCCCAGCAATCGTGACGCCTCGGGTGCCTTCCAGTACAAGAGTGCACACGGCTCTCAAGATCGTCCGCGAAATCCAAACGCCATAGAATTCGGTCGAGGACTGCTCCGCAATGAGCGCTGATAGCCCGCCGCCAGGCTTCGATTGGGACCCTGTGAAATATCATTCAAACATCGTCGATCATGAAGGCGTCACGTTTGATGATGGTGCGCTGGCCTTCGAAAACGATCACTATTTCGACTATTCTGCTGAGTAGCGACATGGCGAGTATCGAGAGAATATCGTCGCCCTCGTGACGGGGCGCTTCCTGTTTGTCACCTGGACCGACCGTGATAGCTTGATCCGGATCATTTCGGCTCGAAAGGCCGTCAAGAAAGAAGTCGATGCCTATTTCGCGCGATAGACTTGCCCAAATTCGGAAGGGCCTTGTCGGTCACAAGGGATCGATGTCGGCTGCCGACTGGAAACGCTTTGACGCAATCACGCCGGAGCAGGCTCATCAGAACGCTCTCGATGATCCAGACGCGCAGCCTTTAATAAAAGAAAAGCTTCATCGTGCTCGCATGAACCGCCGCGAGCGCCTCGGCATCCCGCTCGATGCTCCGGATTTCGACATCAGGACGCTCATGAAGCCGCCCTACGATCTGTCGATAGAAGAAGCGATGAGGGTGGGGCTGAACCCGGACTTCGACATCAAAAACCTCCCCGGTAAGGGTCGAGCTGCTAAGCGGCCGGAGTATGTCGAGTCCGCAGCTCCGGCCATTGCCGACACGAAGCCAAGCAATGTTGAGGACAAAAGCTGACTTCGATCGCCGATTTGGACGCGACGAGCCATCAAGCTGGAGCGCGCCGACCTTAAGTCTTCACTCGCCGGCACCCTGTCGTCCCACACACCGCGAGGCGGCTTGCGGTGTGCGCGACGGGACGCGATAAGTCTCCAAAGCTCGTGTGAGAATAACCGTACGCCATGCAACAGCTGAAACGTGTCGACACCGCCGAGACCGATATCGCCACGCTGATGGCCGATCTCGGCCGTCACGCCCGCGCCGCCGGTCGGGCGCTGGCGCTGTCTTCGGATGCCGACCGCTCCAAGGCCTTGCGCGTCGCCGCCGCGACGATCCGGGACCAGACCTCCGCGATCCTCGCCGCCAACGCGCGTGACGTGGCCGACGCTCGCGAGCGCGGCACAGCGGCCGCTTTCATGGACCGCCTGCTGCTCGACGCGCGCCGCGTCGCCGGGATCGCGGATGGGCTCGACGCCATTGCCGCGCTGCCGGACCCGATCGGACGCGTCATGGCCTCGTTCGAGCGGCCCAACGGCCTGCAGATCGAGCGGGTGTCCGTGCCGCTCGGCGTCATCGGCATCATCTACGAGAGCCGCCCTGGCGTCACCGCCGATGCTGGCGCGCTGTGCCTCAAGAGCGGCAACGCGGCGATCCTGCGCGGCGGCTCGGAGAGCTTTCATTCCTCCGGCGTTATTCACGCTTGCCTCGTCGCCGGCCTGCGCGCTGCGAACCTGCCCGAGGCCGCGATCACTTTGGTGCCGGTGCGCGACCGCGCGGCGGTGGGTGCGATGCTATCCGGCCTCGACGGCTGCATCGACGTCATCGTGCCGCGCGGCGGCAGCAACCTCGTCGCCCGCGTCCAGGCCGAGGCCCGCGTCCCCGTCTTCGCCCATCTCGACGGCAACGTGCATATTTTCATCGACGAGGCGGCCGATCGCGCCAAAGCGCTGGCGATCGTGCGCAACGCCAAGCTGCGGCGCACCGGCGTCTGCGGCGCCGTGGAGACGCTGTTGCTCGACAAGACCTCGCCGCTGCAGCACGAGCTCGTGAAAATGCTGCTCGACGCCGGCTGCGCCGTGCGCGGCGATGCCGCGGTTCAGGCCCTCGACCCGCGCGTGACGCCGGCGAGTGAAGCGGATTGGGGTACGGAGTTTTTGGACGCGATCATCAGCATCGGCGTGGTCGAAAACCTCGACGCGGCGATCGCCCACATCGAGCGCTACGGCTCGCACCACACCGACGGCATCATCACCGAAGACCAAGCCGCCGCCGACCGATTTTTGCGCGAGGTGGATTCCGCCATCGTCGTCCACAATGCCTCGACCCAGTTCGCCGACGGCGGCGAATTCGGCTTCGGCGGCGAGATCGGCATTGCTACAGGACGGCTGCATGCCCGCGGCCCGGTCGGGGTCGAGCAGCTCACCACCTTCAAGTACCGGATCCACGGCAGCGGACAGACGCGTCCGTGATATCCCCCGCTTTCGCCGGCCTGCCGCCGCATGCGCGGGGCCTGCGCATCGGGCTGTTCGGCGGAAGCTTCAATCCGCCCCATGACGGGCATCGCGCCGCCAGTCTCCTCGCCCTACAACGCCTGCAGCTCGACAAGGTGTGGTGGCTGATCAGTCCCGGCAATCCTCTGAAGGACAACGGCAGCCTGCCGTCGGTCGCCGACCGCATGGTCGCGGCGCAGAAGGTGGCGGCGCATCCACGCATCATCGTCACCGGCTTCGAGGCGACGCTCGGCTCGCCCTACACCTGCGACACCGTCGCGGTGCTGAAGGCCCGCTGTCCCAGCGTCGCATTCGTATGGCTGATGGGGGCGGATTCGCTGGCCGGCTTCCACCAATGGAAGAACTGGCGCGAGATCGCCGACACCTTTCCCATGGGAATCATCGACCGGCCCGGCTCGACGCTGCGCGCCATCCAGACGCGCGCCGCGGCGTCGCTGCGCGGCTATCGACTCGCCGAGGGCGACGGGCGGCTGCTCGCCACCACGCCACCGCCGGCCTTCATTTTTTTGCACGGCAAGCGTTCGCCGCTGTCATCCACCGCGTTGCGGGCGAAACCCTAAGCGGGGATCAGCATTCCCGCCTTGACCGCGGGGCGTTCGCCGACCCGGGCGAGCCACGCCTGGATGTTGGCTTTGCTCTCAAAATGCAGCGGTTCGGCCATCAGCGTGGAGGCCGCAGCCACCCATGGGTAGCACGCGATGTCGGCGATCGAGTAATCATCGCCACCGAGATAAGGACCCTTGGCCAGTTGCCCGTCCATCACGCCCAGCAGGCGGAGCGCCTCCTTGGTGTACCGCTCGATCGCCGCAGGCGTCTTCTCTTTGGCACGATAGAAGAAACCAAGCTGGCCGAGCATCGGGCCAAGCCCCGCCGTCTGCCAGTTCAGCCATTCCAGCGCCCTGATCCGCCTGACGCCCGAGGACGCCAGAAACTGGCCGCTCTTGTCGGCGAGGTACGGCAAGATCACGCCGCTCTCGAAGATCGAGAGCGGACCGTCGGGCGTGTCGTGGTCGACGAGGGCGGGAATCTTGTTGTTGGGCGAGATCGCCAGAAACGCCGGCGCGAACTGCGCATCGGCATAGATGTCGACGGGGTGAACGGTGTAGGGCAGGCCGGTCTCCTCGAGCATGATGGAGATCTTGCGGCCGTTCGGCGTTTTCCACGTGTAGAGATCGATCACGAATGCGTCCTCTTTCAGCGAATGAAGCAGGGTCTCACCCCTGCGGTGCTGTTATGGAGCCCTTCGCCGGCGACGCAAGGCAGCCCGCCTAGGCCAGCAGCATCTGCATGCTGCGCTCGTACTGCTTGGTCAGTTGATCCAACAGGTCGCCGAGCGTCTCGCTCAACGTCGCGATGGTCTGCTGTCCTTGCGGGCTCCGCGCCTGCGCCAGCGCCGCCTGGAAGTCTGCCCACAGGGTTCCGGCGCGTTCGAGGTCGGCGCGGATCGCCGCGGTGCTCAGAGGAACGGCGTTAAGATAGGTCATGCCCTGCACAAACGCGTCGACCGTCGGCGCGATACCGACGGACGGCGCGTCGAGCAGCGCCGCGATCAAAGCGAGTTTGGCGGTCTTTTGTGCCAGCATGCGCTGGCGCCCGGACACGTTGATCACCCGCAGCGTCGAAGCCAGGCCCGCGGCCTCGAGATTGGCGGTGAGCCGCTCCGCATTCTGCAGAAGATCCTCGGCAATCGCGTCGATCGAGAGCAGGCGTTCGAGCCCGGCAAGCGGCTTCATCGCCGTCTGCAGGGTCGCCCAAGGGTGGGCCACGGAATCGATGAGGTCGCCGAACGTCGCTTTGGAGAGGCTGCGGCGCAGGATCGCGATCGTCTCGTCGACGCGCGTGACGGAGTCCGCGAGCAAGCCGCGAGTCGCGTCGGTCTCAAGTCCGGCTGCCTGCACCGCATAAAGTTTGACCAGACGTTGCGACAGCATGCGCAGCTGCCCGGCGCGATTGACTCCATCGCTGTAAAGGGCGGAATTGATCACCTGCTGCGCCACCTGGCCGAGCCGCTGCTTGGTCTGCATCGCCGCGGTGCGCAGCGCGCGATACGCATCGTCCTCGGAAATCTGCCGCGCCCGCATCAAAATGCCCTTGGCACGGTCGACCAGCTTGCGTTCGTCGAAGCGGGCGTTGATCTCGACGAGTTCGTCGCGCAGCAGCTGCTCGTAGCGGAAGCGCGCCTGGGCGACATGGATCACCGAGCGCAGCCGATGCAGGCCGTACCCGTTGATCACATAGGCATGGATCCCGGAGCGCGTGGCCCGCTCGATCTTGTCCGCATCGGGATCGCTGGTGAACACCACGACCGGCCTCGGCGCCGAGGTGTGCAGCGACGCCATGCTGGCAAACAGCGCATCGCCGGGGTGCTTTTCGTAGCAGATGACCACGTCCGGGGCATTGCGGATGACGTCCTGCACAAGGGTGCGGCTGTCGGCTTCGCCGACGACATCCACGCCAACCTTGCCGAGATCCGTTCGCAGGCTGGGATCATCGGCGGCGTGGCTGGTGACGACGAAGGCTGAAATCATGCGGCAATCATAAGCTGTGTCTGGCGGCCCCGGTGTCGCTGCAAGGACGGAGCCAGCGGCGCGGCGCGCTTCACGCGTTTGCCCGTTGCTTGGCACGGCACATGCTTGGGCACAACCGGATGCAGTGCCGCGTCCGACTTTCGTTTTGCACGCCAAGTCATGCTCACACGGTCGTGAGCAGCCATGTGCCTCCCATCCGCAACAGCGGATCGTCGCCCGGAGACATCATGTCTGGATCAGCCACGCTCGAAGTCTACGCGCGCACAATTCGCTGCCGGCGCATCACCCCTGCGATGACCGCTCCGCCCGCCGTCGGTGCCACATGCGCCATCGCCACTGCCACCCGCAATTTCTTGGAGTTATTGTAATGGCCTCCCAAAAGGCGACCTCGATCGACCTGTTCAGCTTCAAGACCCCGCAGATGCGCGCCTTCCATCTGACCTGGATCGCGTTTTTCGTCTGCTTCTTTGCCTGGTTCGCGACGGCGCCGCTGATGCCGATCATCGCCAAGGACCTGACCCTCAGCAAGGATCAGGTCTACAGCATCGCCATCGCCGGCGTATTCGCCACCATCCTGGCGCGCATGATCATCGGCCCGATGTGCGACAAATACGGACCGCGCATCACCTACACGATCCTGCTTGCGCTCGGATCGATCCCGGTGTTCGGCGTCGGCCTTGCCTGGGATTACACGTCGTTCCTGGTGTTCCGCCTGTTCATCGGCGTCATCGGCGCCAGTTTCGTCATCACGCAATACCATACGTCGGTGATGTTCGCGCCGAACGTCGTCGGCACCGCCAACGCCACGGTCGGCGGCTGGGGGAATGCGGGCGGCGGGGTGACGCAGAGCATTATGCCACTGGTCTTCGCCGGCGTTGCTGCCTTTGGCTTCAGCCAGACGCTGAGCTGGCGCTACGCGATGATCGTCCCGGGCATCCTGATGCTGATCACGGCAGTCGCCTACTGGAAATTCACGCAGGATACGCCGGAAGGCAACATTCTCGATCTGCGCGCCCGCGGTATCGCCGTCGATTCAGGCAAGAAGGGCGGCTGGGACGTCATGAAGACGGCGGCGAAGAACTATCGCGTCTGGCTGCTTGCCGCCTGCTACGGCGCGTCGTTCGGCGTCGAACTGTTCATCCACGGCATCGCGGTCACCTATTACTTCAACAAGTTCCACATGTCGGTGGAGAATGCCGGCTACGCCGTCGGCGCGTTCGGGCTCCTCGCCTTGTTCGCCCGCGCGCTCGGCGGCATCTTTTCCGACAAGATCGCGCGCTCGAAGGGGCTCGACGGCCGCACCTGGCTGCTGTTCGGCCTTCTCCTCGGCGAAGGCGTCTTTTTGATTGCCTTCTCGCAGGCCGACGCGGTCGGGTTCGCCATCGCGGCGATGCTGGTGTTCGGCCTGTTCACCCACATGGCCTGCGGCTCGCTCTACGCCCTGGTCCCCTTCATTGATCGCAAGGTGCTCGGTGGGGTCGCCGGCATCATCGGCGCGGGCGGCAACATCGGCGGCGTCGCGGCCGGCTTCCTGCTGCGCGGCACCGGCAACCCGCAGCTCTGCTTCATGATCCTCGGCATCACGGCGATCGTCTGCGCTTTCGGCGCCGCGGTGATCCGCTTCTCCATCAAGCACAAGCAGGACGAGCAGGCGCTTTACGATGCAGCGGTTGCGCAGCGCCACGCCACGGCGACCGGCATCCCCGCAATGGCTTGATGCCATCATTGGACACAAGGAAAGGGCCGGATGAGCGATCATCCGGCCTTTTTCGTTTTACGACTTGCGCGCCTGCATGAAGCGGTCAAAGGCCTCGCGATCGCGAGCCTGCAGCAGATCGTCGCGATAGCTCGTGAACTCCCGCTCGGCGGTCTGCAACTTCAGGCGCTCGGCCTCGATCCGCTCCAATTCACCGCGCCGCCAGGCGTCGAAGGCGAGATTGCCGGACGATTTCGGTCCGAGGTTCAACGAGAACGGCAGGACCCCGCCGTCAAGCATCGCCCGCGTCAGCACCACCAAGGCGTTCCACTTCATCCTGGCGAAGGAAAACACGCTGCCGTCATAACCGCTGGCCTGGTGCCACAGTTTAAGCGCGAGGAAGGCAAGTCCCAGCTCCCAGCGGATGACGAAGGCAACCACAAGAACCGCGACATCCGCGGAGGTCCACCCACGCGGCTTGCGCCGCGTGGCGCGATCCGCCCGACCCACATCCGTCCAGGTGCCCTGGCGCGCCGCATTGCTCCAACCGCCCATCGATCGTCTCCATAAAGTGGGGCCGGCGTCATTGCGTCAGCCCCGAACCCAAGAGATCTGGGCCCTGCGGGTATTGTGCAAGGGCGCGCAGCACGAATGTTCAAGAACCGTGCGATCGGACGCGCTAAACCCCTGGAACCTAAGCAGTGAGAACGTGTTTTCGCGTCAGAAGCCGCCAGACATGCACTGCCGGTGTTTTGTTTTCGCCTCAGTCCGAAGGAGCCGTCCATGGCCAATGCAGCAGTGAAGATCCAGGGATCCAAGAATAACGACGGCGAGCACATGCACGAGACGCGCAACGACACGAAGTCGAACGCCAAGAAGGTCTCGATCGATACGCTGAGCAAGCGCCTGGCTGACGGTATCGATCTGTCGCTCGCGATCAAGCAGGCGCATTGGAACCTCAAGGGTCCGCAGTTCATCGGCATCCACCTGATGCTCGATGGCTTCCGCGACGAGATGGATGATTACAACGACAAGGTGGCTGAGCGTATCACCCAGCTTGGCGGTACCGCCCGCGGCACGGCTGCTGCCGTCGCGGCCGAATCGGGCCTCAAGCCCTACCCGCTCGACACCTACAAGATCGCCGATCATCTTGCGGCGCTGATCGACCGCTACTCCGTCTACGCCAACGCCGTGCGTCAGAACATCGACGATACCGACGATGCGGGCGACGCCGGGACCTCGGATCTGTTCACCGAGATTTCGCGCGGCGTCGACAAGATGCTCTGGTTCCTCGAGGCGCATGTGCAGGAGCCGACCGGCGAAATCCGTGATGGCGACGGCGCCGGAAAGCGCTAACCGCTATTCGGACTTGAGACCCGGAAAAGGGCGGCTTGGCCGCCCTTTTTCATGCTCGGGGTACTGCAGCCACCGCCGGATCGCCTCGACGGTCTGCAGAGCCGTCCCGGTTTCCGCGATGCTCGTCCCGATCTCGTGCGGCTCCAAAGGCTCGAGCGCGTCCAGCTGACTTTGCAGGAGCGACGGCGGCATAAAATGCTGGCTGCGGGCGACGAGACGATGCGCGATCATCTGCGGATCGATGGCGAGATGTACGAAGGTCAGCGGTACCCGGGCGGCCTCGCGAAGCTTGTCACGATAGACCACTTTCAGCGCAGAACACGCCGCGACCACGGGCCGGTCGCCGTGGACGTGGGCGGCGATGGCGCCCGCGATCTTGGCAAGCCAGGGCCAACGATCGGCGTCGTCGAGCGGGGTGCCTGATCGCATCTTCGCGACATTGGCCGAGGAGTGGTAGGAGTCCCCTTCCAGAAATGTCGCGCCCATGGATGGCGCGAGCCGCTTGCCGACAGTCGTCTTGCCGGTGCCGCTGACGCCGAAGAGGACTATGGCGAGCGGCGTGCCGTGCCGATGTAATCCTTCCAAGCCGCCTTGCATGCCGTCGCGTCTCCTGATTCAACCCGTCGCGCTCTGCGCGTTTTGGCTAGCGCCTGTTTGGCAAGCGCCTTTTGAGAAAGTCTCGGTTCAACGATGGCGAACCCGCATCTGCATACGTTGCGCGTCTACTACGAAGACACGGACTTTAGTGGTTTCACGTACCATGCCAGCTATCTCAAATTCTTGGAACGCGGCCGGACCGAATTTCTGCGCGCGCTCGGGATCGTCCAGTCCGACCTTTATCGCGACGCCGATGGCCTTGCTTTCGTGGTCGGCCGCATGGCGATCGATTATTTGAAACCCGCGCTGATGGACGACGTGCTGACGGTGACCACGGCCGTGGCAGACCTGCGCGGCGCAAGCATGGTTCTTGCCCAAACGGTCAAGCGCGATGACATCTGCTTGACCCGCGCGGACGTTACTGTCGCGGCGGTGCGGCGGGGCCGGCCGGTTCGCCTGCCGGATGCGCTGAGGACGGCTCTAGCGCCGTAGACGACGTGACAACCAGTCTGATTGTTGTAACATGTTACGATGACGGGGCCAAAGAAAGAGCCTGCAAGCGTTTCTCGGCGCATGAGTACATATCGCGCGAAGATGCGCGCGGCAGGGCTGCGCCCGGTCCAAATCTGGGTCCCTGATACGGCCGCACCCGGGTTTATCGAGACCTGCCGGCGACAGGCAGCCGCAATCGCCGCCGACGATCCCGCCGGCGACGCGCTGCTCGATTGGATTGAGGCCACTTACGACTGGCCGGCGTGATCCGCCGCGGGCACATCGTCGTCGTCGCTACGCAAGGCGATGCCGGGAAGCCGCGGCCTGCGCTGGTCGTGCAGTCCGACCTTTTCGCGCCGCTGCCGTCCGTCGCCATCTGCCCGATTACCAGCACACTCAGAGAGGATTCCGAATTGCTCCGGGTCGACATCGAAGCCACGTCAAAAAACGGCCTGCGCCTCCCCTCGCAGATCAGCGTCGATAAGATGACCACCGTGCGTCGGGACAAGATCGGCGGTATCATCGGTGACGTGGATGATGCCACCATACTTCGCGTCAATCGCGCCCTAGCCGTGTTGCTCGGGCTCGCCTGAGAGCGGTTGGATGTTCACGGGAGAGTGCTCAATGCAAACCCTCACGACCGGAGGCCGCGCTCTTGTCGAAGATATCGCACAGCGTCACGCCGTCAGCACGGACGCCATCCTGACGCTGCTTCAGGCGCTGGAGCGCGGCGGCGGCACGCAGGCACAGTTTTCCCATCCCGATCTCGGCGGCATGGGGCAATGGTCACGCGGCGGCATGATCATGGTCGGCGACATGTTCAACAGCGCGCTGAAAGCCCGCGTCGATCAGCTCTGCCTCGACCTGTCGGATCTGCTGCGGTCGCACGATCTTTTCGTTGGCGAGCGGCCTGGCACATCGTCCTATGGCGGGGCCTGGTGGCCGGAGGATTTCGGCGTGCCGAGTTCGACCGGCAGTCAGAACGACATGCGCTACGCCTTTTTTCCGGAGACGCGCCGGCTCGCGCTGCAGCAGGGCGGCGTGACGACGACGTATGATACCGGCGATCATCGCATCACCGGCGTGTCGCAACAGCAGAGCGGGACGCAGAACCTCACCTTCACCAGCCAGCATGGAACCGTCCGGCTCTACGACCTGGGGCAGATTGCCGAGCCTGCTGCAAAATTGCCGCCGCATCAGACTGCACCGAGCAATCAAGCTGAGCCGCAGTTTGCCGATGTTTTTGCCAAGATCGAACGGCTGCACGAGCTGCATCGGAAGGGGGTTCTGAGCGACACGGAATACAGCGCCAAGAAGAAGGAGCTGCTGGACCGGCTGTAAACGGGCTGTCTATCACGGCGGCGGTGCCCGGGATCTTTGCCGGCCTTGCTGACGCCGCAAACGCCGCCCCTAGAGACGTCGGACAAGCATTTTTCAATGTCGAGAGACCGCGGTAACTTGCCCTTAACCTTGCCGGGCGCTTAACTCGACTCGAAAAACGACGCGTTGCGTGCGGGTCAAGCCGTAGATTTGACCGATTTACACGCAAGGACAGGGTGTCCGCGCCGTGCCCCGGACCTCTGCCAAGGACCCTGCCCATGAATCCTGCCGATGTCGCCTCCACCGTTGCGGCGGCCCCCGTTGCTGAGGTCACCGTTCTCGGGATGTTTCTGCAGGCGTCGCTGATCGTCAAGTTCGTCATGCTCGGCTTGATGGGCGCATCGGTCTGGTCCTGGGCGATCATCATCAACAAATCGATCCTGTTCGCCCGCACCCAGCGCGCGATGGACAAGTTCGAGCAGATCTTCTGGTCCGGGACGTCGCTGGAAGAGCTCTACACGACGCTCTCCTCGCGGCCGGCAACCGGCATGTCGAGCCTCTTCGTCGCCGCGATGCGCGAATGGAAGCGCTCGGTCCAGAACGTCGGCTCGTCCTTCATGGGCCTGCAGGCGCGCATCGACAAAGTGCTGGACGTCTCGATTTCCCGCGAGGTCGAGAAGCTCGAATCCAACCTGTTGTTTCTCGCCACCGTCGCCTCCGCCGGCCCGTTCGTCGGTCTGTTCGGCACGGTCTGGGGCATCATGACGTCGTTCCGCTCCATCGCCGCCTCGAAGAACACCTCTCTCGCCGTCGTCGCGCCGGGCATCGCGGAAGCGCTGCTCGCCACCGCGCTTGGCCTGTTCGCCGCCATTCCCGCGCTCGTCGCCTATAATAAGCTGCAGGGCGAAGTCGCGAAGAAGCAGGCGCGCATGGAAGGTTTTGCGGACGAATTCTCCTCGATCCTGTCGCGCCAGATCGACCAGCACGCCGTGCGCGACCGGGCGGCGTGACGTTTTAATTTGGTAGACCGCAGTCCCCTTCCCCCTTGCGGGGAAGGGTCAGGGATGGGGTCCATCACTCGGCTTCGACCTAAAATCGAAGAACACGACCCCCCTCCCAACCTCTCCCCACAAGGGGAGAGGGGCAAACGGCGGCTTGGAATTCACAAGGATACTGATCGATGGGCATGGGTTCGGCAGCAGGACGGGGCGGAGGCGGGCGGCGGGGACGAGGCCAGCCGCGCTATCGCCCCATGGCCGAAATCAACATGACGCCGTTCATCGACGTCATGCTCGTGCTGCTCATCATCTTTATGGTCGCCGCGCCGCTGCTCGCGTCGGGTGTTCCGATCGACTTGCCGCAGACCAAGGCGGCGGCGCTCAACATCGACCAGAAGCCGATCTCGGTGTCGATCGACGACAAGGGCGCGATCACCGTCAACGACGAACCCGTCCAGCCGGAGGCCCTCGGCGACAAGCTGAAGGCCGTCGCCAAGGCCGGCGCCGACGAGCGCATCTACGTGCGCGGCTCGAACCAGGTGAATTACGGCAAGATCGCCGAAGTCATGTCGATCATCACGTCGTCGGGCTTCAAGCGGGTCGCCCTGGTGACCGAGCCGGCGAAGACCTGACCGAGCAGGGCTGGAGCACCATGGCGCTCAAGACCGATCCCGGCTTTCTTGCTTCCAGCACGCTCCATGGCGCGGCGCTGGTGTTTCTCATCGTCAATTTCGCCAGCCCGCCCAAGCTGGAAGAGCCGACGGAGAGCGTCGTCGTCGACATGATCACGACGAGCGAGCTGAACCAGATCACCAAGGGCGAGAAGACGGCCAAGCCGCTGCCGACGCCGCAGCGGCGCGTCGACAAGGTTGCGGCCACCGAGGATCCGAAGCCCGCGCCGCCGCTCGCCGAGGCAAAGAAGGACGTGCCGCTGCCGCCCTCGCCCGACAAGCCGCAGGATGATCCCGGCGAGGATGACAAGCCGGTTCCGACGCCGCCGCAGCGTGTCGCGGCTCTGCCGCCGCCGACACCCGCTCCTGCGCCGGAGCCGACCCCGCCGCAACGCCCCGTCGAGAAGGTGGAAACGCCTGTGCCGCCGGCCAAGCCCGCGCCGGAGCCGCCGAAGGCCGTCGAAGCCAAGCCGCCGCCGCCCGAGGCCGAGCCTGTCGAGCCGAAGCCGCCGACGCGCCCGAAAGTCGAGCCGAAGAAAGAGGCGAAGACCGAGCCGACTCCCGTCCCGACGCCGAAACCGCCGGAGAAGAAACCGCCAATCAAGGAGGCCAAGGCGCCGGAACCGCCGAGGAAGCCGGAGAAGCCGGAGACGCATTTCAACCCGAACGAGCTCGCGAAGCTCCTGAAGGAGGAGAAGCCGGCCTCGAAGCCGAAAGCCGGCAACGAGGCCAAGGACGCCCCGCGTCCGGCTGCCTTCGACCCGCATAGCATCAGCGCGCTGCTCGACCACGAAGCGCCCCAGCGCAAGGCTGCGACCGGCCAGAAACTAACCCAGGTGGCCTCGCTCGGTCTGCCCAACGCGACTGCGGCAACCCTGTCGCCGTCGATGATGGCGCAGCTCGACCAGATTATGACGGACCAGTACCGCGGTTGCTGGAGCTACTTCGGCCTTGGCGCGTCGAAGGGTTACGTGCCTATCGTCCGGATCCATCTGGCCCAGGACGGGTCTCTGGCCGATCCGCCCGCGTTGATGAACCCACCAAGCGACCCGAACCTGCGCAGTCTTGCCGACAGCGCAGTCCGGGCCGCGCAAAAGTGCAACCCGATGAAGATCCCCGCGCGCTTTGCGCCGTACTACGCCGACTGGGCCAGACGCCGGGTCAACTTCGATCCCAAGGATCTGATGTAACGCGCTCGCCTGCCTCTTCTTCCGCAAGCGGGAGAAGCAAAACGCCCCGCATTTCGTGCTCAATCAGGATTGACCCTCGATGACGCCATCGCTTTCCCGCCGCCAGCTGGCCGGCCTTCTCGCCAGCCTCGGCTCCGTTCCGATCATCGGAACGCCGCTGTTTTCGGCCTTCGCTCAGGAACGCTCGCTCGACGTACGCACCGGCGGCTCGTTCAAGCCGATCCCGATCGCCGTCACCCAGTTCGCCGGCGACGGTGGGGCTCAAGTCACCTCGATCATCACCAACAATTTCAAGCGTTCGGTCTTCATCACTCCCGTCGATCGCGCCAGCTTTTCCCAGGAGGCCGGCAATCCCGATCAGGCGCCGATGATGGACGCGTTCCGCGCGGTCAACGCGCAATATGTGGTGACCGGCCGCTCCAGCCGCGGCGGCGACGGCCGGGTGCAGACCGCATTCCGCCTCTGGGACGTCTCGACCGGCGCGCAGGTGACCGGCCAGCAATATGCCACCGATGCCAACAACCTGCGACGCGTCGCCCACCTCGTCTCCGATGCGGTGTTCAGCAAGGTGACCGGCGAGAAGGGCTTTTTCGACACCCGTGTCGTCTTCATCGACGAGTCCGGTCCGGCCGAGCACCGCCGCAAGCGCCTCGCGATAATGGACCAGGACGGGGCAGGGGTGCGCTACCTCACCCGCGGCGACGATCTCGTGGTGACGCCACGCTTTTCGCCGACCTCGCAGGACATCACCTACATGGCGTTCGGCAACGCCAACCCCAAAGTGCTGTTCATGAACATCGAGACCGGCCAGAAGGAAGCCGTCGGCAATTTCCCCGGCATGACCTTCGCCCCGCGTTTCGCGCCCGAGGGCGAAAAAATCATCATGTCGCTGTCCGAAGGCTCGTCGTCGAACCTCTACACGATGGACCTGCAGTCCAAGGCGACGACGCGGCTCACCGACACGCAAGCGATCGACACCTCGCCGAGCTACGCGCCGGACGGCTCGCGCATCGCCTTCGAATCCGATCGCGGCGGCACCCAGCAGATCTACGTCATGGGAGCCGGCGGCGGGAGCGCGCAACGCATCTCGTTCGGCGATGGGCGCTATTCCACGCCGGTCTGGTCGCCGAAGGGCGACTACATCGCCTTCACCAAGCAGAGCAAGGGCGGCTTCGGCATCGGCGTGATGAAGCCCGACGGCAGCGGCGAACGCTTGCTCACCGAAGGTTTTCACAACGAAGGCCCGACCTGGGCGCCGAACGGCCTGTTCCTGATGTTCTTCCGCGATCCCGGCGGCGGGGGCGCCTCGCGCATCTTCATGACCGACGTGTTCGGCCGCGCCGAATTCGCGGTGCCGACGCCCACCTCGGCGTCGGATCCGGCGTGGAGCCCTCTGCTCAGCGCTTGATGCTCTTTCCCCTTCTCCCGCTTGCGGGAGAAGGTGTCGCGGCGAAGCCGTGACGGATGAGGGCGTCAGCCGTTGGGCTTCGCTGATCGGTAATGAACCGTACTCGATCGCCCATACAGCCATGAGCGCTAACGCGTCGGCGGGCAAACGACTCAGGAATCCGGCTGCCGTTATCCCTCATCCGACCCTTGCTGACGCAAGGGCCACCTTCTCCCGCGAGCGGGAGAAGGGAATCCAGCTGCTACGCCGGCACCGCCGCCGGGATCGACAGAATCACTCGGGTGCCGCGGTGCGTCGGATCGGATTCCGGCGTGGTCTGCAGGCTGGCGGCCATGGCTCGGACGATGCGCGCGCCGAGGCCCGTGCCCTTGGCGACGCTGCCGCTCTCGATGCCGACGCCGTCGTCTTCCACGATCAGCGACACCGCCTCGTCCCGCTGCTTCAGCGCGACCCGGATCTCGCCGGGCTGGCCTTCGGGATAGGCGTATTTATAGGCGTTTGTGACGAGCTCGGTCACGATGACGCCGAGCGACACCGCGCGGTCCGTCGCCATCTGGATCGGATCGCTGTCCAGCGTGATGGCGCGCTCGTGGCCGGACGACGTCATCGCGGCGCCGAGCTCCTCGATCAGCCCGGTCAGATAGGCGCCCATCTCGATGACGCTGACGTCGTCGGACGTGTAGAGCCGGCGGTGGATCTGCGCGATGGCGCTGATGCGGACCTGCACGTCAGCCAGCGCGTTACGCGCCAGCGGCTGGTCCGCGCCGATCGCCTTCTGCTGCAGAAACACGAAAGAGGCGACCAGCGCCAGCGAGTTGGCAACACGGTGGTTGACCTCGCGCAGCAACGTCTCCGCCCGCTCACGCGCCTCGCGCATCTCGCGCTCGATGATGTCCTTGCGCCGCCGCATGCGATCCTGCTCGACCGCCGTTTCGATGGCGTTCTGCAGCAGTTCCATGAAGACGCCGTTGACGTCCTTGATGACGTAGTCGGCGGCCCCGGCCTTCAGCGCCGCGATGGCGATGCGCCCCTCGTCGCTGCCGCTGGCATAGATCACCGGCGGCGGATCGGGAAGAGCGCGGATTTCGTCGAGCACCTCGAGCCCCTCTTTACCGGGCATAAAGTGGTCGAGGGCGACGGCGTCGTAGGTTTCGGTCTTGAGGAGAGCCAAGCCCTCGTTGCCGCTTTGCGCCAAGGCAACGGCAAACCCCTGGCGCGTCAAAGTCCGTTGCACCAAGCGGCCCAGCGCGGGATCGTCATCGATATAGAGGACGGATACGACCGCGGGCCGCTCGGGTTCTGTCACGGGACTTCTGGCACTTGCATGATGGAGAGGAACAGACCGAGCTGACGGATCGCCTGGGAAAAGGTTTCATACTCTACGGGCTTGGTAATGTAGACATTACAGCCGAGTGCATAGCAACGCTGGATTTCGCGCTGATCATCAGTGGTGGTCAGCACGACGACCGGCGCGCGCTTCAGCTTCTCGTCGGCCTTGAGCTTTTCCAGGATGTCCGTGCCGCTCATGTCGGGCAGGTTGAGGTCGAGGAGAACCAGCAGCGGGCCGTTGTCGCGCACCTCGGGCTGGAACACGTGGCGCAACGCCGCCGTGCCGCTCTCGAAGTGGCGGATCTCGTTGTTGACGCCGGCGCGGCGGATGTTCTTTTCGATCAGGCGGGCATGGCCTGGATCGTCCTCGATCATGATGATGACGACGGGGTGACTCATGAAACACGGTCCGAGTTGGAGAAGACGGCGGGTAGGGTAATCGTAAAGGTCGAGCCCTTTCCAAGCTCCGACGTCACGGCGATGTTGCCGCCAAGTCGGCGCGTCAGATTCCGCACATGGGCGAGGCCGATGCCTTCGCCCGGCTTATCCTGTTCCCCGGAACGGCGGAACAGCTCGAAGATGCGTTCGAAGTCTTTTTTGTCGATTCCGCGCCCGTTATCCGCGATTTCGTAGCGCACGAAGCTTCCAATCGTCTTGCCGCGCACTTCGATGCGGCCGGGACGCCCGGGAAACAGGTATTTTGTTGCGTTCTCTATGAGGTTGCCGAAAACCTGCTCGATCGCCAGACGGTCGCTGACCAGGGTCGGCAGGTCGTCCTGAACGGTGAGTTCGGCCTCGCCTTCGGCAAGCTGGTGCGACAGGCTTTCGCGCTGTGCGACGACGAGATCCTTCAGTTCGATGGTCTGCGGCGTGAGAACGCGACGACCTTCCCGCGACAGTTTGAGGATGGCGTTGATGAGCCGGTCCATCTTCGACGTCGAGCTGCGGATAAAGCCGAGCGCTTCCGGAAGGTCGGTCTCGATCGCGGCGCGGCGGTCCATCGTCACGAGGTCCGGCGCGCGCGCCTCGACCTCCTTGAGGAAATCCATGATGTCGGTGCGAACGGCTTCGAGCTCGCTGGTGAACCCCATCACGTTGACGAGGGGCGCGCGAAGATCATGGCTGACGATGTAGGCGAAGCGCTGGATCTCCTCGTTGGCAGCCTGGAGATCGGCGATCCGCGCCTGAACGATGCCCTCGAGATTGTCGTTGGTCTCCCGCATCGCCTCCTGTGCGCCCTGCAGTTCCAGAACGTTGCGGCGCGTCGACAGGATCGTCAGGACCCCCAATAGGATGACGAGGATAATACCGCCCAGACTGAACCAGCCGAGCATGTCGCCGTAGACCCGCGTCTGCGCATTCTCCGCGCCGATCATCTGGGTTTCGTCATCCTGGATCTCGCCGACACGCCGACGGATCTCCGTCATATAATTGTTGCCGGAATTATTTTTGACGACTGCCAGCGCGCCTGGCACGTCGCCGCTCTCGTTGAGGGTAACCGTGCGGGCCAGTTCCCCGAGCTTGGCAGAGACGAGGGTCCGCAAATTGCCGATCGTCGCCATTTCGGCGGCATTGCCCCGCGCCAGATTTTCAAGATCGTCGAGAGCGGCGGGCGCATTGTCGGCGCCGTCGTGATAGGGCGTGAGGTAGCTGCGGTCGTTGGTCAGAAGATAGCCGCGCTGGCCGGTTTCGGCATCCTGCACGAGCGTCAGCAACAGATAGGCCGAGGACCGCACCTTGAGCGTGTGGGAGACCAGCAGGTTGTAGTTCCGGCTGCTGAGCCCGATCCAGATCGTTGCCGCCGCCACGCCAAGCAGCACGAGGAATCCGGCAATGACCGGCAGCAGGCGCTGCCCGGTCAGCGTTAGGCGCGGCCGCTTGTTCAACAGTTCGGCGGTCGCGACGCGTGTTGAAGGCAAACGAAAACTCCGGGTGAGAAGGCTTTAGCGCGCGTGGCGAGCGGGCAAAATCGCCCGAGCGACGTGTTTTCAGCTTAAATCAAGAAGTTGAGGCACGGTCCAGAAGCAGGCACCGCTTTCCGTAGTAGACGGGCGCCGCGTCGACCATCGCGTCTGTAAATGGCCCACCGTCAGCATTAGGAAAGCCTATGGGAAGAGATTTCGACAATTTGGCTTCGGCATCGCGCCCTTTCACGGTGCAAAACGGCGATCTATAGGGAATGCTGGGTGCGACGGGGGATATCGACGTGGAAACCGACATGCGGCTGGTAGTGGTCGGGGCAGCAGGCCGCATGGGACGCGCCCTGGTACGGCTGATCGAAGAAACGCCGGGTGCCGTGCTTTGCGGCGCTCTGGAACGCGAGGGATCGCCGTCGCTCGGTGAGGACGCAGGCCTCCTGGCTGGCTGTCAAAAAGCCAATGTCGCGATTTCGGACGACGCTCTATCGCTCATCGTCGAAGCCGACGGGATTCTCGACTTCTCGAGCCCGGCGACATCGGTCGTGCTGGCGGGTCTCGCCGCGCAGGCGCGGATCGTCCACGTCATCGGGACGACGGGCTTCGCCGCCGCCGATCTCGCCAAACTCACAGCCGCCGCACGCCACGCCACGATTGTCCGATCCGGCAACATGAGCCTCGGGGTGAACCTGCTTGCCGGCCTGGCGCGGCAGGCGGCCAAGGCGCTCGGTGAAAGCTTCGATATCGAGATCGTCGAAATGCATCACCGCATGAAGGTGGACGCCCCCTCCGGCACCGCGCTGCTCCTTGGCGAAGCGGCGGCAGACGGCCTCGGCGTCTCGCTCGATACCCATGCCGTCCGTGGGCGTGACGGTGTCACCGGGGCCCGCATCAACGGCACCATCGGCTTCGCGGCCCTGCGCGGCGGGACCGTCGTCGGCGACCACAGTGTCGTCTTCGCCGGCGAGGGCGAGCGCATCGAACTCACCCATCGCGCGGAGGATCGCGCGATTTTTGCACGCGGCGCCCTCAAGGCGGCCCTTTGGGCTCGCGGGCGCAAACCCGGCCTCTATTCTATGGCCAACGTGTTGGGCCTGGACTAGAGGGTGCTTGTAGCGACAAACATCTCCGCGGCACGGTTCTGGGCCGCGGCCAACTCCACAAAAAGGCTTTCTTGATGGATCGCGTGCTCGTTCTCCTGCGCCATGGCCAGAGCGAATGGAATCTGAAAAACCTCTTCACCGGCTGGCGCAACCCGCCGTTGACGCAGCTCGGCATCGACGAGGCGCGCGCCGCGGGTCTGGCCCTTCGAACGAGCGGCATCGTCTTCGAGAAGGCCTTCGTCTCGGAGCTGACGCGAGCCCAGGACACATACGACATCGCCATGGCGGCGATGGGTCAGTCCGCGCTGCAGCCGACCGCCAACATCGCCTTGAACGAGCGCAGTTACGGCGAGCTATCCGGCCTCAACAAGGACGAGGCGCGGGCCAAGTGGGGCGAACACCAGGTGAACATCTGGCGCCGCTCCTACGAGACACCCCCGCCCGGAGGCGAGAGCCTGCGTGATACCGTGGCGCGCACCGTGCCGTACTACGTCCAGGCGATCCTGCCCTGCGTGTTGCGCGGCGAAGCGACCATCGTCGCGGCGCATGGCAACAGCTTGCGTGCGCTTGCAATGGTCCTCGACCAGCTGACGCCGAAAACCATTCCGACGATGGAAATCGCGACCGGCGTGCCGATCGTCTATCGCCTCGGCCCGGATGGACTCGTCATCTCGAAAGAAATCATGGCGACGGAGCTGAGCCAGACCTGACCGACATGGGTCAGGCTGCCGTGAGGTCCTAAAACGGCTTCACGACCACCAAGATCACGATGCCGATCAGCAGTATGGTCGGCACTTCGTTGATGATGCGGAAGAATTTTGCGTCGCGCGTGCTCTTGCCGACCGCAAGGCGCTTGCGCTCGGCGGCGAGATAGCCGTGCAACCCGCTCAGTAGTACCACCAAAAGCAGCTTGCCGTGAAGCCAGCCGTGGCCGGGCGTCCTGAACCAATCGCCCTGGATCGCCAGCGTCAGGCCGGTAATCCAGGTCACCAGCATGGCCGGCAGCATGATGAAACGCTGCAGCCGCTTTTCCATCGTTGCGAAGGTCAGGGCCTGCGGCGAGTCTGCGGGAACGCCGACGTGATAAACGAACAGGCGGGGCAGGTAGAGCATGCCGACCATCCAGGAGATGATGGCGAGCACGTGCAGGGCCTTGATCCAGAGGTAGGTCATCGCGGGGTCCTAGAACGGCTGATCCCGGCGGACGAGCTCCACCAGACGCTCGACATGAGCTATCGGCGTTTCCGGCAGAATGCCATGGCCGAGATTGAAAATATGCGGCCTGTGGCGAAACGCGGCGAGGATGCGCGTGACCGCTTCCTCCAACGCTTCGCCGCCGGCGATCAACGCCAGCGGATCGAGGTTGCCCTGGAGCACAGTGGTCTTCGGCAGGGTCGCCGCCCAGTCCGGATCGACCGAGGTGTCGATGCCTAGCGCATCGGCATCGGTGGCATCCTTCAGTTCCAGCAGCCGCGGGCCGGCGCCACGGGCGAAGACGATGATGGGGATGGCGGGGTAGCGCGCCTTCACGCCGGCGACGATCGCGGCGATCGGCGAGACGCACCAGCGGTCGAACTCGCCGGTCGGCAGAACGCCGGCCCAGGTGTCGAAAATCTGGATCGCATCGACGCCGGCTTCGATCTGCCGCTTGAGATAGTCGATCGAGGCCACGACCAGCCGGTCGATGATGCGCTGGAACAGGGCTGGGTGGCGATAGGCGAACAGCCTGGCCGGCGCCTGGTCGGGCGTGCCCCGTCCCGCGATCATATAGCTCGCGACCGTCCAGGGAGCCCCGCAGAAGCCGATGAGCGGCGTATCTTTCGGCAAGTCCTGCTTGAGGCGGCTGACCGTCTCGAACACCGGGTACAGCCGATCGAGGTTGATCGTCTCGCGAAGCCTTGTGACCCCGGCTTCATCGCTGATCGGGGTAAGGCGAGGGCCTTCGCCGCTTTCGAAACTGACGTGCTGTCCCAGAGCATCGGGAATCACGAGGATATCGCTGAAAAGGATGGCCGCATCGAAGCCGAACCGGCGGATCGGCTGCAGCGTCGCCTCGACGGTCGACTTCGGATCGTAGCAGAAGTCGAGGAAGGACGCGGCTTGCGACCGGATCGCCCGGTATTCCGGGAGGTAGCGACCGGCCTGGCGCATCAGCCAAAGAGGTGGCGGCCAGACAGGCTCGCCCGAGAGGGCGCGTAGGAACTTTGGCTTGGTGGATCGCGTTTCCTCGACCAAATCTAATAAATCCTTCTAAGAGAAATCTTCTTTTATTTCTTATTGGCGGTGGATTAGAGCCTTCCGCGCCAACGCACAATCGCCAAGCCCGTTCGGCAGTTACGAGTCTTATGCACAGCCCCGGGAGAGGGAAAAAGGGCTTAAGACTCCGTTAGGTTTTTCAAAGGCCTCTGTCGTTTCGAGCCCACAAAGAGATATCGTTAACGACTTGTTAACAGTTTCCCGGCGCCGGGATGGAGTCTGTTCGCTGCCCCGCCCCTGTTGACGGTTTTGGACCGCTCAAGGTCGCGTTGACGCCAAGGGTTCGGACAGGGCACGTTGTCCACCATCGTCCCCAGGTTTCCCCATCTCCCGACCGAGCGTCTCTTTGAAGCGCGCAGCGAGCTCCAGCGGTGAAACGCAACTACTTCCATCTGCATCTGATTTCCGACGCGACCGGCGAAACACTCATCGCTGTGAGCCGGGCGGCCGCGGCGCAGTACCAGGGCGTCTCCTCGATCGAGCACATCTACCCCCTGGTGCGGACCGAGGCGCAGCTGGAAAAGGCGATCACCGAAATCCAGACGGCGCCGGGCATGGTCCTCTATACCTTGGTCGATCCGGAGCACACGCAGCGGCTGGAAGAGGCCTGCCGGGAATGCGGCGCGCCAAGCCTGTCGGTGCTTGGCCCGATCCTCAATTTCTTCCAGTCCTACATCGGCGCGGAATCGACGCCGCGGCCTGGCGCCCAGCACATTCTCAACTCGGACTATTTTCGCCGCATCGACGCGCTCAATTTCACCCTTGTCCACGACGACGGGGCGAATGTGGATAACTACGAGGAAGCCGACGTCGTTCTCGTCGGCGTCAGCCGCACATCCAAAACCCCGACCAGCATCTATCTCGCCAATCGCGGTGTGAAGACTGCCAATATCCCGATGGTGCCGAACGTCACCTTGCCGCCCTCGATCCTGACGCTGAAGAACCCGCTGATCGTCGGGCTTCTCGCCTCGCCCGAGCGCATCGTGCAAATCCGGCAGAACCGCCTGCTTTCCCTCAAGGCCAGCGACTCCTCGGACTATGCCGATCGCGAGCGTGTCATCGAGGAGATCAGCCAGTCGCGGCGGTTCTTCGAACGCCAGGGCTGGCCGACGCTCGACGTCACCCGCCGCTCGATCGAGGAAACCGCTGCCGCCATCATCGATCTCTATCGTGGCCATCGCCAGAAATTCATCATCACATCATGACCAACATCTGGCTTGCCGACCGCCCGCTGCTTCTGGCCTCCAAAAGCCAGGCGCGCCGCTCCCTCCTTGCGGCCTCCGGCATTCCGTTCGAGGCGATGGACGCCCAGGTCGACGAGCGGAAGATCGAGGCGCCGCTACGCGAGTCGGGTGCCCCCGGCAGCGCCATCGCCCAACACCTTGCGCGTGAAAAGGCCTTGTCCGTGAGCGTGGAGCAGCCCGAGCGGCTCGTGCTCGGCGCCGACCAGACGCTGGCTTTGGGTGACGCCATCCTGACCAAGCCGGAAGACCGGGACGCGGCGCGGGCGCAGATCGCCTCGATGTCGGGCCGTGCTCATACGCTGCATGCGGCGCTCTGCCTGGCGCGCGACGGCAAGGTCGTGGCCGAATGCGCGGCCGAAGCCACACTGACCTGCCGGGTTCTGTCGCAAACGTTCATCGACGGCTACATCGATCTCGCGGGTGACAGCGTCTTGCTGAGCGTCGGTGCCTATGCCGTGGAGGGGCTCGGCATCCATCTCTTCGAGTCGATCGAAGGAGAGCATTCGACCATTCTCGGTTTGCCGCTCCTGCCGCTTTTGCGGCTGCTGCGCGAGATCGGGTGTCTCGAAGCATGAGCGTGGCGCCGCGCGCGTTCGTCGTGGGCTGGCCGATCGCCCATTCGCGCTCGCCGCTGATCCACGGCACATGGCTCGATAACCTCGGCCTTGCCGGATCCTATGAAAAGCTTGCGATCGAGCCCGACGCGTTTCCAGCCTTCGTACAGACGCTGCGCGAAAACGGCTTCGTCGGGGGCAACGTCACGATCCCACACAAGGCAGTGGCGGCCTCGCTTTGTACGGAGCTCACGCCGACGGCGCGGCGGCTCGGCGTCGCCAACACGCTCTGGTTCGAGAACGGTCGCTTGTGCGGCGACACCACCGACGGTGCGGGTTTTCTGGGCGCGCTCGATCAGGACGCGCCGGGCTGGGACCGGCGCCGCGCGCTTGCGATCGTGCTCGGCGCGGGCGGCGCGTCGCGGGCGATCGTCGACGCTCTGTTGCAGCGCGGGTTCGCCCGGATCATCGTCGCCAACCGGTCCGTGGAGCGGGCCGATCTGTTGCTGCGGCAGCTTCGTGATTCCCGCTGCGAGGCGGCAAGTTTCGACGCCGCGGAGCACGCGACGTCGCGGGCCGATCTGCTCGTCAACACGACGTCCGCCGGCATGCACGGTCAGGCCGAGCTGGCGTTCGATATCGCCGCGCTTCCGGATCATGCCGTGGTGAACGATATCGTTTACGTCCCACGCCGGACCGCATTGCTGCGTCGCGCCGAAGCGTGCGGGCTTCGCACCGTCGGCGGTCTCGGGATGCTGCTGCACCAGGCCGTGCCCGGTTTCGCCCGTTGGTTCGGTGTCAGGCCGGCCGTGACGCCTGAGCTCCGGGCCATCGTCGAAGCCGACATCGAGGCGGCGCAAGCATGATCGTGCTCGGCCTCACCGGATCGATCGGGATGGGGAAGAGCACCACGGCCGCCCTGTTCGTCGACGAAGGCATTTTGGTGTTCGATTCCGACGCCGCGGTGCATCGGCTTTACAGCGGCCGGGCGGCGCCTCAAGTAGAAACACGGTTTCCCGGGACGGTCCGCGACGGGATCGTGGACCGCGAGGCGCTCGGTCGTCGCGTGCTCGGCGACGCTGCCGCGATGAAGGCGCTGGAAGCGATCGTCCATCCGCTGGTTCGCGAGGAACGCGCGAGCTTTCTGGCCGATGCGGCGGCAAACAATGCGCGGGTCGTCGTGCTCGATATCCCCCTGCTCTACGAGACCGGTGCCCACATGCTGGTCGATAGGGTGGTGCTCGTCTCGGCGCCGGAAGCTGTGCAGAAGGCCCGCGTGCTGGCGCGTCGGGGCATGACGCCGGAGCGCTTTGCCGCCATACTGGCGAAACAAATGCCGGACGCTGACAAGCGTCGGCGCGCCGACATCATCATCGAAACGGGCGACGGCATCGAGAGCGCGAGGCGGCAGGTCCGTAGCCTTCTCGCTGCGCTTTAGCCCCAGGAATCCGACCGTGCGTGAAATCGTCTTCGATACGGAAACGACGGGGCTCGATCCCGCATCCGGCCATCGCGTCGTCGAGATCGGGTGCGTCGAACTGTTGAACGGCATCCCGACCGGCAAGACCTTTCATGCCTACATCAATCCAGAACGCGATATGCCGGAAGAGGCGTTTCGGGTTCACGGCATCTCCCTCGAAATGCTCGCCGACAAGCCGGTATTCGCCGCGATCGCAGAAGCGTTCGTCGCATTTACCGAAGGCGCCAAGCTCGTCGCCCACAACGCCGAGTTCGATTTTCGCTTCATGAATGCCGAGCTGGCGGCCCTCGGGCTGCCGACATTGTCGTTGGAGCGGATGGTCGACACGCTGACGCTGGCGCGGCGTCGGCATCCTGGCTCGCCGGCAAGCCTCGACGCGCTCTGCCAGCGCTATGGCATCGACAACTCCCGCCGCACTAAACACGGCGCGCTGCTCGACGCTGAAATTCTGGCCGAGGTCTATGCCGAGCTCACGGGCGGGCGGCAGACGGCCCTGGTCTTCGGCGGGGGCGCGTCGCGTGGCTGGACGGGCATCGATGCCGCGCCGCGGCGGTCACGTCCGACGCCCCTGGAGCCTCTGGCGAACGAAGAGGAGCTGGTGCGTCACGCGGCCTTTATTGCCCAGATGGGATCATCGGCGATCTGGTATAAATATGTGCCGGCACCCGTCGCGGCGGAGAGCGCCTAGACGGCGCTGTGTCACGGGCATGTCTGGCCCCGAAACATCTGGTTCTTGAGACAATTCTTCGCGCAGGCGCGGCCGATGATCAGGTCCTGGACAGATGGATCGGCGGCGGCGCGGGCCTTGGCAACGCAGTCCGCCGTACAGGCTTCGACGTGGTCGTGCATCGCGGCAAGGCAATTTTCGTCACGCGCTAGAGCACTTGAAACCATCAGACCGAAGATGAACAGGGCAATAAAACGGGTCATGTGGCCTCCGAGATCCCCGTCCGTTTTAGGTGCGGACGGGGATGGGAGGACAGCGGGTCGTTCGGCTTACGACGGGGTGCCGCCGGCCTGCGCGACTTCGGCCATGCGCGTCTGGTAGAGCGCGGCAAAGTCGATCGGGTCGATGTAGAGCGGCGGAAAGCCGCCGCCGCGCACCGCCTCGGCGATGATCTGCCGGGCGAAGGGGAACAGCAGGCGCGGGCATTCGATCATCACGATCGGGTGCATGTTCTCTGCCGGAATGTTCTGCAGCCGGAAGATGCCGGCGTAGTCCAACTCGAACTTGAACAGGGTCTCGGCGCCCTGGCCGGCCGAACCTTCGAGCATGATGTTGACCTCGAAATCGGTCTCCGCGAGCTGCTTGGCGTTGACGTTGACCTGGATCGAGATGTTCGGCGGCTTGTCCTGGGGACCGAGCGAGCGCGGCGCATTCGGGTTCTCGAAGGAAAAATCCTTGGTGAACTGCACCATGGCGTTCAATGCGGGAGCGCCGGTGGGGGGAGTCACGACCTGAGCGCCACCGTTCCCGTTCGATTCAGCCATCGTCTTGTCCCTAAAAACGAACGCCACAACAGGGGCGCTTCATTGCGGCTGCGGGTAGCATGGTTGCAGAGAGGCGACAAGGCGATCGGACGCTCGGCGCCAGCCATCAGACCTTCGGCAGCGGCCGCCGGATGGCGTCGTCGACGGGCTGCCAGTCGCCCGGTTCAAGGTCGATGCTGGTCGGTCCGTGCTGCGCGCGGGGCTCACCGCGGACCGTGCGAAAGCCGCCGCCCTGAATCCATCGCGTGATAGGCGCCCGGAAGAGGGGCGTCGCCAGGACGAGGCCGATCGCGTCGGTCAAAAATCCCGGCAGCAGCAGAAACAGCGCGCCGATAGCGCCGAGCGTGCCGTCGAGCGCAAGATTGCCGCGAAACACGCCTGTGCCGCCAGGGCCGGCCGTCTGCCGCAAGGCCGATAAAGCCGAACGACCGGCCTTCTTCAAGAGCGAGCCACCCAACAAACTGGTGGCGATGCCCAGGAGGACGGCGCCGCCGACGCCGATCACTTGGACAATGAGGGCCAGCGCGATCGCCTCGGCGACGAACCAAAGCGTCAGCGCAAGACTGATCCGGGTTCGCAGTGTCATAGCCGTCCAAGTCCTCGTCGAGCCGCACGTCTTAACGATGCCGTGCTGTGGTCGTTGGACGTTGCGCCCATCGTCACCACATGAATAGATGATCAGTCATCGGCCATTTGCAATGTGCCGCCGTGTTCGCATGCCATGGGTACCGATTAACGATGCATTCGCTCGACTCCCTAACCACGATCGTCTTCGCGCTCGTGGCCATCATCGTGATTTGGAAATTGCGCTCGGTCCTTGGCGAACGCACGGGATCCGAGAAGCCGCCGAGCAGCAACCTGTTCGGTCGCCCGGCGCCGCCTCGGGACGGCGTCCGGCCGGCCAATGGTAACGGCAACAATGTCGTGCGGCTGCCCGGTGCGGCTGACGCGCCGCCGCCGCGGCCGTTCACGGCGCCCCCCGCTGCGGTCGACCGCTGGAGCGGCATTGCGGCACCGGGCTCCGACGTCGCCCAGGGCCTCGATGCGATCGCTACCGCCGATCCGAATTTTTCGGCGCGGCCCTTCGTCGAGGGCGCGAAGATCGCCTACGAGGCCATCGTGACCGCCTTCGCTGCAGGCGAGCGGAAGACGCTGCAGAACCTCCTGGCGAAAGAGGTCTATGATAGTTTCGCGGCAGCCTTGGACGAGCGTGCCCGGCGCGGCGAGATCGTGACCAACACCTTCGTCTCGATCGATGAAGCGACGATCGAAGAAGCCGGGCTGGTTCGCCGCACCGCCCGCATCATGGTCCGCTTCACCTCGAAACTCATCACCGCCACCCACGACGCGACCGGCAAGCTGGTCGATGGCAGCACGGATCAGGTCGTCGACATGAACGACGTCTGGAGTTTTGCCCGCGAGACCAATGCCAAGGATCCGAACTGGAAGCTCGTGGCGACCGAATCCGGCCATTGAGCCTTTGCCGTCTTGCGGTCGTCTTGGGGCTCGTTGCGATGCACGCAACTGCGGTGATAGCTGAACCGATACCAGGTGTTCCTGTATCGTTTTCGGATCTGCCGGGCTTTTCCGAGGACGACCATGCGGCGGCGCTGAAAACCTTTCGCGCATCCTGTGGCGCGGTGGTGTCGAACACGCCGGCGCTCCGGTCGGCGCGTCCAGCGCCGCCAGGTCTTGCCGCGGTATGTCGGTGGGCGCTTGCCCTGGACCCGACCACCGGGAACGCAGATGCGCGTCGCTTCTTCGAGATGTATTTTGCGCCGCGTCGTCTCGATCCCGGATTTCTGACCGGCTACTACGAGCCCGTCGTCGACGGCTCGCTGACCGCCACATCTGAATTTTCGACACCGCTCCTCGCCCGCCCGCCGGATCTCGTCGGCGGGATTCCCGGTCAGTCGATCTCAGGCCTCGATCCTGCCTTGAGCGCGGTGCGGCGCCTGCCGGATGGGACGCTCGCCGCCTATCCCGATCGCGCTGCGATCGAATCCGGCGCACTCGGCACGCTGGCCGCGCCGCTCGTTTATGTCCGCGATCCCGTGGAAGCCTTCTTCATCCACGTTCAGGGGTCCGCGCGGGTCCACTTGCCGGACGGCTCGATGCGGCGGCTGGTCTATGCCGGGCGCAACGGACAGCCCTACACGTCCATCGGACGCGCGCTGGTCGAGCAGCTGAACATTCCGCCGGCCGAGATGGGCATGGCGCAGCTGAAGGCCTGGATTCGCGATCACGGCCAGAAGCCGGGGCAAGCCGGCGCGACGCTGATGCAGCGCAATCGCTCCTTCATTTTCTTCGTCTTCGACGACTCGCTTGCACCCGATGCCGGACCGATCGGCGGTGCCGGCGTCAGCCTGACGCCGCTGCGCTCGCTGGCCGTCGACCGGCTGATCTGGCCTTACGGCCTGCCGGTCTTCATCGATGCGACCCTGCCGTGGCGGAGTGACACGCTCGAGCCGTTCCGCCGTTTGATGGTGGCGCAGGACACCGGCTCGGCGATCGTCGGACCGGCGCGCGGCGACATTTTCTTCGGCACAGGTCCGGATGCGGCGCGCCTCGCCGGCCCCATTCGGCACCCCGGCACATTCTTTGTGTTATGGCCCAAGGACGAGGTGGGGATTTCCAAGTGACGAAGAAGGCGGATGTCGCAAAGGGGCCGCCCCCGCCGTCGAGCCGAAAGCTGCGGCGCCTGAGCGATGATGAGATCGACCTCTGGCTGCTTGTCGCGGAAAAGGTGGTGCGCCGCCCCGGCAGCGCCGTGCCAGAACGCATCCGGATTCCCCCGTCCCCGAAACCGGAAGCGACGCCCGTAACGGCCAGCGCGCCTGTTGCGATCAAGCAGCCGCTCCTGCCGAAGCAGCCGCCCCTGGCGCCGCTGGAGCGCAAGCTCAAGCAAAGGCTGTCGCGTGGGCGGATGACGGCCGATGCCGCGATCGACTTGCACGGTTTCCGGCAGACCGAGGCCTATCACGCCCTTCACCACTTTCTTCTGCGCTCACAGCGGCGGGGCATGACGGTCGTCATTGTGGTGACGGGCAAGGGCGGCAAGCCAGGCACGTTCCTCGATGTCGGCGGCGGCGAGATCGGCGTGCTGCGTCGCGCCGTGCCGCTGTGGCTCAACATGCCGGACTTTCGCCCAATGGTGCTCGGCTTCGAGGAGGCCGCGCGCCACCATGGCGGCTCCGGCGCGCTCTACGTGCGGCTGCGCCGGCGCGACCGGGCCTGAGCCTAGCCCGCCTTGATGGAGGCCCCTGCCCGGCCAATCGCCCCGACATCGTCGAGCGACCATACCGCCCAGCACAGGTCCATCAATTTGCGCGTCTGATCGGCCGGCAGGATACCCTCGGCCAGCCCGGCAAACTTGTCTTCCAACTGAGCGTCGGTCATCGGCTGCTTCTGGCTGCCGACGGCATGCTCGATGAAGAGGTGCAACGTCCGCCCGTCCTCCAGCGTGATCAGCATGTCGACCTGGTCCGGTTTGATCGCCGGATCGACCGTCGCCGTGACTTTCTTGCGCAACGCGACGACTACCGGGTCCTGTACCGTCGCGTCCGAGAACGCTTGCTCGCCGGCACGACCCGTGACGAAGGCCGCCGCAACGGCATGATAGACGCTGAACTTGCCTTCGAGCCCGCTCTTCGGCTCCGTCTTGCCGGTGAGGGTCAATACCAGCGGATGAACTTTCAAGGCCACGGTCTTGATCATCTCGGGCTTCAGATTGCCGCTGGTCCGCAGCTGGATCGCCGCGTCAAGAGCGGGATGGATGACTATGCCGCAGGCGAACGGCTTGTAGGTGTTGAGCGCGACCTCATAGTGCGCGCCGAGGCCGTCTGTGACTTCGTGCCAATCGTGGCGCGTGCTCAGAGCCTGCCCCCATCCATCAAAACCCTCGATGGCGACCTCCGAGGCGGTGAAGCCCTGTTGGGCCAGCAGCGCGGACAGCATGCCGTTCTGCGCCGCGCGGCCGGGATGGAAGCTTTTGGTCATCGAGCCGAACTGCACTTTGAGCCCGACCGGCTGCGACGCCGCGACGCCAAGCGCCCAGGTCATCTGCTCGCTGGTCAGGCCGAGCACGCGCCCGACTGCCGCGGTCGCGCCGAACACGCCTGTCGAGCCGGTGATGTGCCAGCCCATTGCATAATGTTCGGGGAAGACGGCATTGCCCATCCGGCACTCGACCTCGATGCCGAGGACGAGCGCGGTCATGAAATCGACGCCCGGCACCGGCCGATACTCCGCGAAGGCCATCAGCGCCGAGGCGACCGGGCCGGCGGGATGGATGATGGTGCGTAGATGCGTGTCGTCAAAATCCAGCACGTGCGAGCTGATGCCGTTGACCAGCGCCGCATGGAGCGCGTCGAGTCGCTCGTGCCGACCGAAGAGGCTTGCCTGCGGCGGTCCGGAAAACGGGCCGAGGGCGGCGACCGCATGGCTTGGTGCGTCCTGTCGCGAGCCACCGACGGCGCTGCCGACCCAATTGAACAGCGTCCGGGTCGCTTCCTTGCGCACGGCGTCGGGAATTGCGTCGACTTTCGCCGTCGCGGCGTAGTGCGCAAGGATCCGCGTCACCTCCGGCGGCGGTGCTTTGCCCGTGAGGGAATGCGTTATCGGCGGCGTTTGTGCGATGGCGGTGTCCGCCACGGCGACTGCGGCCGCCACGCCGGCGGACGTACGGAGCAGACGACGGCGGTCGATTGGTGGCATGGGGCGGCCCTTTTCGCGAAGAATGCTGGCAAAATCTGCGCGAGCATGAGCTTCAACGCAGCATCGGCCTGCAAGGCGGTTTTGATCCAACAAAATCTTTGCTAAAAACCGCCATGGACAAATTCACAAGCCTCACCGGCATCGCCGCGCCGCTCAAGATCGCCAATGTCGACACCGACAAGATCATCCCCGCGCGCTACCTGAAAACCATCAAGCGGACGGGCCTCGGCGAGGGCTTGTTCGCCGGCATGCGCTATCGCGACGATGGATCGGAAGAGCCCGACTTCATCCTCAACAAGCCGGCCTATCGCAAGGCGCAGATCCTCGTCGCGGAAGATAACTTTGGCTGCGGCTCGTCGCGCGAACATGCGCCCTGGGCGCTGCTTGATTTCGGCATCCGCTGCGTCATCTCGACCAGCTTCGCCGACATCTTTTACAACAACTGTTTTAAGAACGGTATTCTGCCGATCACGGTCGCCAAGGACGATCTTGAGAAATTGATGGATGACGCCGACCGCGGCTCCAACGCGACGATCACCATCGATCTCGAGAACCAGGTCATCCAGGGGCCGGACGGCGGCACCTTGCCATTCGACATCGATCCGTTTCGCAAGCATTGTATGCTCAACGGGCTCGACGATATCGGTCTTACGCTTGAAAAAAGCGGGAACGTCGAAGCCTTCGAACAAAAACTTGGGGCGGAGCGTCCATGGCTTTGATGCGGATCGGGTCGGCTTGTGCCGGTGGTGTCTTTGGCTTGGCTCTGGCGTGGACGGCGGCCGCAGCCCAGGCGCCCGCCAAGGATGGCGCGGCTGCGGCTGCACCGGCGGTCGTTGCGCCAGCCGATCCGGCCAAGGACGAGCCGATCATCTACATCTTTTCCGGCACGCTCACCGGCGACGGCGAGACCTATTCCGGCACGCTCGTCGCGGCGGCCGACGGCCCGCAGTTCGAGCTGAAGCTCAGCAAGGGCGCGACGTGCGATGCGAGCAAACTCGAACCGGATAAGGGCCTGCTGCGCCTACCGGAAACGCCCTGCTCCGACGGCCGCAAGCTGAAAGCCTTGTTCGTTTACCAGGAAGGCAACGTCCTTCGGGTCTATGGCACGCTCGGCGCTGATCGCTTTTCCACGCAAGCGCATGCTTTGCCGAGCGATGCGCCGGAGGCCGCCGCGGCCAAGCCGGTCTCGCCGCCCGCGGATCTTATGGACAGGCCGAAGTAGACGGGTTATCAAACAAGGGGATCGCAGTTCGTCAGAACTTGACCCTCCGAGTGCGCTCCTGTATGAGCCGCGCTCTCCTGTTTCCCGAAATAAACCGAGGTAAGACGATGTCGCGCCGTTGCGAATTGACCGGCAAAGCCGTGCAGACCGGCAATCTGGTCAGCCATTCCAATCACAAGACGCGCACGCGCTTTTTGCCGAACCTGTGCAACGTCACCCTGACCTCCGAAGTGCTGGAGCGGTCGATCCATCTGCGTATCGCCGCCGCTTCGCTGCGGTCGGTCGAGCACCGCGGTGGTCTCGACGCGTTCTTGCTGAAGGCCAGCAACGAACAGCTGTCGCAGTCGATGCGCGTCATCAAGCGCGAAATCACCAAGAAACACGCTGCCGCCGCCGCGACGGCCGCCTAAGCAAGCAATCATCTTCGCAAGATTTTAAGCCGGCCCGCATCGCGTGGCCGGCTTTTTCGTTTGGCGCTCCACCCATTCCTGAACGGGGTCCCGCTTGGTGTTAGGACGCGATGGCGAGAACTGCGTGTGGGATCGACCTTGATGTTGACGCACCGCTCGTTCATCACCGAGCGTTAGCGCGATTCTAAAAAGCGGCCACAGGCCGCCTGGCCGATCACGAGCGGGGTAGGCAATTACGTCCCTGTCGCGCGTTGCCTGCGGCACAGAGCACGGGACTTTTCGCAGGCTGTAGCAAAGAAACGCTTGCCGCATTCTTGAGATCATTAAATGCCATCTTGGCCCTTGGGCTGCGCACCAGTCCCGGCATACATGAGCAAGCAACGAAGCGCGGGCGAGATCATGCGGGCGGAAACGATATATGCGGTGGCCACGGGCGCAGGACGCGCCGCCATTGCCGTGGTTCGCATCTCCGGCCCGGACTCCCGGGCGTTGGTGCGGCTGATGGCCGGCCGCGTGCCGGAGCCGCGACAGGCCGACCTCGTGACGCTGCGTCATCCCTCGACCCACGACATCCTCGATCGATGTCTCCTGCTGTTCTTCGAAGGACCGAAGAGCGAGACCGGTGAAGATTCCGCCGAGTTCCACCTCCACGGCAGCCGCGCCGTCTTGGCCGCGGTGCTCGACGTCCTCGCAGCCTTGCCCAATGTCAGGCAGGCCGAGCCGGGTGAATTCGCCCGGCGTTCCTTTCTCAACGGCAAGGCCGATCTCGCGCAAATGGAAGGCCTCGCCGATCTCCTCGACGCGGAAACGCAATGGCAGCGCCGGCAGGCGCAGCGCCAGCTCTCCGGCGCCATGCGCGACGTCACCGGGCCGTGGCGTGCGATCCTGGTGCAGGCCTCGGCGCAGATCGAGACGGCGATCGATTTCACCGACGATGTCGACTTGGCGGAGACGGTCCACGGCACCGTCATCGCCCTGCTCTGGCCGGTGCTGAAAGGTCTGCGCCATGAGCTCGGTCAAGCCAAGGCGGCGGAGCGGGTCCGCGACGGTGTGCAGATCGTCATTGCCGGGCCGCCGAATGCCGGCAAGTCGACGCTTCTGAATGCGTTGGCCAAACGCGATGCCGCGATCGTCTCGACTATTGCCGGGACCACCCGTGATCCGATCGAAGTGCATATGGATTTCGATGGCTGTCCCGTCACCCTGGTCGACACCGCGGGTCTGCGCGACAGCAGCGACAGTATCGAGCAGATCGGCATTTCCCGCGCGCGCAGTCGCGCCGACGAAGCCGATCTCCTACTCTGGCTCAGCGAGGATGGGCGTCCGCCTGAGGTCGAAACTTCGGGTGTAGTCTGGTCGATCGTCACCAAGGCCGACGCGATCCCGCCGGACCGGCGCCAGCCCGAGACGTTCTATCTCAGCACGGAGACCGGCGAAAATCTCGCCGCGCTGCTCGATCGTCTGGCGGACTATGCCCGTGGCATCGCCCAGTCCGGCGCGATGGGATTGCTCACCCGCACGCGGCATCGGCAAGCCTTCGAGGCCGCCGAGCAGGCGCTGGTGCGCATTGTCGGCGACACGTCGCTGCCGGTCGAGCTGATGGCGGAAGAATTGCGCGCCGCCCGATTCGCGCTCGAGCGCCTGATCGGAACGGTGGACGTGGAGGATATTTTGGGCGACATCTTTTCGCGCTTTTGCATCGGTAAATGACGCGGCAGTTAGGTGTTTCACGTGAAACACCTCTGCCCTCCAAGGCCTATGACCGCCATGACTGCTTCTCTTTCATTCGATGTCGTCGTCGTCGGCGGCGGCCATGCCGGCTGCGAGGCGGCCGCTGCATCCGCGCGGACCGGAGCGCGGACGGCGCTGGTGACGCAACGGCGCGAAACGATCGGCGTCATGTCGTGCAATCCTGCGATCGGCGGGCTCGGCAAGGGTCATCTCGTGCGCGAGATCGATGCGCTGGACGGTCTGATGGGGCGCGTCGCCGACGAAGCCGGCATCCAGTTTCGGGTGCTCAACCGCGCCAAGGGGCCGGCCGTTCGCGGCCCTAGAGCCCAGGCGGACCGCAGGCTCTATCGCGAGGCGATGCAGCGCGCCCTGGCCGAAATCTCCGGCCTGGTGATCATCGAGGGTGAGGTCGTCGATCTTACGATCGCTCAGGGCGTCGTCGCCGGCGTGAGCCTCGGGGATGGGCGCGCCATCGCCTGCCCCTCGGTCGTCCTGACCACCGGCACCTTCCTCAATGGCCTGATCCATTGCGGCCAGGTGCAGCGGCCGGCCGGACGTGACGGCGATGCCCCGTCGATCCCGCTCTCGCAGACGCTCGGCCGTCTCGGTTTCGCGCTCGGCCGGCTCAAGACCGGCACGCCGCCGCGTCTCGACGGCCGCACCATCGATTTCAGCGGACTGGTCCGGCAGAGCGGCGACGACGTGCCGGAGCCATTTTCCTTCCTCACCAGCGCCATCACCACGCCGCAGGTCGACTGTTTCATCACGCAGACGACGCCGGCCGGCCATCGCATCATCGAACAAAATATCGCGCTGTCGCCGGTCTATTCCGGTGCCATCGCCGGCCGCGGGCCGCGCTATTGTCCGTCGATCGAAGACAAGATCGTGCGTTTCGCAGAACGTGAGACCCATCAGATCTTTTTGGAGCCCGAGGGGCTCGATGATCCCACCTACTACCCGAATGGCATTTCCACCTCGCTGCCGCCGGAGGTGCAGGATGCGTTTTTGCGCACGATTCCAGGGTTGGAGTCGGTGCGCGTGCTCAAGCACGGCTATGCTATCGAATACGACTATCTCGATCCGCGCGAGCTTAGCGCCTCGCTGGAGACGAAGCGATTGCCCGGGCTTTTCCTTGCCGGGCAGATCAACGGCACCACCGGTTATGAGGAGGCGGGCGCGCAGGGTCTGGTGGCCGGGCTCAACGCGGCGCGCCGGGCCGGCTGCCAGCAGCCCGCCACGTTCGATCGCTCGGAAGCCTATATCGGGGTGATGATCGACGACCTTGTCACCAAGGGGGTGAGCGAGCCCTATCGTATGTTCACCTCGCGCGCAGAGTACCGGTTGACGCTCCGCGCCGACAACGCCGACCAGCGGCTCACCGCGCGAGGCGTGACGCTCGGCTGCGTTGGGAGCGTGAGGGCTGCGTCGTTCGCCGCCAAGCAGGCGGCCTACGATGCCGCGCTTCTCGCGCTTCGCGCGATATCGCTGAGCCCCAACGAAGCCGCGCGCCACGGTCTGCAGATCAACAAGGATGGCATCCGGCGCAATGCCTTCGAAATCCTGAGCTTTCCCGACGTCAGCTTCGAGACGCTTCGGCCTATCGCTGCGGCGTTGGCGGCCGTTACGGAAGCGACCGCCGCGCAGGTCGAGATCGACGCAAAGTATGCGGTCTATCTCGACCGCCAAGCGGCCGATATTCTTGCCTTCCGCCGCGACGAGGTTTTGGCCATTCCGGGGGATCTCGATTACGCCAACCTACCCGGCCTTTCGACGGAAATCCGCGTCCGGCTCGAGCGGGTGCGCCCGGAGACCTTGGGCCAAGCAGCGCGGATCGAAGGCGTGACGCCGACGGCGTTGACGCTGCTGGCCGCCCATGTGCGCAAGCCGCGGCGGGCGATCGCGTAGTGAAGCTTGGCCAAAAAAAGCTCCTTTTGCTCGCATCAATGTTGAAGGAGCGAGCCCTGCAATCCCCTCATGGTGAGGAGCAGGCTCAGCCTGCGTCTCGAACCACGAGGGTTTCAGGACACACGTTCCGGGGACTGCCCTCCTGGTTCGAGGCGGGCCAACCTGGCCCTCCTGACCATGAGGCCTATTGCGAAAGGCTGCTTTAATGCCGCCCAATCCCGCCGCCTCACTCCTCGCCACCCTCACCGAGGACGTCGGCCGTCGCCTGCGCCTCTACGTCGAACTCCTCCATCGCTGGCAGCCGACGATCAATCTCATCGCGCCCTCGACGCTGCCGGACGTCTGGTCGCGTCACATCGCCGACTCGCTGCAGGTCCAGGCCGCCGTTCCGGCCGCGCGGCGTTGGCTCGACCTCGGCTCCGGCGGCGGCTTTCCCGGGCTCGTGACGGCCATCACGCTCGCCGATGAAGCCGGCGCTGTCGTGCACCTCGTCGAGAGCGACAAGCGCAAGGCTGCATTCCTTCGCACTGTTTCACGTGAAACAGGGACGCCTGCGATTATCCACGCCGAACGGATCGAAGCCTTTACGGCCGATTTTGACGAGCCCATCGACGCCATAAGCGCCCGCGCCCTGGCTCCGTTGCCGGCGCTGGTCGCCTATGCCGAAAAATACCTTCTCAAAGGCGCTATCGGTGTGTTTCCCAAGGGACAACAGGTCGATGCGGAATTGACCGCTTTCGACCACGACCGTAGATTTCATATCGAGACCGTGCCAAGCCAGACGCAGGAGACCGCGCGTCTCCTGATCGTCAAGGCTCGGCGCCTTGAAGTTTGAGCGCCCCCGCAAGTCTGTTGGAGTTGAAGCGTGTCGCTTGCTAAAGCCATGCGGGTCCTTGTCCTCGCCAATCAAAAAGGCGGCGTCGGCAAGACCACGACCGCGATCAATCTTGGAACCGCGCTGGCGGCGATCGGGGAGCGGGTGCTCATCGTCGACCTCGACCCGCAGGGCAATGCCTCGACAGGGCTCGGGATCGACCGCAAGAACCGCTCGGTCTCGACCTACAATGTCATGGTTGGTGAATCCTCGCTTGCCGACGCCATTCAGCCGACCGCGATCCCGAACCTCGCCATGGCGCCCTCGACGCTCGATCTGTTGGGCGTCGAGCTGGAAATCGCCAACGAAAAAGACCGGGCCTACAAGCTGCGCGGCGCGATCCTCGACTTTGACGCGGAGCAGGCCAAACTTCCGCAGGCCGAGGCCTATACTTATGTCCTCATCGATTGCCCGCCGTCGCTCAATCTCCTGACGATCAACGCGCTTGCGGCCTCGCACGCCGTCGTCGTGCCACTGCAATGCGAATTCTTCGCGCTGGAAGGCCTAACGCAATTGCTTGCTACGGTAGACCAGGTGAAAAGCGCGTTGAACCCCGATCTGTCGATCCACGGCGTCGTTCTCACCATGTTCGACCCGCGCAACAATCTCGCCAATCAGGTCGTCGCCGATGTGCGCCAATTCCTTGGCGACAAAGTCTACGAGACGGTTATCCCCCGCAATGTGCGCATTTCCGAAGCGCCATCGCACGGCAAGCCGGCTTTGCTGTACGATCTCAAATGTTCCGGAAGCCAGGCCTACCTCCGCCTCGCCTCCGAAGTGATTCGGCGCGAACGCCTGCTTCGCGCCGCCTAAAAGTAAGGTTTGGGACTGCGCGCGATGAAAGCTGTTCAAGAGGAACCCCGGTCCCGCCTCGGTCGAGGCCTTGCGGCCCTGATCGGCGACTCCGGTGAAGAAGGCGCCGCGCTGGTCCGCGCGCGCGGCCAAAAGCGTGTGCCGATCGAATTTTTACGCGCCAATCCGCGCAACCCGCGGACGGTGTTTGACGAGGAAGATCTCGAAGAGCTCACGAACTCGATCCGAGAGAAAGGCATCATCCAGCCGATTCTCGTGCGGACAGTGCCGGGGACCGCCGACGCCTACGAGATCATTGCTGGGGAGCGCCGCTGGCGCGCGGCGCAACGCGCGGGCCTGCATGACGTGCCGATCGTCACGATCGAGGCCGACGACAAGCAGGCGCTCGAAATCGCCATCATCGAGAACGTTCAGCGCTCCAACCTCAATGCGCTGGAAGAAGCGCTTGGCTACGAGCGGCTTGGCGTCGAGTTCGGCTACACCCAGGTCGACCTTGCCCGGGTGATCGGTAAGAGTCGGCCGCATGTCGCCAATACGATGCGGCTTCTGAAATTGCCGGAGCAGACGCGAAGCCTGCTTTCCACCGGTCAGCTTTCGGCAGGCCATGCGCGTGCGCTTCTCGGCGCAACCGATCCCGACGCTCTGGCTGAGCGCGTGGTCGCCAAAGGCATGTCGGTGCGCGACGTGGAGAAACTGGTCCAGCGCGAGACCGAGCCGCGTGAGGGCTCAAAGCGCGCGGCCAAGGATGCCGACACGCGGGCGCTCGAGAAGCGCTTGAGTGATCGCCTGGGCTTGAGCGTGGAGATTGCCCATAAGGGGGAGGCCGGAGAAATAAGGGTCCGCTACGCAACTCTCGAACAGTTGGACAAGCTTGTTGCCCTGCTCGGCGGCTAGTCCGCGGCGGTCCCTCGAGCGACAGCCGAAATAAGCTGCCCCGATGTGAAGTCGAAGCTAATAAAACGGCCACCTTTGAGGCCGAAGAGGCAGACTGAGTAGCGCTTTGGTCTGCATGCGGCGCCATCGGCGTTTCGTCTGTCATGCCATTTTAATGCAGCGGGTTTAACGTAAGCCATGAGCTCCATTTTTCTCGTCTCGGCCGCGACGTTTTTTCTCTTGGTTCACATCGTCACCCTGGCAATTGCCGGCTGGCGATGCCGGCCCCGCGCGTTTGCGGCCACCGGCGCCGCGCTGGAGGGCATCACCATCGTCCGTCCGCTTTGCGGAATCGAGACGTTCAGTGCCGAGACGCTCGCCGCCGCCTTCTGCAGCGACTACCCGACCTTCGAGCTTCTGTTCTGCGTCGCGCGCGCCGACGATCCGATCCTGCCGCTGGTGCGTCAGGCTATGACGGCGCACCCCACGGTGCCGAGCCGCCTGCTGATCGGCGACGACGTCATCAGCATCAACCCCAAACTCAACAACATGGTCAAAGGCT
>NZ_LMUU01000053.1 GCF_009765775.1 Beijerinckia sp. L45
GATGCGGAGGAGGAGGAAACGGTCATGATCTCAATGACTCCCGAGGATTTGGAGGTCTCGAGAAGGCAGTCTGAGGGTCTGGCTCAAGAGGAGGTCGATGAGTTCGATCCAGCAGCTCGTCTCAAGGCTGGAACGCACGCGCACACTTGGACTCACTGCGAGATTCATCCCAGTATGATTCTTGGTATTTGCGCGAGCATTATCCCTTTCCCCGATCACAACCAGGTACGTTTTTAGGACTTACGCCAACATTATTCCATGAACTTACCCTTCCTGTAGTCCCCTCGTAACACTTAC
>NZ_LMUU01000005.1 GCF_009765775.1 Beijerinckia sp. L45
GATGCGGAAGAAGAGGAAACTTCGATGATTTGCATGACTCCAGAGGATCTCGAGTTTTACAGATTGCAGAAGGCAGGTGTAGCAATGGATGATGACCCCGGCGACAACCCAAACAAGCGTCTGAAGACCAAAACCAACCCTACCACCCACATGTACACGCATTGTGAGATTCATCCCAGTATGATTCTCGGCATTTGCGCTAGCATCATTCCTTTCCCCGACCACAACCAGTCTCCTCGTAATACCTATCAATCTGCTATGGGCAAGCAAGCCATGGG
>NZ_LMUU01000054.1 GCF_009765775.1 Beijerinckia sp. L45
GACTCTCGTGAGCTTCGACGTCATCGGCGGCAAGGCGGCAGCCTTCCGCTTTGCCAACGCGCTTTCGATCATCAAGATTTCCAACAACCTCGGCGACGCCAAGAGCATCATCACCCATCCCGCGACGACGACGCATCAGCGGCTGACGCCGGAAGCGCGCGCCGCGATGGGCATTTCGGACGGCATGCTGCGGCTGTCGATCGGGCTCGAAGATCCCCAGGATCTGATCGAGGACATCGCGCAGGCCCTTTCGGCCGGCGCCACCCGCACCCTCGCCGCGGAATAGCGGCGCGGCCCCGTCCCATGATAGCATCCCCCGACCAACGACCGATCGATTGCAACATGTACAGCTGCGTCACCCGCGACATCGAGATCACCGTGCTGCCGGAATTCGTGCCGGAACGATCGGACGCTGGGGAAGGCCATTATTTCTGGGCCTACACCGTCGAGATCGCCAACCAAAGCGAGATCACCGTTCAAGTGACGGCGCGGCACTGGAAGATCACCGACGCCAATGGTCAGCTCGAAGAGGTCAAGGGCACCGGCGTCGTCGGCGAGCAGCCCGTGCTGAAACCGGGCGAAACCTTCCGCTACACCTCGGGCTGCCCGCTCACCACCTCGTCCGGGATCATGGCCGGCTCCTACCAGGTCGTGGACGAGGCCGGGAACATCTTCGACATCGAAGTCCCGACGTTTTCGCTCGACTCGCCGTTTACCAAACGCGTCCTGAACTGATCGAAAGCGGCGTGATGATGGACCCTTCCGATGATCTCGCCGCCACGCTGAGCCTGCTCGAGCGGCTGGTCGGGTTCGATACCGTCAGTTCGAAGAGCAACCTGCCGCTGATCGACTCCGTCGAGGCCTATCTCGAGGACATTGGCGTCGCCTTCACCCGCGTGCCGAACGCCGATGGCGACAAGGCGGCGCTGTTTCTGACCATCGGCCCCGCCATCGACGGCGGGGTTCTGCTGTCGGGTCATACCGATTGCGTACCCGTCGAAGGCCAGGAATGGACGGTCGACCCCTTCACCCTGCGTCGCGACGGCAGCCGCGTGTTCGGACGCGGCACCTGCGACATGAAAGGGTTCGACGCGATCTGCCTGGCGATGCTGCCCACCTTCCAGAAGGCGGCACTGAAGAAGCCGATCCATCTGCTGCTCAGCTATGACGAGGAGATCGGCTGCCTCGGCTCGCTCGACGCGATCCGACGTTTCGGCGTCGACCTGCCCCGCCCCGCCATCGCCATCGTCGGCGAACCGACGGAGCTGGCGGTGATCGATGCACACAAGAGCATCGCCACCTATGAGACGATCGTCCACGGCAAGGAAGCCCATTCGTCGAAGCCGCAGCTCGGCGCCAGTGCGGTCGAGGCCGCCTGCGATCTCGTCACCGAACTCTACCGCTTCGCCGAAATTCTTCGCCAGGAGGGTGATCCGTCAGGCCTGTTCGACCCCGCCTGCTCGACCGTGCATGTCGGCCAGATCCGGGGTGGCACGGCCCGCAATATCATGGCCAAGCGCTGCTCTTTCGACTGGGAGTTTCGCGGCCTGCCCGGCGTCGACCAGAAGCGTGCGCTGGCGCATCTCGAGGCCTACGCCGATCGAATCGTGTTGCCGAAGCTGACGCGCCATGCGCCGAACGCGCGCATCGAGACCCATGCCGACATCGAGGTTCCCGGCCTCGCGTCGGAGCCGGGATCGGCGGCCGAGACCCTGGTCAAAAAACTGATGCGCTCCAACAGCACCGGCACAGTATCCTTCGCCACCGAGGCCGGCCAGTTCCAGGGCGCCGGGATCGCCACGATCGTCTGCGGGCCAGGCTCCATCGATCAGGCGCATCAGCCCGACGAATTCATCGAGGTCGCCCAGATTGAGGCCGGCATCGGCTTCATGCGGCGGCTGGCGGAAGAGCTGAGTTAGACAAAGTCCGCCGGATCGAATTCACGGTGGACCGAGCAGAATTCGCAGGTCACGCCGATCTTGCCGTCGTCGCCGACCATGTCGCGCCTCTCGTCGGGAGAAAAGTTGCGCAGCATCGCTTCGATGCCATCGCGCGAGCAGCGGCAGGCGTCGTGGACCGGCTGCGGTGGGAACACCTTAACACCGCGCTCGTGGAACAGGCGAAACAGCAGCCGTTCGCTGGACAGCATCGGATCGACGAGTTCGTGGTCCTCGATCGTCTCGGCCAGCGTCCGCGCTTCGACCCAGGCATCGTCGAGGTCGGGCTCTTCGGCGACGTACGTGATCGGCGCATTGCCGGGATCAAGGTCGGCCTGCCGCTGGCGCTCCGGCGACGACGGAAGGAACTGCACCATCAACCCTCCCGCTCGCCAGCTCGCGCCCTCGCCCGTCACGATCTCCGCGACAGCGAGGCGGACGAGAGTCGGAATCTGTTCGGACTGCCGGAAATACTGGTGGGCGGCGGCCTCCAGTCCCTGCCCCTCCAGGGCGACGATGCCCTGGTAGCGTGACATCTCGTTGCCCGGATCGATGGTGAAGGCGAGATAGCCCTTGCCCAGCATGTCGGTCCCGGCAGGCGCCGCGGCGACCTTGTCCGCGTCGAACCGGGCAAAGGCACGGACGCGATCCGGTGCGTCGAAATCCACGACCAGCATGTCGATCAGCCCATCGCTTTTCGTCTGCAGCTGAAACCGCCCCTCGAGCTTCAAGGCGGATCCCAGAAGAATGGTCAGGGCGGCGGCCTCGCCGACGACGCGCGCGACGGTGGCGGGATAGCGATGCTGGGCCAGGATGTTGTTGACCGCAGGCCCGAGCCGAACGACACGGCCGCGCACGTCGAGCGGCTCGACCGCAAAAGGCAGAACCCGATCGTCGTAGCCTTGATCGGAGACCGGACGCATGGCCTCGAAGCCGGCTTCCCCGACATCCGTCATCGTTCGGAGGCTCCCAGACACCAGGCCAAGATACCCTTCTGCGCATGCAGCCGATTTTCCGCCTCGTCGAACACAACCGATTGCGGGCCGTCGATGACCTCGTCGGTGACCTCTTCCCCGCGGTGGGCGGGCAGGCAATGCATGAAGATCGCATCCTTGGCCGCGGCCGCCATCAGCTTGGCATTGACCTGATAGGGGAGAAGAAGGTCGTGGCGAAACGTCTCGGCTTCGTCGCCCATCGACATCCAGCAATCCGAGACGACGCAGTCCGCCCCGTCGACCGCGGCGAACGGATCCGTGGTGGTGGTGACAGCGGCACCCGATGCCGCGACCCATGCGGTCATCTCGGGCGAAAGCCCGAGGTCCTTCGGCGTGGCGACATTGATCTTGAAGCGAAAGCGCTGGGCCGCATGGATCCAGCTTGCCAGCACATTGTTGGAGTCGCCGCACCAGGCGATCGTCTTGCCCTCGATCGGTCCCTTGTGCTCCTCGAAGGTCAAGACGTCGGCCATGACCTGGCAAGGATGCGAGCGTTTCGTCAGACCGTTGATTACCGGCACGGTTGCGTGACGGGCCAGTTCGACCATGTCGGCATGATCGAGAATGCGGATCACGATGGCATCGACGAAGCGCGACAGGACGCGCGCCGTGTCGGCGATCGTCTCGCCGCGGCCGAGTTGCATCTCCTTGCCGGTCAGCATGAGAGCTTCACCGCCGAGCTGCCGCATGCCGAGGTCGAACGACACACGCGTCCGTGTGGACGGCTTGTCGAAGATCATTGCCAGCGCCTTGCCCGCCAGCGGCTTGTCGCGCGAAGGACTGCCGCGGCGCCAAGCTCCCTTGATGGAAGCCGCCGTGTCGATGATGTGCCGCAGATCCTCGGCGGAGACCTCGGACAGATCGAGGAAGTGCCGGGTCTCGCGTGCCGCGTCGGCAAAGACGGTTCGGGTCATTCCGCGGCCCCTCTTCGCGCGCCGGCTGCCACACTGAAATGCGCGCACGTGGCCGCCAAACGGCCCAACGCCTCGGCGATTTCATCGTCCGAAATGATCAAGGGCGGCACTAGCCGCACGACATTATCGCCCGCCGGTATGACGAGCACATGTTCCTGCCTGCCTGCGGCGGCAAAATCGCCTGGCGGCACGGCGAGCTTGAGCCCGAGCATCAGACCTTCACCACGCACTTCGGTGATGACGTCGGGATAATTCGTGGCAAACTCCGCCAGACCGTTTTTGAGCAACAGCCCCTTGGCGCCGACGCCCTCGATGAACCCGGGCGCCAACACGACGTCGAGCACCGCATTGCCGACAGCGGTTGCCAGCGGATTGCCGCCGAACGTCGTGCCGTGGGTTCCCAGAGTCATACCCTTGCCAGCCTCGAAGGTCGTCAGAAAGGCGCCGAGCGGAAAGCCGCCGCCGATGCCCTTGGCGATCGCGATGATATCGGGTTCGATACCACTCAACTCATAGGCAAAGAGCTTGCCGGTGCGACCGACGCCGGATTGCACCTCGTCGAGGATCAACAGCAGGCCATGCTCGTCGCACAAGGCGCGAAGGTCGCGCAGGAACGCGCGCGGCGGGACGCGGATTCCCCCTTCGCCCTGGATCGGCTCGACCAGGATCGCGGCGGTCTGCGGCCCGATCGCGGCCCTCGCTGCGGCGATATCGCCGAAAGGCACCTTGTCGAAGCCGGCGGCCTTGGGACCAAAACCTTCGATATATTTCTCGTTACCCCCGGCGGCGATGGTCGCGAGCGTGCGGCCGTGGAACGCCCCCTCGAAGGTGATGATATGAAAGCGCTCGGGATGGCCTGACACCGCATGATACTTCCGCGCCGTCTTGATCGCTCCCTCGAGGGCTTCGGCCCCGGAGTTGGTGAAGAAGACGTAGTCGGCAAAGCTCGCCGCCGTCAGGCGCTGCGCCAGACGCTCGGCCTGCGGAATCTGGAACAGATTGGACGTGTGCCAGAGATGCTGGGCCTGCTCGGTCAGCGCGCCGACGAGGTGCGGATGCGAGTAGCCGAGCGATGCCACCGCGATGCCACCCCCTAGATCAAGGTAGCGCTCGCCTTCGGCCGTCGTCAGCCACACGCCTTCGCCGCGGGCAAAGGCCAAGGGATATCGGGCGTAGGTCGGCAGCAAAGACGATGTCACGTCCCACTCCATGATTGAGAAGGGATGCAGGATGTCACAACGCAAAGCGCCGCCCGAGGGGCGGCACGAGGTGACACATTCCTTCTATCTAGAGTCTTAGTGGAGGCGGGTCAAATAGGTGAAGCTCGACGAAGGCTTATGCCGGATGTCGACGCATTCTCTACACAAATCAGCGTTCGGATCTTGGTCTTTGCGCCAAGAGATCGAACCGGCTCGGAGCACGCTGATCCCTGTTGCGCAAGCTATGCCGCCGTCGATTCCGGTTTGTTCCCCGTTTGATTCATATGCGTCCCAGAATCTTCGCGCTCATCACGCAAGCACTTGTTGAAAACACTTAATGAAGTGTGACGACTCTTGCGCCGGATTCAACGGCTAGTGTACCGTCCTTCTTGTCGACTACGACATCTCGTGCGGCAGGCTTTTCAGACAGCGTACTGCGTTGGACGACACCGGTTTTGCCGGTGCTGCGTTGCGCGATGGATTCCGGCGTTCTATGCCCGGGTTTGTCAGCAAAACGGAGCCGATTGCACGTGAACACCATTGCTTAGGAGAGAAGCGATGTCCTGGACCGATGAACGGATTGAGCTCCTACGAAAACTCTGGCTGGACGGGCTGAGCGCAAGCCGGATCGCCACCGAGTTGGCCGGGGGAGTCACGCGCAACGCGGTCATCGGCAAGGTGCATCGCCTCGGCCTGTCGGGTCGCGTCAAGGCCGCAGCACCGAGCAACCCAGCGCGGCCGCGCGAAAGTGCTCCGCAATCGTCCGCACGCGCGCCAATCGCACCGCAGCGTGCGGCGGCAATGCCCATGCGTGGCAACGCCGCCCTCGCCGTTCAGCCGCGGCCTCTGGCCATGGCGCAGGTTCAGCGCTCGTCCGGCGACGTCGTGCCGATGAACGAGCCCGTGACGATCATGGAACTGCGGGAATCCAGCTGCCGCTGGCCGGTTGGCGACCCCACCAGCGCCGAGTTCCGCTATTGCGGCGGCAAGGCGACTGCGGGCGAAGGCCCCTACTGCAATTACCATAGCCGCATGGCCTATCAGCCGATGCAGGACCGGCGCCGCGAACGCAAGATCGCGTAACGCAGCGCTTCATTCAGTCCCGGGCCTCTCTATGCGAGCCCCGGGAGGGATGCTGATGCCCGATATCGCTTATCCCCCGCCGAACGTCTCGTCGAACGCGTAGCCGGCGCCGCGCACCGTGCGGATCGGATCGGACTCGCCGTGCTGCGACAAAGCCTTTCGCAGCCGGCCGACGTGGACGTCGACCGTGCGTTCGTCGATCTCCGCCGACAAGCCCCAGACGCTGTCGAGTAGCTGAGCGCGCGAAAACACCCGTCCCGGCTTGGCCATCAGGTATTCCAGCAGACGAAATTCGGTCGGCCCGAGATGCACGACACGCGTCCCGCGATGTACGCGCCAATTTTCACGATCCAGTTCCAGATTACCGGCGGACAGACGTGAGGCCACACGATCGGGACTGGCGCGACGCAACAGGGCGCGGACGCGCGCAATCAGCTCAGGCACCGAAAAAGGCTTGACGATGTAGTCGTCGGCGCCTGTCGAAAGACCGCGGATGCGTTCGCTTTCTTCGCCACGCGCCGTCAGCATGATCACGGGCAGAGACCGCGTCGACTGCCGAGCACGCATGCGCCGGCAGATTTCCAGCCCGGAGACGCCCGGCAGCATCCAATCGAGAATGACGAGATCCGGCGGCGCCTCGATCAAGCGCATGTCCGCTTCGTCGCCGCGCTCGACGCATTCGACGATGAAGCCTTCGGACTCCAGGTTGTAGGCAAGCAACAGACTGAGCGTCTCCTCGTCTTCCACGACGAGAATACGCGGCGTCGCGCTCGACGGCGTCAGATTGCGCGACGTCGGCTTCGTTTCGGTCGAGATATCCATCGCGCCCTCATAAGGTCAGATTGAAAGCGACTCGGAGGAAAAGGAACGGCCCTTCGGACGATCCATCGGAAGGGCCTCGCCGGTCACCAGATAGACGACTGTTTCCGCGATATTCGTCGCATGATCCCCGATCCGCTCGATATTCTTCGAGCAGAACAGCAGGTGCGTGCAGAATGAAATGTTGCGTGGATCTTCCATCATGAACGTCAGAAGATCGCGGAACACGCTGTCTTCCAGCGCGTCGAGTTCCGCGTCCCGCGTCCAGACCGAGCGGGCGCGTTCGACGTCGCGATGGGCATAGGCGTCGAGCACGTCCTTCAGCGAAAGAGCGGCGCTCTCGTGCATCGATTTCAGGCCGATGATCGCGCGGGGGACGCGCGCCTCGGCGGCGATGATGATCGCCCGCTTGGCGATGTTCTTGGCGAGATCGCCGACGCGTTCGAGATCGGCGGAGATGCGGATCGCCGCCACGATATCGCGCAGGTCTACCGCCATGGGCTGGCGACGTGCGATCGTCATGATCGCATTTTCCTCGATCTCGCGCTGGAGAAGATCGAGACGCGCATCGACCAGCACCGTCTTTCGCGCCAGATCGGCGTCGAAATCGATCAGCGCATCCATCGCATCGGCGAGCATTTTTTCGGCAATGCCGCCCATCTCGGCGATCTTGCGCCCGAGCAGATCGAGCTCCTTGTCGTAGGCCCTGACGATATGGTCGCTCATAATTCTCTATCCTTGTGCCGCAGCATCAACCAAACCGACCCGTGATGTAATCCTGGGTCTGCCGGTTCTCCGGAGCGGTGAACATGGTTTGCGTCTTGCCGAACTCGATGAGTTCGCCGAGATACATGAAAGCGGTGTAGCTGGAGACGCGCGCCGCCTGCTGCATGCTGTGGGTGACGATCGCGATCGTATACTTCTCGGTCAATTCGTCGATCAGCTCTTCGACCTTGGCGGTCGAGATCGGATCGAGCGCCGAGCACGGCTCGTCGAAGAGGATTACCTCGGGCTGGATCGCGACGGTACGCGCGATGCAGAGCCGTTGCTGCTGCCCGCCCGACAGTGAAAGGCCGCTGTCCTGCAGCTTTTCCTTGACCTCGCCCCAAAGCGCGGCGCCGCGCAGGGCGGTCTCGACCCGGCCGTCGAGTTCGCTCTTGGACACCTTATGATAGAGTTTGATGCCAAACGCGATGTTGTCGTAGATCGACATCGGGAACGGCGTCGGCTTCTGGAACACCATGCCGACACGGGCGCGCAGCAGGTTCAGATCCTGTCCCGGCGTGAGGATGTTCTCGCCGTCGAGCAGCACCTCGCCTTCGGCACGCTGCCGGGGATAAAGATCGTACATCCGGTTCATCACGCGCAGCAGGGTCGACTTGCCGCAGCCCGACGGGCCGATCAAGGCCGTGACCTTGTTGGCATAGATCGACAGGTTGATCGTCTTCAGCGCGAGACTGTCGCCGTAAAAGAAACGAAGATCCTTGACCGTTATCTTGGTCGGAAGCGACCCCGGCTCTGTGCCGTTGCTGGAGGTCATGACTTTTTCCTTTGTGACCCGAGCACTCGGGCGATGATCGACAATGCGAGGACGGTCATCGTGATGATGAGCGCGCCCGTCCACGCCAGCTGCTGCCAATCGGCATAAGGCGAGAGCGCAAACTGGAAGATGACGACCGGAAGGCTCGACATCGGTGCGTTCAGGTCGGTGGCGTAGAACTGGTTGTTCAAAGCAGTGAAGAGGAGCGGCGCGGTTTCGCCGCTGACCCGCGCGATGGCGAGCAGGACGCCGGTCGTCAGGCCGGCCCGGGCGGCTTTGTAGGCGATCTTCTGGATTACCATGCTTTTGGGCAGGCCCAGCGCCGCGGAGGCTTCACGCAATTGACTCGGCACCAGCCGCAGCATGTCCTCCGTCGTCCGCACCACGACGGGAATGACGATGATGGCAAGGGCCACCATGCCCGCGATAGCCGAGAAGTGGCCCATCGGTGCCACGACGATCTGGTAGACGAACAGGCCGATGACGATCGACGGCGCGCTGAGAAGGATGTCGTTGATGAAGCGAATGACGAAAGCGAGCTTCGATCGATTGCCGTACTCGGCGAGATAGGTGCCGGCCAGCATGCCGATCGGCGTCCCCACAAGAACCGCGACGATCGTCATGATGAGACTGCCGACGATGGCGTTGAGCAGGCCACCGGTGTTGCCGGGCGCGGGGGTCATTTCCGTAAAGGTCGCGGGAACCAGTCCCGGCGCGCCCTTCATGATGAGGGCCCCGAGGATCCAGATCAGCCAGGCAAGCCCGAAGGCCGAGGCCGCGTAGCAGAGCGTAACGTAGAAGGCGTTCTTGCGCCGGCGCGCGTCATAGAGGCTCATGATCAGCGCGCTCCCTTCTTTTCGATCCGCATCAGCATGTAGCGAGCGATCGCCAGGACGAAGAAGGTGATGACGAAAAGAATCAGGCCGAGTTCGATCAGGGCCGACGTGTAGAGCGATCCCACGGCCTCGGTGAACTCGTTGGCGATGGTTGCGGAGATTGTCGTGCCGGGCGCCAGGACCGATGTCGAGATCCGGTGCGCGTTGCCGATGACGAAGGTCACCGCCATGGTCTCGCCGAGCGCCCGGCCAAGCGCCAGCATCACGCCGCCGATGATTCCGACGCGGGTGTAGGGGATGACGACATTGCCGACGACTTCGCGCGTGGTGAAGCCGAGGCCGTAGGCCGATTCCTTGAGGACCGGCGGCACCGTCGCGAAGACATCACGGGAAATCGAGGAAATGAACGGCAGCACCATGATCGCCAGGATGAAGCCGGCGGTGAAGATGCCGATGCCGTAAGGCGGCCCGGCGAACAGCATGTTCAAGCCAGGTATGGGTCCGAAGAACGCGATGATGCTTGGCTCGATATATTCCTGCAGCAGCGGGGCAAAAATGAAGAGACCCCAGATGCCGTAGATGATCGAAGGAATGCCGGCGAGCAGTTCGATGGCGATGCCGATGGGCTGGCGCAGCGGCTGCGGACAAAGCTCGCTGAGAAAGATTGCGATGCCGACGCCGATCGGGACGGCGATGACCATGGCGATGATCGAGGTAGCGAGCGTGCCGAAAATGGCGGCGCCGGCGCCGTATTTATCGGTCACCGGATTCCACACCTCGGTCACCAGGAAGCCGAAGCCGAATTCCTGGATCGCGGGGATCGAGCCGATGATAAGAGAGACGATCACCCCGCCGAGCAGGATCAGCACCGCGATCGCGGCGGTGAACGTCAGGCCGTGGAAGAACCGGTCACCGAACTTGAACCGCGCAAGCGCCTTGGCACGGTCGAACACGGTCGGCGTCTCGACCGCGCCTTGGGCTACCAAATCCACCACATCACGCTCCACGTCGGCAACTCTTTCCAGCTTGCGCGCATGACCGCGACCGGACCTGCCCAGACGGCACTGGGCACGCAGCAAATTCAGAGACTGAGCGCTAGCCCGATGGTGCAGCGATGCGACAGGTGGGAGCGCTCGGGTCGGGTGAGGAAGAGGAGCACTCCTCTTCCTCATTTGTTCGATAGATCAGATCATCGAGAGATCAGAACTGAAGCGGCTTGCCGTCAGCGGTCTTGATCTCGGCCCATTCCGTCTTGACCAGGGTCACGACGTTGGCAGGCATCGGGATGTAATCGAGACCCAAAGCCATATCCGTCCCCTTGGCATAGGCCCAGGAGAAGAACTTCAGCGCGGAGGTCGCAGCAGCGGCGTCCTTTGGCTGTGTCGGCATCAGGATGAAGGTCGATGCCGTGATCGGCCAGGACTTCTCACCGGGCTGGTCGGTCAGGATCAGGTAGAAGCCGGGGGCGTTCTTCCAATCGGCGTTGGCTGCGGCGGCCTGGAAGGCGGTCGCGTCCGGAACGACCTTCTTGCCTTCATGATTGATCATGTCGCCATAGGTCAGCTTGTTCTGCTTGGCATAGGCCGACTCGACGTAGCCGATCGAGTTCTTGGTCTGCTGGACGTTGTTGGCGACGCCTTCGTTGCCCTTGGCGCCGATGCCGACCGGCCATTCCACGGCCGTCTCTTCGCCGACCTTTGACTTCCAGTCAGGCGAGACCTTCGAAAGGTAGTTGGTAAAGTTGAAGGTCGTGCCCGATCCGTCCGAACGATGGACGACGGAGATCGCGGCCGACGGCAGCTTGACGCCGGGGTTGAGCTTGGCGATCGCCGGGTCGTCCCAGGTCTTGATGACGCCCATGAAGATCTTGGCGAGCGTCGGACCGTCGAAGGTGATGTCGCCCGGCTTGATGCCGTCGAGGTTCACGACGGGGACGATGCCGCCCATGACCATCGGCCACTGAACCAGAGACGCCTTCTTAAGCTCTTCAGCCTTCAGCGGCTTGTCGCTGGCGCCGAACGTGACCGTCTTGGCCATGATCTGCTTGATGCCGCCGCCGGAGCCGATGGACTGATAGTTCAGGCCGTCGCCGGTCTCTTTTTTGTAGGCATCAGCCCACTTCGCGTAGACGGGATAGGGGAACGTCGCGCCGGCGCCGGAGATTTCGGCAGCCTGGACGGGAAGGCTTGCGACGGTGCCGATCGCGGTAGCAAGCGCGATACGGGCGAGAACGTGCGAAGTCATGATGGGCCTCTTTGGCTCGGAAGGATCGTCGGAATGCAAGGACGCCGAGCAGCGCCTCGCCCTGGACCCTTAGAGCGGGACAGCCATCGTTTTAAGACAGAAGCATCTCAGTTTTATGACACCAATGATTACAAATTAGGCTGTTATTGTTGATGTAACGGAATAATAACGCGAAATGTCGCGCCGCAGCCCTTTTTGGAATCGATCGTCATCCGCCCGCGATGGCGCGCGACGATATGCTTGACGATCGCGAGCCCGAGACCGGTGCCGCCTTTGGCGCGGCTTTGCCCGGCATCGATGCGATAGAACCGCTCCGTCAGCCGCGGCAGATGCTCCTGGGCAATACCGGGTCCGAAATCCTGCACCGTGATGACGCCGTCCGTATCCTGAATGCTCGCGCCGATGCGCACGCGCTTGTCGACGCCATCCGAGGCCCCGTACTTGATCGCATTTTCGATCAGGTTTTCCGCCACCCGCAGCAGTTCGTCGCGGTCCCCGCTGACGATCACCGGCGCCTCGAGATCAAGCTCGAGATCGACCCGGTTGTCATCCGCGAGCGGCCCGAGCGTGTCCACGATGTGCCGCAGCACGAGTGTGATATCGACGGCTTCCTGGGGCCGCAAATGCAGATGCTGCTCGATCCTGGAGAGCGACAGAAGATCGTCGACGAGGCGCGCCATGCGCTGAGCCTGCTCGCGCATGATCTCGAGAAAGCGGGTGCGCGCCACGGGATCGTTCCGCGCCGGCCCTTGCAGGGTCTCGATGAAGCCGAGCAGCGAAGACAGCGGCGTACGCAGTTCATGACTGGCGTTGGCGACGAAGTCGACGCGCATGCGTTCCAGCCGCCGGCTTTCGCTGATCTCGCGGAAATAGAGGATCAGGACCGGTCCGGCATCGAGGACGATCGGGGCGATATTGACGTCGAAGACGCGTTCAACCGGGACCCGCTCGAGCCAGCTGGCGCGGCCCGCCTCACCGGTGAGCCGAACATGCTCGATGGCATCGAGAATATCCGGCGAGCGCAGAATGCGGGCGAGCGGCGCCCCGATACGCAACGCCGGGAAAAGCGCAAGTGCCGCAGCGTTCACCTCAAGGATCCGATCATCGGACCCGACCGCGAGCACAGCTTCCGGCAATGCGCCGAGGATCAGCCCTGCCGTTGTCACATCGCCGACGTCCAAATCTCGAATCATACGCCCATCTCGTCTTTTTCTACTTATGCGCAGCCTTCATCGTCATTGGCATGACAGTTTTTTGACGCACTCCGTCACGGCATCAAGCTGACATCGGCATCTCTGCCGGGTCGTCGCAGGCTTCAGCCGGAACATGGTTCGTCCAGGCGTAGAGCGGCCGCTCGGCCCGCGCCGATGCGAGCATGGCGATGATCGCGGCGCGCGACAGGCGGGCGACGACCTTGCGATCCGTATCGCGGCGATAGGCGAGCGCCGGCCCAAACGTGACGAGGCAGCGGAGCGGCGCGCCACGCAAGACCCGCCAGAGATGCGGAAGCAACGCGTCGTCGCCGATCCAGGCGGCGGCGGCAGACGAGTATGCCAGCGCCACCGGCTGAACCGAGACGACCTCACGCTCCGATGCGCCTCGAAGGAGGTCGCGCGCGGAGGCGAAATGCGAGGAATGAAATCGCCCGGGGGTCTCGCCATCGTAGGTCGTCCCTTCGGGAAACAGCAACACGATGCGGCCCTCGAGCATCCGATCCGCCATCTGCCGGTTGGCCGGCATAATTCCGCGTCGGCGGGAGCGATCGACGAAGACGGTCCCCTGGACTTTCGCGAAGGCCGACAGGATCGGCCAACGCGCGACCTCGTGCTTGGCCAGGAAGCAGAACGGCATGACGCTTCCAAGGGCGAGGACGTCGATCCAGGAGACGTGGTTCACCGCAAGCAGGACGGGACCTTGTCTCTCAGGCGATCCCGCGATGTCGATCGAGACGCGCAGGATGCCCAGAAGGGTGCGGCAAAACGCAATCGCGAGGCGCGCGGCAAGCGCCGGACTGCGGCGGGCGAGCAACATCTGCAGCGGCGCGCCGACGATAAAGAAGAAGACAAGAGCGATGGCGAGCAAAAAGACGCGAAAGAGGGTCATGACCATGTGGTGTTTATGTCAGCCTGTGGGTATCTCATCCGTATAGCGACAAGATGACATTTCCGGCATCTGCTCGTCATGAAACATTCTTGCAATCTCCCTAAGCGGGGCGAACGAAACGAACGATGAGTGCGCGCAACGCCATGGCGACCATGCAAAGCGACTTTGCGACCCCTTCGGGCTTAGACAACGCAATTCTCGTCCCCACGCCGTCGCGACCAGTCCTGGTCCGGACATCGGTCGAGAGCACCGCCGTTCTGGAACGCGCGGGGCCGTTCGAGATCCGTCTTGCGTCGAGCGAGAAGGAACTGCGAAGCGCGCAAAAGCTCCGCTACACCGTTTTCTATGAAGAAGGCGGCGCGATCGCGAACCGGGATGTTGCCCGATCGCGCCGCGATATCTGCCCCTTCGACGCGATTTGCGACCATCTGATCATCGTCGACACGGATGCCGTGTCATCGTCAGGCAATGCGAAGGCCAAAGTGGTCGGCACCTACCGGTTGCTGCGCCGCGACGTGGCCGAGGCGCACAACGGGTTCTATTCGCAAGGCGAGTTCGACATGCAGCCGCTCCTCGACCGGCAGCCGACGACGCGCTTTCTCGAGCTCGGCCGCTCCTGCGTCCATATGAATTACCGCTCGAAGCGGGTCATCGAGCTGTTGTGGCGCGGACTCTGGCTCTACGCCAAGCAGCACAAGATCGACGCCCTTCTCGGCTGCGCCAGCCTGCCCGGGACGGACCTCGACGCGCTGCGGCTGCCTTTGAGCTTTTTGCATCATTATGCTCAGGCCGACGAAGCATGGCAGGTCGAGGCCTGGCCGCATGGCATCGCCGACTTCACGCCGCTGCCCAAGGACGCGATCGATGTACGCCGCGGCATCACTGCCCTACCGCCGCTCTTCAAGGCCTATCTGCGCACTGGGGCGCGCTTCGGCCGTCATGCCGTGATCGACCGGCAGTTCGGCACCACAGACGTCTTCACGGTGATGCCGATGGGCGACATCGAAGAGCGCTATATCGCGCATTACGGCGAGCCAAGTTGCGTTTCCGGAGCGCCGGTCGCATAAAGAAGCATGCCGATCGATTGCAAAGCCGCCTGGTTTTCTCTTCCGACATGGGCCGCCGCCCTGCTGATCGGCGCGTCGGTCGCCGCTGTGGCCGCGCCACCGGCGGACCCGGCGCCTCCCAGCTTCAAAGCCGCGCTGCTTCACGATCCGGATTCGCCGGTGGTGGGAAACCCCGACGGCGACGTCACCGTGGTGGCCTTCACCGACTACAACTGCCCCTACTGCCGCAAGAGCGATGGCGATCTCGCCGCCCTGATCGCCTCGGACTCAAAAGTTCGGGTGGTCTATAAGGACTGGCCGATCCTGGCGAAAAGCTCGGTCACCGCCGCCAAGATCGCCATCGCATCACAGTGGCAGGGGAAGTACGCCGCCGTCCACCAGGCGTTGATGCGGATGACGGCTCGCCCGGCTACCGACCAGGACATCAGCCGGGCCGTCGTCGCGTCAGGGGTCGATGTCACCCAGCTCAACCGCGACCTCGACACGCGCGACAACGAGATCGTCGCCCTTCTCAAACGCAATATTGCGGAGGCCGACGCCCTGAAGCTGCAGGGTACGCCGGTCTACGTCATCGGGCCGTTTCTCGAGGCCAGCGCCCTTGACGCGGCCGGTTTCAAGCAGTTGGTTGCCGACGCCCGCAAAGAGGCCGCTGCGCCGCAGACACGGTGATCGGGTCTATGCAGCCGCAAGTCGGCAGACGCCGACATTGCGTCAGGTCTTGATCCACAGCCGGATGCCATAGGCGACGAGTCCCACGCTCAAGACGCCAAGCGCATAGAGCGCGACGAACCACCCAAGCCGCCGTAAAAAGCCCAGCGGCTTGTCGTCCGGCCGCTCAGGAATGGTAACCGGCATTGGCGTCGATCTTTCCGCGGAACACCCAGTAGGCGTAGGCCGTGTAGGCCAGGATGATCGGCACGAGGATAGCGATGCCGACGATGAGGAAGCGCTGGCTCGTCTCGGGCGCCGCCGCTTCCCAGATGGTGATCTGCTCCGGCACGATGTAGGGCCAGATGCTGACGCCGAGGCCGCCGAAGGTCACGAAGAACAGCGCCAGCGACAGAATGAACGGCCAATAGTCGTTGCGGCGCTCAAGGCTTCGGAACAAGCCGAACGCGAACAACGCAACGGCAGCCGGCACGGGAGCGGTGAGGATGAGGTTGGGAAAAGTGAACCAGCGCTCCCAATAATGCTCATGCAGGAACGGCGTCGCCAGGCTGACGGCGACGATGAAGCCGAGCGTCACGATGAGGCTGATCCGCGCCAGCCTGTAGGCGTGATCTTGCAGCTGGCCGTTCGTCTTCATCACCAGCCACGTCGCGCCCATCAAAGTATAGGCCGCGACCGTAGCGAGGCCGGTCAGAATCGAGAACGGCGACAGCCAGTCCCACCAGCCGCCGCCATAGGCGCGGCCGCTGACCGTGATCCCTTGCAGCACGGCACCGAGTGCGATGCCCTGCGCCAGCGCGGCGACCAGCGATCCGCCGGAGAAGGCCAAATCCCAGATGTTGCGGTCCTTGCGGTTGCGCCAGCGGAACTCGAAAGCGACGCCGCGGAAGACGAGGCCGAGCAGCATCGCGATCAGCGGGGTGTAGAGCGCCGGCATCAGCACGGCGTATCCTAGCGGAAACGCCGCGAACAGCCCGCCGCCGCCGAGCACAAGCCAGGTCTCGTTGCCGTCCCACACCGGGGCGACCGAGTTCATCATGACGTTGCGGTCGGCCTTTTCCGGGAAGAACGGGAAGAGGATCGCAAGACCGAGGTCGAAGCCGTCCATCGCGACATAGGCGAGAACCGCGAAGGCGATGATGAAGGCGAAAGCGGTTGTCAGCACCGTGTGGGCGTCAAAGGCGGACATGGTCTACTCCCCGGCCAGCGCTGTAGTGGGACCGATGGCCGAAGCGGGCGTGATGCCCGCGCTGCGCGTGGGCTGCCCATGCGCCGGGCCCTCCTCGCCTTTATGCGGCGCGGTAGCCATCAGACGGGCGATGATGGTCAGCCCGGCGGCGTAGACGAGGAAGTAGACGATCACGAAGGCGATCAGCGAGGAGCCAACGGCTGGCGCGGCTAGCGGCGAGACCGACTGCGTCGTCCGCAGGAGTCCAAAGACCGTGAACGGCTGACGCCCGACCTCCGTGGTGATCCAGCCGGCCAGCACGGCGACGAAACCAGCCGGACCCATCGCGAGCGCATAGCGATGCAGCCATTTGGCTTCGTACAGTACCCCCTTCCAGCGGGCATACAGGCTCGACAGGCCGAGGAACAGCATCAGAAAGCCAAGGCCGACCATGATGCGGAACGACCAGAATACGATCGGCACCGGCGGCCAATTTTCCCGCGGGATCGTATCGAGGCCCGCCAAAGGCGCGTTGAGATCGTGCTTCAAGACGAGCGACGACACTTTTGGGATCTGAATGGCATAATCCACACGGCCCTCGGCCTGGTTGGGAATGCCGAACAGAATCAGCGGCGCGCCATCGGGATGGCTGGTGTAGTGGCCTTCCATCGCCATCACCTTCGCCGGCTGATGTTCCAGCGTGTTCAAGCCGTGCGCATCGCCGGCCAAGATCTGGATCGGCGCGACCAGCGCGGCCATCCACATCGCCATCGAAAACATCGTGCGCGCTTCCTCGTTGAACCGATCGCGCAACAGGTGGAACGCCGCGACGCCGCCAACGACCAGCGACGTTGTGAGGTAAGCCGCGATGACCATGTGGACGAGACGGAACGGGAACGACGGGTTGAAGATCACTTTCCACCAATCGACCGGAATGAACTGTCCGACGTCGTTGATGGCATAGCCCTGCGGGGTCTGCATCCAGGAGTTCACCGAGAGGATCCAGAAGGCGGAGAACAGCGTGCCTGTGGCGACGAGGCACGTCGCCGCAAAATGCAGGGGCTTTCCGACGCGGCCCATGCCGAACAGCATGACGCCGAGAAACCCGGCTTCGAGGAAGAAGGCGGAGAGAACCTCGTAGGCCATCATCGGGCCTAGGACAGGCCCGGTCTTGTCGGCGTAGACGGACCAGTTGGTGCCGAACTGGTAGCTCATGACCACGCCGGACACGACGCCCATACCGAAGGCGACGGAAAAGATCTTCAGCCAGTACTTGAACAGGTTCAGGTAGACGTCGCGTCCGGTCCACAGCCAGCGCGCTTCCAAAACCATGAGGAAGCTGGCGAGCCCGATCGAGAAGGCCGGGAAGATGATGTGGAACGACATCGTGAAGGCGAATTGTGCCCGGGCGAGGATAATAGGGTCAAAGCCATGCAACATGATGAACGCCCATTGTTATCTTGAGCGTTTTTCGGCTTTTTGAGCGCAAAACTCAACTGGACAATTCGCCCGAGCCCTTCTTCCTATTGGACAACCATCACACGGTGCCCGTCGGGATCGAGGATCGCGATGGCCTGCACGCCATCCGTCAGCGTGACGATCCCTGGCGAAATGAACCTGGCTTTGGCGGCTATCAAGCGGTCCACGAGCGAAGTCAGCGCCTCGGTCTCCATGACGAACATGCTCGCGGCGATGTCGTCGGCGCGCGTGTCGAATGCGACCGGTCGACGCGCGCCAACCTTATACCCCAGCAACTCGACGTGCGATGGGGCATGCACCGGATTTAAACCGGTGACCGTCACCGCGGCATTGGGTACCCCGTCCATGCGGGCCTGTTCCGGGCCTATGTTTTCCGTTTGCTCGCCGAGCGTAAGACCGAGCACGTCTCTGTAAAAGGCAATGCTGCGCTCGGTATCCGACACGGACACCGCCGAATGATCGATGCCGAGAAACAGCGCACCGGACGCCTTCTCTTGCCAATAGGCGGGGCCTGTGCCCGCGGGAAAGGCCAAAAGCTCGAGGGGGTGCCCTTCCGAATCGCGAAATTTGTAGGCCGCGACCGAACCGGAGACCGGCGGCAAAACTTGCGGACCGTCGCTAATGGCGCTGAACCGACCTGCAGCCTGCAGGCGGCGGTAGGCCGCATCCATGTCCGACACGATGATTGCAAAATGCTGAAACCAGAGGTCGGTCGATGTGCTGTCCAAGGGATAGGCACGCCCCGGCGGATCGAAGGCCAGAAGGCCGATCTCCTGCGCCCCGAGCCGCATGACGGTTTGACGAATACGTGTATCCGGAACGCCGAGCAGCGTCGCGAGGCCGGCATCCTCCGCCTTGCGTTCGACAAATTCGAACGAGAAGGCGTCGGCGAAAAAGGCCTCGGCTGCATCGAGATTTCCGACCACCATCGCGATGCGACGCAGTTTCGTAATGGCTCCGGCACGTTCCGTCATGGCCAGGTGGCTCCCCGCACGTTGAGAAAAATGGAATAGAGGCTGTGCGAGGCACAGATGAACAGCCGGCTGCCGAAGCGATCGCCGAAGGCCAGGTTGGACACGAGCGAAGGCACCAGGACCTTGCCGAGCAGATCGCCGGTCGGGCCGATGCAGTGGACGCCATCGGCCGCGCTCGACCAGATATTACCGTGCTGGTCGGCGACGAAGCCATCGGCAAAACCCGGCGTGACCTTGTGAAAGACGGCGCCTCCCGAAAGCCGCCCGTCGTCACCCACATCGAAGACGCGAATGTGCTGCGTCGGATCGTCGGCGAACAACGGCCCCGTCTCGGCGACGTAGAGCTTGCGCTCGTCCGGCGAGAAACAGAGCCCGTTTGGTCCCTCGAAGTCATCTGCGACAACCCGCAGGCTCGCGTCGCGCGGATCGAAGCGAAACACCGTCGGCGGGAGTTCCGCCTTCTGCTTGCCGCCCTCGTAATCCGTCTGCAGGCCAAAGAGCGGATCGCTGAACCAGATGGTCCCGTCGGATTTCACGATGATGTCGTTGGGCGCATTGAGCCGTTTGCCCTCAAAGCGATCGACGAGCTTTGTCACCTCGCCGTTATGCTCGAGCCTGGAGATGCAGCGCCCGTGGTGCGAGCAGGTAATGAGCCGGCCCTCGCGATCGCGAGCGTGACCGTTGGCGAAATCAGAGGGCGCGCGAAACAGCTGCACGCCATCCGCCTCGCTCCAGCGCATGACGCGATTGTTCGGCAGATCGCTGAACAGCAGCATGCCCATGTCGCCGAACCAGACCGGCCCTTCCGCCCAGCGAAAGCCCTCACCAAGCCTTTCCAGCGGCGCGTTGCCGAGCACGTAGGTCTTGAATACCGGATCGATGATTTCAAAGCCGATCATGGATCTGCGCCTCAGCGATAGCCGCAGGGCCCGACCGGGCCGGCGCTCTCCTGGAGCTGCACGATCATAACGACGCAGGGCTCGTTGCCGATCGTCCCAGACAGATGACCTTTCTTCCCCTTGGCATCGGGCCTGCAACCCTGATCCTGGCCGAACGAGAAATCGCCAGCCCCCATTTCGACTCGGTGGCCATCCATCGTCTCGACGAACCAGCGGCCCGATAGCGGGACGATCCATTGCGGCTTCGGGTTTTCGTGCCACTCGCCGATCCAGCCGATCGGCATGATGCTTACGTTAACCGTCGATGTTTCGGTACCGATCTCGTTCTGCCACTGCGGCGCAGCGCCGCTCATTCCCTTCAGACGAAAGTTCGTCAGGGTGCAGAGAGTCTGGCGGCTGACGCCGTCCTCGCCGGTGTAGACATGCCAGTACAGGACTTCCGGCGGAATCGGCTCGGCCATCGTTCAATCCTTGTTTGCGTCGACGGCACCTGGCGCCACGCCTTCATAGACGCCTGTGGACGACAGCGGATGACTGAGAACAAAGCCGACCGACGCCAGGGGCGCGCCAAGCACCACCGCCAGCAACCCGCCAACGAGGCCAAAGTTTTTCAGAAAATCCCAAAAATGACTGCGCGCCTTGCTCTCGCCTGACGCCCAGAAATCGCCGTAGGCCCAGAAATCGTGGTAGAGCAGCGCCGTCACCACGCAGTAGCCGGCGAGCACGAAAGCGGCTAGCCGATCGTACCAGCCGCCGACGATCAGCAGCGGCGTGACGATCTCGCAACTCATCGCCAGAACGAGTAGCACGGGGCCGCCGGGCAAAATGCCGGAGTTCGCTTGCTTGAGCGCGCCGTCCCAGTTGAAGATCTTGTCGAGCGCGCTGAAAGGAAACAGGATGACGAGACAGATCCGGGCAATCGGGGCAGCAAGGATGCTCATCGCGGTGACCTTTCCGGCGTTTCAGGCTCGCCAAAGGCGGCGGCTCCGGCACGATAACGCGAAACGACAGCGAAAGCTCAGCCTTAAGGAACGATAATCGCCCGGTCCGGATTTTGCCGGTGCTTCGGCGGCCCGCCCGCACCACATTGAAGAGGATTTCGCATGTCATCCGACCATTATGATGTGATCGTGATCGGCAGCGGTCCCGGCGGCGGTGCGCTCGCGAGCCGGCTTGCGCCGACCGGCAAGCGCATCCTGATGCTGGAGCGTGGCGACTTCCTCAAGCGTGAGCCCGACAACTGGGATTCCAAAGCCGTCTTCGTCGACGGCAAATATCAGGCGCGCGAAACCTGGTACGACAAGAAGGGCAAGGCCTTCCATCCCGGCCTGCATTACTATGTCGGCGGCAATTCCAAGGTCTACGGCTCGGCGCTGATCCGCCTGCGCCGCGAGGATTTCGGCGAGATGCGGCATGTGGACGGCGTCTCGCCGGCCTGGCCGCTCGGCTATGACGCCTTCGACCAATACTATCTCGAAGCCGAAAAACTGTTTCACGTCCACGGGCAGCGCGGGGAAGACCCCAACGAGCCGAATGCCGTCGATGCGTTTCCCTACCCGCCTGTCCAGCACGAGCGCGTCATCCAGACGCTCAACGACTGCTGGACCAAACAGGGTCTAAAGCCATTTCACCTGCCGCTGGGCATTCTGCTGGACCAGCAGGCGAATGGCCAGCCGACGCCGACCAGCGCCTGCATCCGCTGCGACGCCTTCGATGGCTTTCCGTGTATCACCAACGGCAAGGCGGATTCCGAGATCGTCTGCATTAATCCGACCCTGAAATTGCACGACAACTTTACGCTGCTGACCAATGCCTATGTGACGAAACTTGAAACGGACGCGTCGGGCAAAACGGTCACCGGCGTATGCGTGACGCGCAATGGCGAAAACGAACGCTACTCCGCTGATATCGTGGTGTCGGCCTGCGGCGCGCTGAGTTCGGCTTTGCTGCTTCTGCGCTCGGCCAACGGGGCGCATCCCAACGGTCTGGCCAACGGATCGGATCAGGTCGGCCGCAACTACATGCGGCATAACCAGTCGGTGCTGATGGCGGTGTCGCGCAACCGCAACGACACGATTTTCCAGAAAACTCTGGCGATCAGCGACTACTACCTCGGCGCGGACGACTGGAAATATCCACTCGGCTTCATCCAGATGTGCGGCAAGTCCCACGGCGAGCAGATCCGCGGCGAGGCCCTGCCGCAATGGCTCGGTTTTCTACCCAACATGCCGTTCGACCAGATGGCGGCCCACGCGATCGACTTCTGGCTGTCGAGCGAAGACCTGCCGCATCCCGACAACCGCATTACCCTGAGCCGCGACGGCAAGGTCAACCTGGCCGTGACGCTCAACAACATGGAAGCTCACGCCCGACTTCGCAAGAAGCTCGAAGGCATGGTGAACGCGCTCGACGTGCATCCGTATTTCATGGAGCGCTCGCTTTATCTCGGCAAGACCATCCCCGTCGGTGGCACCGCGCATCAGGCCGGCACGCTGCGGTTCGGCACAGACCCGAAGACGTCGGTGCTCGACACCGACTGCAAGGCGCATGAGCTGGACAATCTCTACGTCACGGACGCGAGCTTCTTTCCGACGATCGGCGCGGTCAATCCGACGCTGACGATCATCGCCAACGCGCTGCGTGTGGCAGACCATCTGAAGACGCGGTTGGCGGCATAGCCCGTACGTTTCCAATCTTGTTCGTCATTGCGAGCGAAACGAAGCAAACCGGGGCCGCTGCGCCGAAGACATTGTGTCGGTGCCCGGGGTCGCTTCCCCTCCGACTTGCAAGGACGCTCAAAGCATTAGCCCCCGGTCGCAAACCCCGGATACAGCGTCATGCCACCGTCGACGAACATGGTGGTGCCGGTAACGTAGTCGGAATTGTCGGAGGCCAGCCACACCGCCGCCTGGGCGATGTCCGAAGGCTCGCCGATGCGCTTGTAAGGCACCAGCGTCATCAAGCTTTCGTAGGCCTCCGGCGTGTTCCAGGCCGACGTGTTGATCGGCGTGCGGATGGCACCAGGGCCGATAGCGTTGACGCGGATCCGGTGCGGCGCCAGCTCCTGCGCCATCGATTCCATGAGAAGCTTGATGCCACCTTTCGAGGACGCGTAGTTCACGTGGCCAGCCCAGGGAATGACCTGATGCACCGAGCTCATGCAGATCATCTTGCCGGCGGCAACCGAGATCTTCTCATCGATCCCGCGGCGCAAAAACTCGCGGGCGGCCTCGCGCTGAGTGAGAAACTGGCCGGTCAGATTGACGCCGATGACAGTGTTCCACTGCTCCAGCGTCATATCGATCAAACTGGAATCGCGCTGCAGTCCGGCGTTGCTGACGGAGATGTGAAGGGTGCCGAACGCGGTGATCGCCTGCTTGAACATGGCGATGACCTCGTCCTCCTTGCTGACGTCGGCCTTGATGACGATCGCTTTGCGGCCGAAGCCGACGATCTTGTGCGCCACCTCCTCGGCTGACTCCGGGTGGCTGACGTAGTTGACCACCACATCGGCACCGGCCTGCGCCAGACCCAGCGCGACCGCCTCGCCGATGCCGGAATTGGCGCCGGTGACGAGGGCCGGCTGGCCGAGCAGAATTTGCGGATAGGGCACGGTCGGAACCGGGCGCGCGCCCTCTGGGGCCGGAGCATCGGGTGCTTTGTGCGGAATATCGGACATCATCGTCTCCCGGCGCGGCGTCGGCACGCGCCCTGCGACTCGCTTAAGCGTTGCTACGCGTCTTTTGTTGCGCCACTTTGTGCGCCGGGATCGATTTCGTGGCGCGGGTGGAGCAACAAAGCCACCAGTCCCGTCCAACCGGTCTGATGCGATGCGCCGAGGCCGCGTCCGCTGTCGCCGTGGAAATGTTCGTGGAACAGCAGCTTGTCGCGGAAGTGCGGGTCGTCCTGCTCGATGCGGCTTTCGCCGAGATAGGGCCGCCTGCCCTCCGCGTTGCGCAGGAACAGGCGCGTCAGACGGCCGGCAAGTTCGTGCGCGACCTTGTCCAGCGTCAGCTTGTTACCTGAACCGACGGGATGTTCGACCACGAACTCGTCGCCGTAAAAGGTGTGATAGCGGTGCAACGATACGACGATCATGAAATTGACCGGCATCCAGATCGGGCCGCGCCAGTTCGAGTTGCCGCCGAACAACCGCGTGTTGCTCTCACCCGGCGTGTAGGCCACGGTATGCTCCTCGCCGTGAACCGTGACACCCGCGGGGTGCGCGAGATGGTACTTCGACACCGAACGGATGCCGTAGTCCGACAGGAACTCGGTCTCGTCGAGCATGCGCGCGAGAACCTGGTTCAGGCGCTGGCGCCGCATCAGCGCGAGCAGCGTATAGTTGGCGCTGTTCTCGTCTTTCCAGCGTGATACGAGGGAGGCGAGATCGGGCCGGAACTTGAACAGCCATTTCAGACGCGCGTTGAAATCCGGCAGGCGATCGCGAAACTCCTGGTGCAGGATCTCGACCGCAAACAACGGGATCAGCCCGACCATCGAACGCACGCGCAGCGGCAGTTCCGGTTCGCCGGGGATTTCGAGAACGTCGTAGTAGAAACCATCGGTCTCGTCCCAAAGGCCGAGACCGCTGTTGCCGATGCCGCGGTGGACCGCGCCTGCGATCAGCAAGAAGTGCTCGAAGAACTTGATCGCCATGTCTTCGTAGACATGATCCTCCAGCGCGATCTCGAGTGCCATGCGCATCAGATTCAGGGCGTAGACGGCTGCCCAGGCGGTGCCGTCGGCCTGGTTGATGTGGCCGCCCTCCGGCAGCGCGCCGCTGCGGTCGAACAGCGAAATGTTGTCGAGGCCGAGAAAGCCGCCCTCGAAAATATTGCGGCCGCTCATGTCCTCGACGTTGACCCACCAGGTGAAATTCAACGCAAGCTTGTTGAACACGCGACGCAGGAACATGCGATCCGGCACGCCGCAGAGCGCGCGGTCTATATCGTAGATCTGCAGCGCGGCCAGGGCGTGGATCGGCGGATTGGTGTCACCGAACTTCCATTCGTAGGCCGGCAGCTGGCCGTTGGGATGCATGAAGCGCGACTGCGTCAGCAACACCAATTGCGCCTTGGCGAATGCCGGATCGATGAGCGCGAACGTGACGCAGTGGAACGCCAGATCCCACGATGCAAACCACGGATATTCCCAGGCGTCGGGCATGGAGAGGATATCGGCGCTGTGCAGGTGCCCCCACGCGATGTCACGGCCGAGCAGGCGCTCCATCGGCGGCCGCGGCTCGTTGGGATCGCCGTTCAGCCAATCGCGGATGTTGAACCCGTAATATTGTTTGGACCACAACATCCCGGCAAACGCCTGGCGTTGTACCAACCGCGCATCTGGGTCAGCAATGCCGCTCTGCAAAGCGTCGTAGAAAGCGTCGCACTCGGATCGGCGCAACTCCAGCACCGCGTCGAAATCTGCAAAGGCTTCGCTCGCGACGCGGCGCAACCGCAAGCGCACCACCGCCGTTCCGCCGCCCGCGACAGTGAGGGAGTGATGGACCGCAACCTTGGTGCCGACCCGCGCCGGGTTGACCGCGTCGCGCCGGCCGCCGATCACGCACGCGTCGATCCCATCCTTGAAATAGCCGCCGCCGGTGCCGTAGAATCGCTGCGTGTTGGTCTCGTTGTCGCAGAACAGAAGCTCCGGCGCGCCATCGGAGGAAAGATGCATCGGCGGCAGGCTGCAATGCTCGATGGCAATACCGCCGTCGCTCGCAATCGAAAAATGCGGCTTGGGGGTGTCGCTGATCGCCCCCCAGCTCCAGGTGTTGCGCGACCAGAGCTGCGGCAGGCAATGCAGCGTCGCGGCGACCGGCCCGCGATTGTGGATCGTCACCTGCATCAAGATGTCGTCGGGTGCGCCCTTGGCGTATTCGACTTCCACATCGAAATAGCGGTTGTCGTCAAACAACCCCGTGTCGATCAGCTCGTATTCGCGCTCGGTCAGGCCGCGTTGCGCGTTGACCTTGAGCAGCTTCTCGTAAGGGTACGCCTCCTGCGGATATTTATAGAGCATCCGCATGTAGGAATGTGTCGGCGTGCCGTCGAGATAATAGTAAAGCTCCTTGACGTCCTCGCCATGGTTACCCTCGGCATTCGTCAGACCGAACAGGCGCTCCTTGAGGATCGGGTCCTTGCCGTTCCACAGCGCCAGGCCGAGACAGACCGCAAGCTGGTCGTCGCCGAAGCCAGCGATCGCGTCCTCCCCCCAGCGATAGGCGCGGGACCGGGCATGATCATGCGGCAGATAATTCCACGCGTCGCCATCAACGCTATAATCCTCGCGCACCGTCCCCCATTGACGGTCGCTGAGATAGGGCCCGAAACGTCGCCAGCTCGTTTCATTCCCGACCGCGGTATCCGCCTCGGCAAGGCGCTTGCCCTCGGCGGTTTCACTGACCGCGCTGTGCGGCGCATTAGGCATCTCGATCTTCACGCAGTCACCGCCCGGCAGATAAGACGAAGGCTACTAAGCACGGTTTTGCGGACGGCGGGAGAGCCTGAGGCTCAACCATTCGTGGCGAGATAGTCCGGCGTGGCAACCCGGGCCGCACCACGGCACCGATCGAGGCCCGGACCCAGTCGGACTACGAAATGCTCAGGACGAGCGCCGCGTCACGGTTTTGGCGGTTGATCCAGATCGGTGGATCCTTCCGTCATGTGAAAACGCCCGTAGTCGATGGCCCGCCGTCCGTCTTTCATCAAGCCAAAGATGTCGGCGTACGCGTGGCCGAAGCGGATATCGTCGGGCATGTACGAGTGCCTGGCATGGAGAGCCTGGGCGCTGGTTTCGTCCAGCCCCGTGACCGTCATCAGCAGTTCGGCGCCGATGCCATCGAGCGATGCGGCGTCGTGGCCGTAGAGCGGACTGGTCACATCGATCTTGTGCATGACCGTAAAGGACAGTGCAAAGGTCGGCGTATGTGCGCGTTCCAGTCTAAGATCGTAGAAACGGCGCATGCGGCGGCCCTCGATGCTGCTTTCCTCGCGCAGCAGGGTCACGCTGACCTCCGCCTCGAGAATCTGGTTCGGCCGCTCGTTGCCGATCCGCACCATGAGCGTCGGCACGCCATCATGTGCCGCCACCACCGCGACATTGGCAAACAGCACCCGCGCGGTCGGCCGCGAGATGCGCGCGAACATGACGCCCGTCGTCAAAGCGACGAAGGTGAGGCCGACCAGGGTTTCGATGGTCATCAGGATGTTGGCGTAATCGCTGCCCGGCGCCAGAACGCCGTAGCCGATCGTGCCGAAGGTCTCGACGCTGAAAAAGAAGGCGTCGCGAAAGTAGCCCGGACGCGCATTGGTGATCGAGCCCGGTTCCAGGAAGAAAAGGGTCGCGAAGACCACATTGACGGCAAGATAGGCGCCGGCGATCAGCAGCAGAAACTGCGGCCACGTCAGCCGCAGCGTGCGGTGATACAGATCCTCGCTCCAGTGCGGGCTTAAACCCAGGCGGACAAGATCCCCGCGGGCGCGGCCCGCCTCGGTGATCCGCCTGCGACGCGGCGGCGGCTTGTTGCTGAAATCGACCTCGGGCGGATGTCGCGGGCGCCGGAACATGGATCATGGTCTCGCTGGCGGCGGTCGCCGTCGCGATGCCTGCCCTGCATTGGCGCGAATGGTCGGCCGCCGCAAGCATGCGGCAATCGGTCATCAGCCAGAGCCGGCGAAGTCACGTCTTATTGGCTCGGCGTCGACCCGGCGCTGTAACTTTCGCCCCAGTCGCGTCGTAAACAGCAAGAAGCCGGAAACGGCACTCTTCGAATCGAGGACTTAGCCTTGACCAGCAGACGCAATTTTCTCGGCGCGACCGGCCTTCTCGGTCTAGGCGCCGTCTTCGTCGGGAGCTTCCGGGCCTCGGCGACCCCGAAGGGACCTTTCGAGGTCACTTACACCGATGCCGAATGGCAGAAGCGGCTCACTCCGGTGCAGTACAATGTTTTGCGGCAAGAGGGCACCGAGCGGCCCTTCACCAGCCCGTTGAACGACGAGCACCGTCACGGCGTGTTCGCCTGCGCGGGATGCGGCTTGAGCGCGTTTTCATCCGACACCAAATTCGAGTCGCATACGGGCTGGCCGAGTTTCTACGCTCCCCTGC
>NZ_LMUU01000055.1 GCF_009765775.1 Beijerinckia sp. L45
AGATCCGCGAGAATCCGAAAGTCATCGCCGCCTACCTCGGCGAGACGTCCGTCGACGACGTGAAAGCGCCTACGCCAGTTCGATCCGCAACCACGCCGGCCGCCCCCATTCTCGAATTAAGAAAACTCAACGCCGGCTACGGCCCCGTAAAGGTGTTGCACGATCTCGATCTGGTGGTGAACGCCGGCGAAATCGTCGCCCTGCTCGGCGCCAACGGCGCCGGCAAGTCGACGCTGCTGCGCACCCTGTTCGGCAGGCCGCGGCCGACAAGCGGGCAGATTTTGTTCGAAGGCCAACCGATCGAAGGGATGCCGGCGCACGCGGTCGCCAAGCGCGGCATCGCCCACGCACCGGAAGGCCGCCGCATCATGCCGAAGATGACGGTGCTGGAAAATCTTCAAATTGGCGGCCACCTCATCGATCCCACGCATTTCGCCGCGGACGTGGACAAAGTGTTCGCGCTGTTCCCCCGTCTCGCCGAACGGCGCAAGCAGCGCGCCGGGACGATGTCCGGCGGCGAGCAGCAGATGCTGGCGATCGGCCGTGCGCTGATGCAGCGGCCAAAACTGCTGCTCCTCGACGAACCATCGCTCGGCCTCGCGCCGCTCATCATCCGCCAGATCTTCGACGCCATCCGCGACATCAACGTCCGCGAGGGGATCACCGTATTGCTCGTCGAACAGAACGTGGTGCAGGCGCTCGGCATCGCCGATCGCGGCTATGTGCTGCAGACCGGGCGCGTGGTCCATGCCGGCACCGCAAGCGACCTCCTCGCCATGCCGGAGGTTCGCGGCGCCTATCTGGAAGGCGCGATCGCCTCATAGAGTCCCATCGCGGCCACAGCTACTTTGAAATATAGAGCCTTTCAAAACTAGAGTTATTCTATGTCTAATCTTCTGTGATGCGCTTGAGACCTTGATTTAATCGGTCTAGCTGTGGTGCCGGGAGCAACAGCGAGCAGGCCATCATGAGTCAAAGTTCCGGAACCGGCGCCGCGCACGGCCCCGTCGCGATCGACGAACTGATCGCCCTCGAAATCACCCGGACCCAGGCGCCCCCGGGCGACGTCGACCGGGCCATCCGCTTTCTTGCAAGCGCACGCGGGCGCGATCCCAAAGCCTACCAAGCGCTGCCGCGTCGCATGCGGCGGCTCGTCGACTTGTTGATCGCAGCCTGAGTCGGCAACCCTCCATCGGGTGCCACGAACTGAAAGATGATTTCATGCATCATGACCGCAATGCCTTGGCGCCGGAAAAGCAGGCCTCCGCTCATATGGCGCAATCGATCCGCCATGCCTTCTGCACGGCCGTGAACGCCAGCGGCCTGCCGCCGATGGCGGTCCTGGAACTGGCCTCGATGGCGCTCGGTGCCATTTACAAGGAAGCCGCCGCGGCGCATCGCGGCTCTAATGGATGCCCCTGCGGCTGGCACCCCGACGCTGCGGCCGATCTCGACGCGCTGCGCCTAGCGCTCGGCATCGCGGCATCTGTTGACGCCAGCGTGGATCTCCGCTCGGTGCAGGCGCTCGGCAACGGCTAGGCCTGTCGACGAAAGAACGCGGCCTTGACATTTTAAAAATCGCGCATCCCGTTTGCTGGCGATTCGCGCCTCACCAGTCGATATGTTAACACTTCGTTAACTCGCCATGGTGTCTTCTGCCGAGTAGGGCGAGAAGTGAGTGGGATTGATATGAGTCAGTTGCCATCAAGCGTCTTCGGGCAAATCGATGTGTTGGTGGACACACAAAGTCGCTCCAACCCTGAATTTGCGCTTCCCGCCTCTGTCATCCCGCATTTCGAACGTGCTGGGATGGAAGCCGATGAGGTTTATCGGATCATCGGTCCAAAAAACGAAGTCGCGCACTTGGTCGCGGAAAACGCCGATTTGAGCGTCGATCAGACCGATCGCGCCTCGCGCGTCGCTCATATCGTCAGCTTGGCAGAACGTGTTTTTGGCAAACGGGAAAAAGCATTTCTTTGGTTGCGGCTCCCTAATCAACTTCTCGGCGATAAGAGGCCCATCGATTGCCTGGCACGGGAGTCGACGGCGCGCCTCGTGCAAGAAACATTACTTCAGATCGAATACGGCATCTTCGCGTAAAGCGAGGTGTTGATCTGGCGTATTTCCAAATACACCGATCTCATCGGCCGCGGGGGCCTCGCGGTCTCAGGCCGGTGGCACACGAGTCCCAGGCCGATCGTCTATGCCTCGGCGGAAGCTTATACGGCGTATTGCGAGAGGATACGACACCTCGGCCACGCTTCGTTGTTGCCCGACGGCGACAAGCTCATGAAGATCGACTGCCCTTCGTCGGTCGAGATCGAGGACGTCGATGTTTCCCACTTGGATCCGGCATGGAGTTCCAATTCGGTGGGCTGGCGGATCTGCAGACCTATCGGTGACGAGTGGCTCCGTTCCGGAAGAACTGCGCTACTCAAGGTGCCGTCCGCCGCCAGAAACGGCGCCTTCAATTACCTGATAAACCCGGCAGCTTTTCGAGCGAACGAGATCTCGGTTCTTGAGGCGCTGGATCAGCCCTTTCCGGATTTCGCGACGCAGCCCATGGTTTGAGTCGTGGACCCTCTCAATTCGAGGCTCGCGCCGCCCTCGGCTCTACTGGTTCGCTGCGAACACCGGCGTCGCGCTCGCGTCGGGATAGGTGAGCTCCCAACCACCGCCCAGCGCCTTGTAGAGCGCGACGAGATCGGTCGAGACGTTGGCGGTGCTTTGCGCCAGTTCCTGTTCCGCCTGCAGCACGGTGCGCGCGTCGTCGAGCACGGTGGTGAACTCCGCAACGCCCTGTGCGTAACGCGAGCGCGCCAGAACCAGGGCGGCGCGGGCGTGCTCCACCTGATTCTTCAGGCGGCTGCGGCGGTCCTGCTCTGTGCGATACGAGGTCATGGCGTTGACCACGTCGTGCCAGGCCTGCAGCACCGTCTTGTGGTAGGCGATCGCCGCTTCCTGCTGCTGATGTTCGCGCAGCACCAAGGTCGACTTTAGCCGGCCGCCCTCGAAGATCGGCACGGTGACGCTCGGCCCGATCACGTATTGCAGCGACGAGCCGCGAAAGATGTTCTTGGCGTCGAGCGCCTGCAGGGTCGGGGTGCCGTTGAGGCGGACGGTCGGATAGAACTCCGCCACCGCCACGCCGATATCGGCGGTCGCCGCGTGCAGCTGCGCCTCCGCCATGCGGATGTCGGGACGCCGCCGCGCCAATTCCGATGGCACGCCGATCGGCACTTTGGGCGGATTCGGCGGGACACTCTTGGCGGGCATCAGTTCGGCGCTGAGGCCGAGCGGCGGCTCGTCGAGCAGCAGGCTGATGGCGTTGACCTGCTGAATTTCCTGCTGCTGCAGCTGCGGCAGCTGCGCCTCGATCGAGGCGACCTGCGCCGCCGCGCTCTCCGTATCGAGCCCGGTGACCAGCCCCTTTTCCTGACGCACTTTGGTGACGCCGAGGATCTCGTTGTCGACCTGCAGATTGTCCTTGGCGATGCGGATCAGCGCCTGCGTTCCACGCAGCTGCACGTAGTCGCGCGCGACCTCGGCGAGCGTTGAGACGAGCACGTCGCGGCGCTGTTCCGCGGAGGCCTCGAGGTTGGCGTCGGCCGCTTCGATCTGGCGGCGCACATGGCCCCAGAGATCCAGCTCCCACGAGGCGTCGAAGCCGACGGAGTAATTGCTGATCGGCTGCGCGAAGGACGACGTTCCGGCGCCGCCGGTCAACGATGCCGGCAGCAGGCTGAGATAGGAATTCTGGCTCAGCTGCTGGCGCTGGTATTGGCCCGTCCCGTTCAGGGTCGGCAGTTCAGCTGCGGCAGTGACGCCGCGTTGCGCGCGGCTTTCAGCCACCCGCAACGTCGCGGTGCGGACGTCGAGGTTCTGGCCCGCGACGCGATCCTCAAGCGCTGTGAGGATCGGATCGTGGAAGATGCGCCACCATTCGGCATCGCTCGGCGCGCCCGTCGTGGCGCTGGCGATCGCGACAGGCGAAACGACGCGGTTTCCCGTGTCGAGGAAGGAGTTTTGCGGCAGCAGAGGGTTCGGCGCGGTGAACTCGGGGCCGACGCTGTTACAGCCGGCGAGCGCCAGGGCGACCGCTGTCGTTGCCAGCATGATTGTGGGTATTTTCATCATTCAGTGTCCGCCACCGCCGCCACCTGTCGCCTTCTTGGCGGATATGAGGAAACAAAACGGGACTACACAAAAAGCCAGGATCGAGAAATAGAAGAAGACGTTCGAATACGCTAAAATCTGGGACTGTTTTATATATGTCTGGTAGACGTGGCCGACGGCGACGTCGTGCAGGTTTGCGCCGTTCTGCCCGATCGTCCGCAGGCCCGCCTCGGTCTGTGCCACCAGCGTGTTGTAGGGCTGGTGGAACGGCGTCATCCACTTCGACAACGTCTCTTGATTGGCCTGAGAGCGCTGCGTCACCAGCGCGGTCGACGCCGAAATTCCCACCGATCCCGCGACATTGCGGAACATGGAAAAGAGTGCGGCGCCATCGCTGCGCAGGTTCTGGGGCAGCGTCAGGTAGGCGATCGTCGAGATCGGCACGAACAGGAAGGCGAGGGCCCCCGTCTGCGTGCTGCGCATCAAGACGAGCGTGCCGAAGTCGATGTTGGGGACCAGACCACTGGAGAACAGCAGCGCGCAGCCCATCGCGAAGAAGCCGAAAGCGACGATGAAACGCGTCTGGACGACCTTCATCAGCATGCCGACGAAGGGGATCAGCACGATCACCACGAGCCCGCCCGGCGACAGAATCAGGCCGGACAAGGTTGCGGTATAGCCCAACACCTGCTGCGCCAGCTGCGGGATGACCACGGCACTGGCGTAGAGAATGCCGCCCATCGCGCCGATGAGGATGCACCCCATCGAGAAGTTCTTGTCCTTGAACACATCGAGATCGATGATCGGTTTCTTAGCGGTCAGCAGCCACGCGATGGCGCCGGCGATGCCGATGAACGCCAAGAGCGCCATGATCTTGATGAAGCCGGAGCCAAACCAATCATCGTCCTCGCCGCGATCCATGACGATCTGCAGGCTGCCGAGGCCGACGGTGATCAGGGACAGGCCGATATAGTCGATGCCGCGCTTGCGTTTGCGCTTTTCCTTCTCCCACGGCGGATCCTCGACGAGAATCGACACGAGGAAGACCGCGATGATGCCGATCGGGATGTTGATGAAGAAGATCCAGCGCCACGTCGACTGATCGGTGATGATGCCGCCGAGCGTCGGCCCGAGCACCGGCGCGACGATGGTGGCGATCGCGGTGACGCCGAAGGCCGCGCCGCGCTTCGCCGGCTCGAATGTGTCGAGGATGATCGCCTGCTGGTTCGGCTGCAGGCCGCCGCCGAAAAAGCCCTGCATCAGCCGGAAAATGATGATCTGGCCGAGGCTCTGCGAAATGCCGCAGAGGAACGAGCACACCGTGAACATCGCGATGCAGATCATGAAATAGCGCTTGCGGCCGATCGTGTCGCTGAGCCAGCCGGAGATCGTCAGAACGATCCCGTTGGCGACGAGATAGGAGGTCAGCGCCCAGGTCGCCTCGTCGTTCGACGACGACAGCTCGCCGGCGATATGCGGCAGCGCGACGTTGACGATCGTCGTGTCCAGAATTTCCATGAAGGCGGCCATCGTGACGACGACGGCGATCAGCCAGGGGTTGGCGGACGGCCGCCACGCCTGCCCGACGCCAGCCGGCTTGGCCTCGGCGGACTTCGAGGCCTGGGCCGGCTTCGCCGGTCGTCCCGGCGCCTGGCCAGCCGTCGCCGCGGTACTCATTTCACCGTCACGGTCGGGGTGACGGAAATGCCGAGCGGCACCGGCACGGTGGGATCGAGACCGGAGTCGATGACGATTTTCACCGGTACGCGTTGGACGATCTTGACGTAGTTGCCGGTGGCGTTTTCAGGCGGAAACGCGGTGAACTTCGAGCCGGAGCCCAACTGCACGCTGTCGACATGGCCGTGCAGGTCGAGATCGGGAAAGGCATCGACCTTGACCGCGACGCTCTGCCCCGGCCGCATCAGATTGAGCTGGGTTTCCTTGAAGTTGGCGGTGATCCAGACCTCCGGCGAGACGATCGAGAAGATCTGTTGGCCGGCGGTGACGTAGTTGCCGGCCTCGACATTGCGCTTGGTGATCCAGCCATCATGCTCGGCCTTCACCACGGTATAGGACAGGTTGAGCTCGGCCTGATGGAGGCGCGCTTCGGCCTGGTCGACCTGGCCGGACAATTGTCCGACCTGGGCCTGCGCCTGGCCGATGTTCTGCTGCACCGGCGTCGCCTGAACGACGCGCGCCTGCGACTGCAGAACCTGCGCCTGCGCCTGCAACAGCGCCGCATTGGCCGAATCGATTTCCTGCTGGGTCGTCGCCTGTTTCGGCAGACTCTTCTGCCGAGCGAAATCGGCTTCGCGTCGCGTCAGATTGGCCTGCGCCGAGGCGAGATCGGCCTGTGCGGCCTGCAGAGCGGCAGGAAAATTCTTGCCGGCGATCTCGGCGCCGAGCTTCTGGCCGGTCAGCTGCGCCTTGGCAGTCTCCAGCACGCCCTGTGCCTGATCGCGGTCGTTGATGAACTGCCGCGGATCGATGTGGATCAATGGCGTGCCCTGGCGCACGAACTGGTTGTCGGTAACGTCGAGCGAGACGACGCGGCCCGCCACCTGCGGGGCGATCGAGATCGCACGGCCGTCGGTATAGGCGTCGTCCGTGCTTTCAATGTTCGCCGTCGACAGCCAGTAGTAGATGCCGCCGAGCGCCAGCACGATGATGACGATGATCGCGATGATCAGAACGGTAGGGCGGCGCTTCTTCCGCGTCTCTTCGCCCTGCTTCTGCTGATCGTTTCCAGAATCCTTCTTGGCCTCGTCGGGCTGATCGTTCGCCCCAGCCTGCTCCGCGTCCTCATGCTCGGCGGGCGCGTCCTGCGGGTGGTCCGGATCGGGGTTGTTACGTGTCATGAGGGCCCCGTCGACGGTGTCAAAAGTTGCAGTTGCTAGTTGCCGAGCCTGGCTTTTGATGCCTACATGCATCCAGCAACCGAACCGGCTGGTTCGCCTATAGATCAGGAACCGCATGTCCTCGTCAACCGCGCAGGATGATTCAGTCCTCCGTGACCCTCCGATCCCCCGCGGCGAAAAGCGCCGACGCGAGATCGCCGTGGTCGCCGAGCGTGTGTTCTTTGCGCAGGGTTTCACCGATACGACGATGCAGACCATCGCCGCGGAAGCCGGTGCGTCAAAGGAAACGCTGTATCGGCATTTCGGCAGCAAGGAGGGCCTGTTTTCCGAGATCGTCGGAAGTCGCGCCAACCGCTTTCTCGAAGGCCTCGACGAAAACCTGCGTCGCCCCGGGACGGTGGGCGAGGTCCTGCGAAGTCTCGGCACGCGCATGCTCGAGAAAATGATGGATCGCGACGCGCTGTGCCTCTACCGCATCGTCGTGGCCGAGGGCCCGCGCAATCCCGACCTCGGCCGTATCTTTTTCGAGCAGGGGCCGGAGCGGGTCAAGGCGCGCCTCGCGCAATTTCTTGAGGCTGCGACGACGCGCGGCGAACTCCGCTGCACGAATCCGGCCCTGTCGGCCAAGATCTTTTCCGGCGCCATCATCACGTATTATCACATGCTCGGACTGGTCCTGCCGGAGCGACCGACCGCCACCAAGGCCGAGATCAAGGCGCACGTCGACGAGGTCGTCGCGATGTTCCTGCAGCGCTACCAGGTCTGAGCGTCGGGAAGCGCCGCGCGTCAGTAGCCGACGGCCAGCGTGCCGCGCTGCCGCGTGTCCGCCGCGCCGGCGAGCACCGTGTCGGCAATCGCGATGCTTTGCGCCGAGCCCCAGGCGTCGCCGACCGTCACCGTGTAACCTTGTGCCTGCAGCAGGCGGATCGTGTCGCCGTTGAGGCCATGCTCGACACGGAGTTCGTCCGGCAGCAGTTGATCGTGGATCCGCACCGAGTCCGTCGCCTCGGCCAGGTTCATGCCGAAATCGACGGTATTCAGGATGATCTCCAGCACGATGGTGATGATCCGCGAGCCGCCGGGTGAACCCGTCACCAGCTCGAGCTTGCCGTTCCGGAACATCATCGTCGGCGCCATCGAGGAGAGCGGCCGCTTGCCGGGTCCCGGCGCGTTGGCGACGCCGCCGACGAGGCCATAGGCATTGGGCGCACCGGGCTTTGCGGCAAAATCGTCGAGCTCGTTGTTGAGCAGCACGCCGGTGCCGGCCGCGACCATGCCGACGCCGTAGGAAAAGTTCAGCGTGTAGGTGGTCGAAACAGCATTGCCCTCGGCGTCGACGACGGAGAAATGCGTCGTCTGATCGCTTTCGTAGGGCATCGGATCGACCGCCCGAATCTCGGCCGCCGGGCGGGCGCGGTCAGGCAGGATTTTCGCCCGCAATGTGGCCGCATAGGCTTTCGACGTCAGGCCTTTCACCGGCACCGTGACGCTGGCGGGGTCGCCGAGATATTCGGCGCGGTCGGCATAGGCGAGCTTCATCGCTTCCGCCATGTCGTGGATCGCCTCGGCCGAATCCGCACCGGCGGCGCCGAGATCGTAGCCCTCCAGGATGTTGAGCAGCTCGATGACGTGGACGCCGCCGGAGGACGGCGGCGGCATCGAGACGATCTCATGACCGCGATAGGTGCCGCGCACCGGTTCACGCTCGATCGCCCGGTAGGCCCTGAGATCTTCGGTGGTCATTTTCCCGCCGGCCGCGGCGATGGCGTCGACGAGCTTCTGCGCCACGGCGCCTTCGTAGAACCCTTTGCGTCCGTCGCGGGCAAGGGTATCGAGCGTCGTGGCGAGGTCGGTTTGCACCAAAGTGTCGCCGTGCCCCAGCGGCGTGCCGTCCGGGTGCAGGAAGATCGCTGCGCTGGCCGGCCAGCGTTTCAAGCGCGGCGCCAGCGGCAGCGAGTCCGCAAGATCGTCTTCCACCGGAATGCCGCTGCGCGCGAGATCGGCCGCCGGACGCACGAGATCCGCCAGGGTGAATTTGCCCGAGCCGTATTTCTCCAGCGCCAGGGTGAACCCGGCGACGGTCCCCGGCACGCCGACGGCGAGGCCGGTGTCGCGCGACAGGCTCGGCACGGCATCGCCGTTGGCGGCAAGAAACACGGTCGAGCGCGTTGCGGCCGGCGCGGCTTCGCGGAAATCGATGGCCACGGTCGTCTTGGCTTTGGCGCTGTAGACCAGCATGAAGCCGCCGCCGCCGAGATTGCCGGCACGAGGCAGGGTGACGGCGAGCGCAAGACCGGTGGCGACCGCGGCATCGATCGCGTTGCCGCCTTTTTTGAGCACCTCGACGCCGATCCGCGCCGCCGCCCCCTCCTGGGCCACCACCATGCCGTGCCGCGCGATCACCGGAAGCGCGCGCCGGCCGCTGCCGACGATGGCGGGCGGCTCCTGCGCGGCAGCGGCGAAGACGGGTCCAAAAGCGAGAGAGAGCCGAAGCAAAACGCGAAGGATAAGCCGCACGTCATCATCCCTGTTGCGAGGCCGAGGCCGCAATCGCGTCCCGCAGAAATAAGCGGTTCGCCGTGCCTTGTACACGGCGGATCGGGCTGCCGATCGGGCCATGGCCCGGGACGCCATGGTTTGCCCAGATGCCGTGCAGAATTCGCAACTTCGCAACCCCAAAACATCGAAACTGACGAACGTATCAGCGCAATGCATCCAATTTGAGCATGAGGAAATATTGCGAAGACAGGCCAACTAATATACATATTGATTAGGCCGTAGGCGTATTTAGCTCAAACATTAGGCAATACGCAAAAGATATAGACAAAAATGCTGCGATGGACAAGCCACATACGGAAGCGCAGCTTTGGAAGGAGATCGGTCTCATGACCATCAATACGCATCACGAAGACGCCATCCTGCACGAGAATGCCGCGAAAGCTCATCTCATCGCCGCCAAGCAGTGCGAGAAGAGCGCCCGCGCCGCCGATCGCGACGAGGGCCATCTTGCGACGCAGCAGGTTCCCGACACGAGCAGTGCCTGGTACCACGCCGATGCCCTCAAGGATTCAGCCCGTCAGCCGACGCACAAAGCCTAAGCCCAACGACCGCACCGACGCGCCGGATCGACCGGCGCGTTCGCGGTCGCTGACGAAACCCTGGCCTTAGGCCAGGCCGTCGCGTCCTGTTTCGAAAATACGCCTAGACCAAAACTCCGGCGTTACTGAACAGCATGGCGTGATTACTTTGAGCCGAGGTTTTCCTTGCGGCTCGCCCCGGGTTCCAGCTCAAGCTTGGAGCCCTTTTTTGTGTGCGGGCATCCACGGCCGGATGAGCTGCTCGCGCCGAGGCTCTCGCACCCCAACTTGCTGTCCCGTCCGGCCATGACGACCTCGTGAGCGGCGCCCGCGCCTGCCGCGATGGCCTTGGCACACATAATGCCTGAAGCGCCTCGGCTTTGAACGCCCACAATTTCTTCGACTGGTTCCCTGATTTCGGGCCAATAACGACGAGAGACGCTGAATGACCAAATACAAGCTCGAGTACATCTGGCTCGACGGCTATACGCCGGTGCCGAATCTTCGTGGCAAGACGCAGATCAAGGAGTTCGAAAGCTTTCCGACGCTCGAGCAGCTTCCTCTGTGGGGCTTCGACGGCAGCTCGACGCGCCAGGCCGAAGGCCGGAGCTCCGACTGCGTCCTCAAGCCCGTCAGCGTCTTTCCGGACCGCGAACGCGAAAACGGCGTCCTGGTGATGTGCGAAGTCATGATGCCGGACGGCGTCACGCCACATCCGACCAACGGCCGCGCCACGATCCTCGACGATTCCGGCGCTTGGTTCGGCTTCGAGCAGGAATACTTTTTCTACCAGGATGGTCGCCCGCTCGGCTTCCCGACGGCTGGCTATCCCGCGCCGCAGGGCCCTTATTACACCGGCGTCGGCTTCTCCAACGTCGGCTCCGTCGCGCGCGAAATCGTCGAAGAGCATCTCGACATCTGCCTTTACGCCGGCATCAACCACGAAGGCATCAATGCCGAAGTGGCCAAAGGCCAGTGGGAATTCCAGATCTTCGGCAAAGGCTCCAAGAAGGCCGCCGACGAAATGTGGATGGCCCGCTACCTGCTGCAGCGCCTGACGGAAAGCTACGGCATCGACATCGAATACCACTGCAAGCCGCTCGGCGACACCGACTGGAACGGCTCGGGCATGCACGCCAACTTCTCGACCGCCTATATGCGCGACGTCGGCGGCAAGGAGTATTTCGAGAAGCTGATGGCCGCTTTCGAAGCCGCCAAGGACGACCACATTGCGGTCTATGGTCCGGACAATCACATGCGCCTGACCGGCCTGCACGAGACGCAGTCGATCCACCAGTTCAGCTACGGTATCGCTGATCGTGGCGCCTCGATCCGCGTGCCCCACAGCTTCGCGAACAACGGCTACAAGGGCTATCTCGAAGATCGCCGCCCGAACTCGCAAGGGGACCCCTACCAGATCGCGTCGCAGATCCTGAAGACGATCGCGTCGGTGCCGACCACCTAACATCGACGCCGTTCGCGTCCGCGAACGCGTAACGACATCCCGCGGCGCAGGATTGGTATCAAACCAGTCTGCGCCGCTTTCATGTCCGCTCGACGGCCGCAAACGACCCGCCGGCACGTGGCGGTCACAGTCGGACGAGCGGCACGCGCCAACGATCCATCTTGCTTTCGCCTGGGGCTCACGATCCTATCGGCGCGCGCTCCTCTGGCGTTGCACGACCCCGCCATTCTCAGGGACCGCCGATGACGCTGAAGGATCGACCATGAGTCATGCTGCGCCCGACCTGGTCCGTGTGGTGCAGGACATCGCCGACGAGATGCGGCAGCGCCCGGATCGCGGCACCGTCGCGTCATATATTCCCGAACTCGCCAACGTCGATCCCGGCGCCTTCGGCATCGCGGTGATCGATGCCGACGGCGCGGTGGCCGCGGCCGGCGACAGCGACATGCCGTTTTCGATCCAGAGCGTGTCCAAGGTTTTCACCCTGACGCTGGCGCTCGGCATGGTCGGCGACAAGCTGTGGCGGCATGTCGGCCGCGAACCCTCAGGCAACCCCTTCAATTCCATCGTCCAGCTCGAACGCGAGCGCGGCGTGCCGCGAAACCCCTTCATCAACGCCGGCGCGATTGCGGTGACCGACGTGATCCTCTCCGGCCACCAGCCGCGCGAGGCCTTGGGCGAAATCGTCCGGTTCATGCAGGCGCTCGCTCAGGACGATACCATCGCCATCGATCAGGCGGTCGCGGCGTCGGAAAAGCGCACCGGCTTCCGCAACACCGCGCTCGCCAATTACATGAAGTCGTTCGGCGTGATCGAAAATCCCGTGGAGTTCACGCTCGGCGTCTACTTCCACCATTGCGCCATCGCCATGTCGTGCCGGCAGCTCGCAACGGCCAGCCGGTTTCTCGCGCATTCGGGCCGCAACCCATCGACCGGCCTTTCCGTCGTTTCGCCCGAACGCGCGCGCCGCATCAATGCGCTGATGCTGACCTGCGGGCATTACGACGGGTCGGGCGAATTCGCCTATCGCGTCGGCCTTCCCGGCAAAAGCGGCGTCGGCGGCGGCATCATGGCCATCGCGCCCGGCAAAGCCTCCATCGCCGTGTGGTCGCCCGGCCTCGACGCCGCCGGCAACTCGCATCTCGGCCGCCTCGCGCTGGAGCGTCTGACCAAGCGCATGGGCTGGTCGATTTTCGGGGCGTGATCGGGGAGGCTGATTAGCGCTGCCGGGGCCTTGCGCCGCCCAAGCTGTTTTCTTCGCAAGTCCGCGAATCCAATCCAACGGCATAGTTGGCGCATGTTTCGAGAAACGTTCGGCCGTTCGCGTCGCCGTGGAACGGCGGATAGGTCGGCGCCACATTGTCGCGCTGTTGCAGATCGCGGTCTTGCTGTAGTGCGTCCGCTGCCTGTGCCGCCGCACCCCAGGCGATCAGGGCCATGACGGCTAAACTCAAAGATTTCACGCGCTCTCTCCGTCTTTGTGGCAGACAGCGATTAACACGCAGGCTCGGAGATCGGACCCATCGGGTGGCGGGCACGATGGCCGGTAGCGGAGTTCGAAAGTTGGCTTGGTGGCGGACGCAGTCCCGCCGAACCTGTCTCTCAAATTCCCTGTTCCTAGAAATCTTGAGCCATCAGCAGTATCGTGTGTTCAGCTCTAAATAGCTGGTAAAGCGGCCAATTCTTGCGCAGCGATTCACATCGATAAAAAAGAACAGGGAGTTTTACGTTCACAGAACAGGGAATTCTCGGCTTTTAACAGGGAAATAGATGCGACCAACAAGGAAGCAGCTGTTATCGACGCCGGTTCACTTGAGTTACGCGGCCAGCTTCAACTGGTTGGGTGCGGAGCGCGCTTTTGTGCCGTCGAGTGAGAGCCTCTTCCTTTCAAACGGCCACTAGCACTACAGTTGCATTTTTATTCGGATATGGTCCCGGCGGGCGGTCGCTTGATGA
>NZ_LMUU01000056.1 GCF_009765775.1 Beijerinckia sp. L45
CGCCGTTGATCTACCCGTTCATCGTCAACAATCCCGGCGAGGCCGCGCAGGCCAAGCGCCGCATCGCCGCGGTGACTGTCGGACACATGACCCCGCCGCTGATCGAAGCCGGCACGTCGGGTGCGACCGCCGAGCTGGAAGCCTTGTTCGACGAATATGCCGAGGCGCAAACGCTCGATCCCAAGCGCGCCCGCCTGATCGCCCGCGCCATTGTTTTACGCGCGGAAGAAACAGGGCTGGATCGCGAGAGCGGCGTTGCGTCTACGGATCCCGACGTCGTGCTGCTCGGCCTCGACGCCTGGCTCTGCGATGTCAAGGAAATGCGCATCCGCGACGGTCTCCATATCTTTGGGCAACCACCGCTGAGCGCAGCGGGCTTTGTCATGCAGCCCGCCGAATTATGCGCGCGACAAAATTGCGCGGCGGCGGAGACGGCGGGATTGCTGGCGGCGCTCGATGGTCGCTTCGTCGCCGGCGGGCCGGCCGGCGCGCCATCGCGCGGCCGGCTCGACGTGATGCCGACGGGGCGCAACCTCTATTCCACCGATCCCCGCGCGGTGCCGAGCCGCACCGCCTACGAGATCGGCCGCCGCGCCGCCAACGAGGTTGCCGCCCGCTATGCGCAGGACCACGGCGATTGGCCCAAAACCATCGTCATGGATGTCTGGGCCAGCGCCACGATGCGCACGGGCGGCGAAGACCTGGCGCAGGCGATGGCGCATCTCGGCGTGCGGCCGCTCTGGGACAACGCGACCGCTCGCGTGACCGGCTTCGATATTCTGCCTTACGCCAGCCTCGATCGCCCGCGCGTCGACGTCACCTTGCGCATGTCCGGCCTGTTCCGCGACGTGTTTCCGGCGCAGATCGCGCTGTTCGATCAAGCCGTGCAGGCCGTCGCGCTGCTTGACGAAGAGGATGCGATCAACCCGCTCGCCGCCGCCCGCCGTGCCGGTGACGCCGCGATGCGCCGGCTGTTTGGCTCCGCACCATCCGTCTACGGCATCGGTCTCGGCCGCGCGATCACCGCCGATCCGATGATTGCGCGCCGGACGATGGGCGAGGCCTATCTGGATGCGGGGTCACATGCCTATGGCGGCGCCGGTGCCGAAGCGACGGTGTCGGGCGAAGCCTTTTCGCACCGCGTCGCCGGGGCCGATGCCTTCGTGCATGGGCAGGATATGGACGATCTCGACGTGCTCGATGCCGCTGCCACCGTCGAGACCGAGGGCGGCTTCGCCGCCGCCGCGGAATCGTTGGGCAAAACACCGGCATTGTATCATCTCGAGGCCGGCCGCAGCGATGCGCTTAAGGTGCGCACGCTGGCGGAGGAGGTCGCGCGCGTGGTGCGCGGCCGCGCCGCCAATCCCGCCTGGATCGCCGGGCAGATGCGCCACGGTCATCGCGGCGCGGCGGAGATCGCGGAAACCGTCGACAATCTCTACGCCATGGCGGTGCTGAGCGACGCGGCGGGGTCGCGCCAGTTCGATCTGCTGTTCGACGCCACCTGCGGCACGCCGGCGGTGCGCGACTTTTTGCTGGCCGCCAATCGCGACGCGGCACGGGCCATAGCCGAGCGCTTTCGCGATGCCGCCACGCGCGGGTTCTGGACCAGCCGTCGCAACTCCGATGCCGCCTGCCTCGCCGACATGCTCGCGGCGGCCGCATGAGCGCGCTGCGCAAAGGCTGGTGCCCCGGCGCGCTGCGGCCGATGATGGCGCGCGATGGTTTGCTGGTGCGCCTGCGTCTCACCGGTGGACGGCTCACGAGCGAGGTCGCGCGGGCACTCGCTGCGCTTTCGGACTATTATGGCAACGGCCTTTTCGATCTCTCCGCCCGCGCCAATCTGCAGCTGCGCGGTGTCGACCAGGCCGATCTGCCGTCGCTGCTCGCGGCGCTGGACGATCTCGATCTGATCGATGCGGATCCCGACGGCGAAGCAGTGCGCAACGTCATGGCAAGTCCGCTCGCCGGCCTTGGTGCACGCCGCGATATCGCGCCGATCGTTACCGCGTTGGAAGCGATGCTCGCGCAGGACGCCGCGTTGCATGCGTTGCCCAACAAATTCGGGTTTCTGGTCGACGATGGCGGCGCGCCGACGCTGGCCGGCGTGTCGGCCGATGTCCGCTTCGACGTGATGCCGGAGGCGCCGGATCGCGTATGGATCGGGCTCGGCGGCACGCGCGATCACGCGGTGTCGCTGGGGTTTTGCGCGCCGGATCAGGTTGTCGAAGCGGCGGCGCATATCGCGCACACGTTCCTTTCGCTGGCTGCGGGTCACGAGCCGCCGATCCGCCGCATGAAAATGCTGATCGAACGCCTCGGTGCCTATCAGACCGCGCGGGCCTTCGGTGTGGAAGGGGAGATGGCGCGGCCGGAATATTCCGGCGCGATCTTCAACCGTCCGCCCGTCGGATTCTTCTCTTCCGATGACGTCGATGTGCTCGGTCTCGCCGTTCCGTTCGGCCGGTTCGACCATCGGATGCTGCGCTGTGTGGCGGATCTCGCGGACACCCACGGGCGCGGCGCGTTGCGGCTGACCCCGTGGCGCTGTTTTCTTGTGCCGGGGATCGCTGGCTCCGTCGACCTCGGGGCACTTCGGACCCAAACCTTTATCGTCGATCCGGAGGATCCCGCGCTGCGGATCGCGGCCTGTGTCGGTATGGCGGGCTGCGAACGCGGCACCACATCGACGCATGCCGATGCGGCGCATCTTGTCGAAGCCGCGACGCGGATCGGCGGCGCCGCGATCTCGATCCATGTGTCGGGCTGCGAGAAGGGCTGCGCCAAGGCCTCGCGCACGGCCTTCACTTTGGTCGGTCACGACGGGGTGTACGATCTCGTCGCTGGCGGCAAGGCCGGCGATGTCCCGACGCGCCGCGATCTCGACCTCGCGGCAATCGAGGCCGCGCTGGCGGCGAAAGTCTTGGCATGAGCGGCACGTTGCGCATCGTCGGCCTCGGCCCCGGCCCGGACTGCTGGGTGACGCCGGAGGTCACGGCCGCCGTCGCGACCGCGACCGATCTCATCGGCTACGCGCCGTACCTTGCCCGGCTTACGACGCGGGTGGGGCAGGTCGTGCACGGTAGCGACAATCGCGTCGAGCTGGATCGCGCGCGCCATGCGCTGATGCTGACCGCGCAAGGTCGCAAGGTCGTCGTGGTGTCCGGCGGCGATCCCGGAATCTTTGCGATGGCGGCGGCGGTGCTGGAGGCCGTCGATGCCGGCGATCCCGCCTGGCGTGCGCTCGATATTACCGTCTGTCCCGGCGTGTCCGCGATGCAGGCGGCCGCCGCGCGTCTCGGCGCGCCGCTCGGCCACGACTTTTGCGCCATTTCGCTATCGGACAACTTAAAGCCCTGGCCGTTGGTGGCCAAACGGCTACGGGCGGCGGTTGAAGGCGACTTCGTCATCGCGTTGTACAATCCGGCGTCGAAAGCGCGGCCGGATCAGATCTTTGAGGCTTTCGCGATTCTGCGGGCGATGAAAGCCGGCGCGACGCCGGTTGCCTTTGCCCGCGCCATCGGCCGGCCGGACGAAGCCATCGTCATCACCACGCTTGCCGAGGCCGATCCGGCCGTCGTCGACATGAGCACGCTGGTGATGATCGGGTCGAGCGAGACGAAACTGATTCTGCGCCCCGGCGCGCCGCCGTTCGTCTATACGCCGCGCGGCGTGGGCGGCGTGCGATGAGAGTCGATCGCGGCCAGCGCATCGGCCACGCTATGGATTGCGGTGCCCGGCTCGTCGGGCCGACGCACCAAAATCACCGGCAGGCCGAGCCGGCGCGCGGCCGCCAGCTTGTCGGCGGAGGCCGCGCCGCCGCTGTTTTTCGTCACCAGCACGGTGACGCGATGCGTGCGCATCAAGGCCTCTTCCTCGTCGACGGCAAACGGCCCGCGGGCTTCGATGAGCCTGAAATCGCGCAGGCCGTGATCCGCGCCGATGGGATCGATGGTGCGGACGAGGTAGTGATGCTGGCGCGCCGCGGCGAAGGCCGCGAGTTGCAGGCGGCCGATGGTAAGAAACGCTCGCTGCGGCGGCGATCCCAGCGCCTGCGCTGCGGCCGGCATGTCTGCGACCTCATGCCAGCGGTCGCCTTCCCGGGGCGTCCATGGCCCACGCGTCAGCCGGACCAACGGAACACCGGTTTGTTGGCTTGCCAAGCAGGCATGTTCGGACATCTGCGTGGCGAACGGGTGCGTCGCGTCGACCAGCACGGCTATCTGCTCAGCCGCGAGGTAAGCGGCAAGCCCGGCTACTCCGCCGAACCCGCCGACGCGGGTGGCGATCGGCAGATCGAGCGGGCTTGCCGTGCGGCCAGCCAAGGACAGCGTGGCATCGAGATCCGGGCGGCCGGCGATGGCGCGCGCCAGGGTCGAGGCTTCGCTCGACCCGCCGAGAATCAGAACGCGCAATGACCGCAAGTGCTCACCCTTGGCTCTCCATCATCGGCATCGGCGAAGACGGCGGCCTCTCCCTTGCCGCGCGGACGCTGCTGGCGCAAGCGTCGCTCGTCGTCGGCGGTCTCCGGCACTTCGCGCTCGCCGGTCCCTTTGCTGGGGAGACGCTGGCCTGGCCGTCGCCGATCACCGATGCGGTCCCCAAAATCCTGGCGCGGCGCGGCACGCCGGTCTGCGTGCTGGCCTCGGGCGATCCGTTTTTTTATGGCGTCGGCACGATGCTGGCGGCGCATGTTCCGGCGGATGAGTTTCTCTGCCTGCCGGCACCGTCGAGCTTCAGCCTCGCCGCGAGCCGCCTCGGCTGGTCGCTGCAGGCGTGCCGGCTCGTCTCGGTGCATGGCCGCGACCTGATGCGCCTCGTGCCGCATCTCCACCCGCGCGCCAAGATTCTGTGCCTGTCGTGGGACGAGACGACGCCGGCGACGGTCGCCGCGCTGCTCGTCGCGCGTGGGTTCGGCGCGTCAAAGCTCCACGTGCTGGAAGCGCTGGGCGGCCCGCGCGAACGCATCGCGCACGATCGCGCCGCGACCTTTGCCCTGCCGCCCGGCGACCCGCTCAACATTCTGGCGATCGAGGTCGAGGCGGATGCCGGCGCGCGCATCATCTCGCTCGGCGCCGGTCTTCCCGATGATTGGTTCGAGCATGACGGGCAGATCACCAAGCGCGAAGTCCGTGCAATGACGCTTGCCGCGCTCGCGCCGCGCCGCGGCGATCACCTGTGGGACATCGGGGCCGGCTCGGGCTCGGTCTCGATCGAGTGGGCGCTGCTGGATCCCGCCAACCGGGCGACGGCGATCGAAGCGCATCCCGACCGCGCCGCGCGCATTGCCCGCAACGCCGCATACTTCGGTGCGCCGGATATGGCCGTCGTCACCGGGCGTGCACCGGATGCGCTGGCCGGCCTTCCGACGCCCGACGCCATCTTCATCGGCGGCGGTGCGGGGTCCGACGGCCTGATCGATCTGGCTTACGCCGCGCTGCGCTCCGGCGGGCGGCTGGTGGTCAATGCCATCACCATCGAGACGCAGGCGCTGCTGATCCAAAACTTTGGCGCGCGGGGCGGGGATCTCGTCTCGATCGCGGTGGCGCGGGCGGATAAGGTCGGCACCTTCCACGGCTGGCGTCCCGCCATGCCGATCACCCAATGGGCTGTCACCAAACCATGATCGCGATCGGCGTCGGCTGCCGCAAAGCCTGTCCAGCAGACGATATTCTCGGCATTGTGCGCGCGGCCTTGGCGGAACTGGCCGGGGCGCGCGTGCCCCACGGCCTGTTTACGCTGGCCGACAAGCGTGGCGAGCCGGGGCTGGAGCAGGCGGCGGCGGTGCTCGGCCTGCCACTGGTTTTTCTCGACAAGGCGGTGCTGCAGCTGGTGGCCGGCGGGGCGCGCAGCTGTTCGAGCCGCATCGAGGATCTGTATGGCCTGCCGTCCGTCGCCGAGACCGCGGCGCTGGCTGGGGCAGGGCAAGGCGCGACGCTGCTGGTGCCGCGCCGCTCGTGCCCGACCGCCACCTGCGCCATCGCGGGAGTCGCGGCATGACGGTTCATTTCATCGGCGCCGGGCCTGGCGCGCCCGATCTCATCACCGTGCGCGGCCGCGATCTCATCGCGGCGTCGCCGGTCTGCCTCTATGCAGGGTCGCTGGTGCCGGCTGCCCTGCTGGAGCACTGCCCGCCGGGCGGGCGCATCGTCAATACGGCGTCGCTCGACCTTGACGGCATCGTTGCGGAGTTTGTCGCGGCTGACCGCGCCGGGCAGGACGTGGCGCGGCTGCATTCCGGCGACCTGTCGATCTGGAGCGCCGTCGGCGAGCAGATGCGGCGGCTCGATGCGCTGGGGCTGACCTACACCGTGACCCCCGGCGTGCCGGCCTTCGCCGCAGCGGCCGCGGCGCTGCGGCGCGAGCTCACTTTACCCGAGGTCGCGCAGAGCGTGGTGCTGACTCGTACGCCCGGCCGGGCCTCGTCGATGCCGGAGCGGGAAACGCTGGCCGCCTTCGCCGCGACCGGCGCGACGCTCGCCATCCATCTCTCCATCCACGCGCTGGATCGTGTGGTGGCGGAGCTGCTGCCGTTCTATGGAGAGACTTGCCCTGTGGCGGTGGTGGCCTGGGCGTCGTGGCCGCAGGAGCAGGTGGTCCGCGGGACGCTGGCGACCATTGCCGCGGCGATGGAAGTGGCGCCCGTCGAGCGCACCGGCCTCATTCTCGTCGGGCCGGCACTGGGGGCGGAGGATTTCCGCGAAAGCGCGCTGTACGATCCGGACTACCGGCGGCGCTTTCGCTCTTAGGGTTTAGCGCGAGGCGGTCGAGACCCGCAGCTCCGAGGTGATCACCGACTTGTCGGAACCGAGCAGCGTCATCTTCACCAGGCCGTCCTTGTCGAACCACAGGTCGCGGTCGAACTCGCCCGCGAGTTTCAAGTGGCGCAGCGTCTGCGGGGCGCCGTGCACGGCGACGGTCTCTTCGCCGAGATCCTTCGGCTTGGTCGACAGGCGCTTGCCGTTGCCGGGATCGAACAGCTGCGACTTGTTGCTGACGTCCGCGCTGAACAGGCTGGCGGGCACAATGCCCTTCGGCAGTTCGGTCTTGGTGCCGTCGACGTCGAGCGCAACCTTGCCGGCGGCCTGGGTGGCGGCGATCTCGTGGTTGGTGCCGTTATCGTCCGTCGTCGAGTTGAACGAGACGAGTTGGCTGCCCTTCCAGGTCCCACTCTCGGTGTGATCGTAGCGGTAGGCGTTGACGAACATGATCTTGACCAGCACGTGGGTCACGATTTTCACGTTGGTCACGTCGCCCTGACGGGAAATGTCGAAGGTGTCGGTGCCGATCTTCGAGCCGGACCGCATGATATCGAAGACGCGGTGAACGGTCGGGGCGGCGGCAGGCGCGGGCGCGCCGGCCATCGCGGGCGAGATGACAATCGAGCCGAGCACGGCGGCGGCAAGACATGCCTTCATCGGGAAATCCTTCGTTGTTGAACTCCCTACTATGTGCGGGTCAAAAAAGACGGAACTATGGTTCCTGGGCAACAGTCGCGGCCGCGATCACGGCGCCGAGAGCGGTTTCGCTGACGCCGCCGCCCATGGCGACCGACGGCAGGGCGATCTTGGCAAGCACGGCCTCGACGCTCAGGCCATCCTGACGAAAAGTCCGCAGCGGCTTGGCGCGGAGGCTCTTGGACAGCTTCTGGCCCGACACGTCGCGGACGAGCGGATGGTGATGATAGCAGGGCGCCGGCAGGTCGAGCAGCACCTGCAGCATGCGGTGCAGGCTCGTCGCCATGAACAGGTCTTCGCCGCGGACGACGTCCGTTACGCCCTGCAGCGCGTCATCGACGACGACGGCGATGTGGTAGCTCGTCGCGATGTCCTTGCGCGACAGCACGGCGTCGCCCCACAGGCCCGGCGTTGCCTGCTTCTCCCAACGGGTCGAGCCGCCGCCGAACTCGCTCCACGTCAGCGTATCGCTCGCCTGAGCGAGGGCCCGCTCCATGTCGAGGCGGTAGCTGGCCTTTTCGCCATGCGCGAAGCGTTTTGCGCGGGCTGCAGGGGAAAGGTGTTTGCACAGGCCGGGGTAGACCGGCGTGCCGTCGGGATCGCGCGGCCAGTTCGGCTTGTGCGAGACCGCGGCCATGATATCCCCGCGCGAGCAGAAGCAGGGATAGACGAGCCCCCGGCTCTCCAGCCGATCCAGCGCCTCGGTGTAGTCGGCAAAATGTTCAGCCTGCCGACGGACCGGCTCCTCCCACTGCATGCCGAGCCAGGCGAGGTCGTCCTTGATCGCGGTTTCGAACTCGGGACGGCAGCGCGAGACGTCGATATCCTCCATCCGAAGCAGCAGACGGCCGCCGGTCTCGCGCGCGATCAGCGCGTTCATCAAAGCGGAATAGGCGTGGCCGAGATGAAGATATCCGTTGGGCGAGGGCGCGAAGCGGAGCACGGGACGATTGAATGATGACGTCATATCCGGTTGGCGCCCTTGCGGCCGAAAATCCAACGCGGGATGTTCGGAATTAGCGACTCGGCACAAGCCAGCCGCGACAGCCTCGACTCGTTGCAACGCAATGTCTCCGGTTTCGTTCTGAGCGCCAAGGCAAAAACAGTGGAGCGGACACAAGCCGCGGGGATCGACAGATGCTGGTGGATCAGGGCGCGCTCGACCGCGCCGTCGCGGCGCTGGCGGCGCTTGATCCGGCTTTCGTCACGGCGATGCTGGCGCAGGGCGGCCAGCCGATGCTGCGGCGCCGTGCGCCCGGCTTCGAAGGGTTAGTGTGGATCGTCGTCTCGCAGCAGGTGTCGACGGCCAGCGCAGCGGCGATCTTTGCGCGACTGAAGGCGCGGTTTCCCGCCGTGGAGGCCGCGACCCTCGCTGCCGCCAGCGACGAAGACCTGAAGCTCTGCGGCCTCTCGGGCCCCAAGATCCGCACGCTGCGGGCGCTTGGTGCGGCCCACGCGGCCGGCACTCTGGATTTCGACCGCCTCACCCGTGTTTCGGCCGAGGCGGCCCATGCGGAACTGGTCGCGATCAAGGGGATCGGTCCCTGGACGGCCGACGTCTTTCTCCTGTTCTGCCTGGGGCATCCCGACGCCTGGCCGGCCGGCGACATCGCCCTGCAGGAAGCCGCACGGGCGGCGCTTTCGCTCAGCGAACGGCCGAATACGAAGGGGTTGGACGCGCTCGGCGCGCGCTGGCGGCCGTGGCGCGGCGTCGCGGCCTACCTTCTGTGGTCGGCCTATCGGGCGGCGCGGATGCCGGTGACCGCTTGACCTTTGCCGGACACCCGTGTTCCGGAAGAGCAACGCCTTCTCGGCCCAAGAGGACTTCATGGCAGCTCTGATCGACGGCCCCCGCCTCGGCCCCGCGACGAACGCGAAACAGCTTGTCGTCTTCCTTCATGGCTATGGCTCGGACGGCAAGGACCTCATCGCCATCGGCAAGCAGTGGCAGGCGCTGCTGCCCGACGCCGCCTTCGTGTCGCCGAACGCGCCGGAGCCCTGCGCGCAGGCGCCAATGGGGCGGCAATGGTTTCCGCTGACGATGCGCGATCCGGCCGAGCGCTGGATCGGCGTCAACAAGGCCGCGCCGACGCTCGATGCCTTCCTCGATGCGGAACTGGCCAAGCACGGGCTCGACGACAGCAAGCTGGCGCTCGTCGGGTTCAGCCAAGGCACGATGATGGCGTTGCATGTCGGGCTGCGCCGCCGTCGTGCCCCCGCGGGCATCGTCGGATTTTCCGGGATCTTGGTCGGGCCCGAGCATCTCCGGCCGGCGGAGGGACAGGCGCCCCCGGTTCTGCTGGTGCACGGCAGCGAGGACGATGTGATTCCGGCCGACGCGCTGTTCATCTCGGCGGAAGCCCTCGCCGACGCGGAGGTGCCATCGCAATGGCATCTGTCCGTCGGGATCGGCCATGGCATCGACGGCCCCGGTATGGGCCACGCGGCCTTGTTCCTGGCGACCTGCTTCGGCCTGAAGATCGCCGCGCCGGTGCCGGCCGGGCGCTGAAGCACGTCTCAGCGTCGAGGCGTGCGGCCGGCACGGGCGTCGGCCGCACGCCCGACTGGGTCAGGCTTTGGCGAAGTGCTCGACCAGCGTTTTCGCGGCTTGCGCCGAAGATGCTGGGTTCTGGCCGGTGATCAGCAGGCCGTCGGATACGACGTAGGTCTGCCAATCACCGAGCTTCGAGTAGATGCCGCCATTCCGCTTGAGCTCGTCCTCGACCAGAAACGGCACGATCGCGGTCAGGCCGACAGCCTCCTCCTCCGAATTGGTGAAGCCGGTAACCTTCTTGCCCGCAACCAGCGGCGTGCCGTCCGCGGCCTTCACGTGGCGAAGCACGCCCGGCGCGTGGCAGACCAGCGCAACCGGCTTGCCGGCCGAAAGCGTCGCCTCGATCAGATCGATCGAGTTCTTGTCCTCGGCGAGGTCCCAGAGCGGGCCATGGCCGCCGGGGTAGAAGACGGCATCGAAGGCGTCCTGCGCAACGCTGTCGAGCCGAGCCGTCGTCGCAAGAGCCGCCTTCGCCGTGGCGTCGGCCTCGAAACGCCGGGTGTCGTCGGTCTGGGACGCAGGCTCGTTGCTCTTTGGATCGAGCGGCGGCTGCCCGCCCTTGGGCGAAACCAGGGTGATCTCGGCGCCGGCGTCCTTGAAGACGTAGTAGGGCGCGGCGAGTTCCTCGAGCCAGAAGCCGGTCTTGCGGCCGGTATCGCCAAGCTGGTCGTGGGACGTGAGGACCATCAGAATCTTCATGATGTCGTACCTTTCAGTGGGTCGATGAACGAATTGGCCGATCGTCTATTAGACCGGTCGTCTAATTATCCGACGCGACAGGGTGAAGACCTGCCGCCGGAATTCTTCGGGCCTAAGGGGCCGGGAGGGTAAGAATCCGCCGTGTCGAGGCCATCGCGGTCCCAAACGGCGCGGGGGTCCGCCCGATCTTCACCATCAGACTGGCGCCGAGCCAGGTGTGATACAGCGTCTCGGCGGTCTCGGACGGGTCGCCGGCGATTGCCAGGGACCCGTCGGCCATGCCGGCCTCGATTGCACCCGATAGCCGCTCGATGATGTCCGTCGTGCCGCGCTTGAGAGTCAGGCGCATCGCTTCCGAAAGGTCCGAGACTTCGGCCGCAAGTTTCACCGCGAGGCATTTGCCCTGACAGTCGAAGCTGCCCTGGGTGTCTTGCCACTTGGCCCAATAGGCCATCAGGCGCTCCGCGGCGGTGCGGCCAGGCGCCGCCAGGGTAGCGTCCATATCGGCAAGGTATGCTTCGAAATACGCTTTCAGCAGCGCATCGCCGAACGCGTCTTTCGATCCGAAGTAATGGTAGAAGGAGCCCTTCGGCACACCCGCGGCGGCAAGAATCTCGTTCAACCCGACAGCCGAAAATCCTTTCGCCGCCATGATGCGCTGGGCGGCGTCGAGGATGTTTTGGCGGACGTCGATGGTGTCGTGCGCAAGGCTCATGAAGGCGCTTCTAAATCATATTAGACCGGTCGTCTAGTTGTGTTTTGGCGTTGCGAACCTTTTCCTCTCAACCCCAAAAATTCACGGCTTCGGCGGATCCTGATGCGCGACGCCGACGGGCTGCGGGAGCATCGCCGGTTTGGCGCGGGCGTGGTGCCGTTCGAGTCGGCGCAGGCCGACTGGACGGTAGAGCTGCTTGGTCGCCTCGACGACGAGAACGCCGGCGCCGGGCAGGGACAGGCGGGCGCCGAGCGTCTCGAAGGCCGGCGCCGCGCGCAGAAGCAGCTGGCGGCCGAACGGCGGCACATAGAGCGCTTCGTCCCAATGCGTCGGCGAAAACAGCGTTTCCCGCATCAGGTCGCGGAGCTGGCTGCGGGAAAATGGTTGGCCATGACCGAACGGCGTGGTGTCGAGGCGGGCCCACAGGCCGGCGCGGCTCGGTGTCACCGCAATGACCCGGCCGCCCGGCGTGAGAATGCGCCAGATCTCGGCCAGGAGTTCGCGCGGGTGTTCGGCGATTTCCAGGGCATGGATCAGCAGCACCCGGTCGATGCAGCTGTTGGGCAGCGGCATCGCGACGGTGTCGACCAGAGCCGACGCGGAGAGACCGCTGCCGGGCCAGTTCACCACCCCCTGTTCCGCCGGCATGAAGGCCAGCACGCGCACCGCCTCGTTGCGGAAAATGTCGAGATAGGGCGTGGCGTAGCCGACGCCGAGAATCGAATGGCCGTAGCACGAGGTGAAGCGCTGGCGGATCAGCCGGCCGACGAGTCGCTGCGCCACCTCGCCGAGGGGCGAGGCATAGAAGGTGCGGAGATCGACGACATCGAGAGCCATGGGTGTCTTGTCGCACGACAGGCGCAGGACGATAAGAGGCTTCGCCGAAGTGCTTGGTCGCGGACGACGCATTGGTCGACAGCGCGATGCGAGCGCATCGCGTGCGGGAGGCGCAAAAATGGACGATCGGCTGTTTCGCGAGGCTCTGGATCGCCACTGGGCGGCCTCCGATGCGAATGACCTGGAGGCGGAGCATCAGATCTATCGAGACGACGCGGTGCTCGACTATCCCCAGTCGGGCGAGCGCATTCGCGGAAGGCGCAACATCCAGGCGTCGCGCGCCGCGCAGCCGAACCGCAAACGCTTCACGGTGCGGCGGATCACCGGCTCAGGCGCGCTCTGGGTGACCGAGTTTGTCCTCACCTACGACGGGCGGCCGTCGTACACGGTGAGCATCATGGAACTGTGTGACGGCGAGGTGGCCCGCGAGACTCAGTATTTCAGTGACGCCTTCGAACCGGGCGCCTCGCGTGTGCAATGGGTCGAGCGGATCCCTGACACGGAACGCCTGTAACAGTCGCATGCTGATTATGTCGCTGGCATCGGCGTAAAAAGACCCGCCGTGGCGACCTCCACACGCCTGCGGGCGGCGGCCTCGTCGTCGCCGAACCGATCGACAGCCCAGGACAAGGCCGTGACCAGCTCGAACACTTCGTTCGTCTCGACCATACCAACGGCGGCGCCCGTCTTCTTAGCTTGATCCAGCAGGTCCCCCGTCTGCTTCACCAAGCGGGAAACCGCCGGGTTCATCGCCGAATTCTGAGCGCCGCAGGAGGCGGCGACGCAATGCGGCAGATCGTGCCAGATCCGAAGCCACCACGTCAGGCGGACCAGCCATTCGGCGAGCGCTTTGCGCGGCGCGTAGTCGCGAGCAAGGGCCTCCGCCTCGGCTTGCGCGATGTCGATACTGGTGTCCATCACCGCCGCAAGCAGATCCTCGCGCGTCGGGAAGTTCCGATAGAGCGTCGCATTGCCGACTCCGGCCCGAAGGGCGATCCCATCGAGCGACGCCAACACGCCCTCGCGTTCGAAGATCTCGCGTGCCGCGATCAGGATCGCATCACGATTTCGCCGCGCGTCGGCGCGCAGCGGGCGGGGCGCCGCAGCACCGTAATCAAGAACCATGGCAGCCACCTTGACTAAGTGGGGACTTTCCCCAAATAAGCGGGGACCATCCTCACTTAGATTTGGAATAAGACATGGCTCTTCCCTCTGGCAAGATAAACACGCATCTGAGCGATCGGACCGTATTCGTCACTGGCGCGAATGGTGGTCTCGGCCAGCAATTCGTTCTGCAGGCCCTCGAACGCGGCGCGACGAAAGTATACGCGGCGGCCCGCGCGCCCAGAGAATGGTCGGACGCCCGCGTGCTGCCCTTGTCCTTGGACATCACCGACGCCGATGCCGTTGCGCGTGCCGTCGCGACGGCGCGCGACGTCGATCTGCTGATCAACAACGCGGCCATCGCACCGCAGGCCGATTCCATCTCCGGCCCCGAAGACGAACTCCGCCGTATCTTCGAAACCAACTTCTTCGGCACACTTCGCGTCGCTAATGCCTTCGCGCCGGTTCTTGCCGCCAACGGCGGCGGGACCATGTTGAACATCCTTTCCGTAGCGGTCTGGGTCAGCATGCCGACCGCCTACGCCGCCTCGAAAGCCGCCCTTTGGTCGGCCACCAATGGTTTGCGGCTGGAACTGGAGGGCCAGGGCACGCAGGTGATCGGGCTCCTTGTCGGCATGATCGACACGCCCATGACGACGAACTACAACGTTCCCAAGAGCAGCGCCGCGAGCGTCGTTGCCCAGGCCTATGACGGCGTCGAAAACGGCGCGCTTGAGGTGTTGGCGGACAACACGACGCGCGACCTCAAATCCAGGCTGAACACAAAGGCCGAAGACTTTTACCCGTGGATGCACGCTCAGCTCCGGGCCTTCTTCGCGTCGTGATCTGCCGGCGAGGAGTTGCTCGCGATCGTCATAACCGCAATGGCGCCGCGACCTCACGCAGGAACGGGTAAGAGTCTTCACGGCGTCACGCTCACGGCGGGGCGCCAGCTTGCTGCGATCTGAAACGCAGGGCCGACCGGCGGCCTGTCCCGGTCGGCTGCTTTTCGTCTGAGAACGCGAGTTCCAGACATTCGTTTTGACCAGCCCACATTTTCGCGGCCGGTTGGCCGACAATCGGGATCGCCGCCTTCGGTCAGGGCAACGCGATAGAATCCGGCGATTCAAACGACACACCGCTGCGGCGCAGGGTGACAGTGAGCAGGACGGCGGACACGAGGAAGTAGAAAGCCCCAAACCCGGCGTAGGGCGCGACATGTGTAACGGACGGCGCAGCCGGCGCGAAGGAGTCTTTGAACATGAAGACGGCGGCCAACGTCGACTGAGCCCCGCTCAGGATCATCGCCCATTGGCCTCCCAAGGATTTCCAGCGCCGTAGTCCGGTGGCCAGTTGCAGGAGACCCGACAATCCGGCCCATACACCGAAAACGCCGAGCACGGCGTTCATGCCGTGGCCAAGCGCGATGGCGACAGCGGTTGCGGTCACCACGCTTACGACGACGTTCAAGGCCTGGGGCGGGTTTCGTGAAAGGCCGCCGCTCTGCCGTGCGTCCACGAAATTGGCGAATGCATCCCAGGCGGGGTAAGCGACCAGCAGAACCGCGGCGATCGGCGGCGAATTCTTCCCGATCGTAAAGGCCGCCGCAACCCATGCGACGGAAAAAGCGGCTCGAGCGAAATAATAGGTCTGCAGCCAGCGTGATGCAGCAGGAGGTGCCATTTTGACGTCCTTTAAGTGCGATGCCTTTTCCAGGATCGGCAAACTGCCGCCTTCTGAGGAAACGGCCGTAGGCATGCCTTACCCTGAGAAAAACACTTGCATTTTCACGGTGGCATGCCTTTCCGTAGAAGCCATGGTTACGGCCGCAGGCTTCCGTCAGCCATGACGGAAACGCGGGAAAACTTGATTGATCCTCCGGGTGTGGGCGCACGTAGCGCCGCCTCCGACGATCTCCTGTCGCACGTGTTGGCGCAGATCCGGCTGACCGGCGATCAGGTCGACAGCCGAACCATTGCCCAGGCCGATCGGTTGGACTTGGACGCAGAGACATCCTGTGTCCTCGTCGTCGTCGAGGGCACACTTCACATGACCGGCGACGACGAAGGACGGCTTGTCGTCGACACAGGCGATCTCGTGCTGCTGCCCCGTGGCCCTGGGGCATCGCTGCTCGATGCGTCCGCCGGACAGGCCGTGGTGATCGTCTGTCGCTTCTTGTTCGATCCCTACAGCCTTCGCGGCATGATCTCCGCTCTGCCTCGGTGCATTCACATCCGGCGTGCCCAGGGGGCGGAATGGCTCGACGGCATCGTCGATTTCATGATGCGCGAAACCTTCAATCCAGAGCCCGGTGCCGCCTTGATGATATCCCGGATCATCGACCTGCTTGTCATCCGCACCCTGCGCACCTGGGTCCAGCTCGGGCATACGTCCGGATGGCTCGGCGGCCTGTCCGACGCCCGCATCGCTCGCGCGCTCAAGGTCATGCACGAAAGGCCCATGCAGCCCTGGAGCATCGACGCGCTGGCCGACGTCGCCGCGATGTCCCGCTCCACCTTTGCCGAGCGGTTTACCGAACTCGTCGGACGCTCGCCTCTGCGCTACCAGAATGAGTGGCGGCTTAATCTTGCCCGCGACATGCTTGTCAGAGGCGATGCGCGCGTCGGCGAAATCGGGCTGCGGATTGGCTACGATTCAGAAGCCGCCTTCAGCCGCGCCTACAAGGCCCTGTTCGGGCATCCGCCGCGCGATGAGCCCGCCCGACCGGGCAGGACAGCTTAGCGGGCGTTACGCGCCCCGCGCGGCCAGCGCGATCAGGTCGGCGACGTCGGCCGCGTGCGAAATCAGAGAGAGGTGGCTGGCGCCCAGCGCGATGACGTGCGCGTCCATACGTTTGGCCATGAACCGCTGAAGATCGGGATCGATCGTGCGGTCGCCCTCGGACACCGCATAATAGGTGGGCTTCACCCGCCACGCCGCGTTGGTCGTCTTTGCCAGCGTCAGAGCTTTTCGGAAGGGCTGCTGCGTCGCATAAAGGATACGGGCGCGCGCAGTGGGAATGTTGCCGGCGAAATCGCGCAAGAAAGCCTCTTCGCTCAGCCTTCCTTCGTCGCCGTCGAAAATAACACCGGCGCTCGCAGGCGCGGATGCGAATGTCCGGCCTAGCGCGGCATAGTCCTCCCCAGTATCGGGCAACGGACCGGTCACCGCGAAGCGAAAATTTCGCTGCGATCGATTGGCGCGGACCCTCAGCCCGGATGGGCGACAGCCCAGCGGCCGTTCTGCGTGCGACCGCCGTAGCCATACGCGTCCCCATCGTTGGCCTGCGCCAGCACGTAGCACTCCTCGTGAAGCGTCCCGAGCAAAGCTTCCATGCCCTCGTAAACGGCTTTCACGAAGGCGGTCGTCTCCTCCTTGGTGTTGCTGCCAGCGGTCATCTTGAAGTCGAGCCAAAAGGCCGAGAGGCCCCCATCCGTCGGATGCTTTCCGCCAATGAACCAGCCTTGCGGGTCGGCCTCGTCGACGAGGACAGCCGTGACGGCCGGCATCTTGCCGAGCTTATCGGCGCCAAGGCGGGCCGCGAGTTCGGCGATGGGGCGACGCAGGTCCGGACGCGGTGTCGGTGTGACGTAGCGAATTGTGATCATGGGCATCGGTGATCTCCCTTTCGGTCCGCCCGGCATCGCGGAGGGGGCGTGACCCGGCGCCGGGTTGATGCGCCCAACATCATGATATAACAACGCGATGAATTCCTATTTTTACCATTGCGGATTGCTATGATGCTCGATCTGGAATCGGTTCGGCTTTTCGTCCTCGCCGTGGAATACGGAAATCTCACCCGCGCGGCGGAAGCGGCGGCCACCGTCCAGCCGGTCGTCAGCCAGCGCATCAAGACCCTTGAGGCCCGTCTCGGCCGCAAGCTGCTCGATCGCAGCCCGCGTCACGTCAGGCTGACCGATGCCGGCGCGTCGTTCCTGGTCCATGCCAAAACCCTGCTGGCGGCCCATGACGCGGCCCTGATGGATGGCGGCGGCGAGATGCCGTCCGTCACGCTGGGGATCAGCGACCATGTGCTCGGGAGCTCGATGCATGAGGTGCTCCGATCGCTCCGTCTTGGGTTGCCGGCACGGACGCGGATCTCCGTCCGGCTCGGCATGTCGCACGAGATGCGCGACCTCTACGATCGGAAAGAGGTCGACATCGCGGTCATCAGGAGGGACGGCGGCGCCGGCGACGGCGAGGTGCTCGGCGAAGATGGTTTGGACTGGTACGGTCAGACGCCGGAACCATCGCGCGGCGAAGCCTTGCCGTTGGTTCTCCTGGCGCCGCCGTGCGGCGTTCGCGCAACGGCCATAGCGGCGTTGGAAAAGTCCGGCCTGTTATGGCGGGAGGCTTTTACCGGTGGAAGCTGCCTGACGCTGGCGGCCGCCGTCCACGCTGGCGCCGGTGTCGCCCCCTTGGGTCGCCTGACGGCCCTGGGTCTGGTCGCGCTTCCCAACCGCAAAACGCTGCCGGACCTTCCAAAGTCCCGTATCGTGATGCTCGCCCGGACTTCCGAGGCCCACCATTCCAGCGCCGCTCGTGCGCTCGCGGCAGGGATTCGCAAACTTCTGCGCGCGTAGGGCAGACCGCCGCGCTTGGCCATGTCGGGGCATGGAAGGATCGAAGCGTCGAGCTTGCGGGCGAAGGTCTGTGTGGTGCCTGCCGCACCGGCGCGCGGTGGATATCGGAACGGAGCGGCCGGCTTCGCAAGTCTGATTATGACGGGTCGCGGCCTGGCGGCGCTGCAAGCGAGCGATAAATTACCGCAAATAGCCAGATAAAACAGTATTCTTCTTGCATTGTGGCCTGAAAATTTGCGTAAATATGCTATAGACGCAACTGTAGGATCTATCTAATTTCACATGGTGGACCAACGAAAAGTATACGCTGTAAAGTATAATATAAATAATCCGCGATAAAATCATCTTATTAATGTGCTGATCATTGGCAGGGTCAGCCATGTTGGGACCGTGGAAAATATGCTTTATCATTCTGTCGCGTCGGAGGGTATAGCGCCGACTCGGTCTTCGCAGGAAGTGTTGGCGAACCATCGGGTCCGGCGCACTGCGGCCGGTCTGCTGTCGGTGGCTGCGGCGCTTGGCACCGTTTCGGCGGCTCATGCCGTGGAAGGCGGTCTTTACGGCGCGCCGCTCGGCGGCACGGATGTGCGTCAGGCCTATCTGCCGACGAGTCCGGGGCTCTATGGCGCCATCGCCGGCGTCGGTATCCTCGCCCCGACGTCGCGCGATCAGTTCGGCGCCGTGGCGAAGGGCAACAACTACACCTACACGCAGGTCGCGGGCGCCGGCCTACTCTACGTCTATCCTATCAATCCGTTTGGTTTTACGATCGCCTCGTCGTTTCAGCTGAACTACATGTCGACCTATCAAGCCCTGACGGTGAATGGCACGCGCAAGAGCGGGCACGCCAGCGGCTTCCAGGATAGCTATTCTGATTTGTTCTACGCGAGCCACTACCTCGGTCTTTTCGGCGCGCAAGCGGGAAGCAATCCGAAATACCGCTATGGGCTGACCGCCGCCGTCGGGCTTGCGGCGGAACTGCCGATCGGTGCGTACTCGGTCACCAACTTCGTCAACCCGGCACGGAACACGTTCATCACCATTCCCAACGTAGCATTGACGTATCTTACGGGCCCAAACCTGTCCGTCTTCGACGCCACGGAGGTCAGTGCCCGGTTCTTCTTCGATACGAGCAAGCGCAATCCCGCGTCGGGTTACCAGGCCGGTAACCTCATCGATCTGGATTTTTCGCTCACACAGCGTTCCGGCAATTTTCAGGTCGGCGCCGCCGGCGTCTTCGCGCAACAGCTGAATGGCGATCACAACACGACCGACGCTTTAGTCAGCCCCGCCGGCAACAAATACAGCAAGATCGATTTGGGTCCTGTCCTGGTCTACGATTCGCCGGAGCTGGCGACGACGTTCAAGGCCAAGGCGCTGTTTCCCATCCACCACGAGAACAACTACAACACGACGACTCTCGTGCTGTCCGCATCACGGAAGCTGTTCTAGCGGCTTGCAGCGCACCAAATCCCATGCAGCGTGGCCGGGATCGCCTGATGCGACAGGCCGCATCAAGTTGCCGCTATTTTGGCGTCCCGTTTGTTGTCACACCGAGTTGATCTTACACCCGTCGCGACACCTCGCGAAAAAGCTTCTGCCGCTCGTTGCCGGCGGAGTGTTTTATTTGCGATACCCTCCGGCGCAAATAATTCGGCAGCCGCAAATATAGCAGACGATACTAAAATACAGATCGTCTTTGAAATTCCATTTCGTTGACGGGGTAATCTGTTCTTCGCATCATCCACTACCGCTGCACGACAGCGGCAGGCTCGTCTCAGCGCCGGCGAAAACACGCTGTGTCGTGTCGCCCGATGTGTCATCAGGAAAATATCAATGTCAGATGCCAAAGCGAAATCCGTCATTCGCGTGTCGCCGAACCCGCCGGTCTTCGATCTGCCGATTATCGTCGCGCTCGAGCACGGCCTCTTTGAGAAGGCCGGTCTCGACGTGCGGTACTCCGCGAAATACGCGGATCACGATCGGGTCGAGCGCGACGTTCTGAAACGCCAGAAGGAAGCCTTGTTCGATGCCGGGTCCGCGGATTCGTTCAACGTCTGCGAATGGGGCGGTGTCGATCGGATCGAGCGTGGCCTGGAGCGCGGCAAGATTGCCGCCCTGCGTCCGGCCATCGCCGCGCAGGCGATCGTGACGTTCGACGCCGCGCTGCAGACGCCGCGCGATCTCGCCAACGTCGCGATCGGCGTCAATGACTTCACCGGCTCGCATTATACGACGGTCGGCCTGCTGGAAGGCGCCGTCGGCAAAGAGAATGTCGTGCTCGAACACATCGGCGCGCCCGAAGTCCGGCTTCAGGCCGCCAAGGAAGGGCGTATCCGCGCCGTCACCGTGATGGAGCCGTTCATCAGCCTGGCGGTCAAGCAAGGCGCCCATATCGTCGCCTTGACCTTCTACCGCGGGGCCGAGGTGGTGTCGGACGACATTCCGCTCGCCGATCGCGAGACGTTCTTCAACGTGCTCGACGAAGCCGTCGATCTGATCAATGCCGACTTCGGCCGCTATGCGCACCATATTGCCGCGGCCAGCGAGGGGCTGCTGGAGGCCAACGAGCTCGACTCGCGCTATGTCCGCTACACCCATGTCCAGCGCTACTCGGCGGATCTGTTCAACCCCGCCTACGACTGGATGAAGGATCGCGGCTTCACCGTCGGCGCCAACACGCACCAGACCCTCGTCCTGTCCTGAATATGGGCTTGGGATCCGATACGAAGGTCGGGATCGGACGGCGCCAGCTCATCGCTGGCGCTGCCGGTCTGGGGGCGCTTACCGTCACGGGCGTGCGGCCGGCTTGGGCCAAGGCGGCGCCGGTGCGCATCGCGCTGCCGAGCCCTGGAAGTGCCGGCGCCATCTGGCGCCCTCTGATGACGCGGCTCGGCCTGCTCGAAAGCACCGGTCTCGATTTCGAGTGGATCGGCGGCGATCCCGGGCAGACCCAGGTGCAGCTCGTGGCTGGCGCGCTGGACGTCAGCGTGTTCGGTGCCGTCGGGCTTACCGTGATGGCGGGCAAGGGGAGCGACATCACGCTGTTCGGCCCGGCGCTGAACAATCATGGCCGCTGGATCGTGCGCGACGACAGCCCCTACCACAAGCCGGCCGATCTCGTCGGCAAGCGCATCGCGAGCCAGCCCAAGACGACGGAGACCTATCAGCAGGCCAAGATCGCCGCCTCGTTGATCGGCCTCGATCTTGGACGTGATTTCGAGGTGATCTTCGGGCCGCCGATGGCAAACCTCGCGTTGTTCGACCGTGGCGACGTCGATGCCGTCATTGCCATCGAGCCGACGGCGACGCGCTTGATCGGATCGGGCGCGCGCGAGATCGCGCGTGTCGGCGACATGTGGCGTGCCGCGACCGGCGATGC
>NZ_LMUU01000057.1:0-74123 GCF_009765775.1 Beijerinckia sp. L45
ACTCGGAGAATCAAAGGCCGCGAGGCCGGTCAACCAATTTCAGGTCGGGCTCATAGCCTCGGACCAGATCTCGGACCCATCGTCCTCGACCTTCGTCCTCGGGTTCTAGAATCGACGAAGCCAAACATGTGGCCTTCAACGCTTCCTCCGTCGTAGCGTCGATCCCGTGAATCCCATCGCCGCCTTTCGTGACCGCCTCGGCACCTTGCGCAACCTCCCGAAGCTTTTCCGCCTCGTGTGGCGGACCAGCCCGACCCTCAACCTGGCGACAGTCGCGCTGCGCCTCATCCGCGCCCTGCTACCGGCCGCAGCCTTATACGTCGGCAAGCTCATCATCGATTTGGTCGTGGCCGAGTCTAAGCTACCGCATCCCAGCCTTGGCTTCGGCGACTGGATGACATCCGGCCGGCTCGACCACATCGTCTTACTGGTTCTTGCTGAAGCCGGCCTCGGCATCGTGTCCGATCTCCTCGGCCGCGCCAGCGCGTTCGTGGGGGATCTCCTCGGCCAGCGGTATTCGGACTCCGCTAGCCTCGCCTTGATGCGACACGCCGCGACGCTCGACCTCGAGCAGTTCGAGTCCGCCGACCAGCAGGACCGGCTCGACCGCGCGCGGCGGCAGGTCACCGGCCGCGCCTCCATCCTTCAGCTCGTCTTCGGCCAGGCCCAGGACGCGGTGACGGTGGTGGCGCTCGCGATCGGCTTCGCCGCCTATGCGCCGTGGCTGCTGCTCCTCCTTACACTAGCCCTCGTCCCGGCGACGCTCGGCGAACTGCACTTCAACCGCGAAGGCTATCGGCTGGCCTTCGGCCGGACGCCGGAGCGGCGGCAGGTCGACTACTTCCGATACCTTGGCGCCAGCGTCGAGACGGCGAAGGAGATCAAGCTGTTCGGCCTCGAGCGCTTCCTGTCCGACCGATATGCCGGTCTGTCGGACGTCATGTACGGCGAGACCCGCCGCCTAGCCGCCCGGCGCGCGCTCTGGGGCGGCCTTTTCGCCACCATCAGCGCGCTTAGCTACTACGCCGGCTACGCCTCCATCCTGTGGCGCACGCTCGAAGGCGCGATAACGATCGGCGACCTCGGCTTCCTCGCGGGTTCGCTGCTCCGCTTACGGTCCCTTCTCGAAGGTTTGCTGCTCGGCCTATCGCAGCTTGCCGCCCAGGCCGTCTATCTCGACGACCTTTTCTCCTTCTTCGACATCGTGCCGGCGATCCGCTCGCCCGACGAGCCGCACGCTTTCCCTGTGCCGATCCGTGGCGGCATCAGGTTCGAGGATGTCGGCTTCCGATATATTGGCGCTGAACGATGGGCGGTGCGCCATCTCGATCTCGACATCCGCGCTGGCGAGGTCGTCGCCTTGGTCGGCGAGAACGGCGCCGGCAAGACAACTATCGTCAAGCTGCTCTCGCGCCTCTACGACCCCACCGAGGGGCGCATCACCATCGACGGCATCGATCTACGCGCATTCGATCTCGAGGATCTGCGCACGCGTATCGCCCTCATCCTTCAGGACTTCGTCCGCTACAGCTTCTCCGCGTCCGAAAATATCGCGGTCGGCGCCATCGCGCAGGCCGACGATGACGCTCGGATCGCGGACGCGGCGGAGCGCGCCCTTGCCGACCGGGTGATCGACCGCCTTCCGCTCGGCTACGCCCAGCCGCTCGGACGCCGCTTCAAGGACAGCGTCGAGGCGGCGAATGGCAGAAGATCGCCATCGCACGCGCCTACATGCGTGACGGTGACGTCCTGGTCCTCGACGAGCCGACCGCCGCGCTCGACGCGCGAGCCGAGTACGACGTCTTCCTACGCTTCCGCGAGCTCGCTCGCGGACGCACCTGCCTGATCATCTCCCACCGCTTCTCGACGGTGCGCATGGCCGATCGGATCGTCGTCCTGGAGGACGGACGCGTCGCGGAATCGGGCACCCACGCCGAGCTACTGACGCGCGCCGGCAGATATGCGGCGTTGTTCGAGTTGCAGGCTGCAGGCTACCGCTGATACCGAAAGTCGAGCTCACTGAAACAATGAATGCGCTTTTCCGGAAAGATCGCTCATCGTCCGCGAACACGGGGATGACGGGCAGGGACCGGCATCGGGATGCCAGAATGAGGGACGCAACCGTGCCAGACCAGCCGCCAAGCGTTCTGCGCCGCAGATACGGCCTGGGAGCCCGCTGGTTTCACTGGGTGACGGCGCTTCTCGTATTCACCGTCATCCCGCTCGGATGGATCTTCGGCGCGTTCAAGACGAAGCCTGGCGCGCCGGACACGTTCGTCGCTCCGTTCCCCGGAACGCCGGCGGATCACGCCTCCGCCCACATGACCGTCGGGCTCGTGCTTTTCCCGATCATCGCGCTACGCGTCCTCTATCGCTTCCGACACAGTCCGCCGCGCCTTCCCGGCACCATGGGCGCGTTCGAAAAGGGCCTGGCCCACTTGATGCACTGGCTCCTCTACGCCGTGCTCATCGCCATGCCAGTGTCCGGCTACATCATGTCATCGGGCGACAAGGCTCCCATACGGTTTCTTGGGCTCATCGACTTTCCCAAGGTGCCCACTACGCCGGGGCAGGGCATGACGGCGGCGATCGTCCACGTCTACGCGCAGTTCGCCGTCTACACCCTGGTCATCCTGAACCTCGCCGGCACAGCTTGGCATCTGTTCGTCCGCCGCGACAACATTCTCGGGCGCATGCTTCCGCGGCAATCGAACCACGATTAGCACCTGTCACCGGTGGGGATCATAGCAGCGACACTTGAAAAGACACGGCCACGTTCGCTTACGTCAACCCGACAAGAGGCGACGGCCTAGAGCAAGCCAGGCTGACGCGAGACCGCTTCCCCAGGCGCACCGTCGTAACGGTCCTCCTTTTCGCCTGTGGCCACGATCTTCATCATCTCGTCGGGGAGCGGTCGTTGCAGCGCGGACGCCTCGTGCCATGGCGCTCGCAGCCAGACGTCCCATTCCTCGACCGTCGTCAGTAGCACCGGCATCGCTTTCGGGTGGATCGGGCCGACGACGTCGTTCGGATCGGTTGTCAGGAACCCGTAGAGCTGGTGCTCGCCCTCGACCGGCTTTGCCTTCGTGCCGCGGCACGCCGTGCCAGGTCGTCCAGATCCCGGCAAAGGCGCAGAGCGGCCGGCTGTCGTCCAAGGCGAACCACGTGGCGGTCTTCTTCGGCTTCGTGTCGGCGTACTCGCAGAACGACGTGAAGGGCACCAGGCAGCGGTTCTCCGGCTTCAGCCAGCGGTGCCAGTACCGACTCGTCGTGGTGTTCCTGATGTTGGTGATCGGTGCACTGCCGAACTGCGGCGGCCCAGGCATGCCCCACCGCATCACGGTCAGCTCACGCTCGCCGTCGGCCCGCCGCCAGGATCAGGCCCACACAAGCCTCTTCTCCTAATCTCTATCCCTAGCCGGTTCCGATCGGCGCGACAGGTAAAAATCCCAAGACTTGCCCCGTCCTTGCCTCGAGCAATGGCGGGGCTTTTTCGTTTAGTGCCACCGATGCCAGAAAGTGATGATGTAGTCGAAGGCTGCTCCAGCGACGAACGACGACACGACAAGACCGCACAGGCTGAGAAAGATCGCCAACTTGGCTTTGGGTTGTTTCGCCACTCCCGCTGCGAAGATATTTGCCGAGAAGCAAGCGCCGGCCAGCGCCAGTATCAGCGCTAGCCCTATCATCGAGGTTCTTTAGACATCGACCATCCCTTGTAGCTGACGTGCCGCAGCTCGCCCGATCCCGTCAGTCCGCCACGTTAAGGCTCGCCAAACGTTGCACACTACCTGCATCGACCTTTGTAGCGTGGAATTGGTCTGGTCATGATAGGTACCTGGACCGCCAGCCTTCATGTTGCAAAGCTGACCTCTTCTCTCAGGTCATCACCATGCTAACCGCTCTGATCACCGGATTACCTCGGTCCGGCACCTCGTTCGTTTGCGCCTGCTTGAACACTGCACATAATTGCGTTGCTCTCGTCGAGCCGATGACGATGCCAGACCATGGCGACCCCGCGCGCGCGATTGAAGAGATCGAAACTTTCTGCGCCGCTGCGCGGCTGGCGATCATTAGGCTCAGGACCTATTAAGCGACTTGCGGATGAGACGATCGCTTGATTCAGTGACGGTACCAGGAGGTGCCGTCATGAGTGATCTGATTTGGCTTTCACCGGCGCAGATGCGTCGCATTGCGCCGTGCTTTCCGCTCTCGCATGGGATCCCGCGGGTCGACGACCGGCGGATCATCAGCGGCATCATCTTCGTCATCCGCAACGGGCTGCGCTGGCGCGATGCGCCGCAGGAGTACGGTCCGCACAAGACGATCTACAATCGCTTCATTCGCTGGAGCCGCCTCGGCGTCTTCAATGCGATCTTCGCAAGGCTCTCGGCCAAAGGCGGCAAGCCCGATCAACTGATGATTGACGCGACCCACTTGAAGGCCCACCGCACGGCGGCCAGTCTGCTTAAAAAGGGGCTGTTCCCCGACGTATCGGACGCACCAAAGGCGGTCTGAACTCTAAGCTTCACGCCGTGTGCGATGGGCAAGGGCGCCCGCTGATCCTGCTGCTCAGCGAAGGCCAAATGAGCGACTATGACGGTGCCGCGCTGATGCTCGACGCTCTTCCGCCCGCCAAGGTGCTGCTCGGCGACAAAGGCTACGACGCGGACTGGCTTCGGGCCGCCTTGACGTTGCGCGGCATCATCCCCTGCATCCCATCCAAAGCCAACCGAACCGTCGCGATCCCGCACGACCGGGTGCTCTATCGCCAGCGCCACAGAATCGAAAACATGTTTGGCAAGCTCAAGGACTGGCGCCGCATCCACACGCGCTACGACCGCTGCGCTCACACCTTCATGTCGGCTATCTGCATCGCGGCCACCGTCATCTTCTGGATCGATCAATGAGTCCTGAGCCATTAGTACGGGAACTGCCGTTTCAAAAAATTACGACGGGGCGATCGTCGATAATACCTTCGAGCCGGCTTTGACGACTCTCGGTCTGCGTCGGTCGCAGACTTCCAAGGGACAAGTCGCCAGTGGACGTGCTGTCGACAGTGATTTTCGCCTCTTCGTCAAACATCCGGCGATGTTCTCCGCCTTGGCAAACCCTCTTTCGCACGTCTTTCCGCTTTTTGCCGTCGTCAGGTTTCCCCTTGCAGTCCTAGCATCATGGCAGACGGTAGATATGCCTGTGAGGCTTGGGCGCATGCCCACCGCAGAAAGGTTCTGTCCCGAGTTGGCGGCGGCTTTAGATGCCAGATCGGACCAGCTCGGTCGGCAGATAACGCTTCTTGCATGGCTGTTTCGAACGTATGCGCAGCTGCCCCCTGAGAGCATCTTGCGTTACGAGGAGGTGGCGAAGGACCCTACCTCGGGCCTCAGCGCGCTAACAGGAGGCGATCGCCTGAGCCACGTCGCCAAATCCTTCGATATGCACGAGCGCTATAGAGGTGCTGACTGGCGTCGCCTCGCCGAGGCGCTGCTGGAGATTAGATCCGAAGTAGAATGGTTTTATCCAGACTTTGTGTCTCGACTGGAACCATACCTCACCGCCTAGACGTCAGGGACGGCCAGTTATCGGGACAGATGTCGAGGATCGGCGACAGGTGCCCGGCAGATCGCGAAGAGCTGACACATAGCGTCCTGGCCGCGGGTGATCGAGTAGAGGATACACACATCACAGACGGAAAGCCGGACCTACGGTCGATGTAGATAGATCCGGGTCACGGCACATCGCGTAGCGCGTCGTCAGGTGTCCAGAAGCAGTCCGGTTGATCTACGTCCTCGAACGCCTCATCCATCGCGTTGCGGTACCCAAGGCTTGCCAAGCAAGAAAAATGGTGATCCTCTTTCCGACGCAATACGACCACGACTTGATCGGTCTTAAACCATTTACATCGAGCTAGGGGGGCGGCCGCCTTGTCCGGGTCGTGGCTTGCTAGCTGTGGCCGCCCGCCAAGAGCCTCCTGCTTCGGCCCGGCCAACGCGTGCTCAAGATCGTCACAGGCATAAGCTGGTTTCTTCAGACGCTCCTGTGAGCTCGTCACGCCAGAAGACGTCAGAATGAAGGTGGCCGCGCATATGGCCACGTACACCAAGCGGTATCGGAAAACCCAGGCTGCTTCCATTTCCCATGCCTTTGCTCGTCGACGCGTGGATGGATGGTCTGCCTCGTTCAAGAGCTATGGCGATGCGATCTCACCAACCATGTTCTCCGCACCACCGACGAGCATCGTCGAGCGATGCCAATCAAAGTAGAGGGTCGCGCCGGCGATTATCAGAACGGCGAGGATCATGAACGTCTGCCGCGGTGCGCGGTTACGATGTATCAGCAAGGAAGGCTTGAACAGCATTGCCCTATCCTCAAAGTTGCTACCGTTGCAGCAACATAGGGGCATGCTTTGACGGAGGCGGCGTCACTCGTTTGAGTGAGTAGCTGTCCGAACGGCATCCATCTGCGTTAGAGCGAGCCGAGAAGCCCCTTGAAACTTGCATGTCGCAACTCGCCTGATCCCGTCACACCGCGATAAACGATCTCCGCCTGCAGGTCCGGCCGCACCCATACGGCACCCTTCGTCTTCAGTCCTTGGGACCGCGCATTTCGAAGTAACGATCCTTTCGGATAGACCTTGAACCGCTTCTTGGCGGGCTTGTCGCCCTCGACTTCGGGCAGCCGCGAGATGCCGTGGCGCACCAGACAGCGATGCAGCGACGACCGCGTCAGATGAGGGATCGTCGGCTGAAACGCATAGAGGCAATCGTCCAGCGGCAGGAGCGTATGCCGGCGAAAGGCGACGATGATCGCCTCGTCCTCGACGGACAGGCTCGTTGATTTTGGCTCCTTAGGGCCTGTCGGCAGATCTGTCGCAGAGGCTCGCTTCTTCCACTTGGCGACCGTCTTCTGGTTGATCCCGTGACGGCGAGCCAGCACCCTCAAGCTCTCTTGACTATGCTGTGTCGCTCGACGGACTGCCGCAGTCGTGCGGGCGCTTCCGTGAAGAACCTGGCCCATAGCGCCTCCTTCCACTCGTTGGAAAAGATTGCACCATCAAAACCTGGGATTAGACACCTAGGTGCTTCGAAGCTTATCTAGGCCTGACGAGCTGAAAGATCAGCTAAGACGGCCGCTGAATCTTTTCTGATCCGATCGATTTCTAGCAGGCTATCTGGCCATCCGAAGGCGCCGTCAAGTTCAGAGCCTTGTCGATTGAGCGCGCCGCGAAGGTCTGCCACATTCCGAGCGAGCCGCTTTAAAGTCGCGATGAGGAAGTCATTCTCTGAATCCATGATTTTGAAACTCGGCCAGATGCTTCGTGTTAGACCGGAGTTGCCGGCATGGTTAATATGCGACAGCGGTCGGCAGAGCCGACGGTGCCAAAAGATCGTTAAATTACCCCTTGGGGCCGGATGTGCCTCGATCCCAATAGTCGTCAAAGGTGGCGGCCGGCGCCTCCTCATTGTTCATTATCGCTAAGAGCACCGGAGACGGCTTAAAGCTGAGAACCCGACGCGGCGAGATTGTGGCTGGCTCGCCGGTTCGGGGATTACGTCCGATCCGCTCGGTCTTAGCACGCACCACAAAGCTTCCAAAGCCGCGAAGCTGGACGTTTTTTCCTTGCACGAGCGTCTGCGTAATCTCGTCAATTATTGTTTCGAGCATATCGCGCACGACTGTGTTCGAGGCCGAACGTACCGTTCGGGCCGCTCCCAAAACCAGGTCCGCGCGTGTGATGGCTTTGGAAGTGGTCGCAGCCTGTGTGTCCAAGAACCTGCACTCCGTGCTTTCAGTCTGTCGCCAGACGACAGTACCGAACCTGATTACGCCAGAGTGGCATTGGTCGGGCTTGTCCGTCTATCCGCCCTAGACGAACCTCTAGCTGCGTGCAGCATAGCGCGCACGCTACCTTGCCGCCGTCGCCCGGCCGCCTCCTTGCTCGGGCACGGCGGCCTCTTAGCGCACGTCCAGCTATCCCCGGTATAAACCGGAACCCACATAGACTAGGCAGGCGCGTTCCCTTACGTTCTAACCATGCCGCCGCTTGCCTCATACCACTACGTCGTCGTCCGGCTCAGGTGCTCGAGGTGCGGTCGCGAAGGGCAATACCGCCTCGCTCGGCTTGCGGCAAAGTACGGCGCCGAGATCGACATGGCCGCTGTCCTTGCGCACCTCGCGGACGACTGCGCCATGTGAGGGTCAGCAGCGGTACCCGTTCGAGGAGCAGTGTGCGGCGCTCTTCATTGACACGGCAGCCCCAAGCCACCGGATCTGCCGGCAGCGATGCGCGCTTAGGGTCGTGCGATGAACGCTGTCACATAGCTGTGCCGGAACAGGATCGTAATGAGAGGAAGATCCGGCGCGTCTGAATGGCACTCAGCGCCACGGCGCTAGGGCAGCGGGCACTCAACACCGCGGTGTCGCGGCAGTGAAAAGTTACTGGCAGCGCGGGACAGCTTAATCAATCAAGTCGAGAGACCTCAGACTTATCTTCATAGCTGATTCTGAAACCTCAAATCGGCGCGCTATCGTCTCAGGCTCAATGCCAGAGGCCCACTCTCTGCGCACGAGAGGTGCGGGCATAAGGATATCCGCAGCCTTTTTGTTTGCCTGCTTCTCAAACATATCGCTCATGCTGCTTCGATACATGACGCTGTCAGTCACGCCATTTTCGATCAAATCGCGGTGCATAATGAAATGGGCGATCTCGTGCGCCAGTGTAAAACGCTGCCGATTGAAGTGGTGGGCCGAGTTTATTGTAATGGAGAATTGCGAGGGGCTTTGTCGATCCCTCGCAATCTTCCCCACTATATCACGTGGTAAATCCCGATAAAAGACAGGGATGTCTAAATCGGACGCTATAGCATCGAGGTTCACAGGAGCTTCCTGCTGGTGCCTCCAAAGAATTTCCGATGGGTTCGAGATCATAACGCTTCTGCCATCGGCTGTTCGAAGCTTCTAATCGGCGCGCCCGTTCTGATCGATCGGCTGGACGAATCGTTCCCTCAACTTCGATTCGTACAAACGATTGGACGACGATTCCGGCTTGCCCGAGACTCGGCGGCATGAACCTGCCCTGCCCTGCCCAAACCAATGTTCAGATGCTCGTGCTCGAGCGCGTCGAGCCGGCGCAAAATTGTCAGCGCTATTATGTGCTGTCGGTGAGCGCCAGTTTGTTTGGCGACGCGGCGCTGACGCGCGAATGGGGCCGCATCGGGCGGCGCGGCGGCAGCACGATCAATCTCTATGCAGACGACGGCGCGGCGTGCGAGGCGCTTGTGACCTGGCTGCGCCGCAAGCAGAAGCGGGGTTATGCGCCGGTGCTCGCCGTCGCCGCGCAGGCACCTAAAATCAAACCTTACAACACGCCCCAGGCACGATAGCGCCCACGGCCCGTGGCTTCGCGAAGGCAGAGCGCTGCGACGAGGTCGAGCGCGCCACGTTGCGACACACCGCATTCTTGCGCAATCAGTCGCGCCGACACGAGCGGTCGTGCCATCACCAGGTCGATCACGGCCGGCAGGCTCGAATTGATCCGTCTACCAACCAACCGCCGTTGCAAGATCTCGCGAGCGAGCAGCCAGCGATCATGGTCCTTGACACCCTGATCGGCGGCAGCCTGGATGCCTTCGATCAGGGCAAGCAGGCGGATCGTGGGATCGCGATGCATGCGGCGCTCGCGCAAAACTGCTTTGAGCCCGCAGTTTAGCGTCAAGAGATGCGCCCGCGTTTTCCCACGGGCTTTTAGAAGTGCCGGGACGAGGAGACGGCCCAGCCACGGTGCGCGCTGCAGCGGTTCGATGGCGGTCCAGGCCTGCATCGCCAGCACGGCGGCAAGAACCGGCGGTAGGTCTCTGGTTTGCCGCAGAACATCCTGCCATTCGGCCAGTCGCGAGTCTTCGTCCCAATCGAGATCGTACAAAATGATCTCTTTGTTTTCCGGTTCGGGTCGGTTGCTGCGCTCGCCGGCAAGAACGCGATCGGAGCGGGCGATGAGAGCGTCGAGCGCAGCCAGTTCGGCAGCCAGCGGATCGTCCTCGTCAGGCTCCCCCGAGGCGGACGATAGATCGTCCTCGTCGGCATCGGTGTCGCCAGGATCCGGTGTGACCGCCCTCCCCTGCGTCGCGTCGGACCCCACGCGATCGCGCAAGGCCGCGAGGCCGGCGGCGGACAGCGCCCAGGCGGGATCGGGCTCGGACGCAATGCGACGGCGGGCTCGCAAAACAGCGTGGGCGCGGACGAGCTCGTGGGTGGGGACGCGGATGTCCATGCGCGCGTCATGCAGGACGAGATCGTCTTGGGCGATGAGCGAGCCGTCGAGCCAGAGGCTGGCGGCAGCGTCGGCAAAATGGGTGCGGGCGCTCCATCCGGCGCGGATCGGGCTTTTGGCGAGGGTTTGGTCGAGACGTGCGAGGGCATCTTCCGCGCGGGCGAGCGGACCGCTGAGTTTTGACCACGGGATGGGATCGGGCAACGTGTAAGTCATTGACAAGTATTGTACCAAGACCGGAAACGGAAGCCAAGGGGGCATACACTTCCATCATCGAAACAGACCTATTCTGGCTATTCAAGCCATCGATAATCATAGCTTATCGATAGCTTGACCGATTAGGAGATTGGCCGTACTAAGTGCTGATGTGTTAGACGAGCGGGAGCCCAATGGCCTACGATCAAGGAGCCACGGCGAAGGACATCTTCGAGTTGAAGCGGGCCTGCGCAGGTCCGGATAACCTGGCTGCCCGCGCCCTGATCGGGCTGGCCGCTGGCGGATTACGGCTTTCCGAGATAGGCGCGCTCAATTCGTCCGACATCGTCAGCCAGTCCGACGAGGCTTCGGCACCGTCGGTGGTGGTGACGACCAATGGCAAGTCAAAGCAGCGCTCCATCTCGATCGGCGGAGAAGACGCTATCGCCATTCTGGCATATGACAGAGGGCTGAGATCGAATGGCGCCGTCCTTGGGTCTGCGGCCAAGATCTGGGCGGGGTTGAATGCAGGCTTTCCTTTCCACGCCTTCAGGCATGCCTTGGCCAGGCGTCTGATGGAAGCCAAGTAGAGGGGCGGCAACCCGGCCGTCGAACTGCTTCAACGCTCTTGGCTGAAGTGCATCATGACGTCCCGTCAACTGGCCTGAGCGCAGCGAACAAGGAAATGGGATCTTGAACGCCGACGACCTGGACACGGACATCGTAGTCCATGAAGAGCCGGCTACCCTGCGCTCCTATGAACTCGACGCCCTGTCCTCGATACTCCCGCCGGACCGTCGCGATCGGATGGCGGAGGTCCTGACCGATGACGACGTCGCCACCCTCAAGCATCTAGCCAGGGAGGGAATGGGCCGCAACACTCTTCGCGCGCTCGCCTCGGACTTGAACTACCTGGAAACCTGGGCGCACGCGGCGCTTGGCAGCCCCCTGCCCTGGCCGGCTTCGGAAGGACTGGTGCTGAAATTCCTGGCCCACCACCTCTACGATGCCGCGGAACGTGAGAACGACGCCGCACACGGCATGCCGGGGGACGTCGAGCGGCTCATGCGAGCCGACGGGTGCCTACGGATCCTCGGGCCGCATTCGCCGGCGACCGTCCGCCGGCGCCTCGCCCTCTGGTCGACCCTCCACAGGTGGCGTGGCATGGAAGGTCCGTTCACCTCGGCGAGCATCCGGGCCGCGGTCCGCCTCGCCGTACGCGCTTCGAACCGCCCGCGAATGCGCAAGAGCCAGAACGCGGTGACGCGCGACGTCCTGGATCTGCTGCTCGCGGCGTGCCCAAGCAATTCGAACGCGGACCTGCGCGATCGCGCCCTGCTCCTCGTGGCTTTCGCTTCGGGTGGCCGCCGCCGCTCCGAGGTCGCGAGGCTGAGGGTGGAAGACCTGATCGACCGGGCGCCGGTGTCGGCTGAGCCCGGCAATGCCGATGCCGCCACCACCCTGCCCTGCCTGGCGATCCACTTAGGGAGAACGAAGACCGCAGGCGCGGAACAAGACGAGCGGGTCATCCTGATCGGCCGGGCGGTGTCCGCCCTCAAGACATGGATCGCGCTTGCGCCGATCCGGAACGGTCCCGTCTTCAGGGCGGTCGACCGGTTCGATCGCGTCGGCGGCAAGGCGTTGGATGCCCAGAGCGTCAACGTGATCCTGAAGAAACGCTGCCGTGTCGCGGGGCTCGACCCGACGCTGTTTTCCGCCCACGGTCTGCGCTCGGGCTATCTCACGGAGGCGGCTCGGCAGGGCGTGCCGATACAAGAAGCGATGCGGCAGTCGCGCCACCGTTCGGTGCAGCAGGCGGCGGATTACTACAATGAGGCAGACGTGGAACGTGGCCGGTCCGCCAGGCTCGGCTGAAGGCCTTCGTCAATGCAGCGCGATGAGCTCAGCGACGGAAACGCGGCGTCCAGCAGTCCTCGACGTCCTCGTCCAGCTCGGCGTCATCGTCGGCGAAGGTGCTCGTGGTGATGACGGTCAGGGCCTTGCCATAGGGGCCGAGGCCGAGGACCTCCTCCTCCATTGCGACTTTCCTGCAGCCGAACCAATCCCGCAGATCGCCGTCCTCTTGTGCCCGGTGCCCTTCCGTAACGTTGGCGGCGTTGCGAACGAAGCGCTCCGTGGCGACGCCGCCTGGCAGAAGTTCGCCCTTGCGCGGCCATGTCATCGATCCGAACTCCTGCATCGTCTTCGACATGAAGCAGAAGTCCAGGCGGCCGCCGGTGCTGAGTACGACGGCGGCCGGGACCGACGTCCGTTGAGCGTAGCGGATCGCGGTCGCGACCAAGGAGGTTTCGCAGAGGCGGCTCATCGCTTCGACCGCCGCAAGGCCCTCGCCCACCTTCCTTAACGCGGCGTCGAAGAGGAAGTCCGGCATCAGCAGCGCGGCTGCAAAGTGATCCGCCTCGGCCTCGTATATATCCGACGAGGTGAACCCCGCGTGGGACGCGTGGACGTCGCCGCCCGCGAAGATGTGCTCCGGATGGCCGGGAAGCAGGTAGTGGCCGAGTTCATGGGCGATGCTGAAGTTCTGGAAGCCCACGCTCCTGATGTGAGTGGCGTAGCAGATGCAGAACGCATCGCCGTGGCGAAGCAGCATCCCCGATACGCCCGCGGCGGCGTCGGACTTCGCCTGCACGAGGATGTCGAGGCTTTCTGCGATCTCCTTGGGGCGCACCGGAAGCGACACGATGCCGTTCTCGCGGGCCCACTTCTCGGCGACCAGGCCGGCGAACAACGGATTCCGTCGGGCGCCGGTCTTCGACATCAGCCGTCCTTCTTCCGGTTCTTTTCCGCCAGGAGCTGGAAGATGCCCTCGGCAAGCTTGCGATCCTCCGCGCTCATCAACTGGCCATGCCGATAGAGCGGGTCCGCCGACGTGCTGACATCCGGGGTCTCGGCGAGCCCGAGCAGGAAGTCCGTCGTCACCTCAAGCGCGCGGGCCAAGCGGCGGAGGTTGTCGAAGGAGGGCTTCCGCGCCCCCGCTTCGAAGTGGGAGATCGAAGTCGGAGGGAGGCCAGACAGTGTCGCGGCCTCGCCCTGGCTGAGCTTGCGGAGCTCGCGCGCCTTCTTGAGGCGCTCCGGGAATACGTCAGACAAGCATGTGCTTCCACCATTATCGACATGATGAACTTGACGAAGTCGACAAGTCTCTTATATGTAGAACGCGCCATGTCCGAGATGGCGAATCCGACATGTAGATGCCTGGGGCGGACTCGGCCGTCAAGGAGAAATATGATGGACGAGCACCATGAGCATCGCGGCAGCATCGTCGCGGAAGAGACGACCGTCAAGGACACGATCATCGTCGAGGACGGTGAGATCATCGAGGAGGTGATCGACGTCGAGGAATGGATCCTCGCCAAGAGGACGATCCACCGCCGCGCGAAGCGGTTCCTGATCAAGGTCGACAAGCACAAGCATGTCTTCGAGACGTCGCATGCGACCGGGCGCGAGATCCTCGACAAGGCCGGCAAGATGCCCGTCGAGAAGTACATCCTGCGGCAGGTCCACAAGGATGGCGGTCTCTCCAAGATCGAGCTCGACCAGAGCGTCGACTTCGTCCTCCACGGCATCGAGAAGTTCAAGACGATGCTCAAGACGGCGCAGGACGGCTAGCCGTGACCGCCCTGCCCGCCCTACGCCGGCATTTCAGGCTGCCCGAAGACGACGAGACGTTCCTCGACGGCTTCGGACAGCCTTGGGAGGCGATCGTCGAAGGCTCTGCGCGCTGGTTGATCCTTCGCGGCCTTGTTCTTCCGGCAGGCTACCTGCAGCAGGTCGTCGATGTCGCCTTCATGATTACGCCGATGTATCCGCCGGGCGAACTCGACATGGCTTACGTGCACCCGTGGATGGTTCGCTCCGACGGGCAGCCGATCCCGCAGACACAGATCCCGCAGATGATCGAAGGCCGCTCCTGGCAGCGCTGGTCGCGCCATAGGGCGCCGGCCAATCCGTGGCTTCCGGGAGAGGACGATCTCGCCAGCCACATTCATTATGCGCAGTCCTGGTTCGCAGCCGAATTCGAGAGGCGCTGAACATGCACACCACGCTCAGCCTTACAGGCTTCCAACACGCGGCACTTCGCGAACACCTCCTTCCGCCGGACGGCTTCGAAGCGGTAGCGATCGCCCTCTGCGGTCGACGCGCCGGCGCCGAGAGGCACCGTCTCGTCGCGCGCGCCGTCCATCTCGTCCCGCATGCCGACTGCACCGAGCGGTCGGTCGACACGGTGGCTTGGCCGACCGACATCATGGTGCCCTGGCTCCAGGAGGCCGACCGCCGCGGCCTCAGCGTGGTGAAGATCCACTCGCATCGGGACGGCCTCGCACACTTCTCGACCATGGACGACGAGACCGACGCCGCCCTCTTTCCCTGCGTCTGTTCGTGGATCGATGCCGACGTCCCGCACGCCAGCGTCGTCCTGCTGCCTGACGGCCGCATGTTCGGCAGGGCCGTGAAGGCGGACGGCATCTTCGAACCGATAGAAACGATCATGGTCGTCGGCGATGACCTGGAGATATGGCACGAGGACGAATTCACCCCGACAGAAACCAAGGCGGCGTTGCCGGAATTTACCAGGCGCCACGCTCAAGCCTTCGGCGACCGCACGACGCGACGTCTTCGGCGGATGTCAGCCGCCGTCATCGGATGCTCAGGCACAGGAAGCATCGTCATCGAGCAGCTGGTCCGGCTCGGGATCGGACGCCTCGTCATCGTCGACGACGACATCGTGAAAAGCCTGAACCTCAACCGCATCCTCAACGCGACCCAGGCAGACGCAGAGGCTGAGATCCTCAAGGTCGACATGACCAGCGACGCCATCGCGCGGGTAGGGCTCGGCACGGAGGTCGAGCGGTTCGCCACCAACCTCGCCGACGCCGATGCGGTGCGTGCTGTCGCCGGGTGCGACGTCGTCTTCGGTTGCGTCGACACGGCGGAAGGGCGGTTCATGGCCAACCTCCTGGCGACCTACTACGTGCTTCCATACATCGACGTCGGTGTCGCGTTGGACGCCGACGAGACGGGCGCTATCACGCAGGTATGCGGCTATGTTCACTATCTCCAACCGGGCGCATCCAGCCTTCTGAGCCGAGGCGCGATCACGATGGCGGAGGTCACGGCGGAAGCGCTAAAAAGGCAAAACCCTGAACAGTACACCGAACGCAAGAAGGCTGGTTACATCCAGAACGTCCAAGAGGACCGCCCGGCCGTGATCAGCGTCAATGCCGTCCTGGCCGGCATGGCCGTAAACGAGCTGCTCGCCCGGCTCCATGGGTTCCGCGACGAACCGAACGGGTGCTACGGCACCATCGGCATGAGCATCAGCCAGGTCGCCTTCTATCCCGAGGCGGAGACGGGCACGCCATGCAAGATACTAGCGCGCCACGTTGGCAGGGGCGACATCGTCCCGCTTCTCGAGCAGGCGGAGTTGAGCGAGGTGGCAGCATGACGGCTCCCAAAGAAATCCTTCAGACCGTCCGGTCGACAGCCTCGCGATGGCTGGTCGGGCTATGGGGCCGCCTCCCTTGGGGCCGAAAGCGTTACCGCGTCTCGAAGGTCAACGATCTGCCAGAGAGGCTGCGTCCGGGCATGCTCTATGTCGTTGTGGAAGGCAAGGTTGAGATCCAGGCGACCATGGCCTGCCCCCGGGGACGTTGCAGCTCGCCGCTGAACCTGAATCTCATGCCTGACGATCACCCGATGTGGACCCTTCAACGCCACAATCACGGGCTGCCGTCCTTAGCTCCCTCCGTCTGGAGAAAACACGATTGTGGGTGCCATTTCTGGCTTCGACGCGGAGAAGTCGTATGGTGCGACTAGCCTACGTTGGCTCATTGCAGAAGCGCTTCCACGCCACACAAGTCATCTGGTTAGCCGCGGCTAACTCTTGTGCAATCCGGGTTAGCCGCGGCTAACCGCCGGCCTTTTGCAGCCTGTATCATCAGCGTTTCCGCCTGCCGTTGCAGACCGTACTTCTGTTAACTTCTCATTAACTTAAAAGGCCTTGCCAGAGGGTAAGAATCGGCTCTTATTCGCCTAACTGCGCAGAATGCGGCAATCTTCGACGCAATGCGCAGGTAGTAACAAAAGAGTTTATCCGGCTTATGGCGCAGATACCTACGCAAACACAGTCTGCGCCTTCGCAGGAGCTTCGTGCTCTTGTACAGAGGCACGGTGATGAGCTTTCGGCACAACTGCAAGCCCACCATCGGAGCATCTTCCCGCCAGAGGCGGAGAAAACCATACGGCGGTTCTCGCCTGCGGAGGCCGCCAAGCTCATCGGCATAGCTGAAGGTTATCTGAGGCAGGTGGCGTCGGAAGGCAGGGGACCTTCACCGTCGACTACAAACGGCCGCCGATCCTATTCGGTCGAGGACATCCACGAACTGCGGAAGATCCTCGACCAGGGGGCACGGGGCGGGCGTCGGTACCTGCCGCACCGAACAGGGTCGGAGCACCTCCAGGTCCTGACGGTGATGAACTTCAAGGGCGGGTCCGGGAAGACGACGACATCCGCCCATCTCGCGCAGTATCTCGCGCTGCATGGATACCGGGTCCTGGCGATCGACCTTGATCCCCAAGCGAGCCTGTCGGCACTGTTCGGCCATCAGCCCGAACTCGACGTCGGCCCGAACGAGACGCTCTACGGCGCAATCCGATACGACGACAAGCGCCGGCCCATCGCCGAAGTCGTGCGCGCGACCTACATCCCGGACCTTCACATCGTTCCGGGAAACCTGGAGCTCATGGAGTTTGAGCACGACACGCCTCGCGCGCTTCTGCGCAAGGCTCCGGGCGACACTCTTTTCTTCGCGCGGGTGGGGCAGGCGATCGCCCAGGCCCAGAACCTCTACGACGTGGTCGTGATCGACTGCCCGCCGCAGCTCGGCTACCTGACACTTTCCGCACTCACGGCTGCGACTTCGGTCCTCGTGACGATCCATCCGCAGATGCTCGACGTCATGAGCATGTCCCAGTTCCTCATGATGACCGGCGATCTGCTCGACGAGGTGGCCAAAGCCGGCGCATCGACCACCTACGACTTTATGAAGTACGTCATCACGCGGTTCGAGCCGTCCGATGGGCCGCAGAACCAGATGGTCGCATTCCTCCGGTCGATCTTCGCCGAACACGTGCTGATCCACCCGATGCTCAAGAGCACGGCGATCTCTGACGCCGGGATCACGAACCAGACGCTTTTCGAGGTCGACCGCCACCAGTTCACCCGGGCCACTTACGATCGTGCCTTGGAATCCATGAACAACGTGAACGCCGAGATCGAAGGCTTCATTCGCAAGGCCTGGGGGAGGGCAGAATGAGCCGCAAGCATTTCCCGAACCTCGGCCAGGCCCCTCTCGTCGCAGAACGAGAAGCGGGAGCACCGCGCGCCTCCCGCATGCACATGAGGCCGATCCTGGGCGCCGCGGACCTCGTCGAGGACGCGGAAGCAAAGCCTGTCGGTGTGATCGGGCAATCCCTCGCCGCCGCCGACGAGCGGTCGCGCCGCGCGGGGGACATCGAGCGCCAACTGTCGGAAGGACAGGCGGTCGTCGAGCTCGATCCCGCGATGATCGATCCCTCGTTCATCAGCGATCGCATGCCCTCGGCGGCCGGCGTGCAGGCGACGTTGCTGGATGCGATCCGCGACCATGGTCAGCAGGTTCCGATCCTGGTCCGGCCGCACCCGGAGGCCGAGGGCCGATATCAGGTCGCCTACGGGCATCGGCGCCTCAAGGCGGTGAAGGAGCTTGGCCTCCGGGCCCGGGCCGTCGTGCGCATCATGAGCGACGAGGAGCTGGCCGTCGCGCAAGGCCAGGAGAACAACGAGAGGCAGGACCTTTCATACATCGAGAAGGCACGTTTCGCGCAGCGACTGGAGCAGCGGTTCGGACGCGCGACGGTGCTCGCCGCCTTGTCGCTGTACAAAGGCGACCTCTCGTACATGCTCTCGGTGGTGTCGCGGATCCCGGCAACGCTCATCGATGCCATCGGTCCCGCGCCATCCTCGGGAAGGAGAGGGTGGATCGAGCTTGCGGACCTCATCGCGAAGAAAGGCGCGCTCGCTTCGGCGGAGGAGGCGGCCAGCGATGCTGGCTTCGACGCGCTCGCCAGTGACGAGAGGCTGAAGCGTGTCCTCTCCGCAGCGAAGGTCTCAGGACCGCCAGCGGGCAACGGGACCAAGTGGACCGACGCACATGGTCGGACCCTCGCCACCATCACGACCACCGCTACCAAGGTCTCGCTGACCGTCGACAAGAAGACCGCGCCGGATTTTGCGGCTTTCGTCGTCGACCGGCTGCAGGCGCTCTACCAGGAATTCGAAGCCGGCGAACGCCGCCGGCGTTGATGGCGTACGCGTAACCTTCAATCGATCAACGAGGAGCATGCAGGCAAAGAAAAAGGCCCCCGAAGCTGACGCCCCGGAAGCCCTCTCTTAGTGTGACAACGAGAGAATCCCACTTCCGCGAATCATAGTCAAGTCCAGCGCCACTTCAGCGACCGCCTTTCTTCGCCTCGAACGAGGTCAAGACATGGACATCCATCAGCCGTCGACGACGCCCTTCGGGCGGCGATCCTTCACGCTCGCCATGGTGGCGAGCCAGACGACCGCGAAAGAGTGCCCGCCGGGAGCAGCCGTCCACAAGTGGGAGGTCTTCCGTGCGATCTGCGAGGGCAAGGATGCTGTCGGGGTCTCCGAACGCGCCCTATCGGTCCTCAACGCGTTACTGACATTCCACCCGGATACAGTGCTGACGGGTGCCGACGAACTCGTCGTGTTCCCCTCCAACCAGCAGCTCGCGCTCAGAGCCCATGGCATGGCCGCGGCGACGCTGCGCCGCCACATCGGGACGCTGGTGGACAGCGGCGTCATCATCAGACGCGACAGTCCCAACGGCAAGCGCTACGCCCGCAAGGGGCAGGGCGGGGCGATCGAGAAGGCGTTCGGCTTCGACCTGAAGCCGCTGGTCGCCAGAGCCGCGGAATACATGCTCTACGCCGAGGAGGTGAGGGCGGAACGCAGGGCGCTGACGATGGCCCGCGAACGCATGACGCTCCGCCGACGCGACATCACCAAGATGATCACCGCGGGCATGGAGGAGGGCGTTCCATGCGACTGGCCCCACATGCTGACCGTTTACCGGGGCATCGCCGCGCGCATTCCCAGATCAGCCTCCCGTACCGAGATCGAACCACTGATCGAGGAGCTGGATCTGCTTGCAGCGGAGATCCTCATCGTGTTGGAAACACATGTAGAAAAGAAGAAAAGAAGCGGCAGTGAGTCCCATTCCGAGCGCCACATACAGAATTCAAAAACAGAAGCTTCCATTGAATCTGAGCCACGCTTTACGAAAAGCAGGGGCGAGGGGGAGGTGAACCGGCAGGCTTTGAAGACCGGCGTGAGATCGTTTCCATTGTCGATGGTGCTTGATGCCTGTCCGACCATCGTCGACTACGCCAAGGGGGGCGAGATCAGCAACTGGCGCGACATGGTGGCTACAGCGGGGTTCGTGCGGTCGATGCTCGGGATCAGCCCGTCCGCATGGGACCAGGCGCAGGAGGCGTTCGGAGCGGAAGACGCGGCGACAGTCATCGCTGCGATCCTGGAGCGGAGCGATGCGATCAAGAGCCCGGGTGGCTACCTGCGGGGACTGACGGACAAACAGGCGGTCGGACAGTTCTCGGTCGGGCCGATGCTGATGGCGCTGCTGAGGGGCCGGTCGGCGTCGAGGCTGCGCGCATGAATTGGGCAGTCAGCGGTTCAGGCTACGACCGTAGGTCGTCGGGAAGGATACCCAGCCGGCGGCCTGGGTAGGAGTCTTGACGAGGTTACCGCCACTGCGGTCGCAACGCTTCATCCTGCCCATCAAAATCTGCGCGGGCCGCCTCCGGCAGATCCTTGAGCTCGCCGATGAGGATGGTCTCTGGATTACCCATCTGCGCGTAGCGGATGGTGTCGGAGAACGGCACCGCGGCGTGCACGCGCCTGGTCAACGTCTCGACGTCGCAGGTGCCGCGCTTCTGCAGCTCCTCGCCGAACCACCGGATCCAACCCGTGCCGGCGCGCCCCGCCATGTACATCGCGTACGGCGCGAGCTCCTCCCAAACCTCCGGGGTCATCAGATCGCCGGCTCGACCGCAGGGAGACAGCGCGTCGCTCACGAACTGCATGCGCAGCATCCCACCGGCGATCTCGCTCCAGCGAACCACGCGGCCGTAGGCCCCGACCGCCGCGGGGAGGTAACGTGCAATCCGAAGGAGTAGACGGGCGATGAAGATCGCGCCCGGTGCGCCTCCGATAGGCAGCGTCGTCGCGAGGACCGTCCTCGCACCGAGAGCCAGAAAGGCGGAAGCCGTCGTGTAGGCTGACCGGCCCGCCGCATGCGTGTCGCAGGCGCTCAGCACGATGATGGGCGGCACGCGCACCCGCCCTCGCAGCCGTCGGACGTCGACATCAAGATCAGCGATCCGAAGCATCCCGTCGGCGCCCTCGGGGTGTACGCCGTGACCGTCGAAGATCATCAGAGGACCGTCGTAGGTGTTCAGCGCGCGCATGAACTGCGACGCGTCCGTCACCGTTTCATGTCGAAGGACGAGGGCATCCTCCAGCTGGGGAGCCATCACCCCGATGGCTTTTCGCAGGATAGGTGCCAGCCTGTCCTGCGGACTGAAGGCGCTCACCAGCAGGAGCTCGTTGAAGTCCTCGATCCGAAGACGCAGCGGCTCGTGCTCAAGCAGCTGGATCATCGTGACGTCGCCCGGCGTCGCGGCTATCCGCGACACGTCGCTCTCCAGGCATAGAGGCAGGCCGTTCACCGGTAGCCACTCGAGCGGTGCATCGGTGACCAGCTTCACCCCATAGGGCGCTTCGGCGATCCGCGTGAGGAAGCGTTCACCCACTGCGTCCGTCAGCATCTGCTGGATTTCGCCGAACATGCCCGCGATCTTGGCCGGTAGCGTCCGCGCGCCGGATCGGATGTTCTCGGCCAGGACCGAGACCCTGGCGGCCACGAGATTGATCGAGGGCTGAAGCCGGAGGGTGGAGGCGAGCGAACCGGCGGTACGGGTGCCGATGGCGGCCGCGAAGAGGGCGGTTTCCGCGTTGCGCATCGACGCTAGGGATTGGGCCAATCCGGAGCGCCCATACCGCTCGATCTCGGCCGGCGGGCGAGCCGGATTGTAGCTACGCTGCCGTTCTATACGGCGGAAGAGCTCCTCGGCGGCTCGCCGCTCGTCCGCGCCGACGGCGTCGAGCGGCACGTGGGCCTTGAAGCCGGGCATCATGGAGGGTGCTACCAGCCATAGGTCCGGACGCGGCGGAAGAAACCGGATCGCAGGTCCGATCTCCGCCTGTGCCCGCAAGGCGTCTATCTCAGCGACACCCTCCAGCATGGCATCGACAAAGGCTGCTGGGTCCCGGCTCGTCCAGTCCGGCACTTCCTCGCCGAGCGTCATGCCAGCCGACATCAACGTCATCTGGTTGGGTAGCAGCGAATAATGTCCGAGACGTCTAATCCCGCCCGTCTGGCCGGAGCGCTCCGACCACCGTTCGACGATAGGCCCTAGCTCGGCGAGCGGAGAATGCGCCTCGACCAGCGCGAGGACATGCTCGCGCAGGCGCATGACGGAAAGATCGCCGAGGTTGATCGCGCCCTCGGTGTCCAGAAGGGAGACGTGGAGGGGCCGGTAGAGCTGGCGCGCCTGGAAACGGCGGATCGATACGGCGGCGTCCTCGGTCGCCGAGAACAACGTCCAAATCGGCATCGAGGCGGGAATGTCGATGCCATCAAGGGATTCGGCCGAGAGCGGACGGATGCGCCACCCGGAGAGGCCGGTCGCCCGAGCACCTAGCAGGTCCGGCAAGGGGATAACCGGGTCCATAAGCGTCGCCGGCAGCCGCACGATCGATTCGAGAGCTCTGCGATGCAGAATGAGGGCTTCAGGAAAACGTTGGAAGAGGCTGATACGTCGGTCCGCACCCGGGGGCAGAACGAGACCGTAGACGAGTCGCGGATCAATCAAAGGATGGGTGCCGCCGCCCGCCGCCCCAGTAGGAACGCCATCCTTCGTCATGGAGTTCTTTCCCCGGCCGTGGCGACCGGCACCACATGGCGACCATACAGGCCCGTCCCGCACATCGCGACCGTGTTGCCGCCGACACACGCCGTTCTCGTCTTGCGGGCTCTTGCCTGGGCTCCCGCGCCGGACCCTGCGCAAGCGCGTCCGCGGACGACACATGGCATTGCCGGCCGCTATGGCAGGCTGGCCATGTCCTAGGGTTGACCCGAGGGCGCGACAGCGAGCGACGCCGTCGGTCCATCCTGCCGCTCATCGAAGAAGCCTGACGCTCGAGCATGATTGCGCAGAGTCGCCGGCCTGTACTTTCCATAGCTCGTGAAGTTCCTGACTTCAGAAAGGGCCAAGCGTTCGTAGACCGACGCGTGAAGGTCGGCGTCGACGGGTACGTCACGGTCCGCCGGATACCAGCGTAGCGGCGTGCCGCCCATGCCGACCATAAGCTCGTCGTGCATCATGCCGTCGGCCGAGGGATGGAGATGAAGAAACCGATCGTCGATCTGGATGCGACCTTCGACCGGCAGGCCTTCGGCGATGAAATCGGCCATCCACTTCAACGAGATGTCCGAGAGGCGGGACTCCTGTTCCGGGTAGCTGCCACCTATGTCGGAATGGTCGCCCGCAAACCAGACCTGCTCGAAAGGCTCGGGCTCGCCGGGCTGCCTCAGGCGGATGGTCCGGCCCCACGGGACGCGAGCGAAGTCCTTGCGATATTCATCGATTGCCATCGCATGGCGGACGAACATCACGTCGCGGGGAAGATGACGGTCATAGCCAGCCTTGACGAAGCGCTCGATGCCGATCGCAGCGACGGTATCCCAGACCCCGATGAAGTAGGGGACGACGCCTCGACCCGTCTCGCAACCATACCTGCGCCGGAAGGCGTCAGCCGTCGCCGCGCGCTCGTCGGATGGCGGCAGCTCGAGGCCGAACCGGAACAGGATGGCGGCCGCCTCCTTGGCGATCCTGCGCAGGTCCGTAGGTGCGAAGCTGAGAGCTTCGCCACCGGCTTGCCGCGTCGGGATGCCGACGATCTCAAGGAGGTGCGCGACGCAGCGGGCCGTGTACGCGCCGCGGCTGAAGCCGAAGAGATAGACGCTATCGCCGGGCCGCCAGGAGCTGACCACCGCGAGGTAGCAATCGATGATCTTGCCGGTGATGCCCCCGCCCAGCATCTTATCGGCGGTCTCCCGGATGGTGCGCCACGTCCCGGTGTGGCCGACGATCGGCGTACCGATCCCCGCGACGTAGAAGGCGATCTGCCGAGCCGGGTCGATGGTCGATTCCGGATCGTTACGGGTCGCCCGGTAGAGCTTGTAGACATTGGTGCGGCTTTCGTCCGGCAGCAGGCCGCCCTCGTTGCCGGTGCCGTCGGCCAAGACGAGAATTCTTTTGGGCATCCGAAAAGCTCCTGAAATCAGCGGGCGAAAAATCCCCTGCTCAAAGAAGCGAGCGCTCCTTGCGACACAGGTCGACTTGACGTCCAGCGTCGTGTAGGCCAACCAGACACGACCATATCAGAAATATATGGATCTAAAAAATATACCCGTCAAGATACTATAGGGACTTGCATGGCTGATGACGAACGACGCCCGTGGATGCAGAACCGCCGGCTAGAGTTCATCGAGTGGAAGCTGTACTGGGATGGCGCGCTGAACCGGAGCGACCTGGAGAATACGTTCTCCATCTCGACGCCGCAGGCATCAGTCGACATTAGGCAGTACCGCGAGATCGCCGGCGACAACATCTCCTACAACGCGACGGAGAAGGCGTTCTTGCCGGCGCCGGGGATCAAACCGCGGTTCCTCACCGTCTCTGCCGACCGGCTGCTCATCCAGCTCCGGGCCTGGCTGACGGGTGCCCTACCGCGGCGCGACTTGTGGTTCAAGGCCATGCCCTCGATCGACATGGCGCCGGATCTCGCGCGCCATGTCGATCCCGATTGTCTTCGCCTCGTCCTCCAGGCCATGGCGAAGCGGGAGGTCCTCGAGGTCCGCTACCAGTCCCTCACCAACGACCGCTGGCGGGAGATCGCTCCCCATGCCCTCGCATTCGACGGCTACCGCTGGCATGTTCGGGCATGGGCCTGCGACCGCGACGACTTCAGGGACTTCGTGCTGACCCGGATCGTCGAGATCAAAGCCGGCGCGGCCGCGGTCTTCGATCCTGACGACGACATCGAGTGGAAGACCAAGACCAAGCTCCTGCTGGCCCCGCATCACGGCCTGAACGAACAGCAGAGCCTCGCCATCCAACGTGACTTCAACATGATCGACGGTCGCCTCGAGGTCGAGGTGCGGCTGTCCATGGCGTACTACTTCATCATGCGGATGAACCTCGACCTGGACCTCAAACCGTCGCGCGCGCAGATATGCCTCGAGAACCTCCAGCAGGTGCAGTCCGCGATCGAAGAGGCCAAGGAAGAATCCTGCCGGCGCATCGCATCTCGAAAGGCTGCCTCAGGACCGGCGTCGAAGGCCTGAGACGCGATCGCCGGGCGACCTTGCTCGAGGAAGTGTGGAATTCAGGGCGGCGATGTCGGATTGAAATGCTGCAGAAGGTCGGAAAAGCCTTCGAGAACGCAATCCGGTTCCATGTCCGCCGCGTCCTTGCGAAGGCTCCGCTCGTAGGCAAGATCGTGCCTATGGCTGACCAGATCCAAAATGGTTCGGTGCGCCGCGTCGTTTGCCGCGCCGTAGCGTGCCCAGGCCGTGCGGCAACCGGCCCGCCGCGGAATTTCGGCGTGAAGCGTAACGGGGGGCGCTAGCTGGATGCATCGAGACCGACGGCGCGGACCTCGATCGCGCCTTGCGCGTTCCTGACGATCGTCCGCGCCAGGGCGTCCAGTCTGACGATCAGCCCGGCGAAGTCGATCGGGGCCTTCGTCTGCGGGTCGCGCCAGATCCGAGCGCGATGCAGGGAGACGAACAAAACCCCCTGGCGACGGGTCCGCGGCTTGAGATACGCCTCCGCAAGCTGTCGGGTCAGAGCCGTTTCCAATCTCCTGACGGGCCAGTCCATGTTGCCGTGCTTGACCTCGATGGCGACCTCGACTCCAGCGGACGAGGAGGAGACGACGATGTCCGGCTTGTCGCCGTCGGCAACCTCGGCCTCGCGATGGACGTGGAACCGTCCGCGGGCGCGCAGCCGCAGCTGTTCGGTGAGCCAAGCCTGCACCTCCCGCTCGTCGGCGGCGCGGCTCAGCACCGCCCGAGACGAGGCGTCCGCGGAGGCGATGTCCCGGGCGATCTCGCCGAGGACGGCTTCGACGACCCTCAGCATCTCGGAGCCCGTCTTGGCCGGAGACACGTGTCCGGCCTCGAAGGCGAGGATCTCCTGCGGCGTCCAAGGCGGCGCCTCGGCGCCTCGTTCCACCATGGCCTGCGCGAGCTCGGCGAAACGTACCGCACGCCCTTCGACATCGGCGGCAAGGCCGCGCATCGCAAGATAGGCGTCGGAATCCGAGCGGTCGGCGAGCTGGCCGAACACCGCGTTCCTGGTTTCTTCCGCCGCATCGCGCGCTGCCGAAGGCTTCGGCGCGAGGAGAGGAGGGAAGACATCGGCCCGGACGGGTTGATGGAAAAACATCAGCTACCCCAAGAGACGACGAACGAGGACCTGTACGGCACGGAGAGCGCGATGCCTCCGGCAGCCGCACCGTCCTCGGACAAAGAAGACCGCGGAACGGGTACGCCCGTCCCACGAGCGAAGGAAGCGGCCGGCGATCCCGACGCCGCGTCCACCGACTGGCGCGTCGAGAGCGGCCGCGCCCCGCCGCTGCCGCTGCAGCCCGGCGAGATCACCGACAGGGAGATCCATCGCCACGGCGGGCGCGGCTACTGGTTCCTGATCGTGCTGCCTTCACGGCGCCACGTGAATTGCCGCACCGACGACCGCTCGAAGGCCGAGCGCTTCAAGAAGCGCTTCGACGCCGGCCAGCCGACGATCGACGCCGAGGACATCGAGCTCGGCAAGCTGCTGCGCAACCCGCCCATCGGGGTCAAGCCGATGACGGACTTCGACCGCGAGCGCCTCGAGCCCTACTGGGCGCTGCGCACCGCCAAGGACGTCAGCTACGACGGCACGAAGGTGTACTACGAGGCCCGCCGCGCCGTGGCGGCCGGCGTCAGCCCGCCGACGGATCAAATGATCCGGGGCGAGCTCGCGGACCTTGCGGCGTACGTCCGCGCCGCGACGAAGACGATCGATCCCGGGTACCGGGTGAGCGTCTGGATGCCGCGCCGCTCGTCGCCGCGCACCCGCTGGCTGCGCCGCCACGAGGCCGCCCGCTTCCTCTGGGCGCTGCGTGGACGCACGTGGGATCCGGCGACCAAGGCCTACCTTGTCGATCCCACGACCGGGAAGCGGATCCTGCGCGACGCGGAGACGATCGCCGCCCGCCGGTTCCTCGCACGCCTCGTCATGCTCGGCCTCTACTCGGGGTCGCGGCTCGACGTGATGCTTGAGGCCTGCTGGTCGCCGGAGTCGGCGGCAGCCAACACGAAGGCGGCCAAGGCCGAGGCCGCGCGCAAGGAGGCCGTGCGCAGGGCCAAGGGCGGCCGCAAGACGGCGGTCCGGCCGCTGGTTGCGTTCGGACACGTCGACCTCGTCGACGCGGTGTTCTTCCGCCAGGGCTCGGGCCCGACGAAGACCGTCAAGCTCTGCCCGCCGGTGAAGCTCGTGCCGATCCTGAAGGTGCTCGCCAAGGGCTGGCACCGCAGCGACACGACGGACCCGGCCAAGCGATCCGACCGGGTGATCCACGACGGCACCGGCAAGAAGTGGCCGCTGACGAGCCTGGTGCGGCTGTGGACCGCCGTCATCGCCGACGCCGGCCTCGACGCCGACGTCATCCGCCACACGCTGCGGCACACCGCGGCGACGTGGCTGCTCGAGGGCGGCTACTCGATCGAGGACACCGCCGAATTCCTCGGCGTCTCGCCGCGCGAGCTGCTGAAGACCTACGCGCACGTCGACACGGCGTTCACGGTGGAGGTCGCCGAGGCGATCGACCGCTACGTCGCCGCCTGCCGCGCGTCGCGCCTGAAGCGCATCGGCTAGCCCGGCACGCCCCGTTGGCAACTAAGAGCCCTAAGGGGGGCAAAACGGCAGTTTTGACCCCGAAGGCGGGCGGGTGCCGAGGGAAGCCGCGAAACGTGGTTCGTCACATAGGGCCTTTTGCCGCCTCCCGCGCGCGGGAGGCGGGGATGCGACGGGACGTGACAACAAGGAACGTAAAGCACTGGAAATGCAAGTGAAAGTGCGGGTGGATAAGCCCCTCTTGAGACTGCGGACGCCTTGCCGATCGATGCCGTTCGACGACGTCCGATGCCACTTAGTTGGCAGAAAAGTTCGAACAACCAAGTGGGTGGACCCCCAAGGAGAGAGCATGCAACCGCAGACGAAGACGACAATGCAGGAGAAGCCGAAGAGCTTCTACAAGAAGCCGACGCTCGTACTGCTGCCCTACAAGGGCGGCCAGCACTGGTACATATGTCACGGGCGCAAGAAGGAGCGCACGGCGTTCGTGGCGCACCAGAAGGCGGATGCCAAGCGCGCCGTCGAAGCTCGTTCGCAGGAAGTCCGGGCGCCGACATCGATCAACGCGACGCCGATCGCCGATGTGGTCGGCTGGGCCCGCACCCAGCCGCGCTACAAGAAGGCGCGGTTCGCCGGCATCATCGCGGTCTGGGACGGCAAGAGGGTCTGCGACCTGTCGCAGCACACCTTGGATGCGCTCGTCCTCGAGCGTCAGACCCACTTGCATCCGAAGACCGGCGAACCGATCAGCGAGAAGACAGCGCTGACCGAAGCGGGGTGGCTCAAGGCGATGAGCCGCCGCCATGCACGCGAGCATGGCCTTCCGGCACCGGGCGACTTCGCGGTGAAACGCTCGAGCCCGCACCAGAACGAGCGGGCGCTCACCAGGAGCGAGACCGCACGGCTGCTGTGGGCCTGTCTCGGGTACAGGTGGGACGCGGCCCAGCTGCGGATGGTCCCGCATGACAAGCGCACGCGTAAACGGCTCCGCCGGCTGCTTGCTCCCGTCCGCCGGCTTCTGCTGCTTGGGCTTTACGCCGGCACGAGCGTCGCCACCGGTGTGGCGTTGGTGTGGGACGCAACGCCGGACGGTACGGCGAGCTACGTCGACGTCGCCGAAGGTCGGCTGCTTCGGCTTGGCGCGCAGGCGCCCCGCACGGCCAACCTCAGGGACGTGCCGGTCGCCCTCGGTAGGCGCATGATGGCACACGCAAGGCGCTGGCGACGCCAGGACGCATCGGACGTCAGGCACATCGTGCATGTCACGACGAAGGGCAAGTACAACAGGGGACTTGCCGACACCCGCTTCAAGAGGATCTGCGACGAAGCGGGCCTGCCGGGCGTGACCTTCTCGATGATCGTCACGACGCATGCGGCGATGGCCTTGCGGGAGGGCGCCTCGGTGCGCGCCCTGGCGATCGCCCTCGGCCTTTCCGGCGATGCCGTGAACCGGCGGTACAAGCACTTCAGCCGCAGCTTCCAGGAGGGTGCGGGAAAGGCTTTCCGGCAGCGGCCCAAAAGCATAAGGTGATAGGCCGCGCGACCGGCCTGCATCCGCGATAGGGATGCCGCCTCGGCGGCACCCCGAGCAGCCCAGCGGGGTCGAACCGAAGCCGTCCGGCAGCCTGCGCTAGTCGTGCGGCGCGACCTTGGCGGGCGACGGCACACGGAGGCGCAGGAGATCGCGGATGGCGGCCGGCGTGGTGAACGTCTTGCCGCACACCATCGTCGCGGCGAGTTCGCCGCGTTCGATCGCGATGCGCAGCGTCGCCTTGCTGAACGGACCGTCCGCGAAGAAGAGCGCGATCGCTTCCGCGAGGCTGAGCAGCTCATCGTCACGCCAGTCGCTAACGTCTGGTCGCTTGACGAGCCTGTGCAGTGGCGGCTGAGGTGCCATCGATAGATCCTCCAAATCGTGCTGGGCGCGGAATGGGCGCGCCATGCGTATTCTGCGACCTTGCCCCGGAGGATGGCCCTGAGGGATGGATCGTTGATCCATCCCTCCCAAGCCTTTGCCTTGCCCAAGGATGCCAAGCCGAGTCAGGCCGTGCGGGGCCGCGGTCATTCGAGCGTCTCGACCGTGAAACGCCCGAATTTCGGTCGGTAATCGCCCAGGCCGACGGTGCCGCCAGCCGTCCGCGCGATCTCCAGAAGGGTGGCGCCGTCGATCAGAGACGGCAGATATGAAAGCGTCGTGACCAGCGACCAGGCCGGGAAACACGGCCGCGTGCGCATCGTCGTGCGATTCGTCACCCGGACGCCGCAGCGGTAGACGAAGGTCGGATCCGCATAGAGGGCGTCGAGATCGGCCGGTCCGTCATAGACCAGCATCGGCGTCTCCCGCACGATCACCGCGGCCCTGACGAGCCTTCCCGACCGGGTGAACTTGCCGGCGGCGACCATCGCCGCCTCGATCGCCTCCGCCGGCACGCAGGGGCATCCATCGCGGAGCCATAGGGAGCCCCGCCATTCGATGCGCGCGATGCTCTGGTGATCGCTTAGCGTCTTCACTCGCTTGGACGTGAAGCGGTGCAGGGCCTGCGCATGCGCGTTCAACGGGTCCGCAAGTTGGCCGGCCCGCATCAGTAGCGGGGCGATGCCGGTCAGGCGCATGGTGATGGCGTCATGCATCGATCACCCCCCAGCACGCGATGGCGGTTTCGGGGAGGCAGCGACGCGTGTCGCTGAGCACCGGAAGCACGAGGATCTGGACGCGTCGACGGCGCAGTTCATCGGTCACGACGGCGTGGCAGGCCGAGCAGAGAGTGGTCAAATCCTCGGGCCGTTCATTGCCGAAGTTGGCATAGGTCCGATGGTGGATTTCGATCCGGACTTCCGGCTGGCCGCGGCCGCACAGCCGGCAGAGGCCACCGGAGCGCTCGAGCTCGAGCAGACGCGACGGGGAGTTGCGCCAGGCGTCGCTTCGAATGTAGGTCTCGTAGGCAATGCGAGCGACCGTCATGTCTTTTCTCCCTGCGATCGATGACGGGCCCGGCATCGGCAGGCAGCCGGCGCGTGCCAATTTTCCACGTCGGCGCGACGGGGCTTCGCGGTGGTCTTGAGGGACGAGACCTGGGTCCGTGCTGCCCGCGAGCTTCTGCGTTGGGATCAGACGCGTCTTGCGCAAGAGGCGGGGCTGACCCTCGTGACCGTCAAGCGATACGAATCCGGACGGAGCAAGATGGCCGACGAGACGGTGGAGGTCATCCGACGAACTCTGGAGGCGAACGGGATCGTCTTCCTCGACCCGGAGGCGACATCCGGCGCCAAGGTCGTCGCCGCGATTGGTCTCCGCACGTCGGCCAGCCCCGAGCCGCGACCCGACAAACGGGTCTACGAGTACAAGTCGCCCATTCGAGGCAGGCCACCCCGGAAGCAGGCGGAAGAGGGCACAGACTGATCGCTCGCCCCGACCTACCATGGGCGCCAGCTCCGCGTCGTCAGGTCTTGCGGCCATCACGGCGTTGCCGCAACGGCGCAGACCTTCGCCCGCGAAATCGTCGCGCTACGGTGGGCAGTGCCCTCCTCGGAAAGCAGGCCGGTCCTGACGCTGCGTGGCAAGCGGGCCTGGCTTGCATCGATCACGACCCGGCCGGCGGCCTCGAAGTGCGTCACGATCGCCCGGGCGACGTCCAAGCTGCGATGGAGGCAGCCCATTTCGGCGACGAGCACGGCCTCGCGGCTCGCGTTCGCGCAGGAGGACAAGAGAGCGGTGAGGTTGCTGGCGAGTACGGTGGTGTCGTCCGCGCGGCCGGAGTCGATCACGTACCGGGACACGGCCAGACCCAGGGAGAGCGCGCAGGCGTCGATCGCCCGCTTCTGATCGAAAAGAACGCCGGCGCCGCCGACCGCTTCGGGATCCGACAGGTAGGCGGTGCATGTCGCGGCTTCATCTGCGACGCAGCCCACATCGCGGGCTGCCTTCGCTTCGGTTGCGAAGAATTTCGTCGCGGTGGTCTTTTCCAAAAAAGCTGCTGTGGTTGTCATGCGGTCCCGCTCCCTCGTTCAATGTCGTGAAAGATATCTAAGATATCATCATCAGACGTCAAGAGGCTGCAAGGATTTTTCCCCAGGCCAGCAGCTTTGCCCTCGGCGGACCTATGGTGCGGCAGTCGAGATCAACGAGGTCCGCTGTTCAAAGACGGTCGTTCAGCACCCACTGAACCTGGCCCGTGCTCACATAGATGAGAACGCCGCGAGGTGCGCCCGTCGCGGCCAGGTAGATGCGCATCTGGCTACGGTGAAAGGCCACCTCGCTCGCGACGGGCGCGACATCGCTCTTCCAATCGACGACGGCTTCGACGCCGCCGCCGCCGAGGCAGATGGCGTCGGCCCGGCCATTGATCGGTCGCCGCTCGCCACCTTCCTCCACGAAGGCGTGGATCGGCACTTCCGCGATGAGACGTGGCCGCATCTTCGCCACGTCGGGCAACCTCAGCGTCGCGAGGACGGTACCCGCCATCTCCGCCGCATCCGGCGGCGTCGAGTCTGCGCCAACCATCAGCCGCGCCACCAGCACCGATGCCCGCGCCTGGAGGTCGGCGCGATCCTCCATGATCTCACCGTTCAAGACCTCCTCGAGGAGCGCATGCAGGACAAGGCCCCTGATGCGGCCCGCGCCAACCGCGTGCAGGCCGGCCGGCCCATCGGGCAGCTCCATATCCGGGCCGTCACCATCAAGCCGATCGGGGTCGTGCTCACTCGGACGCAACCATTGCAAGATCCGGGTCGAAGCCTCGATCCTCGCGGCTTCCGCCAAGAAAGCGTCGGCATCCTGAAGATTCTCCGGCGTAGACACGGCCAAAGTCACGGGGTCATTCAACAGAAGCGGATCGAATGCCGGGAGAGCCGCGTGACCGAGATCGACGACGCGTGCCCAGGAGCGTTGATCGGCCCCCGTGATCTCCGGGATTACGAGAAGCTCGCGCGCGCGCGTCGCGGCCACATACCAAAGCCGCTCGCGTTCTCGCGTCGTTGCCTCGTCCCTTTCCCTTACCGCCGCCGCCAACTGCGGCGGGACGACGTCGCCGATCATCCAGTGCAAGGTGTCGTCGGATGCGCGATGGACGAAAGCCGCGCGGCTTTGAAGGCGCGTGGCCGCGTTGATGGGGATCGTGACCGGCCACACGGCGCCTTTCGCCCCGTGGACCGTTACGATGGCGATGGACGATGCACCGCCGTCGACGCGCCCCTCCTGCCGGCTCGCCTTGGCCCTCCAAGCGACATCGAGGTCCTGGACGAAGCGCTTTAGGCCGCTGACCGCGTAGCCTCGGGCAAGATCGAGGAAGGCGTCGACGTTGGCGAGCGCGCTTTGCCGCCGGTCGCCGCCGCGCGCCGCCACGATGGTGCGGAGATGCAGCCGCGCCGTGGCCTCGCAGAGGAGCTGAAGCGGCGTCGTCGAGCTGGCGGTCCGCCGCAGCGCTTGCAGGATACGGAGCGGTCGCGCCGCCAAGCCGTCTTGAAAGTCCTCGACTTCGGCGGCGTCGGTGAGCACGGAGAATGTCGATGCCGGCGTGCCGCCATGGCGAAGGTGCAAGGCATCCGCGATATCGAGCAGCACCTCGTCGCCGAGGCCGACCAGGGGGCCGCGCATGAGGGCGCCGAAGGCCAAGGTGTCATGCGCATCCGCAAGCACCCGAGCCAAAGTCATGAGGTCTTGAACCTCCTGTCGGGCGTGGAATCCTTTCCCTGCCTGCGATGCCACGGAGAACCCGCGCCTGTTGAGTGCGCGCTCATAGAGCCACAGGTCCGTACCAGCCGGCGTCAGCAGCGCGATGTCTCCTGCGGTGAGCCGCCTGACGCCACCCTTGCCGTCGTCGATCTCGAGGGCGCCGACCAGAGCCGAGCAGATGTCCGCGACGGCGTCGGCTTCCGTCTCGCGCATGAGGCGCGCGGCGGCTTTCGGCGGAAGTTTCAGGGTGATCTTCGACGCGCACGCGAGGGGGTGGTCCGGTTCGCCGCGCACCGAGGCCATGTCCGCGTAACCGGGTTGCGCACCTCGCGACATCGGCTGCGCGAAGCACCGGTTCACGTAGTCGACCACGCCCGGCCGCGAGCGGAAGTTCGCGGTAACGGTCAGGACGTTGTCGGGCCATCGACGCCGCAGGAGCCGCTTCGCCGCCTCGTAACAATGCGGGTCGGCGCCTCGGAACGAGTAGATCCCCTGCTTCGGATCGCCGACGAGGAAGAGCGCGCCCGGCCGTTGTACGGTTTCCTCCCAATCGAGCGCGGGTTGTTCCGCAGCGAGGCGGAAGATGATCTCGGCCTGTATCCTGTCCGTATCCTGGAACTCGTCGACCAGGATGTGCCGATAGCGAGCGGCGACGGAGCCCCGGACGGCTTCGTCATCGCGGATGAGCCCGCGCGCGCCGAAGATCAGATCGTCGAAGTCGACTACCGCCGCCGCCACCTTGAAGCGCGCGTAAGCGGAAAGCACCTCGTCCAACTCGCTCGAGAGGGTCGCGACCAGACGGCTCGCGACGCGGCCGAGGAGGACTGCGAAACACGCTGTCGCGCGCTCGAGGTGCCGGCTCGCCTCATTGAACAACCTCGTTCCCTCGACGTCCCCCGCCATAGCTCGCCAGGCGGGCGCGCAGCGGAGCGGTAAGATCTCCAGGCTGTCCCAGCGCATTGATGGTACCCGCTCTGGATGAGCCAGCCTCCACAATTCGGCGAAGCTCGGCGGGCGCGAGAAGCAATCGGCGTAGAAGGTGCCGAGCCTCTCGAGGTCGTCGACGACGGACAGCGTCGCAGGCTGTGGCGGGACGCTCGCCGACCAGCGCCTGAACGCATCGACGGCGTCGGTGAAATCGAGATCCGGACGCCCATCGGCTTCCGGCGGGACGGGACGCGCGGACCGATGGTCCTGCCGGAACCGCGCAAGCGTTCGCAGCGTCGAAGCGAGGCGTCTGGGATCGGCGGCCGACAGCACGGCGATCGGATCGTCAGGCAGCGCATCACCTTGAAGCCGCCTCTTGAGCCATCCTTCGAAGACCGTGTCGAAGGCGGCCTTCGCCGCGTCGGCATCCATCACCTCAGCTCCGGGGTCGACACCGGCGCTCACCGCATGATCCCGCAGGATCGTCTGGCAGAACCCGTGGATGGTCGACGTGGTGAGCTCGTCCATGGTCGCAGTCGCAGCCGCAAGGTGGTCGTGTCCATCCTTTCCCAGTCCATCGGGAAGCGCATCCTTGAGGACGTCGGGCATGCCGCCGGCGCGCAACGTCTCGACGAACAGGCGGATGCGGGCCGAGAGCTCGCCCGCCGCGAGTTCGGTGAAGGTGATGGCCGCGATCGCCGCCGGCGGAACGCCTCTGGCCAGCAGCAAGGTCACACGACCGGCGAGAAGCGCGGTCTTGCCGGTCCCTGCAGCGGCTTCGACGAGGAGCGTCGAGTCGAGATCGGTCAGCGCCCGCAGGCGCGCGGCTCCATCCGAAGGCATCATTGAGCTCGCCAGACATCCGCGAAATCGCCGAAGGCGCGCCTAAATGCACGGTCCTTCACGAAGAAATAGCCCTCCGTAAGGGCGGGAAGTGCCAGCCTGAACGGGTTGTCGTCCCCCTTGGCGTCGGGCCCGGGCAGCGCCGCACCTGCTCGGATGAGCGTGTCTGCGGCCAAGACGTGGGCGGCAAGCAAGTCGATGGCATCCCCGATCCCCTTGAGCTTCAGGATCAAAGGCGGGTCGTCGGCGAGCTGTACGAGGCGGCTGATCACGCGATCGACCCGTGGCAGGTTGGATAGGACGGCTATCGCGTAGATGACGCGCTGAAGCTCGGCGCCGCCATCGAGGCTCGATGTCTGTGCATTCGGGGGAGTCTTGCCCGTCTTGTAGTCTGAAAGGCGAACGTCCCTGTCTCCAGCCAGGAGATCGAGCCTGTCTATCTTGCCGGCGATGCGCACGTGCGTCCCTGGGACCACGACGGGTCTCTTGATGTCCCAAGGCATCGCGGGATCGGCCACCGCGGGTCCTTCCTCCGATCCAAAGCGCAGTTCCGTCCAGCTCCGGGTGCCCGGCAGCAGATCGGCGTCGAGCGCAAGCGCTCTCTTCGCCATGAGTACGCCGGCATCTATGGCGTGCCGCCAAAGGATCTGTGGCGGCGTCGCCCTTGTCGCCGGCCACTCAGCCGCGATAGATTCGGCGGCTGAGGCCAATGCGGCTTCGACGTCGCCGGACGGACCTTGGCCAAGGGATTTCTGTCCCACGATGGTCCGGTGGAGCAGTTCATGGACCAGCTCACCGAAGTCGCCCTCGTCAAGAGACAGAGCAATCGGCTCCTTCACCGTCGAATGCCAACCAAGCGCGTAACGCCACACGAAGGCTTGTGGGTCGCGCAGCATCCGGGTGAGCGACGTTGCGGATTGAATTGACTCCAAAGCACGAACAATTGCCGGGTGCCTGGCCCGTACCATCCCGTCGTGAGTGCCGAGCCGAGCGGACTGCCGGTTGGAGGTGCAGGCCCCGGCCAGTGCGATCGAACCGATGAGACTGGCCTCGCGAGGGCGGGCGAGAACCCGGTCCGCCTCGCTGTAGGCATGGACTGGGACATGGCTCCGGTCCACGACGTCGGCCGTCACGTCGGTTGCCAGCAGAGGGCTCGGCGCAAGTACGCCGCCCTGTGCGCTCCTGGCCGCCCGTGACAGGACCAGCGCGCCGGTCGCGGCCATCGTGACCGATGCGAAGTCGTGTCTGTCGCATTCTGTTACCGTCGTGTCGCGAAGGACCCTGCCCAGCAGGTGGCGAGGGAGCAGAGCGTCCCCGACGACGGGCCGGGGCCATCCGCCCGAGGTCAGACCAACGAGCCAGACGAAGCGTCGCGGCGCACCTGCCAGATGCCATGCGGGCGCCCAGACCACGTTGGCTCCGGGATCTCTACCGTCCGGAACCTTGAGCTTGCCGAGGCTGAAGGGCATCGCTTGGGGCGGGGCTTGGCGAAGCGCCTTCATCCAAAGGTCGCGCGCGGTGCCGCGCAGCAGGTCGGAGCCGAGCCGTTCAGATGCGGTCGGCCCTTCCGTGAAATCCGAGAGCCACGGTAGGATGACGCGCGGGTCGAAACCATCGCTGCGGATCGAGGCCGCCGTTTCAAGGGCGGCCGCCCAATGCTCCAGCGTCGCAAGCGTGGCGTCGGCGGCGACGTGACGAAGGGCATCGCGGGGCAGGGCGCCGAGTGCGCCGTCGTTGCCGCGCAGATGGCCGAGGAGCCGTCGGACGCGATCTTGGGAAAGGCCCTCGGTCAGAACATCCGCAAGCGCGGCACACGCCTGCCCATCGGCGGACGCCAAAGCAGGTACGCCGTGGCTGAAGTGTACGGGCAGGCCGGACTCGACGACCATGGCCATCATGTGCTCATCCCAATCGCCGGGATCTACGGCGACGACGGCCACTTCGTGCGGCGCCGCGATCCCCGACGAAAGGAGATTGCGGATCCACCGCAGCGCCTCCATCGCCTCGGACCGCGGATCGGCGCAGGTGACGACGCGGGACGGTTTCGCCGGATGCCGTCGATCGATCGACAGCCGGCCCTGGAACCAGGAGCCAGGCGTCCGGTCGCCACGCCACTCCAATTCCACTTCCCGGGACAGCGCCTCCAGGAGGGGGTGCCAGACAGGCGAGGGCTCTCTCAGCCTCAGGAGAGTGATAGGTCCGACGAGCCTTTTGGCGTATCCGACGCGGGCCAAAGCAGCCTCGGCGAGGTCGGGTGGCGCCAGAACGCCCTCGGCGAGATGGTTGCGGACGCGCCGGTCGATCAACGCGATGTCCGCCAGGCGTGGAATGTTCACCTCCCGTCCATCCAAGGTGATCGCGGCGGACCAGAGGTCGGCCATGGTGCGTGTCACGGCGCGGACCATTCCCGGAAGCATCCTGACCTGCTCGATATCCTGGAACCCGCCTTCGCTTAGGGCCGCCGCGACCGCGACCTCGATATCCTGGCGAGTGGCGGCTTTCGAGAAGCCGCCTGCCAAACGAGCCGCGACATCGGCGATGCCGGAGACATGCAGACCGTTTGCACCGCACGCGGCAGCGTCGAGTTGGGCCATTCGCATGGCAAGTGGCCCCTCGACCAGGAATGTTCTTGTGATCAAATGGACCCGCACATCTTCGACACACCGCAATGGCGATGATATCTAGGATATCATCGCTTGGTTTCCAGATCACCCGGCCGATAGTGAGTCCAAAAATAGTTGTCATGCTTGACAATGTTGACAGAAGTGAACGCACACCTAGAATACGGCGATGACAGAGAAGACGAGAGCCACCCCGTCCGCATCCAACCGCCGCCCGAAGACGTCGGCCGTCAGATCCGGCGATGCGGCGATGACTATGTTCACCCTGGCTGGCGACCCGGCGGCGATGTTCCGGAAGTTCCGGATCCCGGCGGGCGCGGAAGTCGCCATCGTGTCTTCGAGGCCGGATGCGGTCAAGGAGATCGAGCACTCTGGGGAGCACTTCGTGGCCGTTCGCCGCGTCTACGCCGATGCGGTCTCGAAGGCCCGATCCGCGGTGATCAACAAGAGGGCCTTCGAGCCGGACGCCCGGGCGCACGCTATCCTCGAGGGTGTCCGCATCGCACAGGCGGATCTGCAGGCGGCGGGCGGTGCCTACGACCTCGATCAGGTGAGGGGGTTGATGCGGGGCATCTCGCGACAGGCCGTCCACAAGCGGGTTCAGGACGGGAGCCTGTTGGCGGTGCCTGGTCCGAGCAACAGGCAGAGCTTCCCTACGGTACAGTTCAATAGCGACGGCACAGTCGTCGATGGCCTGAGCGCCGTGCATGCGGCGCTGCCGACGCGAAACCCCTGGAGCGTCCTCAACTTCCTGACCAATCCCGACGACAGGCTCGGCGGGCGTAAGCCGATCGACGTCCTCAAGGAAGGCGGCGTCGACGTCGTCGTAGAGGCGGCCCGACGCATGGGTGAGCAGGGCGCTTGAGCCCACCATTGCCACCCGCCAACCTCTCGGCGCGAACACCGGACTTCACGATCGTCGCCGCTGGGGCGCCGATCCATCGCTTCTTCAAGAAAGGGTTCGAACCGATCTTCTTCGATAACTCCTTGAGCGGCCGCCTCAATGCGCCCGACGCCTCTTACGGGGTGCTGTACGGCGCGTGCGAAGAGGCGGGCGCATTCGCAGAGACGTTTCTGAGAAGTCCGGGTCGCAACCTGATCGATCCTGCATTCCTGGCCGACCGGGCCTACGTACGTCTGGAGGCCATCGAGGACCTGACCTTGGTAAAGCTCGCCGGACCGGGTCTCGCGATCCTCGGTGCTACCGCGGAGGTCGTCCACGCGGGACTGCCCTACGACGTGCCGCAGGCATGGTCGAAGGCCATCCGTGGAAGCTTCGCCGGCATTCACGGCATCGCCTACCACGCTCGTCACGACGACGAGGCGGTATGCTACGCGCTCTTCGACAACTGCCGGGGGCGGGTGACCGAGGACGAGCGCCGGGTGGACCTCGATGAGGACTGGTTCTGGCGCCTGGCACTTCGCTATCGCGTCGGTCTATCGCCGACCTGAAGCCAGGCGGACGGGTCCGCACCACTGATCGAGGCGCCCTCAGCCCCGAAAAACACTTCTTTGTTGTTGATATCTAAGATATCTTTCCCAGATAGTCCCGGAACAGATCCGGAGCCGTCATGAAAAGCAGATCCAACAAAGTCGTCGCTCAACGCCCTCGGCGCGTTGCGGAATGCTACGTCGCCGCCTGCAGCGGGACGGCGCGCCTGACCGGGGAGATAGGATTCCCTGTCGTACACGTCGGCGTCTCGTGCGACGCACAGAAGGCGATCGCCAAGCTGAACATCAAGCAGCATGGCAGCGGGACCCTCTGGCCCGGCTCGTTTCAGCCTTTGGAGCCGCAGCCCGGCTGGGCCGACTGGGGATTGTTCCAGTTGGAGGCCGGTGTCGAGACGGGTTTCCCGCCGCCGTGCGGGGCGGTGATCCAAGACGGGGTCATCCGGCTGCCGCTACCAAGCGGCGTCACCTTGACGGAACTGCGCGAACAGCTTTCGGGAGCCTTGAGCAGGCTACGCTTTCAGGACTTCGTCCGGCAGCCCCGCTGGCTCGAGGCGCAGAGCGCCTCGGACCCCTTCGCAAAAATCGTTGTCCATCCCCGGTACATACTGCGAGGCAACAGCTTCCGCGGCGCGAGGCTGGTCACCGATCTCGTGGTGTTGGATCCGTCGCAAGATGCAGCGCGCCTCCTGTGGATCGTGGTCGGAGCTTGCCTTGCGGCGTGCGACGGGCGGCTGCCGCGATGGAAGTGACCGCAACGATACGCCGTCGGCGCCATCCCGGCGTGGCCTCTCCGCACGTTGGCTTGGCATCAAGGCCATGCCGGGCCCCATCATGAAGATTTTCTTCGCTTATCGGTCGAACCGGCCGATCGCCCTCTCCTCGCAACTGTCCTCGCTGCTGACATACATCCGCGGACAGTCAGACGAGAACGAATACATCGTCATCCTTGCCGATTGCGGCACGGACGGTCGAACGCCAACCGGAGCGGATCTGATCTTCCGCGGAACAAGGCACGACGCCAGAGCGATGAAATGGAACTGAGAGGTCGCGTACGACGCCCGAGGACGGCGAGCCTAAAGGGCTCGAGACGTCGTAAGGCCAGGCACCCGCAGCAGTCGTATGCGCGGATCTACGATCCCGACTCGTTCCGCAAGGCGCTCGGTTGTCAGGCAGAGCCGGACACTGATGATCGGAGCGTGGTCGAAGAGGAGCGACCTACGCGATCTCGAACGACGGAGAACGAGATCTGGGCGCGCTGCCTGGAAGAGGTTCTGGCGGACCCGCGAGGAAGCCTGCGGCCGCATCTGATAGGCGAACCGGCGATGATGACGCGTCTGGAGATCGTCTCGGAAGCGTCGCCGCATTTCGCGAAGGTCACATCCATCATATCTCGCGCCGTCTTCTCCAGCATCGTCACTGAGTGCCCGCTGAGCTTTCCGCCCATCCTGCTCCTGTCGCCGCCAGGCATCGGCAAGACCTTCTACTGCAGATCCCTCGCCCAAGCGCTGGGGACGACGTGCGTGCCGATAAGCATCAATGGGACGAGTGACCGCGGCCAACTCGGCGGGCTCACCCCGCTTTGGCGGGGCGCAAAGCTCGGCCGGATCGCACAGGCGATCCTCATCGACAGCATGACGGCTTCGCCCTTGTTCCTGCTGGACGAACTCGACAAATCACCGACGTTGTCGAGCGACGAGGGCACGCTGAACGTGCTCCTTTCCGTCCTCGAAGACGAGAACGCCAGCGCGTTCGTTGACGAATATCTTGGGCTTCCCATAGCGGCGCAGTTCGCTAACTGGATCGCGAGCGCCAACACGACGCAGACGATATCGGCTCCGCTCATCGATCGGATGCTGGTTATCGAAATTGCCGCCCCTACGGGCGACCATGCGAGACGGGTCGTACGGTCGATCGCCGCCGACCTGATCAAGCGTCGGGCACCGAACCTTGTCGGAGGCGTCGCCGACGAGGCTGTTGAAAGATTGGCCGGGATGAATGCGAGGACGATCTCCCGGGTCGTCGATCTCGCCATCGCCTTCACCGTCGCCCGGCGAAGGCGTACCGTCTCCGCTGACGACGTCGAGCGTGCTGTCGAGCTGGTCCAGGATCCGCGACCCTTCACGAAGATGGGCTTTCTAGCTCGCTGAATGACCAACTGCAGCCGGCTTTCAAGCCGTGACGAGCGACAGGCTCGTTACGCCCTACGGGAAGGTCGCGCGCGGATCCACGATAGCCGCGAACAGCGCCATACCGGACTCGACCTTCTCCGTATCTGACGGCGTTAGCCGCGATCGGCGGCCGCAGGGCCGACAACCAGCAGGGCCTCAATCAAGCTACGACATCATCGGTGGCTGGCGCCCTGCCCGACCGAGTCGTTCCACACGAACGCGGCTTCGCTTGTTATTTGCTGGGCTGAAAGCTCAGGAAAGCAAATGTCTTCCAGCAACCCCACGTAGGGGATGTAATCCGCTATCGACTGCAGCGTCCCGGTGGCCAGTATTGGGAAGAACGCGGTGGGTTCCGCGTAGTCGTAAATCATAAGAAACTCGCCGGTCGCCGCGGTGCCGTCCGGCAGCAGCACGCCAGGAGGACAAGCGGTCCAGGTGTGCGGGACGCCACCAGGTATATCCACAAGAGTCCCGTGCGGGATGACGTAGATGTTGCCGTTCAGCTCGACGAGACCGACCCCGCCCGTGACCAGGATGCGTTCTGACAGCAAGCAGGCCTCCGCGTCGTCCACAGATACATGCACATGCCGAGGTAGCCGAAGCTTGTGATTGAAAGGGATAAAGCCAAACTGCCCGCGCTTTGTCGAAGCCACCGGCAGCCAGCCGCCTGGATCCAGCTCGTGCATCGTCAGGGGTATGGTGGAGAAGGGATTCTTGATCGTCGCCCCCGTCCCATGAGTGATCCGGCAACCGTTCGGCAGAAGGAAACCGTTTGGCTTGATCGCGACGCCGGTCATGGCAGGCCTCTCAAAGTGAACGCTGGTGGACCTTATCAGCTTGATGGCACATCGGCAGGCGGGCCTGATTCAATAAGCAGAAGACTACCTGTCACCGGGCGCAGTCCGTCCAGGGACAGGCGGACTTCCGGGCTGTGCATTGCCCGTCGGAGCCTGGCCATTGGCTGGCGACGTCGCGGCGCCAGCCGGCTGCGGCGTGCTCGAGGTCGTTACATCGCCGAGACCTGTGCCAGTGATGCCGCTCCCCGCCGTCGGCCCGGCCCCGGAGGCCCCGGCGCCCTGAGCAGTCGCGTGGTTCGACGGGATCAGGATAAGCAGGCAGGCAGCCAGCGTCTTCCTCGAAATCATCATCACATTTTGTCCGTCTTGGAGGCAGCACGTCGAACCGACGAGCGCAGCTGAGGTTCAGACGTAGGCCGATAACGATCGGATTGAGCGGCGCCTGATGGACGGGCACACGTCGGTGGAGCCTGCAGGCTTCGCACCAGCAATCCCCATCATGATCGGCATCGACGATCATCATCGGAAATCGCGTGCCTTCACCTTCAGCGTATCGATGTGCAGGTCTGGAATGAAGATGTCCCGCGGCGCGATGACGGTCGTCTTCGGTTGTCGCGAGTCGGGCCCCGAACCGCCGCGGTGAAACTCGTCGCCTCGCCCGTGCGGCAAGGGGAACGACCGCTCACGGTGACCGACACCTGCGAGCTCCGTGGAAAGGTCAGCGAGATGATAGGCGACGAGATGAACCACCTCGCCTTCGCGCTGGACCCGCCCACGTACGGCGATCATGCTTGCCGACAGGACGATGCGGCGATGCTTCTCGAACATCTTCGCCCAGACGACCAGGTTGGCGATGCCACTTTCGTCCTCCAGCGTGATGAACATCACACCCTTCGCCGACCCCGGCCGCTGCCTGACCAGGACGAGGCCGGCGGCCTCAAGCCATCGGCCGTCGCGCGCTTCCATGGCCTCTGTGCAGGTGACGATCCGGCGCCGCCGCAGATCTTGCCGTAGGAACGACACCGGATGCGCGCGCAGGCTCAGACCAACATGTCCGTAGTCCTCGACGACCTCGCCGCCTGCCGTCATCGGGCGTAGCGCGACCGCTGGTTCGTCAAGCTCAGCGACAGGACCAGCCTCTCGAACCGCCGCCGCGGCGAACAAGGGTAACGGCTCGTCTCGAAGCCCCTTGATCGCCCAGAGGGCTTCGCGCCGCGCCAGCCTCAGACCGGGCTGGAAGGCGTCGGCTTCGGCGAGTTGAACGAGCGCGCTGATCGGAACGGCGGCGCGACGCCATAGGTCGTCGACGGACGCGAAGGCTTGATCGGCGCGCGCCGCGACGAGTGCGGCGGCGTTGCCGTTGGCGAGCCCCTTGACCATGCGCATGCCGAGCCGCACGGCAAAGCGTCCATCGTCATCGACCTTCTCCATCGTGCAGTCCCAACGCGAAGCGTTGACGCAGACCGGACGCACCATGACGCCGTGCTGCTGGGCGTCCCGGACGATTTGCGCCGGCGCGTAGAACCCCATCGGCTGCGCGTTGAGGAGCGCCGCGCAGAACACGTCGGGGTGCCAGCACTTCAGCCACGAGCTCGCGTATGCGATCAGGGCGAACGACGCTGCGTGGCTCTCCGGAAAGCCGTAGGATCCGAACCCTTCGAGCTGCCGGAAGGTCGCCTCCGCATAATCGGCGTCGTAGCCGTTGGCGACCATGCCGTCGACGAGCTTCGCCTTGAAGGCGCTGACGCCGCCGGTGAACTTGAAGGTCGCCATGCTCTTCCTGAGCTGGTCCGCCTCGCCCGGCGTGAAGCCGGCGCAGACGATGGCGACGCGCATCGCCTGCTCCTGGAACAGCGGCACGCCGAGCGTCTTGCCGAGCACCTGCTCCAGCTCCGGTGTCGGATAGTAGACGGGCTCGAGACCTTCGCGGCGACGCAGGTAGGGATGCACCATGTCGCCCTGGATCGGTCCGGGTCTTACGATCGCGACCTGCACGACGAGGTCGTAGAACGTCCGGGGCTTCAGGCGCGGCAGCATCGACATCTGGGCGCGGGACTCGATCTGGAAGGTGCCGAGCGTGTCGGCCTTGCGGATCATCGCGTAGGTGCGTGGATCCTCGGCCGGGATCGTCGCGAGATCGAGCTCGATGCCCTTGTGGTCGGCGAGGAGATCGAAGCCGCGCTTCATGCACGACAGCATGCCGAGCGCCAAGCAATCGACCTTCATGAAGCGCAAAATGTCGATGTCGTCCTTGTCCCACTCGATCACCTGGCGATCGACCATCGCAGCGGGTTCGATCGGCACCAGCTCGTCGAGGCGATCGCGAGTAAGGACGAAGCCGCCGGGATGCTGCGACAGGTGGCGAGGCGCGCCCATCAGCTCGCGGGCGAGATCGAGGGCGAGACGAAGCCGGCGATCGCCGAGGTTGAGGTTCAAGGCCTCGACGTGCTTCTGCTCGACCCCCTCCTCCGACCAGCCCCAGATCTGCGACGACAGCATCTTGATCAGGTCTTCGGTCAGGCCAAGCGCCTTGCCGACATCGCGTAGGGCACCCTTGGAGCGGTAACGGATGACGGTGGAGCAGAGCGCGGCGTGGTCGCGGCCGTAGGTCTCGAAGACCCACTGCATGACGATCTCGCGTCGCTCGTGCTCGAAGTCGACGTCGATGTCGGGCGGCTCGCGCCGCTCCTCGCTAACGAAGCGTTCAAACAGCAGGTCGTTGCGTTCAGGGTCGATGCTGGTGACGCCGAGCACGTAGCAGACGGCGGAGTTCGCCGCCGATCCCCGGCCCTGGCAGAGGATGCCCTTCGATCGCGCGAAGCGGACGATGGCGTTCACGGTGAGGAAGTACGGGGCGTAATCGAGCTTCTCGATCAACTGGAGTTCGTGTTCGAGCGCGCCGCGCACCTTGTCGGGCACACCTTCGGGATATCGCATCGATGCGCCTTCCCAGGTCAGGCTCGCAAGCGCCTGAAGCGGGGTCAAGCCTGGGATCGTGTCCTCCTCCGGGTACTGGTAGGCGAGCTCGTCGAGCGAGAAGCGGCAGCGCCGCGCGATCTCGATTGTCCGCTCCACGGCTTCGGGATAGCGCGCGAACAGGCGGTGCATCTCCTCGGGCGGCTTGAGGTAGCGGTCGGCATGCCGCTCGCGCCGGAACCCGGCGCCGTCGATGGTGACGTTGTGCCGGATGCAGGTCACGACGTCCTGAAGGATGCGTCGCGCGGGCACGTGGAAGAGCACGTCGTTGGTCACGACCGTCGGCACGCGGGCCTGCATCGCCAGGTGCGAGAGCTCGGAGTCGAAGCTGGTCGTTCGGGCGGCGGCGCAGCGTGAGGGCGAGATAGGCGCGATCACCGAAGGTCTCGCGGAGGCGGCGTAGGCGGAAGCCGCAGGTCTCGTCGGCGTCGTCCGGACAAGGATCGCGACAAGGCCGTCGGCGTAGGCGACGATGTCGGACCAGTCGAGCCGGCACTTGGCCTTTCCGCCGCGCTTCTTGCCGAGCGACAGCAGACGGCAGAGGCGGGCGTAGGCCGGCCTGTCCATCGGATAGACCAGAATGGACGTGCCATCGTCGAGGTCGAGGCGGCAGCCGACGATCAGCGCGACGCTGGTCTCCTTGGCCGCCTGGTGGGCGCGCACGATGCCGGCGACGCTGTTGCGGTCGACCACCGCCAGCGCCTGGATTTCGAGCACCGCTGCAGCGGCGAACAGCTCCTCGCAGGAGCTTGCGCCGCGCAGGAACGAGAAGTGCGACGTGACCTGAAGCTCGGCGTAACGCGCGGCGCTCATCCGAAGATGCCGTGAAGATACCAGCGATGGGACCCGGTCGCCGGATCTTCGCCGTCGCCAGCGCGAAAGACCCAGAAGCGTTCGCCGGCATCGTCCTCGATGCGGAAGTAATCCCGCACCGCTTCCAACTCCGCATCACGCTTCCACCACTCGCCGAAGACGCGCTCGGGATCATCGGCGCGTCGCACCCGGCGTCGGATGCCGCGCCAGGTGAAGGTCACCGGTGGTTGGTCGGGCAACAAGGCGACGGTCTCGATCGGCTCTGGCGATCCTAATAGCCTGATGGGTCGCGGCCAGTGGTTCGGCCATGCCGCGCCGTCGTCGGCCGACATGGGGCCGACCCGGCGGACGGACCGTTCGGGAACATCGCTGGCGAACGGCGCCAGGCGATAAAGCCTATGCTCGCCGACGCGGTTGGCGAGAATGTCGATGAGCCCGGAGACGTCAGCCTCAGGCTCCTCGACCAGAGACGAGACCACCTGCTTCTCGGACAGCGGCTCCGCGAGCGTCGCCGTCAGCGTCATGATCTCGATGCCGAAGCCCGGACTGACTGTTTCGATCTTCTCGCAGAGGAGACGCGTTAGACGTTTCACGTCGCGCACCGGCAAAGCCGTGCCGACGCGGACCGCCTCGATGCGATTGTCGACGCGATGGAACATGAGGTCGAGGCGCTTGGCGCCGAGGCCCTTCGCCTCAAGCGCCTCGCACAGCGCGACGACGAGCTTGCCGACGTAGCGCGCGATGGTTTCCGGCGCGCCGATGGGTTCCGGGAACGCGCGGTTGACCTCGATGAGATCTGGCGTACGGACCGGAACGATCGGTTCGGCGAGGCGGCCCATCGCCTGATCGAGGCGGCGTCCGAGTTCGGGACCGAAGCGTAGCGCCAGCGGCGCCCGAGGCTGAGCCGCAAGGTCGCCGATGCGCTCGAAGCCAAGGACCCGTAGCGCCTTGACCATCGGCGCTGACAATCGAAGGGCGCCGATCGGGAGATCGAAGATCACCTCGCCGCCATGCGCGCTCGGAACGATGGTGGTGCCGCTCGCGCGATGGCGCACGGTGGCGTGCGCGACGCCCCAGCAATCCGCCACCGCGGCGCGCGCCGCGATGCCGACGTCCGCGAACCGCTGGACCATGCCGGCCAGCATCGCCTCCTCGCCGCCATGGAGATGGTCCGCGCCGCTCGTGTCGATGACCAGCCCATCCGGTGGATCGGCGGCGGCGATCGGTGCGTAGCGTTGGAGGGCCCAAAGGGCGAGGCGCTCAAGCGCATCGGCATCGGCGAGAGGCTCGGCGTCCATCACGACGAGGTCGGCGACGAGCGCCTGCGCCTTCGTGGCCGGCATGCCGACGCGCAGTCCCGAGCGGCGTGCGGCGACGTCGACTGCGGTCACCACGCGTCGGCGGCCATCATGCCCAACGAGCACGAGGGGGACGTCACGAGGCGGCGCGGCGGATGCCAGCGTCCTTCTGACCCGATCGGTCGGCCAGGTCGGCAGGAAGAGAGAGACGACCCTGGGCATCGCACGCGTCCACCTCGAAGTCGGCACTCTCGCCGGCGCGGCATCGGATCAGTTCGAGAAGCCACCGTGCCTGGCCGACGCCGGGTATCGGCAGCGGCGTGGACGGCAGGACGGAGACCCGCCAACGGGTGACGGAAGCGGTCGGCTGGCCGAAGTCGGCGGCTTCGGTCTGCCGTCGCCACCGCCTGATCGCGATGCCGACCGATCCGCTGCCTTCGGCTGCGAGCTGGAGGCGGCGCGAGGCCGTCATCGAGAGCCGGGCGACCTCGGCAACGACGGCGCCGAGGCTGCCGTGGCGGAGGCCCTCCTCGAAGCAGGCCAGGACCGTCTTCTCGTCGCCGGCCTCGACGAAGATTACCCGGCCGGGCTGCAATCCGACCTGGGCGAGCGCGGGACCGAAGAGGTCGGGCCGGGTGACGCACCAAAGGACCTTGCCCCTGCTCCGCGCCGCGATGCCGGCGGCGAAGAGCGCTGCCGCCGCGCCGTCGATGGCGCCGTTCCCGCCGCACGCGACCTCGTGGAGCGCGCCGAGCGCGAGGCCGCCGCCCGGAAGCGTACGGTCGATCGCCTCGACGCCGAACGACAGCACCGCGCGGTCCCGTCCCCGTCCGCCGTCGAGCCGCTCGATGCGCGCACGGAGATCGGCGATGACTGGCCTAACGGATGTGATGTCGTGCATGGAGATCTACCCGGACGCATGGTTCCCTGTCGCAAGCTGACTGAATGTTCCTTATTTGTTCTTAATGGGAGCCATGAGTCAATGTGTCGCCGAACGGCATGGTGATCTTGAAGCGGCGCCGGAGCCCCCCACGTGTTCCGGGGGCAAGCAGGGACATTCCAATGCGTACGTTATTGGCAGCGATCCTCGTGAGTGCGTTCGTCGGCAACGCGGGCGCCCAGGAGGTGCCGGTTGGCACCCATGAGGCGACGGCATCCCACCGAAGCGCCGCGACCACGGTGCCGCCGGAGAAGAGGCTCTAGTTCGAGAAGGCCATCGACGATATCCTGTCAGGGCCGGGCGAGGTTCTCAAGCCTGCCGAGGCCCACCCCAACGCCGACCATAGATGAGGCTACGGGGCCGCCACCCCGGCGATCATACCTCTTGACCCCGAGCGCCGGACCTTCCGCGGTCGTCCCGGCGGATCCTATCGGCATCAACGAGCCGACGCGGAGGTCGTGGAGACGTGCGACCGGCCGCGCTAGAAAGCCAGATGACGTCATTCACCAGCTTATCCGACTTCATCGATCGGCATCGGCGCCTGTTCGTCCTGACCGGCGCCGGCTGCAGCACGGAATCTGGCATCCCCGACTACCGCGACGCCGAGGGCAACTGGAAACGCGCCCAGCCGATGACCTACCAGGCGTTCATGCGCAACCACGACGCGCGCCAGCGCTACTGGGCGCGCAGCGCGATCGGATGGCGTCACTTCAGCCATGTCCAACCGAACGACGCCCATCGCGCGCTCGCCCGTCTGGAGGCGGCGGGTAGGAGCGAGCTCGTGCTGACCCAGAACGTCGACCGGCTCCACCAGGCCGCAGGCAGCACCCAGGTTATCGATCTGCATGGCCGGCTCGACCAGGTCCGCTGCATGGGGTGTGATCGGTGCTCGCCACGCCGAGAATTCCAGGATGAGCTCGACCGGCTCAATCCGTCCTGGGTTGGCCTCGAGGCATCCGACGCGCCGGACGGCGACGCCGACCTGGAAGGTCCCGAAGTCCTGTCCTTCATCGTACCGGCCTGTCGCCATTGCGGCGGCGTGCTCAAGCCGGATGTCGTCTTCTTCGGCGAGAGCGTGCCGCGCGACCGGTTAGAGGCCGCGAAGGCGCACCTCGCCCAAGCGGACGCCATGCTGATCGTGGGATCATCGCTCATGGTCCATTCCGGCTACCGGTTCGCGCAGGCCGCCGCGAGCGCGGGCAAGCCCATCGCGGCGGTCAACCTCGGTCTCACCCGCGCCGACGCGTTCCTCTCCCTCAAGGTCGAGGAGCCCTGCGGTGTGGCGTTGGCCTTCCTTTCGGATTGATCTGGAAGAGGATGCCGCCCTGCTTTCAACTTTGAGCGGTGCCCAACATTAACGCGGAAACCAAATGGGCGAGGTCGTGAAGCCGATCCTTAATCCTTCTCGCCTGAGCGCATCTTCTCGCGGAGCTGCTTTCGCGCCTCCTCGCTCTTCTCCAGATCCAGGCCCATCGCGCGCAACACCTCGTCCCGCTTCGAGAACTGGACGTCGCGGTACGCGACGACCTCGATGTGGTTGCCCCAAGGATCGAGGAAGTTGAAGTCGCCGGCCGCGACCTTAGCGCCAGCCGCCTTAGCCAGATCCATCACCCGGCTGCGATCATCGACGACAAGGCCGAAGTGCCTACCGGTGTCCGGAGGCTGGGTACGGCCGCCGCTCAGCGCCAAGAACTGGTCGCCCATGTCGATGAACGCCATCGTCAGGCGCCCCTGATCGTCCTTCAGGCTTCCCCGCAACTCGAACTCGAAAACGCTTTCGTAGAAGCGAAGCGCCTCTTCGACGTCTTCGACTTCAAGAGCTATGTGGTTCAGGCCGACAAGGCTTGGCCTGGATACGCTCATGGCATCGTCTCCGTCATCGCTTCCGCATGGATCGACCGGGCGACCAACGCCTTCGAGGCGGTCATGAGCGCCGTCGCGTAGGCGGGATCGGTCGATCGGGCGCTCGGTAGGATGGCCTGCGCCCTGTTGCCGGCTCAATCGCCGATCAGATCTTTGATCCGACCGGCGAGCGCTTCCATTGCGAATGGCTTGGTCAGGACGTGCATGCCGGGATCGAGATGGCCGTGGCTGAGCACGGCGTTCTCGGCATAGCCGGTGATGAACAGCACTTTGAGATCGGGCCGCGACGCCCTCGCCGCGTCCGCTACCTGCCGACCGTTCAACCCTCCAGGCAACCCGACGTCGGTCACCAGCAGATCGATGCGCACATCCGAGTGCAGGACCTTGAGCCCCGAGGCGCCATCGTGCGCCTCGAGCGCGGTGTAACCCAGGTCCTCGAGGATCTCTGTCACCAATCCCCGGACCGTCGGCTCGTCGTCCACCACCAAGACCGTCTGACCGACCTCCGCGCGCGGTATCTCCACAACCTCGGAAGCCGACCCCTGGCCTTCCTCCACGCCAAGGTGGCGGGGAAGGTAGATACACACCATGGCGCCATGGCCGACCTCGGAGTAGATCCGCACCTGCCCGCCCGACTGCTGGGCGAACCCGTAGATCATCGACAGGCCGAGGCCGGTGCCCACGCCGATGGGCTTGGTGGTGAAGAACGGGTCGAACGCCTTGGCGATGGTCTCAGGCGCCATCCCGGTGCCCGTGTCCGACACGCAAAGCGACACGTACTGGCCTGGCGGCAGCGAGCGGTCGCGCGCGCCGCGGTCGTCGAGCCAGCGGTTGCCGGTCTCGATGGTGATCTTGCCGCCGTTCGGCATGGCGTCGCGGGCGTTGATGCAGAGGTTCAGAAGCGCGTTCTCGAGCTGGCCCGGGTCCGCGAACGTTGTCCACAGCCCGGCGGCCCCGACCATCGGCTCGACCGCGATCTCGGGCCCCACGGTCCGCCGGATCAGCTCCTCCATCCCCGCCACGAGCCGGTTGAGGTTGACCGGCTTGGGCTCAAGGGTCTGGCGCCGCGAGAACGCGAGGAGCCGGTGTGTCAGGGTGGCGGCCCGCTTCGCCGCCCCCTGGGCCGCGTCGACGTAGCGCCCGACGTCCTTGCTACGGCCCTGAGCGAGGCGCACCTGCAGCAGTTCCAGGTTGCCCATCATGCCGGTCAGAAGGTTGTTGAAGTCGTGGGCCAAACCGCCCGTGAGTTGGCCCACGGCCTCCATCTTCTGGCTCTGCCTTAGCATCTCCTCCCGCCGCAACTCCTCGGTGATGTCGCGGCCCACCGTGTAGAAGATGCCGCTCTCAGGGTCCGCGTCGGGGATGGCGGACCAGGCGAAGGAGACGGGCGTGCCGTCGGCCTTGAGAAGGCGAACCCGGAACTGGTGGACCGGCTCGCCCCTCAGGAGGACCGCGACGACGTCGCTGGTCTCGCCGAGGTCGTCGGGGTGGATGATCTCCGAGAACGGGCGTGCGATGAGGTCCGCATGGGGGCGCCCGAGCACGGACGACCAGGCGGGATTGATCGTCTTCAGGTAACCGTCGAAGGTCGCGACGCCGAAGAGGTCCCTCGTCATCTCGAAGAGGCGGTTACGGGCCGCCAACGACTGTCGGTCGGCCAGGACCCTGTCGGTGGTCTCCGTGCACGCGCAGAACAAGCCGGCGACCTGGCCGGCCTCGTCGCGGATCGGCGTATAGCTGAACGCGAAATGCGCCTCCCGCGCCCGGCCCGCGCGATCGAGCTCGAGCGATATGTCGGCCATGTGGATCGGCTCGCCCCCCGCGACCCTATCGAAGAGGGGCGTGAGCTCCGCTTCGACCTCGGGCCAGACCTCGAAGAACGGGCGGCCGAGGGCGCCCGGATGGCGATCCGCCAGCATCGGGGCGTAGCCGTCGTTGTAGAGGAGCACATGCTCCGCGCCCCAAGCGACGAACATCGGCTGGTCCGCCGCCAGCAAGATTCCGACGAGCGTCTTCAAGGGCTGCGGCCAGTTTTCCGGTCTGCCGAGGTAAGAGCTGTCCCAGTCGTGGTCGCGCATGGCCGTGCCCATACGCCCACCGCCCGCCAACACGTTCGAATCGATCGACTTGTCCGAACCGGGGATCCGATCCGACGGAGGCGCATAGTTCTTCACGACTCGACCAACTCTAGCTTCGCCATGGGCGAAAGCATCTTCGACCGAGAAGGTTCAGAAGGTCGCGTCTTGTACCGCGCCGAGGCAAGGATCCTGCGCGCCTGTCCCCCGCCCCGAAAGCGCGACCCGCCCAGAACGACATCGTATCTCGTCGGCTATGTCTTCCCACCGTACGGTCGGCTAGCAACATTGCCGAGCAATTCGGGATCCTTCTGGCCATGCAGTTGGAACAGCTCAAGGCCGCCTGAACGGTCGCCGAGCAGCCATGAAACATCGACATATCACCTGCGTAGTTCCGATCAAACGAGCGGACCGTTATGTGAGCGCTTGCAGCAGCTCCGGCACCGTCCAATCCTGACGTTGCGCCATGAAGCCGACAGCCTCGGCCATCTGCTGATCGCGGCCCCATCCAGCCAATGCCTTGACCGTGCCGCCCTCGACATAGAAGGCGAGGAATTCGGGCTTCTCCAGGTCCCCGTCGACGACGACATCATCCCATGTCGCGGCATGCCCGACGTAGTCGAGGCGTTTGAGGAAGCCGATGGTCCAGAACACCGGCACCGCGTCGTACGGCGTCGCCTGCCCGATCATGTTGAGGGCTGCGATCCGGCCGTGCTGCTCGGCGACGCGCCAGTGCTCGACCCGGGTTCGAGGTCCATCTCCGTAAAGCGGAAACGCCGCGATGTCGCCGGCCGCGTAGAGGCCGTCGACGACTTTGAGATGAGCATCGACGGCAAGTCCGCCGTCTTCCCGTCGAGCGCCGCGAAACAGATCGGTCGCAGGGGTGACGCCCAGCCCGGCAAGGACCAGATCGGCCTCCAGGACGGCGCCGCCCTTAAGCCGCACACGGCTCACCCGGCCGTCCTCGCCTTCCAACGCCTCGACCTGCTGGCCGAGCTGGAACACGATGCCTTCGCGCTCGTGCACACGACGGAAGACGTTGCCGATCTCGGTACCAAGCCGGTCTTCGAGAGGAGCGGTCTGGGGCGCGATGACGGTCACGTCCAGGCCGCGTTCCCGAAGGCTGGCTGCGGCCTCAAGTCCGATGAAGCCCGCGCCGACCACAACGGCGCGTCGCGCGCCTTCCGCCGTCTTGACGATGGCTTCCGCGTCCGCGGGCGTCCGGAGCAGGTGCACGCCGGACAGAGCGTGTCCCGGCACGTCGAAAGGTCGGGGCACCCCGCCGGTCGCAAGCAGGGCTGAATCGTAGCCAAGAGAGCGGCCGTCTTCGAACGTGATCGTCCGAGCCTCGGTATCGAGGGAAACCACCCTGCCCGTCCGGCGCTCGATGCGATGCCGAGCGTAGAACGCCTCGTCCTGCAAAGGTGTCTTCTCGCCGCCCTTGCGGCCGGACAGCGCGTACTTGCTGAGCACGGTTCGGTCATAGGGAAGCGCCTCTTCCAGGCCTACCATCACGACGCGCCCCGAAAAGCCGGCGCCGCGCAGGGTCTGGGCGGCGATCGCACCGGCTGCGCCGGCGCCGATGATCACCATGCAACGGGCGTCGGAGGGCCCATGCGCCATCGGCTCGAGACCCGACTGTTCGGGTACGGTGAGCATCACGCGGCCATCGACGACGCGGACCGCGAAGCGGGGCAGATCGTCGACTGCCGGGGGCTCGACGCACTTGCCCGTAGACAGGGAGAAGGCGGCCTTGTGCCACGGACACCTCACGACGCCGGCCTGCAGAACGCCATCGGCCAGAGGCGCGCCTGCATGCGGGCATGTGGCGCCCACCGCATGATAGCGTCCGCCATCGCGGACCAGGAGTATCTTGTGGCCGCCAACCTCGACGGTCCGCATCGCGCCGTCAGCCAGGTCGTGTGCTTCGCAAATCTCATAGTCCATCAGAGGATCCTACGATCGAGTTCCAGACGAGGTCGACGTCCGACCGCAGTCAACGGGCGGCGAGGCTCGTGGTTTGGATCGAGTCAGCGTTAATCGGTGCGGGGACTTCGAGAACGCATGCGAGTCGAAGTGCCCATTCGTCGAGCCTGACGGGCTCGGACTTAGATCCGAAGGCCCCGTCGCGACGAAGGATGGAGAAGTCGTATCGGTGGTGCGAGGCCGTGTCCTCTGCTTCGAAGCTCCTTGCCTTGCTGTTCATCGGCTTAAGGGCCGACTGACGTCCTTCGGTGTCCCGCCATGGAAGCGCAGAGCAGCACGGTGGTGATAATGAGGGGATTGTCCATCTGCTAGCCTCGACCGGCTGTAACGTTGGGGCAGGTATGCGTTCTGCAACCCTAGTTCGAAAGGTGCGTTCCCGACCCAAGGAGAACGTTTATGATAAAACGACTTTGTTCAGCTGTCGCGATCGTCCTCGTGACCGGGAGTGCAGCAATATCGCAGACTTCGCAGAGTGCCGCGCCCTCAACCGGCAACGCCGGACGGCGCACTGGCAACATAACGTCCACTGGTGAGACCGTGCCCAATCCAGGTGCGTCTCAAAGCGGGGGTACGACCGCAATGGATCGTGGCGTTCAAAAGCAGGACGACAAGATTCAAGGAAGCATCTGCAAGGGCTGCTGAACGGGCCCATGGTCCATTACGATGATTTCGATGGCCGTTGGCCGAATCCGACGTTGGCCGGAGATCTTATTCATGCAGGCGTTCCTTTCTCGGCGCGGGGCATTGCGTGGCCTTGTGGCTTCCGGTGCGTGTCTGTCGATTGGATCCGCGGGTGCCGGCCCCAAGCCTCGTGCCCTGTCCATCGCCGCGCGCTCGCCCTGGCTCTGCAATGGCGTAACCGTCACGCGGGGCGGCGGCATCTTCCTCGGCTTGCCGCGCTTCGCGGGACACGATGAGACGCCATCGCTGGCCAAGGTCGACACGAGCGGAACACCAAGACCCTTCCCAGGTGGCCCGTGGAACGAGTGGCGCCACGGCGAAACGGGCCAAGACGCTTTCGTGATGGTCAATTCCGTCCATGTCTTCGACGACGACACGCTGTGGGTTGTCGACCAGGGTGCGCCGCCCGGCAACACACCGGCGCCCGGCGCGCAGAAGCTAGTCCAAGTCGATGCAGTCACAGGAAGGTTGTTGTCCGTCTTACGGTTCGGCACGGACATCCTGCCGCCGGGAGCCCAGATGAACGATCTCCGTGTCCACGGAGAGGTGATCTATGTCACCGATTCCGGAGTGGGTGGCGTAATCGTTCATGACCTCGCAAATGGACGGACGATTAGGAGACTTTCCGGACACCCGTCGCTCCGGCAACAGAAGACGGCAGCGATGAAGGGCAAGGGCGGCAGGGTCCTTGCGGATGACCATGACGAGCGCCCGACTGTGCACAGCGACATGCTCGAAGTGACCGACGCCGGCGACTGGATCTATCTATCTGCGCCGACCGGGCCGCTGCTTCGACTGCCGACGGATCCTCTTCGGGATCGGAACGTCACCGACGAGCGACTTGCAGGGCTCATCGAGACCGTCGCCGAGATTCCCACGATCGGAGGCACCGGCATCGATACGTTGGGCAATCTTCTGCTCAGTGATGTCGAGAACCGTCAGATCCTGGTCTTGGCGCCTACGGGCGAGCGGGCGGTTCTCGTCACCGACGATAGGCTTGTCAGTCCGGACGCGCTCTTCATCGACCATAATCGACGGTTGTACATTCCAGCGCCGCAAATCGAATATCTCGCCCAGCATGACGGAGGTGAGGATCGAACGAACGCGCCATTTCTGGTCTTCGCCATGGACCTGCCGACAAGCCTCGACGGACATCCTCTCGGCGCTGCGGTCACAGGGCGTCCCGGCTAGCTGAAGCCAGGCATTCTCTTGAAGCACCGAAGATCAATCCGACCGAACGTCAACCCGAGAAGCGCCGTTAATTATTGAACCCGCCGGCACCGGAGCCTCGAGCGCCGGCGAACGCACCGCTACAAGTTTCGCAAGATCTCGCCGTCTTCATGCGTTGATCCTCTAGGCCGAGCGCAGCATGGTGGGCATGCAAACTCTTTTATGAGCACATAACAGAATCCCCCGGGATTTAACTATATTCGTAGCGCCAAAATTAGGTCTGCGCAGCCATCGTCCAGCAGAAGCGCGCCAAGGTCGGATGTAATGCGGAACGTGGGATCATTCGTGCGGCGACATAAATTCCGATTAATCGACTTCACGGCCGTCGCGACGGCTAGTCTCGCGGTCCTCTATTTCGCCCTCACTCGCAACATCTTTAGCGACGCGCCTGGAGAAACGCAGGCGCCGGAAGCCCTCGAATGGGACGAACTGCTCCTGGTGTGCGGCGTCTTGGCGGTCGGCCTCGCCTGGGCGATCCAGCGTCTGCTGAGCGAACGCCGCGAAAGCGTTCGGCGCATGGCTGCCGAGCGGGAAATCCGGGCCCTGGCCTTCCACGACACGCTGACCGGGCTGCCAAATCGCCGGCAGTTCGACGACGCGCTGAAGGCGGCGGCGGCCGCAATGCCTGGCGCCGACGCCTGCCACTGCATCATCATGCTGGACCTGAACGGCTTCAAGCGCGTCAACGACGTCTTCGGGCACGGGACCGGCGACGACGTGCTGATCCATGTCGCCGCGCGATTGACCCGGGCGGTACGGCAAGGGGACCTCGTCGCCCGCCTCGGTGGCGACGAGTTCGCGGTCGTCGCGACGCAGCTGACGGGCCCGAAGCGGCGACCGGCCTAGCACTACGGATCATCGAAGAGCTCGGCGCGCCGATCCAGGCCGGCGGCCGCCCGCATGTCGTGGGAGGAGCCCTTGGCATCGCACTGATGCCGCAGGACGGCGACGATGCGGCGGACCTGCTCCGCAAGGCCGATATCGCGCTGTATCGGGCCAAGGAGCAACGGCAATCGGCGATGCGCTTCTTCGAGCCCGAGATGGATCGTGGGGTGCGTGAGCGCGACCGTCTCGAACGCGACCTGCGGAGCGCCATCGAGGCCGGAGCGATCGTAGCGTCTTACCAGCCGGTCGCCGATCTAGAGACCGGAGCTGTCCGCACGTTCGAGGTGCTCGCCCGGTGGGAGCACCCCGAGCTCGAGACGATCGGTGCCGATCGTTTCATCCCCATCGCCGAGGACGCCGGCCTGATCGCAGCGCTGACGGACTCCTTGCTTGCCAGCGCTTGCGCCGAGGCAGCATCGTGGCCGAGCGACGTCGGGATCGTTTTCAAGGTCTCGCCGGTCCTGCTCGGCGACCCCGGCTTCGGCTTGCGCGTCCTTGGTCTGCTCGGTCGAGTCGGGCTTTCCCCGAACCGATTGGAACTCGAATTCACCGAGAGCGCCATCGTTCGGGATCTCCAGGGCGCCAAAAATCTATTCGATGGCTTGCGGCAGGCCGGCATCAGGATTGCGGTGAGCAACTTCGGCACCGGCTATTCCAGCCTCTACCATCTGCAGAACCTGAAGCTCGACACGATCAAGCTCGACCGCAGCTTCGTCGACGCGATGACGACCGACAGCGGCAGCGCCGCCGTCGTCCAGGCGCTCCTAGGCCTCGGTGCCGGCCTTGGACTGCACGTGGCCGCGGATGGCATCCAGACCGACGACCAGCGGCGCTTCCTCGTGCAGCGCGGCTGCACGCAAGGCCAGGGACGGCTTTATGGTGAAGCGCTTGCCGCTTCGGAAGCATTCGACTTGGTCCGTCGAGACAAGGCGATCTCCATGCATGGCCGAAGAGGACGCTGACAGACGTTCCTGTTGCTCGAAGGCGTCCACACCTCATTGCCATGAGAAGAGTCGGTGGCACGACTACTTCGAACACCGACGAGCCCTCCATCCGGTCGCATCCAGGCACCGTGACTTCACCCCGGAAGGCGTCGGATGCGCTCTGTGAATCCTGTGTTCTCCACATGAGACCGTATTCGCTATGGGAGGCATCACCGTTCCCGGATGCGGTGTACCCGTAACAATCGATGTCTTGCCGATCCGCGTACCCGAAGCAGGAGGCGTTTGCGCGTGGCGTCGCGATCGTTCAGCGCTGCGGCACCATGTTCATTGCCGGCGCCAGTCCGGGATTTATCGCTTCGGGCGAGAGCGGGTGCTCCGCGACGTCGATCGGCAGCTTCGTCGTCACGCCGAGGACGTCCTGCGCGGGCCCGCAGTCGCGGACGGGCCACGGGCGCAGGCGGAAGGATTGCAGGATCGCGTCCAAGGCACGCCCGGCGCGCGCGGCCAACGCACCATCGACATCCATCCCGTCGGCTATGCGCACCGTCGCCGTCATGCCGCTGACGAGAGGAACGCCTTTAGGGACGTCGACGATGCGGACCCTAACCGGTACGCGCTGGGCCAATCGCACCCAGGTGTAGATCGGATCGACGTTGGGAAGGCCTTGCGTGCTGGATGTCGCGTCGGCCACGCTGATGCCGCGGGTCACGCTCTCCACGCGCCCGCCGATCGGCTGCGGGTATCCCATCAGTTCGGCGTTCGCCGCGTCGCCCACGCAGATGCGCCCCATCTTAGTCTCCTCGAAATAGCCGTCGATCCAGAACGAACTGCTGTCGATGACAGCGACGTTCGGAGTGCCCGAACTCGCGTAATCGCCCACTCGGAGGAGGAGGTTGGTGACGTAGCCCTCGACGGGGCTGCGGACCTTGGTCCGCTTCATGTTGACCTCCGCCTGCGCGAGCTGCACCTGGGCGTTCGCGAACTGCGCTTCCGCCTGTGTCGCGGTCCCGAGGAACTGCTGCTTCTCCTCGACCGACGTGGAAAGGCTCGAAAGGCTCTGGCGGCGCTCGGCCTGGATACGCTTCACCTGCAGATCGGCCGCGCGCATCTTGACCTGCGTCTTCGCCGCATCGAGCGCAACCTGGTAATCGAAGGTGTCGATCACGTAGAGCACGTCGCCCTTGTGGACGATCTGGTTGTCCGAGACGTCGAGCTCGACGATCTGGCCCGAGACCTGCGGCGCCACGTTGGCGACGAGCACCCGCACGCGCCCGTCGCGCGTCCATGGTGAGGTAACGTAATACTGCCAGATCAGCGCCACCCCCGCGGCCGCGACCACGAGAAGGGCCGTCGTGGCGGTCAAGCGACCCAGCCGGACGAGCGAGTATCTGCGTTGGGCAGCCATCGGGGACTCCTCAGAAGATCAGGAAGAGAATCGCGAGGATCGCGATGTATAGGCAGACTTCGACCAGGGGCGGATTCGCGAAGATCTTCTCGAGCGACGCCATCCGGAGCGCGGGACGCGCCAGGAGAAAGATGACGGCCGCGCCGATCGCATAGGTGACGAACGGCGCGAAGAGGACGCCGCCGACGACCAGCTCGTGGAAGCCGTGCGTCATGCCGGGACCCCGCTGCGCGTGTGCCGCAGTTGCGAGGCTTGCGCCTTGGCCGTCACGGAAAGGAAGAAGAGGTCGGCCACCGCACGGGCGGCGCGGCTTCGGGTGACGCAGGGCTCCAGCGGCGCCGACCCCAGAACCGCGGCGGCGGCATCGTGCAGGGCGGCGGCGTCGAGGCGTGCTAGTGCCGTTCTCGCCGCCGCGATCGGTGCGGACGGGAATCCAGCCATACCTAGGTCGTTGAGTGCGTCGCCGGCACGCGTGGCAACGATCGTCAGAGTGGATAGGAGCAGCATGTGGCGTAGCCTCCAGCGCTTCGCCGAGGCGAAGCCGACGCGCAGTCGGCTCAGCTGCACGATCCGGTCGGCGGTCAGGTAGGCCGCCTGGGTCGGGGTCAGCCGTGCGGTGCCGTCGAGGGCCGCGCGGAGATCGCCCCGCGCCTCGTCGATCATCCACCGCCTCCTGTCCCTGTCGGTCGTCGGCAGGATCGTGTAGAGCGCGACAAAGAGCGCGCAGACGGCGAGCAACGCGAGCAGCCCGGTCAAGACGTAGGTCTGCGGGTTGTAGCTCTGGGGGTTGGCCGGCGACAGGATGAACGGGAAGAAGACGAGCAGAAGCGAGCCCAGGCCGGCGACGGGAGCTTTTGGACTGAGGCTCAGGAAGCATGCGGCGAAGATCGTCGGCACCATCGCCAGTCCCAGCAGCGGGAACGAGTCGACGCCGTCGAGGATCAGGAATTCCGTAATGCCTCCGGCCGCGACGGAGACCGGCATCGCGATGAGGGCGCCCTTGGCGAAGGCGCCGGGATTCGGCGTCGTGGCGCTGAGCGCCGCCACGACGCCGACGAGCGATAGAGTAAGAGAGGTCGTCGGCCAGCTCGACAGAATGAGAACCGTCGAGGACGCCAGGACCGTGATGAAGACGCGGAGCGCGGTACGCCACGCCGTCTGCCTGTCCCGATGGATCGGCAGGCGGACGTCGCGCTCTGGCGCGAGCCCCTCCTCCATGTTCGCAAGTTCCCTCGATGCCAGACGCCGAAGGTCCGCCAGGTCGAGCGCGAAGCGCCTGATCGCGATGCCTTCGGGAGCGCGGTCCGGGCGCGCGAGTTCGGCGTCGAGACCGGCTTCGAGATCAACGACGGCGTCATTCCAGACGAGCGCGCGCAGCGGATCGACGTTCTCGCTCACGAGCCTGGAAAGGTCGGAGAAGGAACGCGCGATCGCGACGCGGCCGACCATCGCGACCGCCGAGCTCCTGGCGGCCGCAGCCTGTCCTCCGCCGCCCGCCCGTTCGCTCGGCAGCGTCTGGATGTCGAGGCGCGCGCCGGTGATCGTTCCCAGAAGATCTGCCGCGCGATCCGGACCCGGCTCGTCGCCGCGCAGCAACGCATCGACCATCTCATTCACGCGTCCATGCGCCACGGCGAGCCTCACGCGCAGTCCGGAGAACACGTCGGGTGCCGCGAAGACGTCGTTGACGAGCGCGATCGCGGCGATGCCAACGGTGACGGCAGCGCCGCGGCTAAGCCCGGCGATGAAGACGTTCTGTGGCGCATCGATCTGGATCACCGCCACCAGCGAGACGGTGTAGCCCGATAGGACCGCTCCATAGGCGCGGTTCCCGTCGTAATAGCTCGCCACGTAGACGCAGAGCGCAAGCCAAGCGGCCGTGGCGAGGAGGAAGAGGTCCCGCGTCTGCGAGAAGAGGGCGGTTATGACGATGGATGCCACCACGCCCACGATCGTTGCAAGCACCCGGTAGCCGGCTTTCTGAAACGCCTGGCCGCGGCGCGGCTGAGCCAGGATGGCCACGGTTATCGCCGCCGACGAAGGGCTGTCGAGTTGGAGCCAGAAGGCGGCGCCCAGTGCGATCACCATCGCGAACCAGATGCGAAAGGCGTAGCTCCAGGAAGTCAGAGGAAGACCCGCAAGCGTGAACAGACCGCCGCTGGCCGCGCCCGCATCCTGAACGCTGCTCATGAGAGGCACCCCATTGCCTTCACCAGGGTCATTGCGTCGTCCCCAGCTCCAGGCGGACACCAAGTTCGTAGGGCCCATCGGAACGACGTTCCCGCCGCAGCCGACGTCTCCTCCGCATTAGCCTCCTGACCCGCCCGTCAGCCCAGGGGCGCTTCGCGCCGAAGGGAAAGCCGCGGCGGCTGGTCTCGGCCGCTCCGGCCGCCTCAGCGTCGGGACATGTTGAGCGTGACGCCGGTGACGTCGGTACCGGTAGGTCGTATGTCTATCGACTGAGTTCTCCTGTCGGCAACGATGACCATCGTCGCCGTGAAACCAAGACCGTCGACGCTGGCGTCGATGCGCCGGGACCCCGTACGGCCGGCGACATGTCCGCTGACGCCTCGGGTCCGCTCCGACCAGGTCCCACCCAGAACCCCGCCGGTCGATGTCACGTCGCTCGAGATCTCGAACTTGTAGCTGTCGCTGGCGCAGACGAGATCCTGCCTCATCTGCGCGCCGTCGCCCGAGACCCGGTAGGCGGCGCGGCAGCGTAAGCGCTCGGACGCCCCGTCCGCAGTCCTCACGGCCCCCGATCCGGACCAAGAACCTTCGAAGGAACTGAAGGGCTTGTCCGACGCCAACGCCGGCGCCAACCCGACGAGGACAACGATGCAGGCGCAGGCGGTGGCTCGAAACGATCCGATCATTCGCGTGGTCCCATCTTGAGGTTCGCGTGGTGCGGTCGTCGCGCAAGCTACGCTTCGTGGGCGCACACGGCTTTTACGTTTCGACCGCCATCGGTCGATTCCTGCCGGAACCGTCCTGCCGCGGCCCGAGCTTCCGATCACCCTCGAGCAAAGCCGCGCGACTGCAGCTCAAAAGGGCGCCGATGCCGTTGCGCGTTGGGGTTCCGCCCGATCCGCTCAGGCGGTCGCGGGGCCATCTCCACCAATCGGCGCTGCGGCGGGGCACTATCGGGATGCGTGACGTCGGTCCACGCATCGTGGCTCCGGGACGTCCAGGACGGATCGTAGGCGAGCCCTTCCGCGGATGCCGGTCCCTGTTCAAGCCTTTGACGATCACTCTGCAAGCCTCGGTGCCGAGCTTCGCCGCGCTATTCCGTGAGCCTTCGTCGGATGGCGATGCAAGCGATCGCGATACGTCGCCGGTGCTTGCGATCGCTAGGACGAACCAATGGCAGCGTCCTCCGGAGCGGCGGGATCATCCGTCGCGTTAGGATGCGACGACGCTTCGAAAGGCAGTCCGAATTCCTGAACGCGGACGTTGGGCCGCCTGTTGATGAGCAATCGCGTCACGTCGGCTCGAGCATAGTGGCCAGCCGGATCGGCGGCCGCCTTCGCCAGCGAGATCTTCGCGAGGTCGATCTCCTGGCAGATCACGCCTTCCCACGTCTCGGGCTTGCGTTCGACAAGTGGCGACCCGTCGGGCCCGTAGATCATCGAAAAACCGCCGCCGACCTCGAGCAGGCGACGCTTCTCGTCGGTGTCGCACATCAGATCCACCATGGCCTGCGAGGTCACGGCCGAAGGCGCGAGCACGAAGCAGCCGCCCTCCAGCGCGTAGGTCTGCGTGGCCGCCAGACTGACCTCCGCGCCGAGCGAGTAGGCAACGCCCTTGTAAAGCGAGAAACCCGGCCACGCGGCGATGTGGACCTGTTCGTTCTGAGCGTACATCGCGTACTTGGTCAGCGGCTGCAGATGCTCCCAGCAGGCCAGGACGCCGATCCGCCCGAGAGGGGTATCGCGCACCACGAGATCGCTCCCATCGCCTTCGCCGAAGACCGTCCGCTCCATGTGGGTCGGCTTGAGCTTGCGCCGCCGCACCAGGGTGCGGCCCTCCGCATCGATGATCCAATTGCCGATGTAGAGGCTACCGCCGGATCGCTCGGCGATTCCCAGGGACACGCAGATCCTGCCGTCTCGCGCGGCCGCGGCGATCTTCGCCGCGTTGGCGTCGTCGTAGGAAAGTGCATTGTCGAAGTAACGGCCGACGAACCCGCGCTGGAAGTTGGCAGCGGGCGTGTCCAACCATACATGCCAGGGGTATCCCGGGATCCAGTCCTCTGGAAAGGCGACGATGCTCGCGCCCTGCCTCGCCGCCTCCTCGATGAGCGCGATCGTCTTTTCGACGGTCGCGTCGACGTCGAGGAATTCGGGTGCCGCCTGCACGACGGCCGCGACATACTTCGGGTGTTTCAAAGCCATTGGACGGTTCCTTTTCCAGGCGTCGACGGTCGCTCAGGGTAGCGCAGACGGCAGCGCATTCCGAGCCGAGAGCCGACCGGCTGAGTCGGCACGACTACCGAACCAACTCGGTGCGATCTCCGGCACGTACCGGCGTCCGGATCACGACGGCGAACGACATTTTGAAAAAATCATCGATCGCGGAGCGGTCCCTTGTTACGCGGCCGCGTGATACGCATCCTCCCCACGCGTCCAGCAGGAAGCGGGCAAGCAGCTCGACGTCCTCGTCCGCCCGCAGATCACCGGCGGCGCGCGCCTCGCGCAGCGCCTCGGAGACCGCGTCAGTCCAGGCATGCAGCGTGAGGGAAAGCTTCGCGCGGATTGCGGGGTTGGTGTTGGCAAGCTCGGCGCCGAAGTCGCCGAGCAGGCAGCCCCGGGAAAACCCGCTGGCGAAGAACCGCCCCGCCATAAGTTCGAAATGGCGACGGACGCGAATCAGAGGCGGCGTCCCCTCCTCGCGCAGGACTTCCAGATCGTCTTCGTCCCAATCGCGGGTGATAGCCTCCAGCCCGAGCGCCTCCTTGCTGGCGAAGTGGTTGTAGAAGGATCCCTTCGGGACACCGGCGCGCGAGACGATGTCCTGGATGCCCGATGCGTTGTAGCCGCGCTCGTGGAACAGCCGCAACGCCGCCTCGACGATCTTCTCCCGGACATTGGCCCTCGGCATGGACGGAAACCTCGATGGATCGCCTGACGCTCGATCGTTGAAGCGCCCGGCGGTTATGGTTCGGTCTTCAGGCCGATGTCGCTTCCGGCGTCACGTCGTGCTTGGGACGAAAGCGCAGCTGGACCTTACGGATGACGACGTAGAAGACCGGCGTCAGGAAGAGCCCGAAGGCCGTCGCGCCGATCATTCCGAAGAGCACGGCCGTGCCAAGCGCCTGCCGGAGTTCCGCCCCCGGCCCGGTCGCGATCGCGAGCGGGACCACCCCGAGGATGAAGGCGAACGCCGTCATGAGGATCGGACGCAGGCGAAGCCGGCAGGCCTCGACGGCCGCGGCGACCGGTCCTTCGTCCTTCTCGCCCTCGATCTGGTGCGCGAACTCCACGATGAGGATCGCGTTCTTCGCGGCTAGCCCGATCAGGACGATCAGCCCGATCTGCGTCAGGATGTTGCTGTCCTGTCCACGCCACTGCACGCCCGCGAGGGCGGCGAGCACCCCGGTCGGCACGACGAGCAGGATGGCGAGCGGCAGCGACCAGGACTCGTATTGCGCAGCCAACACGAGGAAGACCAGGATCAGGCCGAGCGCGAAGACGTAGATGGCGGTGTTTCCCGCCGCGCGCTCCTGGAAGGCGATCTCGGTCCAGGCGTAGGTCATGCCGTGCGGCAGGACCTTAGTGGCGAGGCGCTCCATCGCATCAAGGGCCTGTCCCGTCGAGAAGCCCGGTTTCGTGTCGCCCTGCACCGGAACGGAATAGTACAGGTTGTAACGCTGGACGATCTGCGGGCCGGTCATGTCGCGGACTTCCGCTAGGGATCCCAGTGGAACCAGGGCACCCGTCGAGGAACGTACCTTGAGCCGGCGTATGTCCTGCTTCTCGAGTCGGAACGGCGCGTCCGACTGCGCACGCAACTGATAGATGCGCCCGAGCAGGTTGAAGTCGTTGATGTAGGCGCCGCCGAGATTGACCTGAAGGGTGTTGAAGAGGTCCACCAGGGGAACGTTCAGCATTCGCGCCTTGGTCCGGTCGACATCGAGGAAGACCTGAGGCGTGTCGTTGCCGAACGTCGTGAAGACGCGGGCGAGCGCGCTGTCCTTGTTGGCGTCCCCGATGAGGTTGCCGGAGGCTTCGAGAAGCGGTCCCATGTCGGAGCTCTGCAGGCTCTGGACCTGCATCTTGTAGCCGCCACCGTTGCCGAGACCCTGGACGGGCGGCGGCGGCAGCAGGAGGATCGTCGCCTCCTCGATGGGTCGCGTCACCTTCATCACGTCGGCGAGAATGACGGCGCCGGTGCGTCCGGTCTTAACGCGCTCCTCGAAGGGTTTCAGACCGAGGAACATCACCGCGCTGTTGGTAGCGTTGGTGAAGGTGGCCGCGTCGAAGCCCGATATGATGACGGCGTTGCGCACGCCCTCGACCTGCTCGGCCCGCCGCTGGGCCTCGTGGACGACGGCCGTCGTGCGTTGTAGCGAGGATCCCGGCGGAAGCTGGATCACGGTGATCAGGTAGCCCTGGTCCTGGAGCGGTATGAAGCCGGTGGGGGTGGTGTTCACCAGATGCACCACGCCGGCGATGATGGCGACGTAGAACAATAGCATCGCGCCAAGTCCGACCATGCCGCCGGTCAGCACACCGATGGCGCGCGCATAACCATTCGACATCGCGTCGAAGCCGCGGTTGAACGTGTTCGCGGCCCATTCGAAACCGCGCGCGAGGAAGAAGCGCTTGCCGTGATGCTCCGCGTGCGGCTTGAGCAGCAGCTTGCAGAGCGCTGGCGATAGCGTCAACGAATTGAAGAGCGAGATCACCGTCGAGGCGGCGATCGTCAATGCGAACTGCCGGTAGAACTGTCCCGAGATGCCCGGGATGAAGGCCGTCGGGATGAACACCGCCGACAGGACGAGCGCGATCGCCACAAGCGCGCCCCCGACCTCGTCCATCGTCGTGTGGGCCGCCTCGGCAGGCGTCATGCCGTTGGCGATGTTGCGCTCGACGTTCTCGACCACGACGATGGCGTCGTCGACGACGATGCCGATGGCGAGCACCAGTCCAAACAGCGTGAGGTTGTTCAGGGAGAAGCCAAGAAGCTTCAGCACCGCGAGCGTCCCGATCAACGAGACCGGGATCGCTATCACGGGGATGATCGCCGTACGGAGGCTCTGCAGGAACACGATCACGACGATGACGACGATCACAAGCGCCTCGAATAGCGTCTTGTAGACCTCGCTGACCGACTCGGCGACGAACTCCGTCGGGTTGTAGGCGACGTCGTATTCGACGTCGGCGGGGAAGTCGGCCTTCAACTTCTCCATCAGCGCGTGGACGTCGTCGTTCGTCTTGAGGGAGTTCGTGCCGGGCCGCTGGTAGATGCCGATGCCGATCGCCGACTTGTCGTTGAGGAAGGACTCGGTGACGTAGTCCTTCTGGCCGAGCTCGACCCGGGCGATGTTGTCGATGCGTACGAGCCGGCCGTCCGAGGCCTTGACGATGACGTTCCTGAACTCCTTGACATCCTTCAGTCGACCCTGGGTCTGCACGGCGATCTGGAACTCCGTCCCCGGCGGGACGGGGTCCGACCCCAAGGACCCGGAGGCGACCTGGACGTTCTGCTCCTGGAGCGAGGCGAGCACGTCGCTCGTCGTAAGGCCGTAGGCCGCCATCTTGTTGGGATCGACCCAGACGCGCAAGGCGTACTCGTTGCCGCCGAAGATCGTGATGTCGCCGACGCCCTCGAGCCGAAGCAGCTGGTCGCGGATGTTGAGGTAGATGTAGTTCGAGATGTAGTTCTGGTCGTAGGTGCCCTTGGGCGACAGCAGGTGCACCACCATCATCAGGTTCGGCGACGCCTTCCGCACGGTGACGCCGAGATTGCGGACGTCGGGCGGCAGGCGCGGCTCGGCGACCGACAGGCGATTCTGGACGAGAACGTTGGCGATGTCGAGGTTCGTTCCAAGCTTGAACGTGACCGTCAGCTGCATGTTGCCGTCGTTGGTCGACAGCGACGACATGTAGAGCATGTCGTCGACGCCGTTGATCTCCTGCTCGATGGGAGTCGCGACCGTGGCTGCGACCGTCGCCGCATTGGCGCCCGGATAGGAGGCCTTCACCACAACGGTCGGCGGTACGATGTCGGGATACTGCGAAACCGGCAGCGAGAGGTACGACACGTAGCCGACGATCAGCAGGATGATCGACGTCACCGAGGCGAAGATCGGCCTGTCGACGAAGAAGTGGGCGAAACGCATCGATGGTCTCCGATGCCGGCGGGACGCGGGCGTGGATGGGTTCGGTTCTTGACCGGCACGGACAACAGGCGAAACGCCCCTTCGCGATGGGCGGCTTCCCGCTCCGCCGCTCGACGCGCGGGCGCGGTCAGGATCGTGCGGCGGGAAGGTCCTTCTTCTGCGGTGTGACCTTCGCCCCGGGCCTGACCCTGGTCAGACCGTTGATGACGATGGTCTCGTCGCCCTTCAGGCCGCTGCTGACGACCCGGTAGCCGTCGATCTTGCTGCCGACGACGATCTCGCGGGCGCTCGCCGTGCCGTCATCCGAGACGACGTAGACGAGACGCTTGTCCTGGTTGGTCGCTATCGCCTCGTCGGGAATGAGGATGCCACGATACGGCTCGGAAGCCGGCATGCTTACGATGCCGAACAGGCCGGGCTTGATCTGGCTGTCCTCGTTGCGAACCGTCGCACGCAGAAGGATCGATCCGGTCGCGCTGTCGACGTTGTTGTCGACAAAGTCGAGCGTCCCCGGGTGGCTCGGCTTGTTCTCTCCCGTAAGCGCGATCATCACAGAGGGATCTTTATGCTCACCCTTGCTGGCCATGCCGATGTCGAGGACCTTCTGGTAGTTCAGGAAGGAGTGCTCGTCGACGGTGAAAGAGAAGTAGATCGGATCCAGCGAAACGATGGTGGTCAGCCGGGTCTGGTCGGCGACGACGATGTTCCCCTCGGTCACGAGGCGCTGGCTGATCTTCCCCGACACCTGCGCACGGACTTCGGTGAACTCCAGGTTCAGCGCCGCCTGCTTCAGGGCGGCCGTAGTATTGTCCAGATCCGCCTGGGCTGTCTGAGCGGTCTGGCGGCGCTGGTCGGTCGTCTGCTCAGTTATGTTCCCGGTCCGCGTCAGGGACTGGGCGCGTTCAAGGTCGGATTGGGAGAAGGCCACTCGGGCCTGCGCGGAGGCCTGCGCCGCCTTCGCCTGATCGAAGAGGGCCTGGTAGGGCCGCTGGTCGATGACGAACAGCAGATCCCCCTTCTTGACGAACGCGCCGTCGCGGAAGTTGATCTTGTCGAGGTAGCCCGTCACGCGAGCACGGACCTCCACGAAATCGATGGCGTTGAAGCGGCCAGTGTAATCGTCGTGCTCGATGACGTTCTTCACGACGGGCTTCGCCACGCTCACCGTCGGCGGAGCGTCCGGTGCCTGCGCCAACGATATCGCGACCGACAGATTCGCGAACAGGAGGCATACGAGGCCTATCGACAACCGCCCGGCGATCGACCGTCCGCGGACAACCGCTCCCCTTCGACGTGGCCTTACCATAGATGCGCGTCCCTTTTGTCGTTCGGCGCAACGGCGGCGCTCGACCTCCTCCCGTTCATGGACGAAGCCACGGCGTTCGGTTCGTGGACAAACCTAATGAGCGAGGCCCCGGTCGTATCGCGCGTTCCTGCGCCAGTTCGCACGATCGTGCTCAAAAGCGTTTCCAGGGTTGCTCCTGTCGGCTTTCGGCAAGGCCACGCCCCCGTGGAAGCAACGGCACAGGGCGCTTCCATTATCGGCCAGCATCGTATGCGCGATCGAAGTAGTGTCGCGCGCGAGCCCTACAGGCTCGCAAGCACCGAGAAGGCATTGCGACCACCTGTTTCGCCATCCGCAGAGGGCGCGCGGAAGAGCGCGGCGAAGCCCTTCACCAAGGCGTCCAGTGCCCTCGGGGTATCAGCCGGCGAACCAGGGCCGCCCGACAGACCCAGAAACCGACCGGAGTCCGAAGTCGCCTGGATCATCGCTCCAACGAGAAAATGGAAGCGCCAGCGGAGGTCCTCGAGCGGCAGGTCCGGCAGAAGCTGGGCCAGGGCCTTCAGAAACAACTCGTCGTTCGCGCCGAAGCAAACGCCGAGGAGTTGGCGCGTGACCTGGCCCCGCTCGACGGCAAGGCGAGCGTGCAACCGATTGAAGGCCTCGCCGCTTTCGCTGCGCGTCGCGTCGAGTGCCGGACGCAGGAACGCTTCGATGACGGCCTCCAGAGACGGCACGTGCTGGGCGAGCGCCATCTTGAGAGAAGCCGCGCGTGCCTCGGTCACGGCATGGGATCCGCGGGTTAGGATCTCATCGAGCAAGGCGTGCTTCGAACCGAAATGATAGTGGGTGGCGGATAGGCTGACGCCGGCACAGCCGGCAAGATCGCGAAAGCTCACTCCGTCCAAGCCAGCCTCGGCGAACAGGCCTTCGGCCGCTGCGAGGATGCGTTCCCTTGTGGAGCCGCGCGGGAAGCGCTTCGTCCTTGCCTTCGGCATCGAGTCCGTCTCCCTCCCGCTTAAGGTCGACCGCGCCTCATCAAGGCCATCGAGACCGAGCTTGTCCAACAAGGCCGACAAGAGCGGAGCGTCTGGAGCGACGTCCTCCAGGACGGTCGATCTGCCGACGCATTTCGTTCCGCTCCCTTCGCGCGGTCCCTAGAACCATGCGTGGCCCCCGTTCCGTCTCGTCGCAATCGAAAGCTGATTGTAACGGCTCATTGGGCGGCACGCTTGGACGATCGTGCTGCCCGCGACGGGCGAGCATGCACATCCCGCCGGAAAAAGAGCAGACCTGCCCGCCGGGCATCAGGGGTTCTGGCGCGCCATGCAGACGAGGGTTGCGTCGCGGGGGAATTGGATCGGATCGTCCCAATGCCGACCGTTTACGCCATGCACCCACATCCGATCCCGTTATCCTCTACGTCCAATCCAGAAAGGCCGCTCGTCTTGTTCGATATCGAAAGGCGGTTCCCCGTCGGCGTCAATGACCACGCGGAGCCTCCCATCGTCGCGCGTAGATGTTTGGGCGGAGAGGATCCGAGACCATGAAGCAGTTCGAACAAAGTCCCCATTTCGTGGTGAAGCGCGGACGGCTCGGACGGTATCCCTTCTCGCTGTCGTTCAATGGTGGAAGTCTCAGGGGCCATGTCCAGATCAACGCGGCCCAAGGGGAGCGCGCGGATCAGGATGCGGCGGCGCTTGAACAGGTCGCGGGCTTGGCCGAAGCGTTGTTCTCCTCGGCCAGGACGCCCCGCACCGAGCGCCGGCCGTCACCGACGGCGGATCCGGCTTCGGCGTCGAACCGGTCAGGTTCGGGCGGCAGCCGCCGACCTTCCGTTGACACCGTATCGATCCGCGTCTCGGATCGGATCTGACGGTGGCATACGATCTAGTCGTCATAGGAACAGGATCCGGCGGATCGGTCTGCGCGCTCCGGGCGGCACAGCTCGGACTGAGTGTCGCGGTCGTCGAGAAGCACCCGACAGGTGCGGGCACCCGCCCGAACGACGGTTGCATCGCCTCCAAAGCGTTGCTTCATGCGTCGGAACGCTTCGACGAGGCCAGGCATGGTTTCGACGCGCTTGGCATTGGGATCGGCGCTCCCGAACTCGACCTCGGCGCGATGATGAAGCATCAGTCGGACGCCGCGTCTTCCTACCACGTTGGCGTCCGGTCCCTACTTGAGAGGAACAAGGTCGTAGTCTTCATAGGACTCGGCTCCGTTCCGAACGCCGGGAAGGTCGATATCGTCGCGAGCGACGGTTCGCGGCAAACGTTGGACGCCAAAGCGATCTGCATCGCGACGGGCTCGATCGCCGCCGCGATGCATGGCGTAAATGTGGATGGGCGCGTCATCGTCACTTCCCAGGGCGCGCTCAACTTCCTGCAAGTGCCGGAACGGCTCGTCGTCGTCGGCGCGGGCGCGATAGGGGTCGAGCTCGGATCGATATGGAACCGGCTCGGCGCGAAGGTCGAGATCGTGGAATCCCTGGACCGCATCCTGCCAGGAATGGACGGCGAAACGGCTAGGCAACTCCAACGGCTATTGGAAAAGCAGGGAATCACGTTCCGCCTTGGGACGACTGCCGTCGGTATCGTCGCCACGGGTGCCGGTGCGGCGATCAGCGTCCAGCCGGCGGACGGCGGCGATGCAAGGGAGCTGGCGGCGGACGTCGCGCTTGTCGCGATCGGACGGCGGCCCAACAGCGAGGGACTGGGGCTCGAGGATCTGGGTGTCTCGATGAGCGCGGGAGGCATCGCGGTCGACGCTCGCTTCCGGACGAGCGTGCCGGGAATTTACGCCATCGGAGACGTCGTCGGCGAGCCGATGCTCGCCCACAAGGCCGAGGAAAACGGTGTCGCCCTGGCTGAAATCATCGCCGGCCAGCCCGGAGGCGTGAACCGCGGCTTCCTGCCGAGGATCATCTACACCATGCCGGAAGCGGCTGCCGTGGGACGATCCGAGGAAGATCTGAAGGCGGCGGGCATCGCGTACACGGTCGGCAGATTCCCGTTCACGGCCAACAGCCGCGCAAGGGCGATGCGCCACACCGCGGGCTTCGCGAAGGTGCTCGCGGAAGCGACCACGGACAAGGTGCTCGGCGTCCACATCGTCGGTGTCAACGCGGGCGATCTCATTGCGGAGGCGACGCTACTGATGGAGTTCGGCGGATCCTCCGAGGACATGGCACGCACCTGCCACGCCCATCCGACCACCGCGGAAGGGCTCATGGAAGCCGCGATGGCGGTCGAGGGAAGGGCGATCCACATCTAGGTAAGCGCCACATCAAGCCTGATACGACCGCCACCTGCGCGCCGGCGCACCGCTTCGGTCCAGTTCGAGGTCCAACGTGTATGCCGCGCTAATGAGCGCCAGATGGGTCAGCGCCTGCGGCGTATTGCCCAGCTGGGCGCCACCTACGCTGATCTCCTCCGAGAAGAGGCCGACGCCGTTCGCGTAACCGACGAGCTTCTCGAAATGCAGCCTGGCGCGATGGACGTCGCCGGACCGGGCAAGGCATTCCACGAACCAGAAGCAGCAGGGCGTGAAGGCTCCCTCCGCGCCGGCAAGCCCGTCTACGCTCCCGTCATCGTCGGTCTCGTATCGCCGGACGAGGACATCCGACACCAACTCGCGCTCCACCGCCGCGAGCGTCGAAAGCCATCGCGGATCGCCCGGCGCTATGAACTTCATGAGCGGCATCAGGAGGACGGATGCGTCGAGCGCCGATCCGCCCTTATACTGGACGAAGGCGTTGCGCTCGTCGTTCCAGAAGCTCCGTTGGATATCGCGATGGATGAGATCGCGGTTGCGTTCCCACTCGGCCGCGTTCTCCGCCGGCAGTGAACGCTTGCGCGCGAGCCGCAGCCCGCGGTCGAGCGCGACCCAACACATAAGGCGCGACGACAGGAAATGTCGGCGCTCGCCGCGGATCTCCCAGATGCCCTCGTCGGGCCGGTCCCAATTGGTACAGAGCCAATCGAGGGCGCGAGAAAGGTGTTCCCATCCTTCGTAGGTCACCGGCAGGCCGTGCCGGTCGGCGATGTAGACGCTGTCGAAGAGGGCTCCGTAGATGTCGAGCTGGAGCTGGCCCGCGGCCGCGTTGCCTATCCGGACGGGACGAGCACCGCCATAGCCCGGCATGTGCAAGAGCTCCGTCTCGTCGGCCCCTTCGCCTCCGTCGAGCCTGTAGAGGATCTGCAGGTCGCCGGCCTCGCTACGCTCGGCACGTCCGGAAACCCACGCGTTGAAGCGACGAGCCTCGTCGACGTAGCCCAGGCGCATGAGCGCGAACGTGGTGAAGGCGGCGTCCCGGATCCAGCAGAAACGGTAATCCCAGTTGCGGGCGCCAGCGGGCTGTTCCGGCAATCCGAACGTCGCGGCGGCCGCGATCGATCCGTGGTCCGCGGAGGTGAGAAGCTTGAGCACCAGCGCGGATCTGGAGACGTGTTCCCGCCAGCGACCCCGGTAGGACGAACGCGCCGACCATTCCTGCCAGAACGCGATCGTCTCTTTGAACGAGGCCTCGATGAACGCCTCGACGGCTCGCTCGCCGCTCGGCATCTCGATGCCGCACTCCAGGATGAAGCAGGCGGATTGCCCTTCCTCGAGCCGGAACGTCGCCGTCGCGCCACCCTGTCCGTCCTTCGTCATCGGCATGTCGCTGCGTAGGCGCAGGGGACCGGAGGCGGTCGGCGTCCCGGGTCTGAAGAGGGCCGCGTCCCCGTCGAGCGACACCTTCGGCACGCCGTCGCGACCGTAGTCGAACCGTGGAGAGCAACGCGCCGCCATGGCGGCGGAGCCCCGGACGCAGGTGACACGTCTCAAGACGGCGCTGCGTGGTCCCTCCTCGGTGATCGGCATATAGTCGGTCACCTCCACCACGGCCGAGCCGTCCATGAACCGTGTGACGAGGACGTTGGTGTCGGGAATGTATATCTGCCGCGAGGTCCATCGCTTACGTTCCGAAGGCGCCAGCGCGAAGGAACCACCCGCTTCGGGATCGAGGATCGAACAGAACACGCTCGGCGAGTCGAGCCTAGGGTGGCAGAGGAAATCGATGGTTCCAGTATCGGAGACCAGAGCGACCGACCGCATGTTGCCGATCGCACCATGCGCGCCGATGTCGGCGGAGTCGGCGTTCCTCCTCCTAAGACCTCCGGTCACGACGGGTTCGGCCGCATCGGACGGCGCCTTAGAGGAGCGTACCGTGAACGGGGCCGGCCGGGAGCAATCAAAAGCCCGCGCGGGGTCACGGCGTGCGATCACGCATGTCGAGCAGCACCTTGCCGCCGCGCATCGCGTGGGCGAGCGCCTCG